>JAJFFQ010000003.1 GCA_021776565.1 Robiginitomaculum sp. | reverse complement strand
CATGAAACGACTGGCCCCCAGAACTGTGGATGCCGTTTGGAAGAGTGCCGGAAAAGTCCTTGAACTGTTCTCAAAACAGGAATGTGCAAACTTCTTTGCCGCAAGCGGATATGGATCAAACTAAACCGGAAATGCTCTAGTCTAGCATTCGACGATATTGACCGCCAACCCGCCTTGCGAGGTTTCCTTGTATTTGCTACTCATATCGCGGCCAGTCTCAAACATGGTTTTGATAACTTCATCAAGGCTAATGGCGTGCTGACCATCACCCAACATGGAGAGGCGCGCCGCCTGAATAGCCATTGCAGCACCAAAGGCGTTGCGTTCAATGCAGGGAATTTGCACCAGCCCCCCCACAGGATCGCAAGTCATGCCCAGATTATGCTCCATACCAATTTCGGCGGCGTTCTCCACCTGTGCATTAGAGCCGCCCAGCACCGCCGCCAGCGCCCCCGCAGCCATGGAACAGGCCACGCCAACCTCACCTTGACAACCAACTTCTGCACCGGAAATTGACGCATTGCGCTTGTATAAACAGCCAATGGCGGCGGCGGTTAGCAGGAAAGTGCGCACGCCTTGGGCATCGGCACCTTCGACAAAATGCAAATAATAATTGATAACCGCCGGCAACACCCCGGCAGCACCATTAGTTGGTGCGGTTACTACCCGCCCGCCAGAGGCATTTTCCTCGTTCACCGCCATGGCCCACAAATTGACCCAGTCGGATCGCTCGCATGATTGTTTTGGCTGTGGGTCACGCTGTTTCAGCTTGGCGTAAAGATCAGGCGCACGACGGCGGACTTTCAGCATGCCTGGCAGCAAGCCTTCACGCGCCAGACCATGCTCCATACAGGCGCCCATATGCATCCATATCTCATCAAGTCCGGACAACACCTCTGTGCGTGGCTTGTTTGCACATTCATTTTCCAGCATCAGGTCGCCAATGCTTAGCCCCGACGCATCGGCTATTTGTAACAGTTCCCGGGCGCTGGTGAACTCGTGAACCGGTATCATACCAACTACATCAGGGGCGTTACGCCCGGCTTCGTCCTCATCGACGACAAACCCGCCGCCCACCGAATAATAAATCCGGCTGGCAATTAAATCGCCCTGCGCATCAAAGGCATTAAAACGCATGGCATTGGTATGAAATGGCAGACTGATATGGCCTTCAAATTTGATACTTTTTAAGGCATTAAAGTGTATTGTCCCGCCGCTACCCAGTGCCAATAGTCCATTCTTGGTAATGGTTTCAATGATCGTATCGGCCTCTTTTGGATCAAGCGTTTCAGGTTTTTTTCCTGACAAACCCAGCAATATCGCCCGATCAGTATGGTGCCCTGCCCCGGTCAGGGCCAGCGAACCATAGAGCCGCACATCAAGGTTTGCCGTCTTGTCCCCGCCGGGCTGCACCGCCAAAAACTGCGTGAAACGCAAGGCGGCCTTCATCGGCCCGGTGGTATGCGAACTGGACGGCCCAAGGCCGACTTTGAACAATTCAAATAATGAGAGCATGTCAATTTCACTCAGCAGAAAAAAACAAATCTTTCCTGCCATGCCTGATGATTACCGTCCAGACTTGAATACAAACCGATGGCCAGATGTCGCTTGCCAAAAGAAAACGGTGGCCAGCTTTCGCTGGCCACCGCCCTGGCCGCGTGCGTCCCCCCGAAGGGCTGCAAGCGCGGATCGTGTGAGCTTATCTACGGATCCAGTTGCCGTTCACACCCCGACATTCTTTGACCTGTTTGGTGCGCTGACGACCATTGGAATAATTGGTGGTGACATCGCGATAACGGCATTTCTCGCGCTGGTAAGCTCCGGTATTATAATAGCCGGTATTATACGTCGCGCCCTGCTGGTATCCACCTTCAAGCTGTTCATTCCAGAAACCGCTGCGCTGATTGTTGCGCTGGCCATAGCGTTGACTATTACGCTGGTTATTGCGCTGATTATAACGTTGCTCATTTCGACGTGCGTTACGGCGTGCACGGCGTTCATTTTTACGATAGCGGCGGTTTTGGTTAGCATAAGGGTCATTATAGCCGTTGCCATTATTGTAGCCGTAGCCAGCGTTGTTGTAACCGTTATTATAGCCATTGTTATTGCCATACCCACGGGTGTTTTTATAACGACGCTTGCCATTTTTGACCTTGCGACCACGGTTACAGTCCTCGCCATCGGTAACAACCGCGCCCAGGACACCGCCAAGAACGGCACCGGCAACAGCACCTTCGGTACGATCACCCCGGCCAGCAATTTCGCTGCCCAGAAGGCCACCAAGGACACCGCCGATGAGGGCGCCGACGACCTGATCGTCGCTATCGCTCTTGCAGCGGTATTGACCGCGTGAATTATTGTGATCCGCAAATGCTGCGGCGGGAAGGGTGAGTGACGCGCCAAGCGCCAGTGCGGTGATGAGTGCTTTACGCATAATGTTCTCTCCTTTGTTTATTCGCTCGTTTGAGGCGATGAGGAAAGACTAGATGAATCAGCCTGAACGGAAGCTGAAAGCACTTGTCAGCTTCTGTTGGGGTAAAGGGAGGGGTGTCATACCCCCTCCGTCTGCTACGCAGACACCTCCCCCGTAAACAGGGGAGGAAAGGTAAAATAATATTTGCTTTCTTCCCCCGCTTGCGGGGGAAGTGACCCCACCACAATATATTGTGGTGGGGTCGATGGGGGGATAGTTTGTGGCAATGACGATGAAAGCCGGCATCGCAAAATCAGTCCCTGGTACCAAGAAGCGCAAAGCCAAAGGCGCGATCTTTTTTGAGCAGGATCAGCCTTGCATTATCGCCAGGCGCTGCCGGGTTGACCTCGTTGAGCACCAAAAAGCCTTCATACTCGCCGGGCGCATCGATCATGCGATCCGTGGCACAAGTCATTACATTGATACTGGGCAAACGATAGATATTGCTTTCGTTGATTTTCGCACCAATGGTGCCAGAAAGATCGCAGGTTTGCTGACCATTATAGGTAATCTGAGTGGTCAGCGCGGTTCCGGCAATAGTAATGGAGCCGAAAAACCCCACTGCCCTTTCAGAAGTTACCGGATCCAGTGGCCCTTCCAGCACCGGGTCAATTAAGGTGTAACTGGCATCGGCAAGGGCAGCGGGTCTGGCAGTTCCATTGTTAATGTCTATCTTTGCATTTGATTGAGACTGACTAAGGGCGAGCATAGCTTCATAAAGAACGTTTAACACCGTCCCAGGCCTGGTAGAATTTGAAGGATCCCCAATCACTGCCGAAGTGAAAGTGCCGGTGTCCAAACTAACATCAGATATAGTCATATCGTCGGAACTGGCCTGCTTCATAATCTCAAAATCGCCAGTAAGAATTCTGTTCAACGCATCCAGATTTTCAGGCTTGGCAGGAGCGTCCTTGCTCTTGAAATTTTGACTTTGGGTAGTTTGCGTCCAGGTGCCATTGCCGACAAAAGCCTGACTGGCCCGGCGAAAATTCGGCAACCCGTCTATTGTCCACTCAAAAACCCCGTAAACAGCCCCATCAGTGTCGATCAGGGTGTACATATTTTGTATCTGCCCGGCAAACGTATCATTATTATAGCGCAACTGGCCGCGATAATATCCGGCGGGGAAATTCGGCTTGGGTATCAGTATGGGTTTCGGCGCCGTCAGTGCAACAGAGGTTCCGCCCAGAACCGCACCACTGGCATCGGCAAAATCCACATTCAGGCGTGTGAGTTGCGGCAGAAAACCAATGCCAAAAGCATCATTGGCATCGGCGAGGACAGTAAAGGTCTTGCCGACCGCCCCAACCGTCATATTCACACTGGGAGTTGGCGCCGCCATACACACACCACCGGCACCGGTTTCACAAATGCTTAAATTCACCGTAGGTGGCGCAAAGGAAAAGCGCGGCGTTACCGTCAACACCGTATCAGTGCCCTCATTATTGACCACTGAACCACCAGCGGCTTCTATGCCCCCCGCCGCACCGATACGCAAAGCGCCATCCGCCGACGGTGTTGCCAATATGGCGATAGGGTCGGCCTTGGCCGGTGTGGCTGCGGTCAGGAACACATCATTTATTCCCGGTTGTGAGGATGCCTCAAACCCGCCATCACAACGAAAGCGTAATTGCACAACCCCGGCAAAAGCCGCATTGGACGTCAAGGCAAAAACAAAGCCCTGTATACCACCAGCGGGTATGTTGACTGGCGTATCTGGCGTGCCGGTGACCGTGTTGGTGGCATCAACTGTCTGGTAAGAAAACCCGCCTGGGAAAAATTTGGCCTGTGCCAGGTTTTGGCTGAATTTCTCTATAAAACAGTTTTGCGCCTCCATATCGCCAGCATTGATAACGGTGGCAAAATATGTGGCTGTTGCGCCAATGGCCACGGATCGTGCCGTTGGCAGGGTTGATGAAACCAATAGTGGATCAGCCAGCGCCGAACCGCCGCCTATCAACCACAGACAAAGAACAAAAACACGTGTATTCATGATTAAAACCCCACTAATTCAAGAAAACTACCACATTTGCGGGGGGGGACAAACACAATTTTGTGACTGGTTTTCGCACTGCCCGCGTAAGGTGTGGTGGTGGCATTATTCTGTTCTCATCCTTCGACAAGTTCAGGATGAGGCTTTATGTGAGGTTGTTATATTTCCCCTCATCCTGAGCCTGTCGAAGGATGGATTACTCACCCATCTGCCATGGCCGCCTACCCGCATTGCCCGCGATGGCGCAGCTTGTGATCGACCAGAACACAGGCCAGCATGGCCTCGGCAATGGGGGCGGCGCGAACGCCAACGCAGGGGTCATGGCGACCTTTGGTTTGCACTTCCACCTCCTCGCCCTTGCGGTTGATACTTTGGCCCGGCGTTAAAATGGACGAGGTGGGTTTGAACGCGGTACGCACTACAATATCCTGCCCCGATGATATACCGCCCAGCACCCCGCCATTATTATTGGACAGAAACACCGGGCCATTCTCGCCCTTGCGCATTTCGTCGGCATTTTGCTCGCCGCTTAGACGCACCGCACCAAAGCCCGCGCCGATCTCCACCCCCTTGGCCGCAGGGATCGACATCATGGCGCTGGCCAGATCTGCATCCAGCTTGCCATAAACCGGTGCGCCCCAGCCAGCAGGTACGCCGCTTGCCACAATTTCGACAATGGCGCCAAGGGATGAACCGGCTTTACGGGTTTCATCCAGCAAGGCCTCCCATTTGGGCAGGGTAGCTGCACTGGGGCAACAAAGCGCATTGTTTGCCGCCTCTTCCCAACGCCAGTCGGATCGCTCTACCGGGTATTCGCCAATTTGCACCAATGCCCCGGCAATGCGTATCTCATCGCCCAGAATTTGCCGGGCCACCGCACCGGCGGCCACCCGCACGGCGGTTTCACGCGCCGAAGCCCGCCCGCCGCCGCGATAATCACGAAAGCCGTATTTGGCATCGTAAACATAGTCAGCATGGCCGGGACGGTATTGCTCGGCAATATCACTATAATCTCTGGAACGCGCATCGGTGTTTTCAATCAGCAGGCTGATCGGTGCGCCGGTGGTGCGATTTTCAAACACACCGGAAAGGATTTTGACCTTGTCATCCTCGCGGCGCTGGGTGACATGACGGGAAGTGCCGGGTTTGCGGGCGTTAAGAAACGGCTGGATAATGTCCTCGGTCAGCAAATAGCCCGGTGGACAACCATCAATGACAACGCCAATGGCCGGGCCGTGGCTTTCGCCCCAGCTGGTAAATCTGAAAAGTTTCCCGAAGGTGTTATGTGACATGGCTACACAGTAACGCGTATGCCCACAGCCTCAAGCCTCGGGCTGTACCGGAGAGCGCAAAGGATTGGCCCAAATGCGGCTAAAACGGCCAAGCGCGCTGGCAAAACCGGGATTGGCTCGTGCCTTCAAGGTAAAAAACAAATGCCCGGCCACGTTTTTTCCATAAGCAGGAAGGCCAAGGCTTTTCAAGCGCAAGCTCTGACCGGCGCTGGATAACGGGGGAACAGAGACCTTTATGGGGCCGTGCGGGGTGCTGACCTCGACCTTTCCTCCGGCGCGCAATTGTGCCAGATCTAGCCAGAGTGGTAAGTGCAAATCGCGCCCTTTAAGTATCGCACGCTTATGGGCCAATAGCTGGATTGTAATCAGCGCATCCCCGGCTTTGCCGCCATCCCGGCCCGCATCGCCTGCACCTTTTAGACGAATGACATCATTACTGGTGCAACCTGCCGGGCATCGCACGTCCAGCCCCCTGCCCCCTGGCAAGGTAACACGCCGAACCGCCCCGGACAGCGCATCTTCAAGGCTAAGACGCAAAACGGCTTCTACGTGCGCACCCTCTTGCGGTTTTGCCGGTTTTGCCTTGGCCGCTTTCCAAAACCCGGAAACCAGAGTGCGCCGTGAACCAGATATTGGTTTGCTGATTGTTTCGCGCAAACCTTCATAGGCATGTGTGATTGTGTGAAAGCGGTTTGCATCACCGCCTTTGGCATCGGGATGAAACTGTTTTGCCAGACGACGATAGGCGGCCCGCACATCCTCTGTACTGGCACCTTTAGGTAGGCCTAAAACAGCATAATAATCAGACATCGAATCATTCATGGACAAAAGGCTAATGCCGATGAATGATTGAGACGTAAACAAAGCCGTCAGACGAGGATGAAAACGCATGAACAATAAGCCCCTGATACCGCCCGGCCCGGACTACCACGACCATGCCGATGATGAACCAGGCGATCTGTTTGCCCGCAAAGACCCGTTTGTGCTGTTTGCAGACTGGATGACCATGGCCCGCAAAAAAGAACCCAATGACCCCAACGCCATGTGCCTGGCAACAGTAGACAGTGACGGTATGCCCGATGCACGCATGGTTTTGCTTAAAGATTTTGATGAAACAGGCTTTGTTTTTTACACCAATACATTAAGCGCCAAGGGTGAAGAATTAGCCGCCAACCCGAAGGCGGCCCTGGTGTTTCACTGGAAAAGCATCCGCCGCCAAGTGCGGTTACGCGGCCCGGTTAGCACCGTGAGCGAGACGGAGGCCGATGAATACTTTGCCAGCCGCGCAAGAGACAGCCGCATTGGTGCCTGGGCGTCCAAACAATCCCAGGAACTGGAAAGCCGCTTTGCCCTGGAAAAACGCGTGGCGGCAAAGGCAGCAAAATTCGGCCTTGGCAAAGTGCCACGCCCGCCGCACTGGTCTGGCTATCGGCTCTCTCCAACACAGATAGAGTTCTGGCGCGACCGGCCATTCAGATTGCATGACCGGATGGTGTTCAAAAGAGAAAATTCCGACAAGCCATGGACTGTGCAAAGCCTGTATCCTTGAGATATAGATGTTTTTCCTGCCCCTTATTGGTGCATGGCATCATGTTGTTTATGCCAAATTGGTTGATAATCTTGTTTTTGCCATATTTTTTATGCTAATACTCTTTTGAAAATAAATGCACAGTATTGCCAAAGGTTCATAATGCTTGGGAAGCTGGACTATATCAATTTTATGATCTTTTTCAAAAATACTGTTGTGGTGCTGATTTTGGCAGTTCTTGCACCAAAAACACTGGCGCAGGATGTATTTCCTGCCCAACTTGAACTTGGCAATCTTAATGGCACCAATGGTTTCTCCATCAGAGCTAATTTTAATTCAGGAGCCGGGTCGGTCGCGATTATTGGCGATATTAATAATGATGGTATTGATGATTTCATTGTCGCTCATCCATTTGGTGGCCCCAGTGACAATAGCAGCGTCGGTGGCGGCTATGTAGTTTTCGGGAAACCAGGTGGTTTTGATCCTGCTCTGGTGTTAAGGCTTGGCAATGGTGACGTTATACTTGATGGCACAGATGGTTTTGTCATTTATGGCGTAAGTACTGGCGATACTTTGGGGATTGCGTCCAGCGCCGCCGGTGATATCAACGGTGATGGCGTTGATGATCTGATAATCAGTGCGATCTTCTCCGATGTCGGGGTGAAAAGATCGGCAGGGACCAGCTATGTGGTGTTCGGTCATGCAGGCCAGTTCGCGCCGGTGCTGGAATTGTCTGATCTTGATGGCAGTAATGGGTTTTCTATGCCCGGAACAACGTCTCGAGGGATTTCCGGACGATCGGTCAGCGCCGCTGGCGATATAAACAATGACGGTTTTGACGATTTGATTATCGGTGGGCCAGACGCCGATCCAGGCGGGATTATTGATGCCGGTACCAGCTATGTGGTGTTTGGCCATAGCGGAAATTTTCAGGCGCAGGTTCCACTGGAAAAACTTGATGGCAAAAATGGCTTTGCCATGCACGGTTTCAAGGACGACGGCCGGGCCGGATTTTCGGTCAGTGGTGCAGGCGATGTCAATGGCGACGACATTGATGATGTGATAATTGGTGCGCCAACCTTGAATTTTGCCCAAGTGGGTGAACCCGGTGTAGGCACAGGGAACACCTATGTTGTGTTTGGCCATGAAGGTAATTTCCCGACCAGTCTGGAATTGTCAGCACTTGATGGCAGTAACGGATTTACCATTCCTGGGTTTTCTCTCAAGGACGTATTGGGCCGCTCTGTCAGTGCCGCCGGTGATATCAATAATGACGGTATTGACGATGTGATAATTGGCGCGGCAGGGGGCGACCCTGTCGGTCGGCCCGAAGCCGGTCAATCATTCGTTATTTTTGGTAAAACCAGCCCCTTCGCACCCGGTCTGGATGTATCAACACTGGACGGCAACAATGGTTTTACCATCAATGGGCGGGTGGAAAATGACAATTCCGGGTTCAAGGTCAGTGGTGTTGGCGATGTAAACGGGGATGGCATTGATGATCTGCTTGTCACCGCCCTAGCGGCAGACCCCGATGGCAAAACAGATGCCGGGCAGGCCTATATTATTTTTGGTCATGCGGGTTCTTTTTCTGCCACTTTTGAACTGACATCACTGGATGGCAATAATGGCTTTGTTCTGAACGGGGCCGTAGGGGATGTTACTGGCAATACAGCACGCGGCACCGGCGACATTAATGGTGACGGCGTGAATGACCTGATCCTTGGCAATGCGAGTAATCTGTCCGGGTATGTCGTTTTTGGCAGATCGACCATAGCCCCGGAAACCACCCTGTTCTCATCAACACTGCCAACTGCCCGCTCGGGATTTCTTGGTGGGCCAGCGATTACGGTTTTTGCCTCTGCGGTCAATGCCGGTGCCAGCCGGGCGCAAAATTGTAAACTAATACTCCCCGGCACACTGCCGGTTACGTTCAATTATCAGCTAACCAACGCATCAAACGTGCCAACGGGGCCACAAAATGCCCTGTTTGGGATTGATCCGGGTGCCGTAAACTCCTTCATACTCTCCTTCACCCCGACGGCAACCAGTAACGGTGTTTCGGTATTTCCAAACTTTGTTTGCGACAATGCCAATGTGGCTGCCATATCCGGCGTCAATACCGTGTTCCTGTCTATCGCAAACGCCCCTGTGCCGGATATTTTATCCATTGGTGCAACACCCGATGCCAATGGCATTATCACCGTCCCAGCGGGTGGGATTAGCTTCATGACCGCTTCGACCACCAATATCGGTGTCGGTGATGCGGGCGGTTCCGCAGATGTGGCGGTAACGGTAACAGCAGATACAGGCTCTGCAACTTTGCCGCTCTTGCTGCAATTGTGCGAAACAGATGCAGTAGGCAGTTGCATTACTCCACTTGGAACAGGCAGTGTGAATACGACCATTGGCGTTGGCCCATCTTTTTTTGCCGTGTTTGTTTCCGATCAGGCTTCTGGCGGGGTGCCGCTTGATCCGGCAAATGCGCGGGTATTTCTGCGTTTTACCGATGCTGCTGGAACCGTGCGCAGCGTGACCAGTGCAGCGGTGACGGTGCAGTAGAGGTTATGGCGTCAAATAAAGCTGAACCATCAACAACGTATCCATATACCCATGGGCCAACACCAACGACCATAGGCGGCGCTTGTTCCACAAAAATGAGGCGCCCAAAGCTGCGCCCATAAAAGTTGTTTGCACAATTCCCGTTGCCCCCCACTCAAAATGGGCAAAACCAAAGATAATTGAACTGAAAACAAGCACAATGAACAATGCGCCTTTGCCTTGCCCACCGAACAGGTTTTGTAATCGGGTTATGAGAAAACCACGATAGACCACTTCTTCACCAAAAGATGAAGCAATATATACGCCCGCCAAACTAATCAGTAACAACGGTATATTACCACTTAGATAGTTGTATTTGGTCATGTCTGCGCTGGCCTGAATGCCCACAATATTGGCCATCACAATGGCACCAACGATGAACGCAGCTATGGCAAACACTAAAATTGGTACGGATTTCAAAATTGACCAGCCAATTTGTGAAAACCTGGGTCGACCAAAATATAAACCGATTGACTGCCACGACTGGCGGCGCAACTTTATACTAATCCAGACCAGCAACAGCATAATCACATTTGAAAACCAAACGCCCGCAATCAGTAACATTGGGTTTTCAAGATGCATCATTCGATACCCAATGATGACCAGCAATGGTGGGAAAAACACAATAATAATTTCTAGTAATTGAAACCACTTATTGGTAAGGAGTCGCACGCCAAAGGCGTTAGGATTCTGTTTTACAGGCGTGGAAATTGTCATTGTGTTTCCCCATGAGTTAAGTGCGATATAACTTCGTCACACCAGCTCAATCTGGCTTCAAGAACCAGAATTCCGTGACGTAGTGAGAGCAAAAAAATGCTGCATTGTGCGGCTTTTTGTTGTGCGTTTTGGCGGGTTGTCTGGCCGGCAAATATCTCCTGAACTTCATCAGGGTATTCGCCGGTTTCAATACCTTTACGTAACGCAACTTCTGATACTTGATACTCCTGCAAGACATCCAGTTGTTGCTTGCGGTATTTCTCGACGATCTCCAAACTTATTTTTGAAGGTAGTTTACCGCTAAGAAAGAACTTCAGTTGCAACTCGTTGCGCACAGTCGGCGGGTCAGCGGGCTTGCCAAGCCAGTCACGAAAAGCGTCCACGCCAGCAGGTGTGATTTGATAAATATTTCGTTTTCGTTTTCCACTATTCTTGTCAGCGGTCTTTTTGGCCAGCCCATCCTCCACCAGGGCGTCAAGTGTTGGATAAATTTGTCCATAATTTTCATTCCAGAAATGCGATAGCCCAATGTCAACTATCTTCTTGATGTCATAGCCGGACATCGGCTTCCAACTGAGCAGACCCAGCAATGCAAATTGAGTTTTTCTTTTTCTTGACATATCACTATGATATATCTGTTTGATATATTGTCAAGTCAATGCGGTAAAGCAACAAATTTTGACTCGCAATGACAAGGGCAACGGCTATACCTTTAGGAAATCATATTGAGCGGGTAGACAAGGAATAATCAATGCAAGGTTTGATGCAGGACTGGCCATTAACGTGTGACAAGATCATCACCCACGCCAAAATTAACCATCCAGAGCGCGAGATTGTTTCACGTCAGGTTGATGGCTCTATCACCCGCACCAATTACGGTGAGGTGCATGACCAGGCCAGAAAATTGTCATCGGCCTTACAAAAACGCGGCATCAAGCTGGGCGATCGCATTGGCACCATGGCATGGAATAACGCCCGCCATTTGGAAACCTGGTATGGGTTGATCGGTATAGGCGCGATTTATCACACCCTAAACCCGCGACTGTTCCCTGAGCAGTTAAAATATATCGTCACCCATGCCGATGACCGGATGATCTTCCTTGATCTGACCTTTGTTTCCCTGCTGGAAACCAACCAGAGTGCCATGCCCGGTGTGCAAAATTTTGTTATTATGTGCGCCCGCGCCGAAATGCCCGAAACAACATTGCGCGGCGCCCTATGTTATGAAGACCTGATTGATGAAGGCGATGGAGATGTTCACTGGGGCGGATTTGATGAAAATACCGCCTGCGGGCTTTGTTATACGTCCGGCACCACCGGCAACCCAAAGGGTGTTTTATACTCGCACCGCTCAAACATGTTGATCGGCATGACCGCAGCCATGGGCGGGGCGCTGGGTGCCACCGGATCGGATGTATGCCTGATGGTGGTGCCGATGTTTCATGCCAATGCCTGGGCGCTGACCTTTACCGGGCCAATGGCGGGGATGAAACTGGTCATGCCGGGGCCAATGATGGACGGCAAATCCATTTATGAGTTGCTGGAAGGCGAAAAATGCAGCTTTAGCGCCGCCGTGCCAACGGTGTGGCTGATGCTACTCAACTATCTGGAAGAGAGCGGCAACAAGCTGCCGCACCTTTCGCGCGTGCTGATCGGTGGATCGGCCTGCCCCCGCGCCATTATGGAAACCTTTGACAAGGATTATGGCGTGCAGGTCATCCACGCCTGGGGCATGACCGAAACCTCACCCCTTGGCACCGTTTCGCATATCGAGCCTGAGATTGCGCATTTACCCTATGAGGAACAGCTCTCCTATCGCCTTAAACAAGGCAAACCACCACTGATTGTCGAGATGAAAATCACCGATGATGCGGGCGCTGACCTGCCCCGCGATGGCCAAGCCTATGGAACGCTCAAAGTACGCGGCCCGGCGATCTCAAAGGCTTATTTTGGCGGCGAGGGCGGTGATATACTGGACGAAGACGGCTGGTTTGATACCGGCGATGTGGCCAGCATTGACCCGCTTGGCTATATGCAAATTACCGACCGTTCCAAGGATGTTATCAAATCCGGCGGTGAGTGGATTTCCTCCATTGATCTTGAAAATGCGGCTGTCGGGCACCCAGCCGCCGCCGAATGTGCCGTTATTGGCATGCCTCACCCCAAATGGGATGAACGGCCCTTGCTTATCGTCGTACTGAAAGACGGTGAAACTGCGACCGCACAGAATTTCAAGGACTTTCTGGTTGGTAAAATTGCCAAATGGTGGATGCCCGATGATGTGGTGTTTGTCGATGACATCCCCCACGGCCCGACGGGTAAAATCTCCAAACTTGATCTGCGCAAGACATTCAAGGACTACGTGCTGCCTACGGTTTAGGGAAAATTATGCAATACAAAAACTTTAGTGATCTCGAACTTGCAAAATTTCGGGAGCTTCAACGGCAATGCTTTTCAACATTGGTCGCGATTGGCAAAACCCTTGAGATTGGCATGACCGAGCGTGAAGTGGCCTATGCCTTGCGACAGTCATTTCGCACCCAGGGCGTTCGTTCCTATTTTCATGTTCCGGTTGCACTGTTTGGTGACCGCACCGCCTATCCGGGTGATTTTGGTCAATTTGAAGCTCTGGCCACCGATCGGGTGCTGGAGGACGGCATGGCCGTCATCCTTGATGCGGCACCGATTTATGATGGCTATCTGGTTGATACGTCCATGCCGTTTGCATTTGGTGAGAACCCGCTTATGCAAGACCTGACGCGCAAACTGGAACCTTTTCGCCGTTATATCCTGGATCAGGTTCGTGCCGAAGTCAGCTTTCAGGAAATAGAGCACGGCGTTGATAACATGATCCGCGATTTAGGGGCAGAGAACTGCCATCGCAAGCATATTGGTCTGGTGATGGGGCACAGGGTTATGAAAATGGCCACACGCCCATGGAGCAATCTTGAATATAAATTGATGGCCGTGCCACAAATCAGCTGGTTCTTCTGGAAAAGCTTTCTGGCACAAAAGGGCTTGCAGAACGATTCGCCAAACTGGAATCATACCCGCACTTCCGATCACCCGCCCTCGGTTGGCTTGTGGGCGGTGGAACCGCACTTTGCCATTAATGGTGTCGGCACAAAATTTGAAGAAATCATGGTCATCACCGACAGTGATGCCTATTGGCTTGATGATGATCTGCCCCATACCCGGGTTTGGGCCGGGGCAAAAAGCACGCTTGAGTTTACGTGAAAAACTAACTCTCCAAAAAGTCGAAGAAACTAAAGGTGGGTACTCTTTCTTCTTTTCTCGCAACCCAGGCAATCTAAGTGCATTAGCGGAGTAAACGCCCACCCATCACCTTCGAGACACTTTCCTTCGTCGTTCTCCGGCTCGACCGGGGAATCCATTATACCGGTCAACATGCGCGGCAATTTGTATGAATCCTCCGGTCAAGCCGGAGGGGGTATAGTTAAGTCCGTAGATAAATAGAGGGTCATTTGATAAGGGATCTCCAAATTATTGGTTGTTGCTAACTGTTGTCCCGAGCAACTCTTCAAATCAGATGGAGCAATCAACCACACATCGCCACTCAAGCTGTTACTTAGCATTCAAGGTCACATTTCTTCCCCGGCCCATATTAGGGCTCCCGAATGCAATTTCCCATCCCAACCATCCCTTGGTATAGCAATTGCACCGTTTCTCATGGACCCTATATCAAGGAATGTAGCCCCAAAATGTTCATCATTTATCATTGCGCTATTATCCGAATATTGAGTGTCGTTTTTTATAAATCTATTTGTTGAATGGCGAAACACTGGTTTTTCTCCACCCAACATTGAAGGTATCACTAGCCTATGCTGACCCTCCATATCTACCAGAATTCCGATTAAATTTCTTTTCCAATTAATCTCGTTTTCTTTATCAGGCCATAAATCGAACACTTTATCTTCTTCTGAAATCCCAATCCATTGACCATGAGAATTTAAAATTTTTCCATCTCTTAATCTATGACCAACCACTTCACCTTCAGCATTGAATATTTCAATTTTTTTGCCCTGATCCTCAATAAATTGTTGTGGTAAATTAAAATATGGACGACTACATATTTTTATTCCGTTTAAGCCGTCAAGAATTTGATTATGCAGTGTTATCTCAGACATCATCGTATTAATATATAGCCCTGTCTTGTGATGTGCATAGATGTGGGTGCCATAACTAATGCTGTGCCAACGATTTATTTTTATCTGTGAGTCTGTGATTTCAAATTCAAATATAATTTCCCCTCTTTTACGGCGAATTGTTGTTTTTGATCCTTTAGTACTTACGTCATATAAATTTGATTTAATGAAAATTTCATTGCGATTTATATATACAACTTCCTTACCTGTGATGTCGTTGATTACACTTGAAATTCTAATAGGACCAAATCTACTCTCTGGAGCCTCAACCCAAAATAAAGGCGCTCCATGGGAGTTAATTAAAACGCTTGATTTAATAAATTTAACGGTTCCTATGATTATGTCAGGTTCTGAACTAAGGTGCCATTCGTCATGAGCAAAACCCATTTGCAAGGCCATTGGGTTTCTTGCAATATTTCTAATCTCTGCATCAGATATACGTTTATTTGCTAGAGTGTGATGATTTGGGCATAGCAATACAATTTCCTCAGCAACATGCTCTCGCACATTTGCAAAACCTGGATTTAGATGGTGATATTCGACAATAGCATGACCACATATAACACAACCAAAACCACACCTTTGTCGAATCTCCCTTTTAGTTTGTTCAATAATGCGGCGAGATAATCCAAATTTATTATTGCTCATTATTTTTTGCACGCTCTGTTACTAGCTACCTCATACTAACACAGGTGCTTTTCGTATTCTCATCAAATAAAAAGTCTTGAATCCACCCAACCCGCAACCATCCTCGCCAACTCTGGGTTCAGCCTGCATGTCCCGGCTGAGTTGATGGGGAAGTCTGAGGGTGAGAAGGTGTTGTTCTTAATCAACGCTAACACGCGACGGTCAGCAAGCGGTCTTGATGGCTCCATTTGGTCAAAGACGAAGGTCTGGCAATCGTTTATGACCAGGATATTATCTGGTCAAAAAGTTTTGGCTACACCTCTTTGACGACCAAAACGCCTGTAACCTCAAACACCGTTTTTCGTATTGGTTCTATTACGAAACTTTTTACTGCAACAATGTTGATGCAATTAAGAGATGCCGGGTTACTGCGTCTTGACCAATCCGTTGACCCCTTCATCCCTGTTGATATTGATGCCCCTTTTACCGATCCCAGACCGATCAATTTTCGACAATTAAGTTCACACACGTCAGGCTTTCCGCCAGAAGGGGGCGATTATTGGCAAACCTTGAAAATACCCTCGATCAAGCAGTTATATGCTGAAAACCCCATCATTCACCTTGAGCATCCATCTTTCACATCAATGAGTTACTCCAATTTTGGTGTCTCGGTCATGGGCGATGTTTTAGCCTCCATTTCTAATATGCCCTATGAAAAATATGTAACAAGTAAAATCTTCAAGCCATTAAAGATGGTAAATTCAGCTTTCTCACCTTCTGATTTTGAAAATCAAATAATCGCTGTTGGTTATACCGTAACAACGGGAAAACAGGTTCCCGTAGAAAACATAAATCTGAACGCTTTAACGCCAGCTGGGCAGAGCTATAGCTCTGTAAATGATTTATCCAAATTCATCTCACTACAATTTAGGGAAGGAACATCAAGTGACGGACAGATACTCAGTGGTTCAAGTTTACGAGAAATGCATCACCCTGTTTATCTGTTTCCAGAAATATCCAAACCAAACTCTCTTGGTTTTGCGGTAGGTATCGGTTGGTTCATAAGAAATATTAGCGGTTATCATGCGGTCGGGCATGGCGGCGGAATTCCGGGATATTCAGCAGATATTACTCTGGTTCCAAATTTTAAAATTGGTGTTGTCACCTTAACCAATGGGGGTATCAGTGAAGGCAATGATCCCACCAGCCTAAACAAGGAAATACTCGAAAAAATTGTCCCGGCCATTGCAACAGCAAAACGCAATATCCGCTTGAAAAAGGCATTTTACCGGAAAGTATGGGGGAAATACTTGGGCGAATATGATCTGGTCGGCGTGGCCAAATTATACATAGTGAAGCAAAGTGAATTTATGGCTCTTGTGCACCCATTGGATAAACCAGAAGAGGCTGGAATACTGGTACCAAAACAGGAAAACACGTTTGTGCTGGAAGGTGGCATTGCCCACGGCGCAAAAGTCGATTTCAAAGTAGACGAAACCGGCAAAATAACCGGCTTAACTGTAGTGGGGATTTTTGCACCAAAACTGTAGCGGCTTCATGAGCAGAATATACAATATTTTGATTACTCAATCCTCCTCCACGACGCTTTGCATCTTCGTGTTGACGCTCAATGAAAAAACATCGGGCCGGGCGTAATGGCCCACCGTGTCGAGGTCATATTTACCGCGCGTGATTTCGCGCTTGTCCAGTTCTGCGGTGAGGATTACATCTTCACCAAAGATCGGCCCGGCGAGCAGTTCGCCAAAGGGTGAGACAATGCACGATCCGCCGTTGATAAGGCAGGTGTCCGGAGCATCCCCGTCTGCACAAACATAATCATCCGGCGCATCGGATCGGCGCATATGCTGTACCGCCGAGAGGACGAAGCACCGCCCCTCAATGGCGATATGCTGCATGCTCGGCGTCCACACCGGGCGATCATCAACCGTTGGTGCGCAATAAAACTCGACGCCCTGGGCATAGAGGTGTGTGCGCGCCAGCGGCATATAGTTTTCCCAGCAAATCAGCCCGCCAACCTTGCCAATATCCATATCCTGAACGGCCATGGTGGAACCATCACCAAACCCCCAGATCAGGCGCTCCATAGCGGTTGGCATCAATTTGCGGTGCTTGCCCATCAGTGTTCCATCACCAGCGAAATAAAGCGCCGTGCAATAAAGCGTATGGCCATTACGTTCGATCACGCCGACCATTACATTGGCGTTTGCTTTGGCTATGGCCTTGCTCATGCGCTTGACTTCCGAGCCATCCAGGGTAATGGCGCTGGCATAATAGCGTGCATAATCATCGCGGCCTTGCGGCGTGCGCGAGCCAACTCTGGCACCAAAGTCTGCGCCCTTTGGATAACCCCCTATGAAGCCTTCCGGGAAAACCACCAGCTTCGCGCCCAAGCGCGCCGCATCGGCAATCAGGTCTTCAAATTTTTGCACCGTGCGCTTTGTGTCATAAAGGCAGGAACCTGCCTGAACGACGGCGCCGGTAATGATCTCATTGCTCATCTTGGCGTTCCTTATTTGCTGAGCTAGGGTCTCACCCGGATGCGGCGGTGTCCAGCAACATCACAGAACCGGGAGGCTGACATGACACCTGATCTTTGGGCTATGGTCGCAACGCTGATACTGGCAATGGTGCAAATCGGTATGCAATGCATATTGACCCTGATGCAGGTTGGCCCGGCCTGGGTGGCTGGCCCACGCGATGAACCAAAAGAGATCACCGGGCTAAGTGGCCGTATTGTCCGGGCGCATCGAAATCTGCTGGAGATTTTTCCACAATTTCTTGCTGCCCTGTTTGTGGTGCATGCTGCCGGTGCGCAGGGACAATGTGCCATTTGGGGAGCGTGGATATTCTTTGTCTCACGCTGCCTTTATATCCCGGCATATGCTTTTGGGCCGCCGGGTTTGCGGTCAATACTCTGGCAGGGGGGCCAGATTGGCATAATCATTATTCTGGTGGATTTATTTGTCTAAGACCGGCGCTGCCTGAAAAATGACTTGAGCAAATTTGCGCTTTCTCCGGCCATGATCCCGCCGGTAACTTGCGGTCGCCAATGACAGCTGGGTTGCTCAAAAAACTGTGTGCCAGAAATCACTGCACCGCCCTTGGGATCGCTGGCACCAAAAATCAGCCGTTCAATGCGCGCATGAGCAATGGCCCCGGCGCACATGGCACATGGCTCCAGCGTTACATAAAGCCACAACCCGTTCAGGCGGTAATTGCCGATGTTCTGACCCGCCAAACTCAGGGCACAAATTTCCGCGTGCGCAGTGGGGTCATGGCTGGCAATGGGGGTATTAGCCGCACTTGCAATGATCTTTTGGCTTTGCGGATCAACCAATAAAGCCGCCACTGGCACCTCGCCAGCCGCACTTGCGGCTTGCGCGAGGCCAAGGGCTTGTGACATGAAGCGTTGATCGAACTCTAGCTGATCCATAACCCTTAGGGTCCAAACTGATTCAAATGGTTTCATTTCATGCTTATAGGAAATGTTGAATGGAAGAAAGCCAATGCAGCAAAGGCTGATGTCCTTTGCAAGGCTGGGTTTCGACAGGCGACGTTTCCTATAAGCACCTGCAAGGGGAGAGTTGTTTTTCGCCTGAATACGTCGAAAGCTCTTGAAAATACACCGTATTTCCTGCACCCTTTCTCCTGTTCAGTCAAAAAATCTCTCCTCGTGAAATCAAGCATCTGAATGAGTTTGAACCCTAAATCAGACCAGAAAAGGCAAGCGTCAAGTGGCTGACAGAAAACAAGATGAAAAAATGCGCATCGCCAAATACTTGTCGCGGGCGGGTATTGCCTCGCGCCGTGAAGCAGAGCGTCTGATCGGCGCTGGCCGGGTTAGCGTCAATGCCATGACCCTGAACACCCCGGCCTTTCTGGTTAGTGGCAGCGAAGACATCCGCGTGGATGGTGAGGCCGTGGGTGCGCCCCCTGCCCCGCGCCTGTGGCGTTATCACAAGCCCTCTGGCCTCATCACCAGCCATAGCGACGAGAAAGAGCGGCCCACCGTGTTTGACCGCCTACCAGAAACCATGCCCCGGGTGATCTCGGTCGGGCGACTGGATCTCAACTCCGAGGGTTTATTGCTGCTGACCAATGATGGCGCACTGGCACGGACACTGGAGCTGCCCAAAACCGGCTGGACACGACGTTATCGGGTACGCGCCTGGGGCCGGGTAACACAAGATCGTCTGGATCGGCTGCAAAAAGGGGTGATGCTGGATGGCCGCCGCTCTGGCCCCATTGAAGCAAAAATTGAAATTATAAAAGGCGATAATGCCTGGATAGAAGTGCGCCTAAAAGAAGGAAAAAACCGCGAGGTGCGCCGGGCGCTGGAAACCCTCGACCTTAAAGTTAATCGCCTGATCCGTATATCCTTTGGCCCGTTTATTCTGGGCAATCTGGCACGCGGTGCAGTTGATGAAGTGCGGCCCAAGCAATTACGAGAGCAATTGGGCGGGATGCTGCCAAGCATACGATAATGCGTATTTCTGGTGGTGAATACCGGGGACGGGTTTTGACAAGTCCGCCGGGGCGAACAACCCGCCCAACGGCACAGCGCACTCGCGAGGCCATATTCAATATCCTTGAACATAATGACTGGTGTTCGCTGGATGGGGCGCGGGTGATTGATTTGTTTGCCGGCTCTGGTGCCCTGGGCTTTGAGGCGCTTTCGCGAGGTGCTGAATTTTGCCTTTTTGTGGAAAACCATGCTCCGGCACGCGGCGTTATACGCGATAATATCGAAAGCTTAAACCTGTTCGGGGCCACGCGTATTCACCGGCGCGATGCCACAGATTTGGGCAAAAAACCCGCACCATTGGGCGCGCCTTTTAATCTGGTGTTTCTCGACCCGCCCTATGGCAAAGGCCTTGGCGAAACAGCTCTGGCGGAACTGGTCAGGGGCGGCTGGCTTGGCGAAAATGCTTTAGCAGTTTTTGAATGTGCAGCTGACGAAAATCCACAAACCCCGGACTGGAACATACTGGACGAGCGCATTTATGGCGCAGCCAGGATTTTGTTTCTGCGTAAACGGTTAAGAGAATCATAGATACATAAATGACTCCTGCAATCCAAGGCGCAGATGCTCTGCCTTTGGTAATATGCCCTGCCGCCTACGAAAACTAGCCGCTTAAGAGATAGGTGGTCTCCATTTCTTACAGACAAGCCCAATAGAATGCGCTTTCTAATTTCATCCTTTACTATTTTTGTTACCGGCATTGTAATTAGTGATATACCAATATCGAAGAAAAAATAATCAGGGGTTCCGTGCAAAACATGCGTAAAATCAAGCCACCATCACTAGCCCTAATGCTTTTGGAAGGACGTGTTTTTTGGGAATATGGCGCATTTATTGTGTCAAAACCAATGCTTGATAATTTGCCAAAAGGCGATGGTCATCCTGTGTTGGTTTTGCCGGGTTTGGCCGCCACAGATTTATCCACAAAGCCATTGCGCAAAGTATTAAAAGGCCTTGGTTATCTACCCGCCGGCTGGGGCCTTGGTCGTAATCTTGGCCTGCGTGAAGGATTGCTTGAGCGCATGCTTGAGTGCGTGGACGATTTATTTGAAGAGCACGAGAAAAAAATTAGCATTATTGGTTGGAGCCTAGGGGGCATATTTGCACGTGAACTGGCGAAATTAAGACCAGAAAAGGTTCGGCTTGTGATAACGCTGGGCAGTCCACATTCTGGCAATCCCAAAGCCTCAAATGCCAAGCGGTTCTATGAATATTTTGCTGGTCATGCGGTAGATGCCCCCCCCATTCACAGCAAAATATTCAAGGCGCCGCCGGTACCCAGTACATCCATATATTCAAAAACGGATGGTGTTGTCGCCTGGCAAAATTGCCATCAGGCAAAGCCTGTCAGTGAAACCAAAGCACAATATACGGAAAACATCCGTGTTATGGGCAGCCATTGTGGTTTAGGGGTAAATCCGAGCGTGATTTTTATCATTGCCGATCGTTTGGCGCAGCGTGATGGGTGTTGGATGGCCTTTACAAACAAAGGTGTGCGGAAAATGTTTTTTGATACACCGGCCTTTGATACAGTTGAGATGAATTACCATAACAGTTGATAAGACAAGCAGATTTTGAGGAGTTGAGATTATGCGTAAACTAACAGGTATCGATGCAACATTTTTGTATATGGAAACCAATGATACCCCGATGCATATCTCAAGCCTGATGATATGTGAGCCAACCAGGGAAGGCGAAAATGCATACGAAGCCTTAAAGTCACAAATTGTCGATCGTTTGCATGAAATACCGGCTTTTCATCGTAAACTTATGCAAACCCCGTTTTATATAGATCACCCCGTATGGGTGGAAACGGATGTTGTTGATCTTGATTACCATATCAAGCACGCAAGGTTGCCAAATCCGGGCAATCTTGAGCAATTGCGCATGGTTGTGCAGGGATTACATTCACTGGTGTTGGATCGTAGTCGACCATTATGGCAGTTTTACATTATTGAAGGCATTGAGGATCCGGCGTTCAAGCTCAAAAAAGGCAGTTTTGCACTCTACACAAAATGTCATCATGCCTGTCTGGATGGGGGTGGCGGCATCTCTGCCATGGATATTCTTTCCGATACAGAGCCAACCCCTCGTAAACCCCAACCCAAAAGCGAAATCAGGTTTGCAAGTGAGAACCCGGGATTTTTTGAACTAATCGGCAGTGCCTATGGCAAATTTGTTCAGCAACAAGTTAATAATGTTGTTGCGCTGCCCGCGCTTAGCAAGGCTCTTGGTAATGTCGTTAAAAATACCTTTGAAGACAGTGAAGGTTTGATGAAATCCCTGCGGCCTGCACCAAAAACGCGATTTAATGTACGCATTCAAAAACAACGTGCTTTTGCAGCCAATTCCATTTCCCTTAAAGAAACAATTGCCGTTGCCAAAGCCACAGGAACATCGGTGAATGATGTGGCATTGTCGATCTGCGGTGGCGCGTTACGGCGGTATCTGGAAGGTCACAAGGAACTGCCAGACAGATCACTTGTTGCTGCGGTGCCTGTTTCTCTACGAGAACTGGGCGACAAGGGCGCTGGTAATCAGGTTGCCAGTATGAGCTGTGAAATAGGAACAGAGATTTCTGATCCAATCAAACGATTGAAAGCGGTTAACAAGAACAGCGCACGCGCAAAAAAACAAATGGCTGCTATCAAGGATATATTTCCTACCGATTATTCATACTTTGGCGCCCCGATTATCGTCAGCGCCATGGCACAGTTGGCTAGCCGTACTGACATTGTAAACGCAATGCCAGCTTCACTAAATGTTGCGATTTCCAATGTACCAGGCCCGCGCAAGCCCGTTTATTTTGCCGGTAGCAAGGTTTTGACGTATTTTCCCGTTTCCATTGCGACGCACAGTTGTGCGCTAAATATTACTTTGCAAAGCTATGTTGATCGACTGGATTTTGGTTTGGTGGCTTGTAAAGTTGCAGTGCCAGATGTGCAGGATATTGCCGACTTGATCGTTGATGAATTCGCCATTCTGCAACGTGCTGTGAAAGCTTTGAGCAAAGATGCTAAACCAAAACCAAAAAAACGTGTGGATGCCTGAGGAACGTAGCAGATTGTCAGGGTTTATGGCTCACCGTCGTTACCATTATTCAAAAGCGCCATGATTTCAGCGCCAAGTTGAAGATCAGGGATATGGCCAAATATCTGACGAACTAACTGGCCCGCACGGTCATAAAGCATTAATGTTGGTGTGCCCTGCATTTGGTAAAGTCGCATCGTTTGTGGCATGGGATCACCATCCTTGCCGGGTGCATCAACAGCTAGTGGAAATCGAATTTGATATTCATGTGCAAAAGCCTTTAGGGCGACCGGGGTCATTGCTGCATGGTGCTCAAAAACAGAATGTAGCCCAATAGCTTTGACGTCACGTGAGGAAAACAGCTCGTCCACTGCCTTCATTTGTGGAATGGCCTGTGCGACACATCCGGGACACAGCATCTGGAAGGCGCACACGATCACGACTTGACCGCGCAACGCCTCCAGGTGGAGTGGCTCAGGCGTATTTATCCATTCACTGACGTGCCACTCCAGATTTTTCATTGATTGACCTTTCCCGGCAAAGATAAATTTCCCGAAGCCACATCAAAGACGTTTACGACGCAAAGCAGCGGTGCATGAACGCTTTCATTAACCCGCAACCCGGCTGTAACTCCATCAAACCCGGCGGCCTCTACAACGCCAATATCTTCAAAAGGTACACGAACTTCAACTTTGTCAGTAGAAATCAAAGGCGACCACCCTGGACTATCGATCAGAATCGGCAAGCCGGGCCAGGTTTTGGGAAGCTGTGGTTTTGCGCCATCTGGAATGTCCTTCACTTTAAGGTTGCCTTCTCCGCAAGCATCATCGGGCGTAAGTACAACCCAGTGACTATGCCAAATGTTGCCATCATTATCGAGCTTGCCATCACCATTTTCATCAAACAAAGGTGTGTCATCAAAATCCGGATGGGCCGTTACTGCAAAAGACAGGATACCTGCTCCTTTTTCAAAGCCAACCTCGCTCGCATCAATTGTCGTTGGCCAGACATAGGAAAATACATCGGAACCGGCCAATTGTCCTGTCGCTGACGGCTTGGATGATCCGGCTTTGCCGGATACGCCCATGTGAAATATTGCGGTATTTCGTTCGGTGGTAATTTTCGCATGAATTATATCAAAAGCTGCCGTGATTGCATTGTCTGCTGGAGCAGATATTCCACCGGAATGAGGGCCGTGGGCCAAAGAAGAAATGCTGGTAGCCCCCAATATTGCTGTGCTCAGGAATAGTAATTTTAGTGATTTTTTCATGTTAGGAGTCCTATCTATTAAAATTAAAATTTCTCAGGATCATTATGACCCAAAGGTTGTAACCGCGATCAGGCGGCGATGGGTTCATATTCAGCGCAATCAATGCGTAAGTGGCGATCGGCCATTGGAGCACCAATGAAATTACAATAGTGTGGTTCGTCCTTATCAGGTGCGGCGTTTTCTTTAAAAAACCGACAGGCGACACAGGTGCGTTGCGGGGCAATCAGGTTCTGGGTTTGCAATTGGCGGATCATTTTTGTGACCAGACGTAACAAGGTTTCCTGCTCTGCGGCATCCAGATTATTGACAACAGGTATGAAACTCTCCGGCCAGTCCTGAGCACATTGTCGCCCCCTGGGGGTTACAATCAGGGTGACCGCGCGCCCATCTGTAATATCGGCATGTTTGAGGATCAGTGCTTTGCGAACAAGGGTGGATACTGCATCACTTGCAGTGGCGCTGCGAACGCCAGCATGTGCCGCAGCGGCGGCAAGCCTTACCCCCTTGGGGCGACTGGCAATGAAGCGCAGAATATCTGCCTGTGTTGGCGAAAGACCTTCAGCTTCACTGGTTTGCCAGTCTAATTGCCGTGAGACAGCCGCTATGCGCGCAAGCCCTTCAGACAGACGTGTGACGAGAGAACTGGATATGTCATCCAAATAAGTCATAAGCAGGAGTCCTACCTATCTATTTGCCGATGTCAACATAATTTTGGAATGATTGTTACTCTCCTCTCGCTTTGTGCACGTCATTTCTCCCCTGTGTTGTCAGTAAAAAGTCTTGACGACGTTTCATGACATCGCCGACCTTGGGTCTAGGGGCTGTGGACAATCATGATTTGGAGCGTGGTATGAGAGAAAATAATACAGTTTCAGGAGCAAAGCCACAGGAAGGGAGATCCCTTTCAAGGTTTTGCCCAAGATTTTGCGACGCCAAACTGGATGATTTTATCCATATCCCCCCAATAGCTAAAGAAGGGGGACGCGGCATATTTTCGCTCCAAAGGCGTCAAATCCGGCTTGTGAAGATCACTGCACGGCGCCGTCCTTTCCTGTCTGGAGATCAAATGTGACCGCGCCACGCCCGAAACCTGATTGTCCACACTCCCTAAGGGGCAAAGCAGAAAGCTTGCGACAAATGGTCCCATAACGACACCTTTAGAATAACAACACTATCAGGTAATTTGGGTTCACGACCCAAGGCCTGACAATGAACTATGAACCAACAAACCTGAAACCATACTCTCGCGCCAAGAGATGGACACCATCGGCAGCGGTGATGAAGCTTCGCGCCGATCATGATGCCAGCATGCCGGGGTTGGGCGCGGAACGGGCCATTCATTATACCGGGTTCTACAAGGCATCAAACGAACCATCGGCGGCGTTAAAAAAAGCCAGGGCACTGGCCGACCACCTTGCCCGTCGGTTCATCCAAATATCTGACGGTGAGTTGTTTGCCGGAAACCATACCGAGCACCGCATTGGTGCCATTTGTTACGCCGAACTGGCTGGTGTAGTTATGCTGGAAGATATATTTCGCTTTGAAACCCGCCCGACAAACCCCTTGTATGTGAACCCGGTATCAAAACGTAAATTACTTCTGTCGGTCATTCCATACTGGCTTACCCGCAATTTGACCGCCAAGGCATTTCCACTGTTCAAAGTCATTAAAAATACACGTGAACAGCTTAAAGCCGCCCAGTTTATCATTCCTGAAACAGGAGGTATCGCTCATTTTGTTCCTGATTTTCAAGATTTATTATTACAAGGAACCAATGGATTGCGGGCGCGCGTCGAGGCGACTCTGAATAACCAGAACCTTACGCCAGATGAGCGCAATCAATTGAACGCTAACCTGATCGCACTTGATGGCTTTGAAGCGTTTTCCGACCGTTACAAATATCTGGCCGAAAAGCTGGGCCGCAACGATATTGTTGATGTTTTATCACACGTTCCAAGACAGCCAGCGACAAATTTGCGCCAGGCGCTGCAAATGATTTGGCTATTTCAAATGGTCATCCAGATTGAATCCCTTGACCAGGGGATCAGCCTTGGCCGGATGGATCAATATCTCTATCCCCTTTACCAAAAAGAAGTATCGGATGGTACATTTGATCCCGATGCCTTCAGGGATTTATTTTGCGGGTTTTGTCTGAAATTATCAGAGGTTATTCCGCTGTTCTCTGATCGTTTTACCGAAATGTTTGCCGGTTTGCCCATCGGCCAGGCAATAACTCTTGGCGGCCTCAACAGGCACGGCGAAGATGCCTCAAATGAGCTGACATTCTTGCTGCTCGACGTCATCGACCAGTTCAAAATCCGGCAACCCAATTGGCACGCCCGATTGAGTGCAAAGAGTGACAATGACTATGTCAACCGTGTGTTTGAAGTCATTGGCCGCGGCGGTGGCTCACCTGCGGTTTTTAATGACGATGTGATTATGCCGGCACTTGGCAAGCGGTTCAATGCGCCAGAGAGATTGTGGGACTACGCAACAATTGGCTGCGTTGAATTGGGTGTTGCGGGTGCCAGTTGTACTTCATCGGACGCGGCGCTTTTTAACTATGCCCGAATTCTGGAAATCATCATGGGGCACGTGAAAACCATAAAAAGCATCCATTCCATGCCAGACCTCATGGATGCACTGGAAGTGGAGTTGAGGACGCAAGTTGCACTATTAAAAGAAAATCTGGACGCCATTGAAACCTCCAGCCGGGTCAATCACCCAGTGCCGTTTTCATCCTTGACCGTCGAGGGCTGTATCGAGCAAGCCCGCGATTTCACCGCAGGTGGAGCACGGTTTAATGCTAGTGGTATTCAGGCGGTTGGGCTGGCTGATCTGGCCAACTCACTGGCAGCAATCGAAACTCTGGTGTTTACGCGTAATGAAATCAGCTTTGTAGACTTGGCCAAAGCGTGTCGGAATAATTTTGCCGATAATTCAACCTTGAAAGCCAAAATGATAGGTGCCGATAAATTTGGCAATGACAAATGCCGCGTTGACCATATTGCCGATCAGTTGTTGGCGCTTTTCGACCGGGTAATTTCCGAAAATGTCAACACGCGCGGTGGGCGCTGGATGGCCGGGGTCTATTCCATGACCTGTCATCGATCCATGGGACGTAAAATGGGGGCACTACCGTCTGGGCGACTTGCCGGTGCGCCGATGGCCGACGGTATTGCGCCGACCGATGGATCGGATTGCCTCGGCCCAACCGCATCACTGAACTCGGTTGCGCAATTGAACCCGGATAACATCCCCAACGGTATAAATTTAAACCTGAAATTTGATGCCAACACGGTTAAAGGCAAAGCCGGGGCAACGTTGTTGCAAGGCCTGATAAAAGGCTATTTCAGGCAAGGTGGTATGCAGGTGCAGATCAATGTTCTGGATCCCAAAGTCTTGCTTGCCGCCAAGGAATGTCCAGAAAGTCACCGCAATCTTCTGGTTAGAATTTCGGGATACAGCGCCTATTTTGTAGACCTTTCGCCAGAAATGCAGGATGAAATAATCGCTCGCACTCTACAGGCCGCCTAGGTGAACGCGTCACTGAATGTCCCGATCTTTGATGTCCAGAGATTTTCAATCCATGACGGGCCAGGCATACGTACAACGATATTTTTCAAAGGTTGTAATCTCAAATGCGTCTGGTGCCAAAACCCGGAATCACAAGAGGTCCTGCCGGTTATCTCTTTTTATAAAAACCGGTGCCAAGAGAGCTTTTCCTGCGCCGATGTTTGCTCTGAAGGCGCAATTATCAAAGACGGTTTTCGCATCGATTATGAGTGCTGCACACGGTGTTTACAGTGCGTTGATGCTTGTCCGAACGACGCCTTGAAACTGATCGGGAAACCGCTTGGCCCCGAGGGACTGTTTGATCAAATTATTGCCGACCTTGCCTATTATGAAAGCAGTGGCGGCGGCGTAACATTTTCGGGTGGTGAACCAACCCTGTATCCGGCATTTATGGACAAAATATTGAACCTGTGCAATGCGCGTGGCATCCACACAACGCTTGAAACTTGTGGAACCTTTGCACAAAAACGTTGGGTACCAATTCTACCCAAAATACAACTTATTTATTTTGATCTGAAAATCATGGATGACATACACCATAAACTGGCAACGGGTATGGGTAATCATCGTATATTAGGCAATGCACGATACCTTGTTGCCAAAGGCTATCCGGTCGAATTTCGACTGCCACTGGTGCCAGGATATACAGATGATCTTAAAAACCTGGAGGCAACGACCCGTTTCCTAAAACAGCTGGGGCAGGATAAAATCCACCTGCTTGGCTATCACAGGATGGGTGAAACCAAAATTGACGTCATCCAGGCAAAGCAGAGAAAACTGGGGTTGGAAAACTACACAAACGAAAAACTGGAAGAGATCACCCATTGGTTTGAACAAAAAGGCATTACTGTTTTATAGAATAGTTAGGATCAGACCTCACTAATATCATCCATTCTGCAAGAGCAGGTTTTGTGCCTGAACAGGAGAAAGGATGCAGGAAATGTAGTTCATTTTCAATGCCTTTTGACGTATTCAGGTGCAAAATATGCCTTGCCGTTCCGATTTGTCATCTTCGCACAATCTGCATCGCAAACTGTCCTCGAACAGGGGTAAACCTGTCCATCGTCCACTTTACGCACATCTTATACTGACATGACAAACAGAATTGCATGATAGTAATGAGGC
>JAJFFQ010000020.1 GCA_021776565.1 Robiginitomaculum sp. | reverse complement strand
ATTGGGGGGATATGGATTAAATTATCCATTTTTGCGTCATAAAACCTTGAAAGGGATCGCCCTTCCTGCGGCTTTACTCCTGAAACTGTATAATTTTCTCTCATACCACGCTCCAAACCCTTAATGTCCACAGACCCTAGGCCTACTGCGGTTTGCGCGGTAATGTATGTCGAATAAGACGCAGGGGAAAGTAGTCTTTATGCGCTATTTAAGCTCAGGAACCATTATTCATTACTGGCGTAGTCACCCTTGGCAGTTTTGGCCCTCAAAAGCGCACTGGCCGCATCAATATCACCACCATTACTGGCCAGAACAGAGGTGATTTCATTGCGTTGTTGCAAGGCCAGCCAAATACCAAACACCTGCACATCAAGCACAGTGATTTTTCCGTCCCGAGTGCGTACACGCCAATTCACAGCCAAGGGGTCATCCAATTGCCCGCCACTAATGGTACTCAAGACCACCGCATCGCCGGGTTTGCGAATTTTTGAGCCAGTGACCTTTATCATTTCGCCGGCATAACTGCCCAGCTGCGCTTCATAGACGCCAGAGGCATAATTACGAAAGACTTCGGTAAATGTTGAAATTTTCTGTGGATCGGCCCCGCGCGCATATTTACCAAGCACAAAACGGGCAATGCGCGGTACATCAGTGGCTTCATCAACAAAGGTGCGAAACCGCGCTGCCTTTTCCGTCTGCCCCAGTCTATCATCAGCAAGAATGGCCAGAGCCTCATTGGCCCTGGTTTGTACAAATTCCTCTTCCATGGTCGCAGCGTGCGCGATGCCGGTTAAAAAGTAGCTGGCAAAGAGTGCCACAGTCATGGTTTTTAATATACGCATCATTCTAATCCTCAAATTCGTCAAAATCAGGCAGATCATCCACATCGACCTGCCCGTCTGAGATGGCGGCAACCCGTAATTGTTCATAAGCACTTTTCAGGCTGGCATATTCGTCAATACTACTTTCACGAAAACTCTCAATTGTCTCCAGGTTCACTTCCCGAAGCGAAAGACCATCAATGCCAGAACGCCCTACCAAAACCGCCCGTCTACCTTCAAAGCGTACATAGGTGAGCGGATCGAGGCCAAAATCCATGACTAAACCTGCCGTATCGCGAAGATTTGATGGCCCCAGAAACGGCAAGACAAGGTAAGGGCCAGTGCCTACACCATATTGGGCAAGGGTCTGGCCCATGTCTTCATTATGCTTTTCAATGCCGTTGCGCTTGGCCACATCAATAAGTCCGGCAAGACCGACCGTAGAATTGATGCCAAAGCGGGCAAGGGTTTTACCGGCACGGCCAAATTTTCCTTGCAACAGATCATTGCCAAAAATCACCGGGCTGCGCAAATTATCGAGCACATTACGCACCCCATCGCGCCCCGGCTTGGGCACTACAGCGCGATACCCGCGCGCCACAGGCACTAGAACAACCTTGTCTGCAACCTTGTTGAAGGCAAACACGCCCTTGTTCAACCCACGCAATGGATCATCATCGCGCGCGGCACTATTTGTGCTACAAGCCGTAATCATAACAACAGCCCCGATCAGGGCAAATATACGAAACAAAACACGCATCAACATTATCTCACAGCACCAACAAAGACGATTCGATCCACTTGATCTGTAGAATGTGGCGTTTTGGGGGCTTTGCGCAAGGTAAACAAGTCACTTTTTGTGAACAAAATCGTGATCTATAAATTCACCAATTATAATGATATAAGTATATCTTTATATATAATGAAGTGCTACAATCAACGTCATGCGAGAAAAGGAAACGCAATATGGAGCAATTAGTAACCGCTTTGCGGGCCATTGGCGAGCCTACCCGATTGCGCATAATTTCCCTTCTTGCACGTGGTGAACTGACCGTTAGTGAACTGGTCAGCGTGCTGGGTCAAAGTCAGCCCCGCGTCAGCCGCCACATCAAATTACTGGCCAGTGCCGGCATTGTCGAACGCCTTCCCGAAGGCACATGGGTGTTTTATCGCCTGGCAGATCATGGGCAGGGTCAGAAAATCGCACAAAATGTGATCTCTTTATTGAGTGACACTGACCGGATCATGGCCCGGGACAAGGAACGTCTTGATGCGGTAAAACACGCCCGCACCCAGGCGGCCAACACTTATTTTGCTGAAGTGGCAAAGGACTGGGAACATATACGCTCCTTGCATCTGTCCGAAAGCAGTGTCGAGACTGCCTTGCGTGAAACTGTCGGTTCCAGGCGGTTCAAGTCCATGCTCGACATTGGCACCGGAACGGGCCGGATACTTGAAGTTTTTGGCCAGCAAACAGATCATGCCCTGGGGATCGATCTGTCCCATGAAATGCTTAACCTGGCCCGCCTGAACCTCGAACTTGCCGGTCTGTCGCATTGTTCTGTGCGCCATTCAGACCTCTATAGTCTGCCGTTTGAAACCGCCCGTTTTGATCTGGTGACCATCCACCAGGTTTTGCATTACATAGATGAGCCAAAGGCAGCCCTGACCGAGGCGGCACGGGTTCTGGCCCCTGGCGGGTTGATGGCGATTGTTGATTTTGCCCCGCACCAGCTGGAATTTTTGCGTGACCAACATGCCCATCGGCGTTTGGGGTTTACCGATGCTGAAATGGAAGACTGGATGCGTGCAGCACGGCTGGGAAAAATTTCTCATCTGGCATTGCGGCCAAAAACCACCAAGGAAAATGCACAACACCTCACCGTTAAAATATGGACAGGTGAGCGTGTTGCAACACCAGTGTCGGCGAGGGAAAAGGCATGAGCAGCAAACCCGTCTGGCCAGGGGTTGCCCCCAGCCTGGAACCGATACTGTCCGGCACCCGTGCCATTGAAGTCTCGTTCGAGTTTTTTCCACCCAAGACCGAGGCTATGGAAGAACACCTTAAAATCGCCGTGCAAAAACTGGCCCCCTTGTCGCCGTCATTTGTATCGGTGACCTATGGTGCCGGTGGCACCACACGGGAGCGCACCCATCGCACGGTTGTCTCACTGGCACGACAAAGCGGGCTGAACGTGGCCGCACATCTGACTTGTGTTGGGGCAAAGCGTGATGACGTAGATGAAGTGGCAAAGGCATACCGTGATGCCGGGATAACCAATATTGTTGCCCTTCGCGGCGATCCGCCGGATGGGGCCGGGGCGCACTATGCCCCCTGCCCCGGCGGTTATGATTATGCCAGTGACCTGATCGCCGGTTTGAAACGCATTGCAGATTTTGAAATATCCATAGCCGGTTATCCTGAAATGCATCCGGAATCCCCGGACTGGGCCACCGAGATTGAGAATCTCAAACGCAAGGTGGATGCCGGTGCCAGCCGTATCATTACCCAGTTTTGCTTTGATCCTGATATTCTGATTGCCTATATTGAACGCGTGCGCGGCGCCGGGATCAATTTATCGATCGTGCCAGGTATTATGTTGCAACCCAATTTTAATGGCCTGGCGCGCATGGCAAAACTGTGCGGAACACATATCCCGGACTGGATGCGTGCCATGTATGAAGGGCTGGATGATGACGAGCAAACCCGCCGTCTGCTCTCGGCCAGTATTGCCGCAAATTATTGTGCGCGCCTACAACAAGAGGGCTTGCGTGCCTTTCATTTCTACACCCTGAACCGGGCTGATCTGGCCTATGCCACCTGCCGGGTACTGGGCTTACGCCCAAAGGAAAATACGTCATGACCCGGGATGAACGCCGCGCCGCTTTAAGCGAAAAAGCCAAATCACATGTGCTGGTCACCGATGGGGCCATGGGCACCGCTATTCAGGCATTAGGGTTGAATGACAGCGACTTTCACGGCGAACAATTCGCCGGATGGCCGACGCCGCTCAAAGGTAATAACGACCTTCTTAACCTGACAAAACCAGACGCCATACGCACTATTCACGATGACTACCTGGCCGCCGGTGCGGATATGATCGAGACCAACACGTTTAACGCATCCTCAATTAGCCAGGCAGATTATGGCTTGCAGGAGATAGCCGTACAAATCGCACGCGAAGGAGCCAAGCTGGCCCGCGCCGCCGCCGATGCATTTGAAGCACAGAACCCAAGCCGTCCCCGCGCCGTGATGGGGGCCATTGGCCCCTTGAGCAAGACACTTTCCATCTCCCCCAAAGTGGAAGACCCCGGTTATCGCGAAGTGGATTTCGATCAGGTTTATGCAGCTTATCATAAACAGGCAGACGCTATGGTGTCCTATGTGGACTTCTTTGCCATCGAGACCGTGTTTGACACCCTGAACGCCAAGGCCGCCATTGCCGCATGCATGGATGTTAATTCTGCCTGTGATGAGCCAGCACCCCTGATTGTATCGGGCACCATTACCGATAATTCCGGGCGCACCTTAACCGGTCAGACCACGGAAGCGTTCTGGAATTCCATAGCCCACGCCCGGCCCTGGGCAGCAGGGCTGAATTGCGCCCTCGGGGCCAGTGAACTGCGCCCCTTTATTGCTGATATGGCGCGGGCTGCCGATTGCCTGATTATTGCCTATCCCAATGCCGGCCTGCCCAATGCGTTTGGCGAATATGATGAAACGCCCGCGACCACATCCGCCCATCTTGGTGAATGGGCCAGGGATGGTCTGGTCAACATCGTTGGTGGTTGTTGCGGCACCACAGCGGATCACATTTGCGCCATTGCCGCTGCGGTTGAAGGGGTCAATCCCCGCGCCCTGACAACCCGGCCCATCGCGCTCAGGCTATCTGGGCTGGAACCATTTGAGATGCAGACATAGGACTTAAAATTATGGGTAAAACCTACAACCAATTGAACGATGAACTGATCGCCTTCATCAAGGCACAAAAACTGTTTTTTGTGGCCAGTGCACCATTATCTGCCGATGGCCATGTCAATGTCTCGCCCAAAGGTTATGACAGCCTTGCCTTCATCGATAACAAGACAATGGCCTATATCGATCTGGGGGGGTCGGGCATCGAAACCCAGGCCCACAGCCGCGAAAACGGGCGCATTACCTTGATGGTTTGTGCCTTTGAAGGCAAAGCCAATATCATGCGTATTTATGGACGCAGTGAGGTTTATGATTTTTCCCATTCTGAATTTGCAGAATTGATGAAACTGTTCCCGAAATTTGACCGGGCGCGGGCAATCTTCAAAATTCATATAGATAGTATTATGGACTCGTGCGGTTGGGGTGTGCCGTTTTTTGAATTCAAAAGTGAACGCGAACAATTGCACCGTTCAATGGATCACAAGTCCTTCGATGACTGGGTTGAGCATCGCTATAACACCAATGAGAGCAGCCTGGATGGTTTGCCGGGTTTAACCCGACCGAACCAGAATGATCCTTCATGACAGGCACCTTGTCCCGTTTTGTCAACATTGGTGAACGCACCAATGTCTCCGGCTCGGCACGGTTCAAGCGCCTGATTGTCGAGGGCGATTATGAGGAAGCCCTGACGGTCGCCCGTCAGCAGATCGACAATGGTGCGCAGATCATTGACATAAACATGGATGACGGCTTGCTGGACGGCGTGGAGGCCATGACCCGGTTTTTGCGATTGATCGCCACCGAGCCAGACATTGCCCGCGTGCCATTGATGATCGACAGCTCCAAATGGGAAGTGATCCACGCGGGCCTGAAATGCGTGCAGGGCAAACCAGTGGTTAATTCCATCTCCATGAAAGAAGGCGAGGCGGAATTCCTCGCCCGTGTGCGCGATTGTCAACGCTATGGCGCTGCCGTTGTGGTCATGGCCTTCGACGAGACAGGCCAGGCCGATACCGAAGAACGCAAGGTGCAGATTTGCACCCGTGCATACAAGTTGATGACCGAGGCTGGTTTCCCGCCCGAAGATATTATTTTTGATCCCAACATTTTTGCCGTGGCCACCGGCCTGTCCGAGCACGATAATTATGGCGTGGATTTCATCAATGCCACCAGAAGAATTAAACAGACCCTGCCCCATGCACGGATTTCTGGTGGGCTATCCAATTTGTCGTTTTCGTTTCGTGGTAACGAGCCAGTACGCCGGGCCATGCACTCGGTCTTTCTTTATCATGCCATCCGCGCCGGCCTGGATATGGCCATCGTCAATGCCGGACAATTGGACATTTATGACCAGATAGAGCCTGACCTGCGAAGCCGCGTTGAGGACGTAATCCTCAATCGCAATGCGGATGCGGGCGAGCGTCTACTGGAGATTGCCGGGCGCTATCAGGGGCAAAGCAGTGCTATTGCCAAGGCGGCGGATTTGGGCTGGCGGACAAGCGATGTGGCCGCAAGACTTAAACATGCACTGATCCACGGCTTAACCGATTTTATTGTTGAAGACACCGAAGAAGCGCGAAAAAACGCCGACAAACCATTGGAGGTTATCGAAGGCCCACTCATGGATGGCATGAACGCCGTGGGCGAACTGTTCGGTGACGGCAAAATGTTTCTGCCACAAGTGGTTAAGTCCGCCCGGGTGATGAAGCAGGCCGTCACCCATCTGGTGCCTTTTCTTGAAGAAGAAAAAAAACGTTCCGGTCTGACCGGGGTCAGCAATGGTAAAATTGTCATGGCTACGGTCAAAGGCGACGTTCATGACATTGGCAAAAATATTGTCGGCGTGGTGCTGCAATGCAATGGCTATGAGGTCGTTGACCTTGGAGTTATGGTACCAAGCGATAAAATTTTGCGCATTGCCCGTGAGGAAAACGCAGACATGATCGGCCTTTCCGGTCTTATCACACCCTCATTGGACGAAATGGTTCATGTGGCCAGCGAAATGCAACGCGAAGGCTGGGATTTACCGCTGCTGATCGGTGGTGCCACCACATCACCCATGCACACCGCGGTAAAAATTGAACCGGCCTATGATCGAAATGCCACGATTTATGTCGCTGACGCGTCCCGCGCCGTGGGCGTAGTGCGTACATTGCTTTCAAAAGATAAACGCGATGCGCTGGTCAAGCAAACCCGCGATGATTATGAACGTCTTCGGGTATCCCATGCCAGTGGCCGCAGTGCCAAACCGCGCCTGAAGCTGGAACAGGCACGGGCGCGGGCCTTGAAACCCGACTGGCAAGGCTATTCACCACCAAAACCAACATTTTTAGGGGTGAGAACATTTGATGACTGGGATCTGGGTGACCTTCGCCGCCATGTTGACTGGACGCCGTTTTTATCCAGCTGGGATGTCAAGGGCCGCTATCCGCAAATTCTTGATGACCCGAAAAAAGGCGAGGCCGCACGGACGCTGATTGCCGACGGGCAAGACATGCTGGATCGCATTATACGCGAGCGTTGGTTGCAACCGCGTGCCGTTGTCGGCTTTTGGCGTGCCAATGCCGATGGCGATGATGTGGTGCTCTGGGAGGGGCAGGATCGCGCCAGAGAAATCACCCGGCTGCACACCTTGCGACAGCAAATGGCCAAGGACACCGGCAAACCCAATTATGCCCTGTCTGATTTTGTTGCTCCGGCCTCATCTGGTCTTGCGGACTATGTTGGCGGATTTTGCGTTACCGCAGGTCATGGCGAAGCGGAACGCTCGACCCGCTTTGCCCGTGCCGGAGATGATTATAGTTCTATCATGGTCAAATCCCTGGCCGACCGCCTGGCCGAAGCTCTGGCTGAAAGCCTTCACGCCCGGGTGCGGCGCGAATTATGGGGCTATGCTGGGGACGAAAATTTTACCAATCGCGAATTGATTTCAGAAAAATTTCAAGGTATTCGCCCCGCCCCCGGCTATCCAGCCCAGCCCGATCATACAGAAAAGCGCACCTTGTTTTCACTTCTGGGTGCAGAAGAGCGCATTGGTGTTGCCTTGACACCAAGCTGCGCCATGACACCACCTGCCAGTGTGTCCGGGTTTTATTTCAGTCACCCGCAATCGCACTATTTCGCTGTTGGGCGCATTGGGCGCGATCAGGTGAAAGATTATGCGGTGCGCAAAAACATGAGCTTTGGCGAAGCGGAAAAATGGCTCTCACCCATATTGGCCTATGATCCCAGAAAATCGGATTAAAAGTTACTGTATTGCCCCTAATTAAAGCTCTGGAGCAAACTGCCGACCACAAGACGCCAGCCATCGACCAGCACAAAGAAAATTAGTTTGAACGGCAAGGAGATGACTACCGGGGGCAGCATCATCATGCCCATGGACATCAAGATACTGGCAACCACCAGATCAATTATCAAAAACGGAATGAAATATAAAAACCCGATTTCAAAGGCCCGGCGCAACTCGGAAATCATGAAGGCCGGGGCAACAATATGTAGCGATATTTCCTCAGGCGTTGCCGGAATGGGTTCATCATCAAGGCCCAGAAAAAGCCCAAGGTCTTCATCGCGGGTTTGCGCCAACATGAAAGTTTTGACCGGCGCGGTGCTTTTTGTAAAGGCTTCACCCAGTTCAATTTCCTGGTTCATCAACGGCTCTATGCCATCGGCATAGCTCTTTTCAAATACCGGAGCCATGATGAATGCGGTCAGGAAAATTGCCAGCGAAATGAGTACCATATTGGGCGGGGCCTGTTGCAGACCCGATGCGGTTCGCAACAGTGACAACACCACAACAATGCGCACAAAACTGGTGGTCATGATGACAATTGATGGGGCCAAAGATAAAACCGTCAGCAAGGCGATGAGTTGCAACACCCGATTGGTCAATGGCCCTTCATCGCCCGCATCAACCGTGACCGATTGCGCCATTACCGGGTCGGCCAGCAAGACCATCACGCCCACACCCAACAGCGCCAGTATCAGGGTCTGAATCAGAGCCTTCATGATGGCGGACTTTCTTTGACTGGCACCGCATCGCGGCTTTCAATCAGCAGGTCACCGGTCATACCCAGCAATACTATATGCTCGCGCTTGCCGCTATTGACCACCACGACCCGACGTCTTGGGTCAAGTTGCAGGCTTTCCCTCACATATAGAGTTTTGTCATCGCCCACAGGCGCGCTCCTGACCATGCCGGGGGCATAACGGCGCACCAGATACCAGAGACCGAAAATCAGCCCCAGGGTAAATAACAGCCCCGCCAGATAGCGCCCTGTATCAAAAACTTCCATTGCCATAACCTTGCGCAGTCAATGTCTTTGCTGAACTTTTGCGCCCGGCGTGTTAAGGTTCCGTTAAGCATAAATTATTGAACTGAAAAGAGATAAGGTAAGGTGCAATATGAATGACAAGACGCTGGCAGCGGTTCTGACATTCTGGTTTGAAGAATTGTCTCCAAAAAACTGGTATGTATGTGATCCCGATATTGATGCCGTCATCAAAGACAGGTTTGCTGCGCTATACGATGAACTGTCGGCATCATTGCAAGGCGTATTTGATAAACCGGCAGATACGCTGGCCGGGATTATTGTGCTCGATCAGTTTCCCCGCAATATGTTCAGGGACACGGCAAAAGCGTTTGCCAGTGATGCTCAGGCGCTCAACCTTAGCAAAGCCGGTATTGTCGCCGGGCAGGACGAGGGTCTTGTGTCCACACAAAAGGCATTTTTCTATATGCCGTTCATGCACAGTGAAAACGCCGATGACCAGGCGCGCTCGGTTGAGCTGTTCGGTGCACATGGCTTGGAAAATAATTATGATTTTGCCGTGAGTCACAAGGTCATCATTGATAGGTTTGGCCGCTACCCACATCGCAATACCACACTTGGACGAAATAGCACGGATGCCGAATTACAGTTTTTGACGGAACCGGGAAGTTCGTTCTGACTGTACCTGAGCACAGATATTTTCACCGTCCATTAACCATAAACCGGGCATTCTGGTCGTCAAAGAGGCCTTACGCGAGTATGCCATGAGCATGAGTGACATCACGATTTTCCAGACGCTACGCAGCACCATGTCCATGTTGGGTGAGCGTCAGAAAGTTCTTGCGCGCAATATCGCCAATGCCGATACGCCGGGCTTTGCGGCACAGGATATTGACGAGAGCAGCTTTCAAAAGATGCTTGGTCAGGCGAGCGCAGGGCGAGGGCGAAGCGCCAGCAGAGTAAATTTACAAGTCACTGATTCAGCTCATATACGTGGTGCGGGTGCAGGTAATGGCGCATCTAAAAGTTACAAAACTGTTTTGCGACCTGATTCTGAAACCACACTTAATGGAAACTCCGTGGTGCTTGAAGAACAGGTGATGCGCGTTGCCGAAACGCGGATGCGTTATGAGGCAGCCGCCGGACTTTATGAAAAAAGCATGGGATTACTTCGTCTGGCACTGTCCAGACCTGGTCGTTAAGGGATTTGAATTATGGCTGATATGGCTACTGCACTGAAAATCGCTGCTGCGGGCATGCGCGCGCAAAGTTCGCGTATGCGCATCATTGCTGAAAACGTGGCCAATGCAGATTCAGCAGCGCAAGGGCCGGACGGAGAACCTTACCGACGCAAAATCGCTGTATTTACTGAGGAACTGGACAAGACAAGCGGCACCGCCCTTGTGCGGATGAGCAAGGCAGTGCCTGATATGTCCGATTTTCGTAGTAAGCCTGAACCTGGCCACCCGGCAGCCGATGCCCAAGGGTACGTGAAATACCCCAACGTTAATTCGCTTATTGAATTGATGGATATGCGCCAGGCCCAGCGCAGCTTTGAGGCCAATGTCAGTGTTATTGAAAACAGCCGCGCCATGCTGGCTCGCACGCTGGAATTGTTGCGTAGCCGCTAACGCTTAACGCCAGGAGGAAGCCGTTATGTCATTTACTGCCTTGCAAGCCATGAAGGCCTACGGACAGGCCGTCAGCACCGCAAAAACCGGTGGTGATGAGGCCGGTGCCGCCAAACTGGATTTTGGCGCCATGGTCAAGGATGCGATCAGCAGCGTTGCCACCGATACCACCAAAGCCGAGCAGATGACCATGGCTTCGGCCAGTGGCAAGGTTGATCTGATCGACGTGGTTAGCGCGGTTAATGAGGCCGAGATGACCCTGGAAACCGTGATTGCAGTTCGCGATGAGGTTATCAAGGCCTATCAGGACATCCTGCGTATGCCGATTTAGGGCCTATAGATCATCAGGGATTGGCATTATCGCTCGACTCACCAAAAAATATTGACCGGTAAATAAAATGGACAATGCTTGCCTCCGTATGACATGAGGCTGGAATGTGGATTATGCCCGTCTTCATATGTAGTGAGATAGATGTGCTTGTGAGGCTTGCCACCGGCCTCGGCTTGTTCACAACAACGCTCATCGATAAAGAATACAACACCGTAGCGAACAACTAAACATGTTTAGCGGGGCGCAGCAAATAACAAATTTGCGTAATTTATAGACATACCTTTTCTTTATTGTGTTTATTATCTATAAAAATGTCATAATTGTTGTTAGCACCCTTACACAAGGCATGTTTTATCAGAGTGCGTGTCAACCCATAGCGAGTTTATATGTCCTTTTGGAATTTCGTCTTGCCCAGGCCTTATACCGCACCCCGCTTGAGCGCGTGGAGACGTGCGATTGCCGGTATGCTGGTGGCAGTAATTGCAATTTTTACCATTTTTGTTGCCGAGCTTCGCGCCACAGAATTTTTGGTGAATACCACTTCACAAAGTACTCAGCTTGAGCCAAGTGTCGCCACGCTAACAGGCGGTGGTTTTGTTATTGCCTGGGCAGGTGCCTCTGATCCAAATAACTTCATCAATACCATTGAAATTCGAGCGCAACGTTATAACGCCAGCGGCGTAAAACAAGACACCGAGTTTCAGGTCAATACTATTATCATTAACTCGCAATCTGCGCCGAGTGTAGCAGCACTTTCCGGTGGCGGATTTGTCATTACCTGGGTAGATAACAGCTTCTTTCCTGATTACCCGACCGGCACTGCCATTCGTGCTCAGCGTTATGATGCGAGCGGCGGTGCGCAAGGGGTCGAGTTTTTGGTCAACTCCACAACAACTACAAATCATCAGGTTCAACCCAGTGCGGCAGGACTAACCGGTGGCGGGTTTATTATTACATGGAGAGATAGAAGCCAAAGTCCTGATGACCCCAGTGGCGATGCCATTCGCGCCCAACGCTATAACGCTAGCGGCGTGGCACAAAGCACAAGTTTTTTAGTCAACACTATAACAGCAGGTCATCAAGGAACTCCGGGCGTTGCAGCCCTTTCCGGTGGTGGTTTTGTTATTGCCTGGGATGATCAAAGCGCTGGCGGACAAGGCAGCGGTACTGACATACGGGCGCAGCGTTATGATGCCAGCGGCGTAAAACAAGGCGCCGAGTTTCTGGTCAACAGCATTACAACAAGTACTCAGAATACGCCCAGTGTAGGAGCACTTTCCGATGGCGGTTTTGTTATTGCCTGGGATGATCGCAGTACTCATTTCAGTACAGATATTCGGGCACAACGGTTTAATGCCGCTGGTGCACCTCAAGGAAGTGAATTTCTTGTCAATACCATTACGACGATCGATCAGGAAAACTCTAGTATTTCCGGATTTACCGGCGGTGGTTTTGTAATAGCCTGGAATGATAATAGCCTTAGCTATGTTGACACCAGCAGCTATGCGGTTCGTGCCCAACGCTACGATGCAACAGGCGGCGCACAAGGCACTGAATTTCTGGTCAACACCATAACAGAGTTTTCACAGATGAGACCCAGTGTTGCTGCACTTGCAGGCGACAGTTTTATTATTGCCTGGGATGATGGCAGCAGGAGTCCAGATAACCCTGAAAATACAGCAATTCGAGCAGATATTTTTGGCCTTCCTGCCCCGGATATGTATGTTGCAGCCATGGAGGTAGGCATTTTCGATGGAGATGCCACACCTAGTGTCGCAAATGATACCGACTTTGGCAGCGAATTACTTGCCGGTGGCAGCAACGCCAACACCTTTACCATCACCAATTCAGGTAGTGCTGTGCTGAATTTCACAGATACCCCAAACGTTACTATTGGCGACACCAATCCGGGTGATTTCATCCTGACCAGTGATGCGAACACCAGTGTGGCAGGTGGCGGTGGCACCACGACATTTACGATTACCTTCGACCCCGGCACTGTGGGTCTTCGCACGGCAACAATCTCCATTGCTAATAATGATTCAGACGAAAACCCTTACAACTTCTCTATACAGGGCACTGGTGTGAACACTCCCCCCACCGGCGCGGTGGTTATCACTGGCATAGCAACCCAGGAGCAGACGCTGACCGCCGATACGTCGAGCATTGCTGACGCCGATGGTCTTGGGCCGTTCAGCTTTCAGTGGCGCAGGAACGGTACACCGATTGCCGGAGCGACCAATGCAACGCTTCTTCTGACCCAGGCCGATGTGGGCAGCACCATAGACGTTGTGGTTAGTTATACTGATGGCGGTGGCACCAATGAAAGCCTGACCAGTGCTGCCACATCTCCGGTGGCCAATGTCGATGATGCCCCCACTGGCGAAGTGCTGATAACCGGCACAGCAACACAAGGCCAGACCCTGACCGCTGATGCTTCGGCTGTGGCCGACGTGGATGGGCTTGGCCCGTTCAGTTTTCAGTGGCGGCGAGGTGGTGCTGATATTGCCGGGGCCATAGCCTCAACCTATGAGTTGACCCAGGCCGATGTGGGTTCCACCATTGATGTCGTGGTCAGTTTTACCGATGGCGGCGGCACAGTTGAGAGCGTGACCTCTGCGCCTACCAGCATTGTGCAGGCGATCCCGCAATTCATCCTGAGCGTGACCACAACCGGGCCGGGTTCAGGGACATTGTCCAGCAATCCTGCGGGCATTGATTGCGGTGCAGACTGTGAGGAGCCGTATGATACAGGCACCAGTGTCACATTGAGCCATGCCGCCGGGGTTGACTCGATATTTACCGCCTGGTCTGGAAACTGCTCTGGCACCGGAGCCTGTGTGCTCACTATGGATCAGGCCCGCTCTGTCAGCGCCCGCTTTGAATTGATCGCGCCCGGCCCGACCATTTTATTTTCTTCTGTGTTGCCGTCGGCCCGATCTGGCTCGACGGGGGCGGCGCCGGATGCACCAGGTCGCAGCCGCCCGCAGGCTTTGGGTGATCCAATCACCGTGTTTGCCTCTGTTATCAATGCCGGAGCCAGTGTGGCGCAGAGCTGTCGGATTACCATTCCGGCGGATTCTCCGGTCACATTAAGTTATCAGGAAACCGATGCAGCCAATGCCCCTGTAGGCTTGGCTGATGAAGCCTTTGATTTGATACCAACCCAGTTACGGTCGTTTATTCTGGCCTTCACCCCTGTTTCAGTCAGCGCGGGCGTTGACGTGTTCCCGGATGTTGTCTGCGACAATGCCAATGTCGGGGCAATCCCCGGGGTTAATACGGTATTTTTGTCCATTGCTGACAAGGAAGTGCCGGACATTCTGTCCATCGGAGCAACAAGCTCTGGCGACGGGATTATTAACATTCCCGCTGGCGGTACAGGCTTCATGACCATTTCTGCCACCAACATCGGTGCGGGCGATGAAAATGGCTCTGCCAATGCGACCGTTAGCGTGTCGGTGGATACCGGCGCAGCGGCCCTGCCATTGGGGTTGCAGATTTGCGAGACAGATATTGCGTCGGCCTGTATCACTCCACTTGGCTCTACACCTGTAGATACCATAATTGGTTCTGGCCCCAACTTTTTTGCCATTTTCCTGACGGATCAATCCACCAATGGCGTGGCGCTCGACCCGGCTAACGCACGGGCGTTCGTACGCTTTAAAAATCAAGCGGGCACTAATTTTTCAGTGACCAGCGCAGCCGTTACGGTTCCTGACGCTACCGCTGATGCACCCATAGCCGGGGTTGGCGATCTTCCCGTTGGTCGCTGGGCGGTCATGGTTCGCAAAACCACCGGTATCAGACACGCCCAAGTGCCAGGCACGCTTTATGTCTGGCCTGACGGCACGGCCAAGCTGAGAAGCGGCAAGAAAACCATGGCGCTTGACCTGTTTGTTACCAATGACAATACCAAAGCCGGGGCATTTACCGGACTTGAAGCCAATGGCACAATCGCCGGGAAGTTTACCCCCGACCACTCCCTGTTCATGGTCGACCAGCGCAAAGACCACCGCCTCGATATATGGGGTGTCCACGATACCAGGGGAGTGGAGGAGTAACGTAAAAAACAATCAAATTGGGTTTTGAGCCTGGGTGTTTAGAAAAATTATCAAGTCGCGCCAACATCAGCACCGCCGACGGTAACGTCGCGGATTTTTAATGTTGGCTGGCCTACGCCCACCGGGACGCCCTGCCCGGCCTTGCCGCAAACGCCGATGCCGGGGTCAAGCTCCAGATCATTGCCGATCATTTGCACCCGGGTCAACACACTGGGGCCATCACCGATCAGGGTTGCGCCTTTCACCGGTGCGCCGACTTTACCGTTTTTGACCAGATAGGCCTCGGTGCATTGAAACACAAACTTTCCAGAGGTGATGTCCACCTGTCCGCCGCCAAAATTAACCGCATAAATACCGTCTTTCAGCGAGGCCAGAATTTCGCCCGGATCGTGTTTTCCAGCACGCATAAAGGTGTTGGTCATGCGCGGCAATGGCGGGCAGGAAAAACTTTCACGCCTGCCATTGCCGGTAGGTTCCATGCCCATCAGGCGGGCATTTTGCCGATCCTGCATATAGCCAACCAGTATACCATCCTCGATCAAAGTGGTGGCGCTGGTGGGCGTGCCTTCATCATCCACGGTTAGTGATCCACGCCGCGCCGCAATGGTGCCATCATCAACGACGGTAACGCCTTTGGCCGCCACACGTTCACCAATGCGGCCCGAAAAGGCGCTTTCGCCCTTGCGATTAAAATCACCCTCAAGGCCATGGCCAATGGCTTCATGCAGCAAAATACCGGGCCAGCCTGGCCCCAACACCACATCCATTTCGCCAGCCGGACAGTCAACAGACTGCAAGTTCACCAGCGCCTGGCGCAAGGCCTCATCAGCCAGAGATTTCCAGCTTTGCGGGGTAATCCATTGTGCGTATGTGGTGCGCCCGCCGGCACCGGCATTGCCACTTTCGCGGCGTCCGTTTTCCTCGACCGTTACCGCAACGCCAATGCGTACCAGAGGGCGACGATCAAACACAGGATCGGCGCCGGGGCGAAGTATGGTGATGTTGCGCAGTTCCCCGGCCAGGCTGGCGCTCACCTGAATAACCCTTGGGTCTTGGGCGCGTACATAAGCGTCAATTTCGGCCAGTAATTCTGTTTTGGTGGTAAAGTCTGGCGAATCAGCAGGATCAGCATCGCCATAAAGCACGGCATTGGTGCGCCCTGGTGCATCGGCACAGGCACCGTTATGCCCACTGTCGGCGGCGCGCACGGCATTGGCAGCGCGACGAATTGCCGCAGGGCTTAGTTCAGTAGAATGGGCATAGCCGGTTTTTTCGCCGCAAACGCGACGCAGGCCAAAGCCACGCACGGCATCATAGGATGCATTTTTCAGGCGCCCGTCGTCAAAGACAAAGCTTTCTGAAACGCTTCGCTCGGCAAACATTTCACCATCATCGGCCCCTTTAAGGGCGTCATTGGTTAGCGCACTGGCTTGTTCAAGGCTAAGGTCGGTTTGGTCAAATGCTGAGTGAGTCATGCCCTCTAGTTAGAGAGTTTGCTTCACTGCATCAACGTGAAACAACCTGATAACGCTGCAATTCACGTTTTGGCTGCCCCCATTGCGGTGCCAGTTTAACGGCCATCATCAAATCCTCATAGGCAGCCCGGGTTTGACCAAGTTTTTCATAAATTATTGCGCGATTATAATACACCCGTTCTGGAGATTTCAGATCCAGTGTCAACGCAGTATTCAGTTCAGCCAGAGCATCATCGTATCGCTCCATACGAATATATACATTGCCACGGTTGGCAAAGGCCTCGGCAAGTTCTGGCTTGAGACGCAATGCCTTTTCATAATCTGAAAGTGCGCCAGTGAGATCGTCACGAAAAGCGCGAACAATGCCACGATTGACAAATGTTGATGCGCGATCCTTGCGGGTCAGTGAACCTTCATCAATGGCACGGTTGCAGGCGTTAATGTCACCCACACCAATACCCCTGCCTTTGGCATTATCATAACATTCGGCACCGTAACTTTGACCGATGGTCATGGTTCCGGCACTGGCCGCACCGGCAGCAAAGATAATTGGCAAAATACCAAGTGTGACAAAGGTTTTGGAAAAAAGTTTCATGGCTCACTCCCTTAAAGCAAGAGGGACAGACCAGAGGGCCACCCTCGGCGCGCGTCTGTAAGGCACCAAATCAGTCGCTATAACAACAGATCATAGCCTGTTTTTGTAAAAAACGCCAATGAATATGCGGTAATGCTGAAGTAATACTGAAAATGGCCTTGCAAAACCGGGGGCGACTCTGCGACAAGGTGCCCCATGTCTATCACGCCGGGGGGGTGTGGGCTTGCTGCCACCATCTTCCGGGCACCAGCAAATGAGGGTTGGATGCGCTTTTTATCAAAACTTGCCGCTAGTTTCATTGTGATGCTAATGGCACTGCCAGCTTTTGCGGAATTACCGCAAAATGTTCCGCAAGATAAAGCCTTTGGTTTTCAACCTGCCGTTACCGAAGTGGCCAGGCAAATACAGGTTTTTCATAACCTGTGGCTTATGCCCATAATCACCATGATTATGGTGCTGGTGACGTTGTTGTTGCTGTATATCTTTATAAAATTTAACCGCAAAGCCAATCCGGAACCCATGCGGTTCAGCCATAACAGCCTGATTGAAGTGATCTGGACGCTTATTCCGGTATTGATTCTGATCGTGATCGCTGTGCCTTCTTTTCGGCTGCTCTATCTGGAAGATGAAATCCCCGAAGCCGATATGACCATCAAGGCCATCGGTGTGCAATGGTATTGGGACTACGAATATACTGACCCGGCGGGCGATCCGGCAAAAACCTTAAGCTATTCATCCATTATGCTTGATGCCGAGGAAGCAAAAGCGGCAGGCAAGCCACGTCTTCTTGGCGTGGATAACCCACTGGTCGTACCTGTAGGCAAGACCGTGCGCGTTATCGTAACCGCCTCTGATGTTCTTCATGCTTTTGCTGTACCGGCCTTTGGCGTTAAAATTGACGCGGTTCCAGGGCGATTGAATGAAACCTGGTTCAAAGTGGATGAGCCGGGCATTTATTATGGCCAGTGTTCCGAATTATGCGGTTCACGCCATGCCTATATGCCTATTGAAGTCCATGTAATGCCACAGGCCGATTATGACGCCTGGTTTGCAAAAACACAGGCAGAGTATGCCGCTTACCATGCGCTGGATGGCGCCAAACTGGCATCTGCCAAATAAAGTCTGGGGAAAAGAATGACTGTTCAAGCTGCTTCACATGATGAGCACAAGCCCGGCTTTATTGCCCGCTGGCTGTTTTCAACAAACCATAAAGACATCGGAACGCTGTACCTGATTTTTGCCTTTATATCCGGCATTGTTGGCGGGGCATTTTCCTGGGTAATGAGGTTTGAACTGGCCGAACCGGGGCTTCAAATTTTTACATCAGAACAGACCTATAATGTGTTTGTCACCGGCCACGGCCTTATCATGGTGTTCTTTCTGGTTATGCCGGCGCTAATTGGCGGGTTTGGCAACTGGTTTGTACCCTTGATGATTGGTGCGCCGGATATGGCCTTTCCGCGCATGAACAATATCTCGTTCTGGCTGCTACCCATGGCGCTGATTTTGCTGGTGGCGTCTATTTTTGTTCCCGGTGCTGGCGGTGAAAACGGCTTTGGCGGCGGCTGGACTGCCTATCCGCCGCTTTCGTCCAATGTAGGCCATCCGGGGCCAAGCATGGATCTGGCAATCTTTTCACTGCATTTGGCCGGTATTAGCTCAATTCTTGGGGCGATAAATTTTATTACCACTATTTTCAATATGCGTGCACCGGGCATGACCATTCACAAAATGCCGTTGTTTGCCTGGTCTATCCTGATTACCGCGTTTCTGTTGCTTCTGGCCCTGCCGGTGCTGGCGGCTGCGATCACCATGCTGCTGACTGATCGTAACTTTGGCACCACGTTTTTTGACCCCTCAGGTGGTGGTGATCCGATCATGTTCCAGCATTTGTTCTGGTTCTTTGGACACCCCGAAGTTTATATCATGATCCTGCCGGCTTTTGGCATTATCTCTCAGGTGATTTCCACATTTAGTCGCAAGCCCATCTTTGGTTATCTGGGCATGGCCTATGCCATGGTTGCCATTGGCTTTGTCGGCTTTATCGTCTGGGCGCACCATATGTACACCGTAGGCATGCCTGTGGACCTGAAAGCCTATTTTACCGCAGCAACCATGGTTATTGCGGTGCCTACGGGCATTAAAATATTCTCTTGGATTGCCACCATGTGGGGCGGCTCGATCAGCTTTCCGACACCCATGTTGTTTGCTATCGGCTTGATTTTCCTGTTCACCACGGGCGGGGTTACCGGTGTGGTTATGGCCAATGCCGGAATGGATACAGCCATTCATGACACCTATTATATTGTGGCACATTTCCACTACACCCTTTCACTGGGTGCTGTGTTCGGGATTTTCGCGGGTTTTTATTACTGGTTCGAGAAAATGTCAGGCTTCAAGTACAATGAAATGCTCGGCAAATTGCACTTCACGGTGACCTTTATTGGCGTGAATATCATCTTCTTCCCGCAGCACTTCCTGGGTCTACAGGGCATGCCACGTCGTATCCCCGACTACCCTGATGCCTTTGCCTATTGGAACAAAATATCCTCCATTGGCAATCTGGTTACCATGCTCGGGTTTATCATTTTCATCCTGCTTTTGGTTGAGGCCTTTGTGCGTCGCCGCAAGGGCGTCGATAATCCCTGGGGTGAAGGTGCCGATACACTGGAATGGACATTGCCCTCACCACCGCCTTTCCACCAGTTTGAAAAACTGCCGGTGATTAAATAAAGCAACGGCTTGCCAGGATAACACATCGTGAGTGACATTAGCGTGACATCAACTATCGGCCATGGGTTGGCCGAGCCTCGGGACTTTATCCAGTTGATGAAGCCCCGAGTGATGTCGCTGGTGGTTTTCACAGCGTTTGTTGGTCTTGTTGCCGCGCCAACAATGATGAATCCCATACTGGCCATGGTTTCGGTTTTTGCGATTGCCCTGGGCGGCGGTGCGGCGGGCGTTCTGAATATGTGGTTCGATGCCGATATTGATGCGCAAATGCGCCGCACACGACTGCGACCTATTCCGGCAGGGCGGATAGAGGGGCATACCGCGCTTGGGTTTGGCCTGGTAATGGCCGTGATTGCGGTGGTGACATTGGGGGCCGCTGCCAATTATTTTGCCGCCGGGCTGTTGGCTTTCACCATATTTTTCTATGCAGTGATTTATACCATGATGTTAAAGCGCCATACGGCGCATAATATTGTTATTGGTGGTGCCGCCGGGGCATTTCCGCCAATGATTGGCTGGATCGCGGCTACGGGTACGGTGGACATCAATGCCGTGATATTGTTCGGGATTATCTTCTTGTGGACACCGCCACATTTCTGGGCACTGGCGCTTTACAAGGCCGGTGATTACGAAAAAGCCGGTGTGCCCATGTTGCCAGTTGTGGCCGGTGCCAGGGCCACACGTCGCCAGATCACGCTCTATGCACTGGCGCTGGCAATTGTTGCACTTGCCCCGGTTTTTACCGGCCTGGGCGGGATGCTTTATGGTCTTGTGGCCGTGCTGTTTAGTCTGACCTTCATTGCGCTTTCTTTCCGTGTTTTGCACAGCCATGCGGGCGAGGGCGGTGCAAAAGCCGCCGCCGGTGGGGCTGATCTTTATGAAGTGCGCAAAGGCGACAAGGCGGCGCGTGACCTGTTCGGGTTTTCAATTCTTTACCTTTTTGCACTGTTTGCTGCACTATTGGCCGAACACGGTTTGGGCTTGTATGTTGCGATATTAACCGGAGGTGGCACATGAGCCAGAACAAGCTGGAATACGTAATGCAAACCGATGAGCAAAAGGCAGCCCAGCAAAAGCGCAGCATTGCTATTGCTCTTGGGCTTGCCGGGTTTTGCCTGTTGGCTTTTATGGTGACGCTCATCCGCATACATGAGAATATGAATGCCACAATTTCCTGAAAATTCTGCGCGTAATAAACGCTTTCTAATCGGCTTTTCTGCTTTTGCATTATTGATGGTCGGTGCGGGTTATGCCTCGGTGCCACTTTACAATATATTTTGCAAGGTAACCGGTTATGGCGGCACGACGCAGACCGCAGATGCTGGCGCGAATGAAGTGCTGGATCGCATGATGACCATCCGCTTTGACGCGACGATTGCCCGTGGGCTGGACTGGGAGTTTCGCCCTTTGCAACTGGAACAAAAGCTGCGCGTTGGTGAAAATGGTCTGGCGCGCTATCGCGCCGTTAATCGCTCGGACAAGCCCATAACCGGCATGGCAAGTTATAACATTACACCGCAAAAGGCCGGTGCCTATTTCGTCAAGATGGAGTGTTTTTGTTTTACTGAACAAACATTGCAGCCGGGCGAGAGTGTGGACATGCCAGTGATTTATTATATCGCGCCGGAAATTGCCGAAGAAGCACGTTTGAACGATATAAAAACCATCACCCTGTCTTATACATTTTTTGAAAAAGAGGGTGCGAAACCATTAAAAAGCGCACGTGTTGATGTCGGGTCTGGAAAAACCTTGCATTAGGGCGTGTGTGCCGAGTTGCCGCAGACGTGCGGGGCCGCTATTACTTGGCCGTTACGTGATTTTTGAGGATTGATTCCTTAACTGATCCATAAGGGGGGGAAACCTTGTCGAGCCACGCTGTTGAACACGATTATCATTTAGTGAACCCAAGTCCATGGCCCATTATCGGGTCAATATCCGCGCTTCTGCTGACCTTGGGCGGGGTAATATGGATGAAGGGGCTTTTTGGGATTCCAGAAGGTACGCCATGGATCGCACTCATTGGTTTTCTTGGGGTGATCGTCACCATGTATGCCTGGTGGGCGGAAATGTTGCGCGAAGGCAAGGCCGGTGACCATACCCCGGTTGTGCAACTGGCCATGCGTTATGGGATGATCCTTTTTATTGCTTCCGAAGTCATGTTTTTTGTTGGCTGGTTCTGGATGTTTTTTGAAGGTGCCATGTTCCATAACTTCCGTACCATTGCCGGTGCCGTACAAGGATTTGAAACCTGGCCCCCAGCTGGTATTGAGGCCTTTGATCCGTGGCATTTGCCGCTGGTCAACACCATGATCCTGCTCTTGTCTGGCACCACGGTAACCTGGGCGCACCATGCCTTGCAACACGATGACCGCAAAAGTGCAAAGATCGGTCTGTTGCTGACGGTGCTTCTGGGTGCAAGTTTTACCATGTTTCAGGCAATAGAATATGCTGATGCGGGGTTCTCGTTTGCGGGCAATCTATACGGCGCGACGTTTTTTATGGCCACCGGATTTCACGGTGCTCATGTATTGATCGGCACCATCTTTCTTGCGGTATGTCTGTTTCGGCTCCATGCTGGCGGCTTTACACCGAAAAAGCATTTCGGACTGGAGGCGGCGGCCTGGTACTGGCATTTTGTCGACGTGGTCTGGTTGTTCCTGTTCACCTTCATTTATGTGATTTTTGGATGAGTCGTTCGGGCATCTCGCCCGTAAGTGCCGGTATCAAGTGCGTTTGCCCCCAATGCGGGGAAGGTGCCTTGTTTAATGGTTATCTCAAAATTGCCAATGAATGTGAGTGTTGTGGCCTGAACTTTCGTAATCAGGATGCCGGTGATGGCCCGGCCAGTGTGGTGATTTTACTCGTTGGAATTTTGGTGGTGTTTCCCGCGCTTTTGCTCGAGGTTGCCGTCAAGCCGCCATTATGGGTTCATGCGCTTCTTTGGTTGCCCCTGGCTACACTTTTTACCCTATCTATATTACGTCCGTTCAAGGCATTCTGGTTCGCATTGATGTATCGCAATAATGTGGTTCAGGGACGTAAAGGCCCAAAAGACACGACCAACAATCCATGATCCGTTTTTCTCCCGCACCCGGCCTTAGTCTTGCTCTGGTGCCTGTGTTGGCTGTTTTGCTGACCCTTGGGGTGTGGCAGGTGAAACGGTTGCACTGGAAAACTGATTTGTTGGCGCAAATTGCGCACGGTCAATCATTGGCACCAACACCGTTGGGCGCATTACTGGATGAAGAAAAACAAGGGGGACTAATTGCCTGGCGCAAGGTTGAAGCGCGCGGTCATATTGCCAATGAGCCGGTGCGCACCTTGTATGCCATTAGAAATGGCAAACCTGCCTTGCGTGCGCTCGCACCGTTTATTGTGGATGGCGGGGTCATCATTACTGTTGATTTTGGCTATATGCCCAAGGTGGTAAATCCTGATTACCGCTTGCCCCGATCCGGGCAGGATGTACTTTTGCAAGGCATACTGAAACCGGTCAGAAAACCTGGTCGTTTCGCCCCTAAGAACCAGCCGGGCGGCCTGTGGCATTGGCCAGATACGGCAAGCATAATGACACCGTTTTTTGCCAACCGGACTGTAGAAACCTATATTCTGGATATTGAGGCCCCCCGTTTGCATCCAGCCTGGCCAGAACCGGCACCGGCCCATGCGGATATTCCCAATAACCATTTTGATTATGCACTGACCTGGTTTGGCCTGGCTCTTGCCGCCTTTGGCGTTTATCTTGGCTGGCATGTGCGTAATGGACGGTTGGGCTTTACTGCGCATCGTGATTGAGCGTGCTTGCGCTCTTGTCCCGATGTGTTTTTTATAGGGTAAAATAACGGGACGACTCGATGGCTCTTTTTCGCTCTGACCTTTCCGATCTACCCGGCGGTGAAGTTACCGGTGCTGGTATCATTTTGCGCCATCCCCAACTGGAAGATTATGATGACTGGGCGCGGCTTCGCGCACAAAGCCGGGACTTCCTTATCCCGTGGGAGCCAAGCTGGGCGCGTGATGAGTTGACCCGTTCTGCGTTCAAGCGGCGTTTGCGACGCTATGGTGAAGACCGGCTATCCGGGCGCGGTTATGCGTTTTTAGTGTTCAGGGAGATGGATGGTCGTCTTGTGGGGGGGTGTAATCTTTCCAATGTGCGTCGCGGTGTCGCCCAAACGGCCAGCCTTGGCTATTGGGTTGGTCATCCCTATCGCCGCCAGGGCTTGATTGGCACAGCGGTCAAGACAGCCTGTGAATTTGCCTTTGCCGAATTACGTTTGCACCGGGTAGAGGCGGCCTGTATCCCCGATAATTTGCCGTCCCGTGGTTTGCTTGAAAATACAGGGTTTCACGAGGAGGGTCTGGCGCGCTCATACTTGAAAATTAACGGGCAATGGCGTGACCATATCGCCTATGCGCGCATTAGGCCTGACGCTAGGTCTGACCAATAGTTTCTACCAGGCGCGCCGGGTCAACGCCGATACTGGCCATGGCGCGATCCCATTTGGTGCCATGCACATCATCAAAAATAAGGTCTTCATCGGCATCACAAACCAGCCAGGCACTTTGCGCCAGTTCATCCTCAATCTGCCCTTCGCCCCAATTTGCAAAGCCAAGTGCCAGGGCCGACTGGCGCGGCGGATGCGAAGAATTGATCGCCAGTAAAATTTCCTTGGATGCGGTCAGCCCCACCTGATCCGAGATCGGCATGGTGGCATCTTCGGTACGGTAATCAAGGCTGTGCAAAACAAAGCCGCGTTCACGCTCCACCGGCCCACCATAAAGCACCGCCCTGTCCGGCACCTGAATATCGCTTTCAATATCCAGTTGTTCCAGAAGGTCAGGCAGGCGTAATCCCTCAAGTGGATGATTAACCACCAGCCCCATGGTTTGCTGGTCAGAATGGCCACAGACATAAATCAGGGAACGGGCAAACCGTGAATCACTCATATTGGGCGCCGCGATTAGCATGCGTCCGCTTAAATACCCGGAATGTGAACTGCTCTGCATAGGTCTTATTTTGGGGCTTTGGCGCAAAAACGCAAGGGCGATGTGATTTTTGTCGCGCTTTTGTGTCTGCTACGTTAAACTGCTCGCAAAACAAAAGGAGAATCGCATGACGATCAAAGTTGGTGACAAAATACCGGATGGTACGTTTATGACCTGGGGTGCGGGTGGGCCGGAACCCAAAAGCGCAGATGATGTTTTTTCGGGCAAAACCGTGGCGTTGTTTTCCCTGCCTGGTGCCTTTACCCCCACCTGTAGCGCCAAGCATTTACCAAGCTATACTAACAATGCTGAAGCGTTCAAAAACAAAGGAGTAGACAGTATTGTTTGCACAGCCGTCAATGATGTGTTTGTTATGCACGCATGGGAAGAAGAACAAAATACAGAAAAAAATATAACTATGCTTGCCGATGGAAATGGTGATTTCGTCACAGCACTAGGCCTTGACTTTGATGGTTCCGGTTTTGGTATGGGAACACGGGGTCAACGCTTCTCCCTACTTGTAAAAGATGGTGAGGTTACCCATATTAATATAGAGGAGCCGGGCGAATATCGCGTATCATCTGCGGAATACCTGCTCGAACAGCTCTGATCTCTTTATTGCGTCGGGGGGCGTTAGCAAAGAATATGAAGCGGCATGAGCCGTTATCCATATTCACTGGAGAAAAACATGTCAGAAATAGCCATCGGAGTCCTCGTACTCCTCGTCCTCGTCTTCGGGTTTAGCGCCTTCAAAACCGTAAACCAGGGTATGGAATTTACCGTGCAACGCTTTGGCAAGTACATCAAAACCTTGAAGCCCGGGTTTCACATCATTATCCCGTTTATTGACAGCATTGGCTACAAAATGAACATGCGCGAGCGTGTGATCGATGTACCCAATCAGGAAGTTATCACCAAGGATAACGCCATGGTCAGTGTTGATGCGGTGGTGTTTGTGCAAACCATGGATGCGGCCCGCGCCGCCTATGAGGTGGACAGCCTTGATTTTGCCGTGGTTAATCTGTGTCTCACAAATATCCGTACTGTGGTTGGCAGCATGGATCTTGATGAGGTATTATCACGCCGCGACGAGATCAATGCCATGTTACTTAGCGTTATTGACCGGGCCACCAATCCCTGGGGATTAAAAGTCACCCGGATTGAAATCCGTGACCTGACGCCGCCGGTAGATATTTCCAATGCCATGGCCAAGCAAATGAAGGCCGAGCGTGAAAAACGCGCTGAAGTTTTGATTGCACAAGGCGAAAAACAATCAGAAATTTTACGGGCCGAGGGTGAAAAACAAGCGATTATGCTGGACGCCGAAGGACGCAAAGAGGCTGCCTTTCGTGATGCCGAAGCGCGCGAGCGTCTGGCACAGGCCGAAGCCAAGGCAACCGAAATGGTCTCAGAAGCCATTGCCAAGGGTGACGTGCAGGCGATTAATTACTTTGTTGCGCAAAAATATGTCGATGCCTTTGCCAAACTGGCCTCATCCGATCAACAAAAAACGGTCATCATTCCGGCAGAGTTTTCCACGCTCGCCTCAACCGTTGGCGGTATTGGTGCCATCATTGATGCAGCAGGGCTTTCCAAAAAAGAGGGTGCTTGAATCATGGCAGAACTAAGCGATTTTTTCATGCACATGACCGCATGGCACTGGCTTATCTTTGCCTCCGCCTTACTGGTTCTGGAACTGCTGACCGGGGGGACGACATACGTCCTCTGGCCCTCGGCGGCGGCGTTTGCCATTGCTCTTGTTCATTTTGTTTTGCCCATGGGCTGGCAAGTGGAGTGGAGCCTGTTTGCCTTGCTCACTCTGGTCTTGACGGTGGTTGGCAGCGCCTATATCCGCCCGCTTTTGAACAAGGGTGGACAGGATGATCTGAACGACCGGGCCTTGCGCCTGGTCGGGCAAAGCGCAGAAATTGCCAGTGATTTTTCCAATGGATCAGGCCGGGTTCATTTGGGCGATACCCAATGGCAAGCTGTAAGTGATAATGGTGATAATCTCAAATCCGGCAACAAGGTCACTATTAAATCTGTTGATGGTGTTACCCTGACCGTGACACCAGCCTGAGTTTGCGGTCTAAGCAGGGCATGGTCACACGTAAATCCACGCCATCGTTCAAACCACCCAGGCGGGCCTGGCAGCGTATGCTTAGTGGGCGACGGCTGGATATTCTTGACCCGTCACCACTTGATATAGAGATAGAGGACATCGCCCACGGGCTGGCTCGCGTTGCCCGCTGGAACGGACAGACGGCTGGCCAGCACGCCTTTTCTGTGGCTGAGCATTCATTGGTTGTTGAGCGCATTGCCCGGCATTTAAAGCCCGGCTTGCCGGTGCGCTGGTGCCTTGCGGCGCTGCTTCATGATGCGCCGGAATACGTGATCGGCGATATGATTAGTCCGTTCAAGGCCGCCCTTGGCCCGGAATACAAAATCATAGAGCACAAACTGGAACAGGCGATCCATTTGCGTTTTGGATTGCCTGTGTCACTGCCCGCTGGCATTGCCCGTCTCATCAAAAGAGCAGACCGTCTGAGCGCCTGGTTTGAGGCGGTGCAAATCGCCGGGTTTTCAACGCAGGAAGCCAACAAACACTTTCTCAGACCGCCGTCTGGTTTGGATATTTCCTTGCAACCGCAACCGGTGGCCAAGGCACAAATTGCCTTTCTGGCCCGGTTTGAAGTTCTGAGCCAAAACCACCATGAGTAAAACAGGCGTTGAAATATGTGCCGTGTTGGCGGCGGCGGATTCATCCGGGTTTTATGTGCTGACCCTTGCCGGAGGTCATCGCGGACAAGGGCATATGACTTCGCTCCCTTGCACCCCATTTGATCCCGCACGTGGGCAAAGTTTTGGGGGCCGTCTTCGGGACTGGGCCAGTATTCACACCACTGCGCAAATTACCCGCATTTCACAAGTGGGGGCGAGTGTGGAGGCGGGAAATATACGTGTCTGCTTGCTGGCGCTGGTCAGTGATCGTAATGCCTTTATGCCAAGGGGGGCGCGCTGGACCCGGATTGACGAGATTTTCCCGTGGGAGGATTGGCAAGCCGGTGAACCAGACAGCCTGAAACAGGGTTTACGCCCGGCACTTGGGGAATGGGCGCGCGCTGGCACCAAACAGGAAACCATCCTGCGCAGCGCAAAACTACAAACCCTGTTTGCCAACAACAGCAAAGCCTGGGTGCCGACGCTGACCTGCGAGCGGTTTGATTTGCTGTATCAGGCGCAGCTAATGCCCGAAGCCTTGCGTGATCGCACCGGGGCTGCCATTTCCGTCAGACAGCACCATGCGGCAGTTTATGGGCAAATCATGCAAGGCGGTGATCGCCGGGCGCTTGCCCAGGCATTGGCATTGCTGCGTGTGCAAATGGAACGTGAGACTGTCATGCCCTCGCTTTTGCCGTCGCCTTTTACTCTGGGCGTACTGCAAAATACGGTGGAGTCCGTGGTCGGAATTTCATTGCACACGCAAAATTTTCGCCGGGATTTGCTGCACACCGGGCTGATTGGCAAAACCGGCGAGCGAGGACGCGTGGGTAAATCCCGCCCGGGTATTTTGTGGGCATGGACAGACAAAGCCAAAATGTTGGCAATCCCAACCGGGATGCCCATGCCGCGCAAAGCCCTGTAATGTTATTTTGGCAGTGACTCAACCTGTGCCTTTAGCCTGTCGGTGGCCTCAACCAATACACCACCAACAGCGTCTGCCCACGATGTGAGACCACCTTCTACGTTGCCGCTGACAAGATAGGTCAGGGTCAATTTTGTTGTATTTTCCGTAACAGGTTCTAGCGCCCAGCTCATAACCCCATTAACCGGATATTCCTGTAACGGGCCAAGACCGCCGCCAAGACGCAGCATTTTACCGGGCGCAGCATAAAGTACACTCATATGAACAACCATGCCGGAGCCTGGGAGGTTTTCGCAAAAACACCCACCCGCAACGGGAGTCATATAAAAATTTTCACCCAATCCAGAATAGGAATGATCCGGGTTCCACCAATTTTGTGGCTGTATCAGCTGATTGTAAACTGAACCGGGATCAGCGGAGATTTCCAGGTTGATATTAATCTCAAAAGCAGTTTCCTCAGACCGGATAACCTCGGCCATTACCGGCAAGTTCAGGGTTGAAACCAGAAAAACAAGTAAAATCGTTCGCATACATACACTATAAGGTGCTCGCCGTTTTATACCAGAAAAAAAATTGGGCTGTATAAAAATCACGCGCATTTTAACTCTGCCCGCGCACGGGTAATAATTTGTACAGCGGAGCTTAGGAACAGTCCGCTCATGACCAGTGCCACAATCAGGTCGGGCCAGTGCGAATGAAAAACCGCCACCAGCACGGCAGCCATCATGACCGCAACATTGCCAATGGCATCATTGCGAGAGCACAACCAGACCGAACGCACATTGGCATCACCATCACGAAAGCGTAAAAGAATGAGAACACTGGTGATATTGGCGATCAAGGCCAAAAACCCGATACCGCCCATCAGGGGTGCCTCAGGAACTTCAGCAGAGACGATTTGCAAAATGGCCAGACCTGCCACAAACAATCCCATTGCCAGCAGACTGAGACCTTTGAACAAGGCCACTTTTGCGCGGGTCTGTATGGCCTGACCGATAACCATCAAGGACAGGGCATAGGTAACGCTGTCGCCAAAAAAATCGAGCGCATCAGCCCGCAATGCGGTAGAATGAGTGGCAAAACCGGTCAGCATTTCAACCCCGAACATGACGCCGTTAATGGCAATGACGGCCCAAAGCGCGCGTTTATATGCGGCGCTGGCACCGTCAAAACTATTGCCATGGTCTTCGCAGGCACCACTCATTTTCATGCTCCTTTTTGTTGTTACGCGTAGTTTAATCTCTACAGTGACTAGAGGTTCAAGAGGAAATAACATGAATATCTCTATTGGTGGTTTGGCAGGGCGTACCGGCGCAAAAGTGCAAACCATCCGTTATTATGAACAGATCGCCTTGATGCCAGAACCACAGCGCACCCATGGCGGTCAACGGCGTTATGAGGCTGGTGCGGTAAAGCGCCTTGCCTTTATTCGTCATGCACGCTTGCTGGGTTTTTCACTGGATCAAATTCGCAATCTTCTTGATCTTGCTGACCATCCGGGGCGTGACTGCACCAGTGCGGATTCAATCGCCCGGGAACATCTTGGTGCGGTCAAAGCCAAAATCGCGGCGCTAAACAGCCTGAAAAAAGAACTGACCCGCATGGTCAAAACTTGCTCAGGCACAGACGCGGCCCATTGCCTGGTGATTGAAACACTGGCTAACCATGATCTTTGTTCCAGCGCCAATCATGGTGTAGTGACATGAGCATTTTCTGGCAAGTAAATGTGGAAGGTAATTTTACCCGGCTAAAAAATTGGGCCGATGCACAAGAAACACGCGAAGACCCGCCCTGGCTTTGCCTTTCCGTGTTTGAAGAAACCTTGCCCGAAGGGCGCTTGCAAATCCTCTTTCAAGATAGAGACGTGGCTGAGGAATTCGCGGCAAGTTGTGCGCTAAATGATGGCTTTTCTCTAATCTGTGAACAATTGGAAAATGAAAACTGGATTGCCAAATCCCTGAAAGCTCTGCCGGTGGTGCGCGCCGGGCGATTTTATCTTCATGGAGCGCATCATGAACGGCCACAGGATGCAGCGATGGTGCCCATCTTGGTTGAGGCTGGCGAAGCGTTTGGTACCGGGCATCATGGCACCACCAGGGGCTGCTTGCTGGCATTTGATGAGTGTCTTGCAACGATGACACCCACCACGGTGCTAGACCTTGGCACGGGTGCCGGAACGCTGGCCATTGCCACTGCTAAAATGTTGCCCGATGCAAAAATTCTGGCAACCGATATAGATCCGGTGGCCATTGATGTTGCCAGGGCCAATGCCCGTATCAATGACGTAGGGACACAAATTGATCTGGTAATTGCCGACGGATTTTCTCACCAAACCCTTAAAGGTCAGCGATTTGAACTCATATTTGCCAATATTCTGGCCAACCCACTGATCGCCCTGGCTCCTGAAATTACGGCGGCACTAGCCCCATCAGCCACGCTGATCCTTTCGGGTATTCTGGACACGCAAGCCAGCCGGGTTCGTGCAGCTTATGAAACACAACAAATTGACTATATTACTGAATACGCCCTTGATGAATGGCGTGTTATGGTGATGAAAAAATCAACCTAAAGACACTCATAAAGTGCGGCGATCAATTGTCTGGCCCGAACATCACTGATCAGTTCGGCATCCTGTTTGGCCGTGGCATAGCCAAAACTGATACGCTTGTCCGGGTCGGCAAACAGGCATGAGCCACCAAAGCCGGTATGACCAATGGTGCGCTGGCCCGGCCCATACACCAGCCGTTCCGGCGTGTTGCGAATCAAGCCTGCGCCAAAGCTTAAGTTGTTAGGCAGTACCCGATCCTGCCCGGCGACACGTTCCGCAACAGCTTCTTTGAGGGCATTTGTCTCTACAATTTGCTGGTCACCCAGCTTGCCGCCCCGGGCATATATGCTCATCAGTTCAGCCATGGCCCGTGCCGTGCCGTGACCATTGGCCGAGGGGATTTCCATGCGCCGCCATGCCGCGCCGCCGCGCCGCCCGGGTGATGACCATGGCTTCACAAAGGCCAGGTTTTGAAATTCATTCATGGTGCCAAAATTTGGCATGCGTGTCGGCTTGCTGGTCTGGGCCACACGCTCATGTTCTTCGTCCGGCAAGCCAATCCAGAAATCGATTGCTCCCAGTGCGCACAAGTCCTCGCGCAATATGGTGCCAATGGTGCGCCCCGTAGCCCGGTGGACAATCTCACCAGCGATATAACCCCAGCTGACCGGATGATAACCCGAGCCATCGCCCAAGGGCCATAATGGCTCCATGGCCGCCAGCCGTGCGCAGGTCTTGTCCCAGTCAAACCAGTCCTCGGGCGCCCAATTATCCGGTATGGCACACAGGCCAGCCTGATGGGATAATGCCTCACCAACTGTTACCGTGTCTTTGCCCTGTGCGCCAAATTCCGGCCAGAGCGAGGCGACAGTTTGCTCATAATCCAGCTTGCCCTCGCTGACCGTTTTGGCAATTACCAGTGATGACACTGCCTTTGAGCATGAAAACACCGGGATCAAGCTCTGTGCGCTCATGGGCTGACTTTCTGCCCGGTCAGCAAACCCGCCAACCAGATCAATCATTACCTCACCATCGACAAGCACGGCAAGGCTGGCACCGCGCTCAACGCCCGTGGCAAAAATCTCGGTGAAAGCATTGCGAACCGGCTCAAAGCCTTGTGCGCAAACGCCAGATAAGGGAAGACTGTTCATTGGCCTTATGTGCCGATAAAACAGACGGTGTGCAAGTGCGCTTCGCCGCCCAGGGAGAATACCCATGACCAAATGGTTTTTCATATATATCGCAACAGGCCTTCTTTTGTTTTCCCCGGCGGTTATCGCCCAGGAGGCTGCGCTTGATACGCTGATCGCCGATGTGCGCGCCTTTGACTTGCGTGAAGACCCTGTGCTTGCCGGTCAGGAGGGTGATATGGATGCGCTTTCGCGCTGGCCTGATGAAACGAAGCAAGCTTACAGCCGCCGCGCCGCGATCAATGCCCGCTTTGCCCAGCGCCTCGCCGTCATTGACCAGAGCGATTTTGATGATGCGCAAAGCATCAATGCGGGGTTGCTTGATTTTGTCTTGAATGAACGCCTCACCCGTTCACAATTTAATGTGGCGGCTTTGCCGTTTACCAATGATTCGGGTTTTCATACCCAAGCCGGGTTTCTGGCCCGTTCCACCCGCGCCACAGATGTGCGCGAAGCCAAAGCCTGGATTGCCCGCCTTGGCGCACTTCCCGATTATTTTGACCAGCACAAAGCCAATCTTCGTGCGGGTTTGAAATCCGGCACTACCCAGCCACAAATTGTGGTCGATGCGGTGATTGCCACCATAACCGGCACCATCGAGGATAAAGACTTTGAAGCCGGGTTTGCCAAACCTCTGGAGTTTTTGCCTAAAACCATGGCTGAGGCCGAACGCACCGCCCTTGAGCACGAGCTGAACGAGACCGTCACAACCAAAATTCGCCCGGCTTATGAAGCACTTTTGGCATACTTCAAAGCTGAATACCGCCCGGCCACAAGGCAAAGTATTGGCATATCCGATGTGCCTGGCGGTGATACACATTATGCGGGCCTTGTGCGTATATTCACCACCACAGATATGACCCCGCAAGACGTTCATAATCTGGGCCTTGCCGAGGTCGCCCGGATCCGCAAAGAGATGGAAGCCGTTATATTGCAAACCGATTTTGAAGGCGGGTTTGCAGAGTTTTTGAATTTCCTGCGCACCGATTCGCAATTCTACGTCACAACACCCGAAGCGTTATTGCGCCATGCCGCGTGGATCGCCAAAAAGGCCGATGACAAAATGCCGGAACTTTTTGGCCATTTACCGCGCTTGCCTTATGGCGTTAGGCCAGTACCCGATGCTATTGCCCCGCATTATACCACAGCGCGCTATTGGCCGGGCGATGCACGCACCCACCGTGCCGGTGGATATATGGTCAACACCTATGCACTGGATCAACGCCCGTTATATGAATTGCCAGCCCTGACCCTGCACGAAGCTGTTCCCGGGCATCATCACCAGTTTGCTATTGCCCAGGAATTGCAAGATGTGCCGGAATTTCGCAAAGACCTGTACCTGACTGCCTTTGGCGAAGGCTGGGGGTTATATGCGGAAAAACTGGGGCTGGAGATGGGCATGTATACCACGCCTTTTGAGAATTTTGGTCGGTTAACTTATGAGATGTGGCGCGCCTGCCGCCTGGTTATGGATACGGGTATTCATGCCTTTGGCTGGAGCCGCAATCAGGCCATGGCCTGTCTGAAGGATAATTCTGCACTGGCGCTACATAATATCGAGACAGAAACGGATCGCTATATTTCCTGGCCGGGTCAGGCGCTGGGCTACAAAATCGGTGAGTTGACCATTGTACGCCTTCGCAAACAGGCGGAAACGGCACTTGGGAATGCCTTTGATGTGCGCGCCTTTCATGACGAAGTGTTGCGCGATGGTTCCATCACCATGGCCATGCTGGAAACCAAGATCGAACGCTGGATAGAAAGTCAGAGTGAGTGATTATGGCAGGTTGGAGTTGCCACTCGATACAACCGAAGAACGACGAAAGAGTATTCCTCTTTAACTCAATATCGCCTTCACCGCCGCACCGGCCTTGCCAAAGTCCATGGCCCCGCCGTGTTTGGATTTTAGTGCCCCCATGCACTTGCCCATATCTTTCAGGCCAGCAGCATCCATGTCTTCAACTACAGAGCGCGCGGCGGCCTCTATTTCGTCGTCACTCATCTGGCGCGGCAAAAATTCAACGATGATGGCGCTTTCCTCGCGCTCGCGCATTGCCAGATCAGCACGCCCTGCCTCTTCATATATTTTGGCGCTTTCTTCACGTTGCTTGAGCAGTTTGGCAAGAATTTGTAATATCTGTTCTTCGGCGCAGCCCTCACCCACATCGCGGGTTCGCGCAGCAATATCACGATCCTTGATCGCCGCCTGAACCAGACGCAGCGTCGAGACGCGCACGGGTTCTTTTGCTTTCATGGCTTCAATGAGCTTTGTTTTAATTTGATCGCGTAGCGACATGTCTCTCACCTTGTTTGCGGTTGTATTGTCTGTAAAACAACACACCTTGCAGAGCGTACTGCCGGTTGACGCTAAGCGGTGCCTTGCCTAGTTTCTCGTCACTTCACGGGCAGTAAAAACCGGAGCGTTGGCCTATGACTGCACAGCCAAAGAGTCAAGAGCACCAAAAGCCAACAAACGCACTTCTGGTACTTGCAGACGGCACTGTTTTTGCCGGATTTGGTGTTGGCGCAACAGGCCAGGCCGTTGGCGAAATTTGCTTTAATACTGCCATGACCGGGTATCAGGAAATCCTTACTGACCCGTCTTATACCGATCAATTATTGTGCTTCACGTTTCCACATTTGGGGATCACTGGCACCAATGCCGACGATACCGAAGATGAAACAACCCGGCGCAGCACTGTGCCATCTGGCGCACGCGGCGTCATTATGCGCGCTGCCCCCGGCACGCCAGCAAACTGGCGGTCGCAAGAAGCGTTTACGCACTGGCTGGCCCGGCGCGGCATTATCGGCCTTTACGGAATAGATACCCGGGCGTTGACCATACATATTCGCCGCAATGGTATGCCGCACGGGGTTATTGCGCACCAAACGGATGGTAAATTTGATATTGTCACTTTGCAAGCAAAGGCCAAAACCTGGGCAGGGTTGGAAAACGCAGATCTGGCAGCAAAGGTATCCACCAATACCACTTATGAGGCCCGGGAGGCAGACTGGAAACTGGATACCGGCTATCAACATGCCCCCAATACAGGCGCGCATGTGGTGGTCGTTGATTATGGCACCAAGAGCAACATCCTGCGCCGCCTTGCCGCCCTTGGTTGCAAGGTCAGTGTTGTATCCTGTACCACAGAAGCAGCGGATATTCTGGCGATGAACCCGGACGGTGTACTGTTATCCAATGGCCCCGGCGATCCGGCAGCAACGGCACGTCATGCCAACCCACTCATCACCACGCTGATCGACGCTGACATGCCCATGTTTGGCATTTGCCTGGGCCATCAATTGCTGGCACTGGCGCTGGGGGCCAAAACAAAAAAGATGGAACAGGGCCATCATGGTGCCAACCACCCGGTCAAGGATTTAAGCACTGGCAAGGTGGAAATAGTGTCCATGAACCATGGGTTCACCGTGGATGAAACCAGTCTGCCAGACGGCGTTATCGCCACGCACATATCCCTGTTTGATGGCAGCAATTGCGGCCTTCGCCTGGCCGACAAGCCGGTGTTCTCTGTGCAATATCACCCCGAGGCCAGCCCCGGCCCCCAGGACAGCTTTTATCTGTTTGAACAATTTAACCGCTCTATGGGGAGTTTGCCCTCGAATGCTCATACATAAACTGCGTTCCGGATTATTTATTTTTACCGTGCTTGCACTGACAAACTGCGCCAGTCTGCCTGATGAACCAGACGCGAACACACCCTGGAAAAACTGGCAAACCCCCTTGCCTGTCACCTCCTCTTTGCAGGGCAAAATATGGTCTTACCGGGACAATGGTTTTATCGACCCCGAACAATTGACAAAAGAGTTATCCACTATCGATTTTGTGCTTTTGGGCGAAACTCACGACAATGCAGATCACCATCGTCTGCAAGCCTGGGTAGTCAGTGCTATTGCCGCACAGGGGAGACGCCCAGCCATCGTCTGGGAAATGTTTGACACCGGCCAAAGCGATGCCCTTGCCCGTTATCTTGCCTCACAACCGGATGATGCCGACGATCTGGGCAATGCCATTGGCTGGGACAAGACCGGCTGGCCAGACTGGCCCCTGTATCAACCTATTGCCGAAGCGGCACTGGCGGCAGGGCTAGATATGTTTGCCGGTGATCCTCCGGTAACGCTGGTGCGCGCCGCAGGAAAAGACGGGTATTCCATTTTGCCAGAGGGACAGGCGCAATCCCTGTTTGTGGACACCCCCTTAAGCGATGATCTGCAAAGCGCACTTGAACGACAAATCGTCACCTCTCATTGTAATTTGATCCCCGCCAATGCCACCGGGCCAATGTTTCGCGGACAGCGTCTTCGTGACGCCTATATGGCGCGCAGCATGATTAAATCCGGCAGCACAGACGGAGCCATTCTCATTGCCGGTACCGGTCATGTCAGGCTGGATCGCGCTGTTCCCTGGTATTTGCACCGCCATCAAAAAAGCCGCAGCATTGCCAGCCTGATGTTTGTTGGCGTTGCCGGTGAAGATGATAACCCTCTCGGCCTGATCCCTAATGATCCCGATGGTAAACCGGCGGCAGACTATGCCTGGTTCACACCAAAAGTGGTGCGCACCGATCCCTGCATTGCCCTTAAAAAAAGGTTCGCCAAATGAGCCGAGTGTATTGCCAAACCTGCTCTATATGCTGAACCGCCGTCATCTGCTGGGCGCCGTCCCGGTGCTGGCGCTGGCCTCATGCGCACGCTCAAAGGCACCGGCCAACACCCTGCGTATTGGTATTGCCGGCGCGCCGGACAGTCTGGATCCACTGCAAGGGCAGTTTGCGGCGGCAGCATTGATCTACAAGCAGATTTACATGCCGCTCACCGATTATGGCCTGGATGGAAAACTGGCACCCGGTCTGGCAAAAAGCTGGCATGTGTCTGCCGATGGCCTGGTCTGGACGTTTAATTTTTTTGAGAATTTGCGATGGTCAGACGGGCAGCCGTTAACGGCGCAAGATGTGCTCTATTCCGTGCGCCGGGCGCTAAACCCGGATACCGGTTATGCCGATGCCGGTGACTTTTATCTTGTAACAAACGCAGTAGAGGCAATATCCGGGCATAGCGCGCCTGAAACCGTCGGGGTCAGTGCACCCGGCAAAACCCGCATTGTTTTTCACCTGAAACAGCCCTTGGGGGTATTTCCCGAACTAATGCGAGAGTTTTACCCGCAGCCCGCCCATATACTTGAAAATCCAGAAAAAAACTGGCCACTGCCGCCGGATTTTGTCGGTTCTGGCCCCTACATCGTATCAGACCTTAGCCAAAGCCGTATAGTTCTGTCCAAAAATATTCATGCGCGCATACCGGCACAGATTAAAACTCTGGATGTTGCGTTTATTGAAGAAGCAGCAACCCGTACACGCATGGTACGGGCAGACGATCTGGATATTACCCAAGACCCGCCGCCGGGGCAGATTGCGCATTTAAGCACCCGGCCTGGTGTGGTACTCAATAGTTGGCCTGCACCTAAACTGGTTTATCTCAAGGTAAATCATGACCATGCGCCATTAAACGATGCGCGGGTTCGCCGGGCGCTATCCATGGCCATTGATCGAGAGTTTATAACCGATCAGGTTCTGGCCGACACCGCCATGCCCACCGCGCGTATCATTGCAGGTGCTGAAAAAACCAGTTCTCTCTTGTCAGAACGACAGGCCCAGGCGCGGACACTTTTGACCGCTGCCGGGTTTGAAAATAATTTACAAATAACCCTGATGCATTCTGGTGGCTTGCGTGAACGCATTGCTATTGTTCTTGCCGAAGACTGGAAAGACATTGGCGTTGATTGTGCGCTGATCGCAGCCGATCCGGCGGGGCTTTACACGTTCATTGATGAAGGTGCGTTTGATCTGGCCATTGCCTCTTTTGATCGGGGACTGAACCACTACCGGCGGATGCCGGTAGGTTCGTCTTGGGCTGTAAGCCCGCTACGGTGATTTTGTGTGGGTTTCGAGGTATCTCATTATAATGTCATTGGTGATATTACCACTTGTGGTGCAGAAATACCCACGTGCCCAGAACCGGCGACCCCAATACCTTTTTTTCAAGGCCGGAAACTCCTGCTGCACCTTGCGGGATGATCTTCCCTTGACCCGTTGCACAAACATACTGACCGAAATATGCGGCGGTATGTCTACAAACATATGGATGTGATTTGTTGACAGTATGCCCTTGATAATCCGCACTCTCATCTCGGCACAGACTTGGCGGATAATATCGCGTACCCGTTCACGAACTTCCCCGCGCAAGACCTTGTATCGGTATTTGGGAACCCAGATAATATGATACCGGTGATGAAAAACGGTGTGACTGCCTGTCCGATAGCTCATAGTCTTTCTCCTTAAAATGAACATATACCGGCAATGCCGATGTTCATTTTAAGGAGAAAGACTATGACACATAACGGCTGAAGCCTCTTCCGCCTCAAGGCGGAGGGTTTGAACCTTAAATTAGGATACTCAAAATTGCTTTTTGACTGACTGGGGGGCGTTATCTCTCTTCCCGATTTAACATCTTTCGATGGTTTCTCGCTCCATTTAACAGAAAAATGACGGTCAAAGGAGCTGAGAAATTCGGTCAGTCGTGTTGATAAATCTGCAGGCGTCATGGCATCGTTAAATGCACCATCGGCCTTGTGCTGCCTGAGTTGGGCCACGATAGCGCGCCCTTGTTCCGGATAGGCGTATTTATCCTCGATCATATCTATAATGCGCGTGATGACATAGTCTTTATCTTCTTCCGATAGCGCCTGACTGGCAGAAACCATTGTAGCAAAGTGGATCACCAAAAAGACTGTGCTGAATAATACAGTACCTTTGCGTACCATCGCCTTTAACTTTTTATTTTGTGGCATCTCTTATGACTTTCCTGTCTTGCATATTTTCATGATAATTGAACAAAAGTTCAGATTATCGTTATATTACGTTTCGTAATATGTAAATATTATTATTTTGTAAGGTTTACAGGCCTTCTCAGGCACTCAAAATTCTGGGCCGTCTTAGGTGACGCCTTTCAACCATTTCATTCTGGCTTTAATCAGCAGCCTGGAATTACGGTGTGCATGTTGATAATACGCATCTTTTGGTACTTCTGCATTTTCAAACTGTTCAATAAGAGCCATCTGTTCTGACAATGAATTTCGCGCTTTTAACAGCCATTCCTTTCGTTCTTCTTCATCAAGAATATTCAGGAAAATCATCCGGGTTCTTAAGGGGTCTTCAGGAAAGTTGGTACGGGCATCCAAATCAAACAACCAGTTCCGAATTGCAGCTTCCCCAAGGGTAGAACAACGTAAAATTTTTGATTTGCGTTTGTCGTTTTTTTGCGCCTCGACGGTGACCAGCTGGCGTTCAATCAACCGCTTGATGGCCGGGTAAATGGAACCTGCGCTATCACTGAAACGCCCGACAGGGGAACTGGCGATCAGTTTTTTTACGGCATAAGCCGTACAGGGAGCAAGCTTCCAGATATTGGACAGCATAATAAACTCTGTTTCGGTCAGTGCGCGCACAAAAACCCCTTTACTGATGACCATGAATGGCAATACGCCGTGTCACCGGGCAAATGGTAGGCAATTTTTCTATATCTACAAGTATTCTCATTTGCCGTTTACACCCCTGTGCGGGGTATGAAACTCCCGATCGCAATCTTCACTGGTGTTTCCTGAGCCTGTGGACATTAGCCCTGCTCCCCCATTAATCCCGGTAGGATAAATTATACACGAACACACAATAAATTCGCCCGAACGGGACTCGCCAAGGCGCGCAGAGATAGCTACAAAAGAGGCAACGTGGTCGGCATAAACGAATCGCGAAATGGGGAGTAGATGGGTTACACAATATCCTTGACGGCGGCGATGGCGGTGCTCTGGCTATTATTGTCGGGCCATTATGACAACACGCTGTTGCTTGGACTGGGTGCCGGTTCTGCCATTTTTGCCAGCGCCCTGGCCTGGCGATTACACATTCTTGATGCGGAAACTTCGCCCTATCACAAGCTATGGCGATTTATGTTTTATTGGCCCTGGTTACTTGGGGAGGTTGTCAAATCCAATATCATTGTTATTCGCTCCATCCTCGCGCCTGATATGGTGTTAAGCCCGCGCATGGTCAGGGTGAAATCATTACCGCGCACTGATTTTGCCCGGGCGCTCTATGCCAATTCCATCACCCTGACGCCGGGAACGGTCAGTATTGATCTGGATGACGATGAAATCATTGTTCATGCTGTCCTCAAGGAGCTGACGAGCAAAAACGGTTTTGCTGAAATGTCTGCCCGTTGCGCCCGCGCTTGTGGAGAAAAGGAGGGCGGGTCGTGATTTTTGCCGCCAATTTGCTACTCATGGCCAGTATGACGTTAATGCTTGTGCGCCTTTTGCGCGGGCCAGAACTTTATGACCGCGTGTTGGCGGTTAATTCCTTTGGCACCAAAACGGTATTGTTCCTTTGTGTCTTTGCATTTTTAATTGAACGCCCGGACGCTATTGATATTGCGCTTTTGTATGCGTTGATGAATTTTATTGCCACTATCGCTATCCTGAAATTCTTCCGTTATCGCGCACTTGATGTGGCGCTTTCGCGCATGCAGAGACGTGGGGAACGTTGATGAGCGAATTTTTGCACATACTGGACGCCTTGCGCCCCTTTCTTGCCGGCATCGTTCTGGTGGCTGGTGGTGTTATTGTATTGATCGGGGCCAGCGGCGTATTACGGCTGCCGGATTTTTACAGTCGGCTGCACGCCGCCGGGGTGACCGATACCCTGGGAACCTTGCTGGTTTTGCTGGGTCTGATCCTGTTTTCAGGGTTTACATTGCTCAGTGCCAAACTGGCCCTTGTCGGCATGTTCCTGCTGTTGACCAGTCCTGCAGCAACCCATGCCGTAGCCAATGCAGCGCACAAGGCAGGTCTGAAACCACGTCTTGGCACATATCACAGCAATCCACCCGAAGATGATACGGGTGAAACAGCATGAGCGGTGAGTTTCTGACTCCCATCGATGCCTTTACGGTGATCGATCTTGTTTTCATGATGATGCTGGTGGTCGTGGGTATTGCGATTGTGCGCTTAAAAGACCTGTTTGCCATTGTGATGTTATCAGGCGTCTACTCACTGGTTTCGGCGGCGTGGTTTGTATCGCTGGATGCAGTTGATGTGGCCTTTACCGAGGCCGCCGTTGGCGCAGGCATAGCCACTGTATTGATGCTGGGGGCCATGCTGTTGACCGCCCGCAAAGCCGCGCCCACCAAACCGGCGCGGCACTGGGCTGCGCTCCTTATTGTTTGTGCGACTGGTGCCGCATTGCTTTATGCCACAGTGGACATGCCGTATTTTGGTGACCCATTATCGGTACCCAATGCCTATGTCGGTCTTGAATATCTTAAAAACACTGGCCCCGACACCGGTGTTCCCAATGTGGTTAGTGCGGTGCTGGCCAGCTATCGGGGTTAGGATACCTTGGGGGAAACCACTGTGATCCTGACGGCTGGGCTGGGGGTTATTCTTATTTTGGGCCTTGGTGGCCCGGCACGCCGTAAAAAGAAAAATATTACCGCCAAGGCAACCACTGGAAAAGTACTGGGGTCGCACCATGTGGTGTTGCGGGTGGTTTCAAAATTGATGATTCCGATCATTATCGTCTATGGTGCCTATGTGCAATTTCATGGTGATTTTGGTCCCGGCGGCGGGTTTCAGGCGGGTTTAATCATCGCCTCTGCCATTATTCTCTATGCACTGATTTTTGGAGTAGACGCTGCCAAGGAAGCCGTGCCGCCATCATTGGTGCGCCTTGGCGCGGCCCTGGGAGTGCTGATTTATGGTGGTGTAGGGGTCATCAATTTGCTGCTTGGCGGCAATTTTCTCAGCTACAACACCTTGAACCCGGCCCACCCGACCCATGGCCAGGAACTGGGCATTATGTTTGTAGAGATAGGCGTATTGGTCACTGTCGCCTCGGTTATGCTGATTATTTTTTACGGGTTCACCTCACGACACCCCGACATCAGCGACAAGGACTGGTAGTATGGGCTCTGGCATGGATATCTGGCATTTTCTGACCGGCCATTTCAATAATTTTATTGTTATCATCTTGATGATGACCGGGCTTTATATTGTGATTGCCACGGGTAATTTGGTCAAAAAACTGGTGGGTCTGGGCGTCTTTCAAACCTCGGTTTTTCAATTTTACATTTCCTTGTCAAAAGTGGCAGGCGGACAGCCACCAATTCTGCAAGGTGTTCATGAAGCCCCCGCTGCCGAGCACGGGCCAATCATTGCCGAACATGCCCAAACCGTTACAGAACATGGGCAAGCCATTGCCGAACACGCCCAAGTCAACACGGACACGGCATATTCCATCGCCAGCAGCATGGATGAAGTTCTGGTGGGCGGTGTTCTTTATTCCAACCCGCTTCCCCATGTATTGATCCTGACCGCCATTGTGGTGGGTGTGGCGACACTGGCTGTTGGCCTGTCACTGGTTGTGCGCATCCGCGAAGCTTACGACTCTATCGAAGATGACGATTTGCAAGCTGCGGATTATCAAGTTGCCAAAGGTGACGCATCATGAGCGCGCTGTTAATTGCAGATTTTCTGGCATGGATGCCTGCCTGGCTCTTGATGCAGACAGCGGCTCTTTTGGTTGTCACGCCGCTTCTGAGTGGCCCTATTGCGCTGATACTTTCACGTGGGCGGCTTGCCTGGATCTGGGCGGTTGTCATTTCTTTGGCGACTTTTGCCCTGACGCTGATCCTCTACGCCCAGGTTCTTGAGCATGGCAGTGTGCAGTACGCCTTTGGCGATTGGGCGCCTCCATTGGGCATCACCTATAACATTGATGCGCTGAACATGCTGATCCTGCTCATCGTGGCCGGCATGGGTGTTCTTTCAGTTTTTTATGGCCTGCCCAGTGTTTTGAAGGAAATTGCGCCCAGGGATCAGGCTCCCTTCTTTGCGGCTTTCCTGTTATGTCTTACTGGCCTGTTGGGCGTTACCATAACCGGTGATGCGTTTAATGTTTTTGTGTTTTTGGAAATTTCCTCCATATCCACGTATATTCTGATTGCCATGGGCGGCAAGCAAGACCGGCGCGCCCTGACGGCCAGTTTCAGCTATCTTGTTTTGGGCACCATTGGCGCAACGTTCTTTGTCATTGGCATTGGCCTTTTGTATATGGCCACCGGCACGCTCAACATGGCGGATATTACCGCGCAATTGCACTTGCGCGGCGATGATCGGGTGGTGCGCGCAGCCTTCGCCTTTATCGTCATCGGGCTGGGACTGAAAACCGCCATGTTCCCGCTACACACCTGGTTGCCCAATGCCTATGCTTATTCGCCAACGGTTGTCGGGGCATTTCTGGCATCAACGGCAACCAAGGTGGCGTTTTACGCCATGGTACGTTTTACTCTGGGTGTATTTCTGCCCGACTCGCCTTTCAACCATGCTTTTCTGGGGTTTGTACTCACGCCCATGGCGGTTGCGGCCATGATAATTTGCTCTGTGCAGGCGCTTTACCAGACAGATTTACGCAAACTTCTGGCCTATTCATCCGTGGCGCAACTTGGCTATATGCTATTGGGGCTTTCCATCGGTACCGCAGCCGGGGTCTCGGCCGGGCTGTTGCATCTGTTTAATCATGCCTTGCTCAAAGGCGGCCTGTTTATGGGCCTTGGTATTTTTGCACTGACATATGGTGTGCGTCAGGTGCAGGATTTACGCGGACTTGGCAAAACCATGCCGGTGACGGCGGCAGCATTTACCGTTTGCGGCCTTAGTCTGATCGGCGCGCCGTTTTTTGCCGGATTTGTCAGCAAATACTATCTGATTACCGCCGCACTAGAGCATGGCTGGTGGTGGGCCGTCATTGCCATCCTGGCGTCCTCGGTGCTGGCCATTTTTTATGTTGGCCGCATGTTAGAGGCCATGTATTTACACCCGGCCCCAAAAACCAAAGGCCGTTCAAAAAAGGCCCGCACAACCAAAGCCCCGGTGCTGGCCATTGCGCCTTTGGTCGTATTGGCCGTCGCCAATATCTGGTTTTTCTTTGATGCCAGCCTACCCAAAGGACTGGCCGATGCCGCAGCCATGGCCCTTCTTGGCGGAGGCGCACCATGAGCTGGACACCGGAACTTGGCCTTCTTTTGCTGTTGGTCATACCGCTAAGCGGCGCTGTTGGCGTACTGGCCTTGTCGCACTGGCCAAATTTGCGCGAAGCCGCAACACTTCTGACCGGCGCAGCCCTTCTTGCCAATGTTGTCATGCTGGTGTTGGCGGTCGATGCGGGCGCGCGCCCGACACTAACCCTGATGAGTGTCGCCGGGGGATTATCGCTTAATTTTACCCTGGAGCCTCTGGGTGCAATATTTGCCGCTCTAGCCAGCGCCTTATGGCTGATAAATTCGCTTTATTCCATTGGCTATATGCGGGGTAACCACGCCCAGGATCAGACCCGCTTTTATCTCAGTTTTACCATTGCCATCGCCGCCGCCATGGGCGTTGCCGCCTCTGGCAATATGTTCACACTGTTTATATTTTACGAGGCACTGACCCTGTCTACCTACCCCCTGGTCACCCATAACGGTGATGAAAAAGCCCGCAATGGTGGTCGCATTTATCTTACCATACTCATGGGTACTTCTATTGGGCTTTTCCTACCCGCCGTCATTGCCACACACGTACTGGCTGGATCCACAGACTTTATCGCTGGCGGACTTTTAGCGGGGAGTATCACCCCGGCAATGGCCAGTATTTTACTCATCCTTTATGTATTTGGCATTGGCAAGGCGGCGATCATGCCGGTGCAAAACTGGCTGCCCAATGCCATGGTCGCGCCAACGCCGGTCAGTGCGTTCCTGCACGCCGTAGCAGTGGTCAAGGCCGGTGTTTTCACCATGTTGAAAATGTCTGTCTATGTTTTTGGCCTGGACTTTATGCGCACCATACCGGCGGCCCACTGGCTGGCATGGATTGCAGCAATCTCTATCGTTCTTGCCTCCCTGATTGCGCTTTCCAGGGATAATCTGAAAGAGCGCCTGGCCTGGTCCACCATCAGCCAGCTTTCCTATATTACCCTGGGTGCTATGATCGCCACGCCGCTGGCCGCCCTTGGGGCCGCCCTGCACATCATTATGCACGCCTGGGGCAAAATCACACTGTTCATGTGCGCAGGGGCCATTTATACCGCACGGCACATCACCAATGTCAGCGGCATGAAGGGGCTGGGAAAATCCATGCCCTGGGTGTTTGGCGCATTTTTAGTCGGCGCGCTTTCTATTATCGGCCTGCCCCCGCTTGCCGGTGCCTGGCCCAAGCTGATGCTGATGATGGGGGCTACTGATCCAATCAACCGCATCTTTATTGGTGCCCTGGTCATTTCATCATTGTTGAATGTGGCTTATTTATTGCCCATCCCGGTTAATGCTTTTTTTGGCAAACCGGATACGAAAAAAGGCAAGCTGCCAACTGCGCCGCGCCTTGCGGTTATCCCGCCATTACTGACCGCTGCGGGGACAATTGTCCTGTTTTTCGCCATTGGGCCAATTGTTGATTTTTTACGCCCGGTTTTTGAAAGCGGAGGAATACAATGACCACCGCCAAGACATCGAAAAAGGCTAACACCAAGCCAGCAGCCCCGCGCAAGCCTGCCCATGATGAAGGCGTACATCCCGTTGCGCGGCCATTTTTATGGCTGGTCAGTGACAAGGTGCGCAAAGGGTTTTTATACTTTATTGGCATAGCCATGATCCTCAGTATGACTGCGGATTTTCTTATCAACCGTCATGGTCATTTTCATTTTGAAGAACGGATCGGGTTTTTCGCCTTCTTTGGTTTTGCTGCTTTTGCCTTTGTTGTGTTGATGGGCTGGCCATTGCGCCGCGCAACCGGGCGCGATGAAGACTATTATCCGGAGAGCACCGAAGATGACTGAGTTTTTCGCTGCACCGGTTAATCCTGCCTGGATCATTTTGGCCGCCGGGCTGCTGATCGCGGCATTGCCCTGGCACAGTGCGCGCAAGGCCGTCATGTTGTTGTCTCCGGTTGTGGCACTGTTTTTCTGGTTGAAAATGAACGCCTTTGGCACATTTGCGCCAATTGACATCGACACAATCGGTGCCGGTATACAGACATTTCGCTTTGACGGGTTAAGCCGCATATGGGGTTTGATCTTCATCATTGCTGCGTTTTTGAACGCACTTTATGCGCTGCATGACCGTGACCGTTTGCAAGACGCCATGAGCGTGCTTTACGGCGGCGCGGCAATGGCAGCGGTTTTTGCCGGCGACCTGATAACCCTGTTTGTATTTTGGGAAATGACCGCGTTTACCTCGGTTTTTCTGATCTGGCGCACGGGAACGGCGGCGGCCCGCAATGCGGGCATACGCTATCTGCTTATGCACATCGGTTCTGGCGTGTTATTACTCGCCGGGGCGGTGTTGCTCCACGCACAAACAGGGTCGTGGGCGTTTGAACATATAGGGCTTGAGGCTGGTCTGGCAGGCTGGTTAATCCTGATCGGTTTTGGCATCAAGGCTGCGTTTCCCCTGCTACATAGCTGGTTGCAAGACGCCTATCCCAAGGCAACAATTACCGGTGCCGTGGTGCTGTCTGCCTTTACAACCAAAATGGCGATTTATGCGCTGGCACGCGGATATGCCGGTACGGAAATTCTGATTTATGTGGGTGTCATAATGGCGCTGTTTCCGGTTTTCTTTGCGGTCATTGAAAATGACCTGCGCCGGGTTCTGTCGTTCTCGATCAATAACCAGCTTGGTTTTATGGTGGTCGGCATTGGCATTGGCACAAGCCTGGGCATAAATGGTGCAGCAGCACACGCCTTCGCCGATGTGTTGTTCAAGGGGCTGTTATTCATGAGTATGGGTGCGGTGCTTTATCGCACCGGTACAACCAAGGCATCAGAGCTTGGCGGGCTGTTCCGCTCCATGCCCATCACAGCATTTTTCTGTCTTATCGGGGCCGGGTCAATTTCTGCCTTTCCATTCCTCTCGGCCTTTGTCACCAAAGCCCTCATCCTGGCTGCCGTGGCCGATGAAGGGCACTGGATCATCTGGCTGGCCCTGGTTTTTGCCAGCGCAGGGGTGCTGGAGCATGCCGGGATTAAAATTCCGTATTTCTCATTCTTTGCCCATGATAGCGGGCGCAGGGTCAAGGAAGCACCGTGGAATATGCTCGTCGCCATGGGTATTGCCGCATTTTTAAGCATTTTTATTGGTGTCAATCACCGCTGGCTTTATGCGCTCTTGCCCTACGCCAATGACTATGAGCCCTATACCCTTGGCCATATTGTCGGGCAGATGCAGCTCTTGCTGGCGGCCATATTCGCCTTTGCCCTGCTGATGCGCCTTGGCTGGTATCCATCCGAAAAACGCATGACCATTCTGGATGTGGACTGGTTCTGGCGAAAGCCGGGCAAGGCACTCGGGCAATGGGTTTACGCCATCATTGCCCGCCTTTGGGCACATGCCTTGCGTGGGCTGGACAAGGCGCTTTCGGGTGTATCTGCCATACTGGCAACATTTTTAAGCCCTGACGGGGCGTTCAGCCGCTCCTTCCCGGCTGGTGCCGTGGCGGGCTGGGCGGCAGCGTTTCTTACTCTGGCCTTGCTGGCCGTATATATGGCTGGCTAGGCCATAGACTCGTAAACAGGGTCGATATGGCGCACTAACCGCTATAATATGCCAGAAAACTCATCATCATCGCCAACGCAATGATCGCTAATAATGTCGCGTAGAGGGCGGTTTTGAGATACACAAGGTTCAGGCCTTAATGCATTCAAATTATAAATTCGTATACATTCATTTCTACACCTGTCTAAATAGACAGGTTTTTACCTAAATATCGCTGTAAATACTAAAAATTCACAATGAATTTGAATAAGAACGCCTAATACCACAGATAAACACGCCTATTGTGTGTTATTTATGTATTTACTTTATTGTATTTTTCATTTTTTGACCTTATGTTCATTGAACACGTTTAGCTAATAGCGAGAATGAGCATGACTGAACAAACAGCAATTACGGAAATGGCCGTTGATATTGTGACTGCTTATGTTGGCAACAACACTGTGGCGGCATCAGAATTACCAGAGATTATTCGTTGTGTTTATAGCGCCCTGAGCCAGGCAGAAACCGAAGGGAACGCTCCACCGGCACCGCCACAAAAACCGGCTGTTTCACCCAAGCGTTCCATTACCCCTGACTATATTATTTGCCTTGAGGACGGTGGGAAATATAAATCTCTCAAACGGCATTTACGGGCCAAGTATGATATGTCCCCAGATGAATACAGATCTAAATGGGGGCTGGCATCTGACTACCCCATGGTCGCACCAAACTATGCCGAAGCGCGCTCAAAACTGGCCAAAGAGATGGGATTAGGACGCGGAAGCCGAGGCCGGGGTCGGTAAATTCAAGTTTTCCACACTTTTTTCTGCAAAGCCCGGCCCAGTGCCGGGCTTTGTTTTTATTGGTGATTTTCTATTTCAAGCGATTCTATGTGTGTTTTTTGATTCCTTAAAATAAAAAAAGAGTCAAGGGACTCTTGCGCAAATTCCATAAGTTAATGGATATTAACGAAACGAATCACTTTTGCCATACGCAACGAGGGGGTTGACAATGGGCAAGCGCATTGAACCATTCAAGCATCAACTTGAATTCGATGAACAGCGCAGCCTGTATGATTACTGGCGTAGCAAATGCCGCCCAGGCGTTTTACCAGGCCGTGGTGATTTGCACCCCCGCGACATGATCCAGCTTCTGCCCTTTATTACGTTAACTGATGTTGTGCAAAATGACGCCCGGCGTTCATACAGGATCCGGTTGGCTGGTACCGGGTTGCGCACAGTTCTTGAAACCGAGATCACCGGCAAAACCCTTGATGATTTGCCCTTTGGTTTGGCCCTGCCTCATTGGCGACAAGTGCATGATAATGTGGTTGAAGATCGTAAACCCTTGTGTGGTGTCACGCCGCTCATCTGGCATAAAGGCGGTAAACAGGCATTATGCAGCCTGGCGCAATTTTGGGTCAAATTTCCCCTCGCAAACGAAAATGGCACTGTCAGCGCCATACTGGCCTATGACATTTTTATGCCCCTTGCTGACTTATCCCCGGGGTTACAACTGCACACCTTCAACGAATAAATGTTATAATTAAGTATTTTTGGTACCAAGAAAGAGCTTTACACAGCCGTATAATAGGAACATAATCCTACAACTAGGAATAGCAATTATCCTGCCTTCCAGTCATAAATTTTGTAGGAGGATAAAATGAACCCGGAATATTATCGCCGCCGCGAGCAAGACGAGGCCCGCGCCAGACTGGCACGCACTTTGGTCGCCTATGCACTTGGGGTGCCAGAAAAAGATATGGATGCCATGACACGGCGCAATGCCCGCGCCGCCTTTGGGCGCCAGGTTGCCATGTACCTTGCCCACATCTCGTTCGAGTTAAGCCTTAGCCGGGTGGCCATGGCCTTTGGTCGGGATCGCACAACGGTTTCCCATGCCTGTCATCTGGTCGAAGACCGCCGCGATGATCCAAAATTTGATACCCTTCTGGAAGCCCTTGAAAGTATTTTGCGTTCAGCGCCAGCTCCGGCCCTGCTGCAAGCAGTTTTCCAGTCCTGATGTCCCCACGGGTCAATAAAAAATTGGTGCGCGTCATTGAACGCATGGTGGATAACAATCTCCCACTGAGCGTTCAGCATGATGGTTCTTTTGCCATCAGTTTGAATGGTAATATTTGTGCAAGGCTGAACGCGACAGAAGCCAAAAAAGCCTGTAGCCAGGGTCTGTTAACCCGGCACAATAATCATCAATTGTTCGCCAATGCACAGTCCCGAACCTGGTTAGCCAGGCAAAAGGAAGGCGATGAAGACGAAGCCTTTGCCGCCCAGCATCGCGATATGCAAACCGTAGACCTGATTGACCCCAAGGGCAGAATTTTCAAAGCTCGAAAAAACGCCGCCGAGTCACCTCTGGCCTGGTTGCGCAGACGATCAGGCAGCAGCGATACGCCCTTTTTAAGCCGCGCAGAATTTGCCGCCGCCGAGCGTCTGCGTGATGATTATGCACGCTCTTCACTGGCCCAGAAGCTTTGTGCCAACTGGGATGCACCAGCACGAGGCTCCGCCGCATCTAGCCCACGAAATGCAGTTCTGGATGCCGCAGACAGTGCCCTTGCCGCCAAGGACAGGTTCATGGATGCCCTGAACGCGCTTGGCCCTGGCCTGGATGATATTGTATTTTGTTTATGTATTCGCGAAAGCAGAATTGAAGGGTTGGAAAAAGCCCGCAAATGGCCAAAGCGAACCGCCAAAGTGGTACTTAAACTGGCGCTGGAGCGACTGGCCCGCCATTATGGCTTGCTGAGCTAGCACGCGGCGTTTATTCACATAGCACGGCACAGATAGCAACATGAGGTAATCCAGATGGAGACTAAAAAACTGACGCCAGCACAGCAGCGTATCGCACGATCTTGCGCAACCGAGGCGCCATTTTCCGGCCCGTGGCTCGATGAAAAGCGCGCAGGTATTTATACATGCGTTGTCTGCGACACGCCGCTTTTTTCCTCTGCCCATAAATATGATTCCGGCTCTGGCTGGCCATCATTTTTTGATGTCATTGCGCCCGGCGTTCTTGGCCAACAAACAGATAACGCCCTGGCCATGACACGCAACGAAATCCATTGTGCAAAATGCGAGGCTCATATGGGCCATGTTTTTGATGACGGCCCCAAGCCCACCGGCTTGCGTTATTGCGTAAACGGCACTGTATTGAATTTCATTGCGCAATAAACATCGGGTTCAGACCCTTTAATCAGAGACAAACATGCACCCTGCCTCAAAGACCTTTAACCCAACCCTGCCCGCCCCCAGAGCAAAGAAGCGACCATACATAAAAACATACGCAGAACACTCCATCAAGGACAACTACTTCTGGTTGCGTGCATCAAACTGGCGAGAGGTGATGCACGATCCGCAATCACTACCCGCAGACATAAAGGCACATCTGCTGGCAGAGAACGCCTATTGCGATGAGGCCATGGCGGATACCAATGCCTTGCAAGAGACGTTAATCGCAGAAATGCGCGCCCGGATACGTGAAGACGACCAAAGTGTGCCTGTTGAAGATGGCAGGTATGCCTATTTTAATTTCTATCGCACCGGCAGCGAACATCCAGTATATGCCCGCCGTGCAATCCAGAATGATGGTGGTTTGTCAGAAAGTATTGAGGAATTACTGGACGCGGATGCGCTAGCCGGGCAATGCGCGTATTTCGACCTTGGCAGTATTGCCCACAGCCCCGATCACCGATACCTGGCCTATGCAAGTGATCGTCAGGGCAGCGAATATTATGAAATTCGCATCAAGGATTTAGCAACTGGCGAGGAATTGCCGGATCGGATCATTTCAGCGTGTGAAGATTTTGTCTGGTGTGCTGACAGTGCTGGACTGGTGTGGATATTTCGCGATGAAAATAACCGCCCCCGTGAGGTTCGCCTACACAAGCTGGACACTGAGGCACACAAGGATACTCCAATTTACCGCGAGGCGGATGATGGATTTTTCCTCAGCCTTGGGGAAACCAGCGACCGGCGTTTTATCCTGATTGAGGTCAATGACCATAGCACCAGTGAGGTGCATGTGCTGGACGCCCAAAACCCCAATGTCACGCCAACACTTATCACGCCGCGTAAACGCGATCTGGAATATCATGTGGATCATGCTGGCGCACTGTTTTACATCCTGACCAATGCCGATGGAGCCGAGGATTTCAAAATCGTTACGGCACCTGAAACCACGCCCGGGCGCGCCCATTGGCAAGACCTGATAGCACCCAAAACCGGTGTGCAGCGCCTCTCGCAGAGGCTCTTCAAAGGCCATCATGTTCGCCTGGAGCGCCAGGACGCTCTGCCGCGCCTTGTTGTACGAGACCTGAATAGCGACACTGAGCATGACATAGCGTTTGATGGTGCCGCCTTTGATCTTGATCTGGAACCTTTGCTGGATTTTGAGACGCCGCGCCTACGCTTCTCCCTGTCGTCACCGGCACAGCCGGAACAGGTTTTTGATTATGAGCTATACTCTCGCCAACGAATTTTACGCAAAACCCAGCACATCCCTTCTGGCCATAACCCGGATGCGTATTGTGTTGAGCGCATTATGGCAGACACTGACGATGGTGAGCAGGTGCCGGTTAGCCTTGTCTATCGCAAAGACCTGAAACTGGATGGCAGCGCCCCCTTGTTGCTTTATGGTTATGGTGCCTATGGGATCACCATTGCTGCCGGGTTTTCAGCCCGGCGGTTGTCATTGCTGGATCGCGGGTTTGTCTTTGCCATTGCCCATGTTCGCGGTGGCGGGGCCAAAGGCCATGCCTGGTACACAGCCGCAAAGGGGGCAGGAAAACCCAAAACATTCCATGATTTCATCGCCGTGGCACACACACTGATCGACAAAGGCTATACCGCCGAAAAACGCATTATTGCCATGGGCGGCTCCGCCGGTGGTTTACTTGTCGGCGCAGCCATGAATATGGCACCAGAGCTGTTTGCGGGCATCATTGCCGCCGTGCCATTTGTTGATGTGTTGAACACCATGAGCGATGAAAGCCTGCCGCTCACCCCGCCGGAATGGCCCGAATGGGGCAATCCGCTAGAGGACGAGGCCGCCTTCGCCAACATTCTCGCCTATAGCCCTTATGATAACGTCCATAATGCCGCCTACCCGCCATTATTGGCCACCGCAGGGCTAACCGATCCACGGGTAACCTATTGGGAGCCGGCAAAATGGGTGGCACGTTTACGCGAAATTGCGCCAGATGCAGGGCCGTATTACCTCAAAACAGAAATGCACGCTGGACATGGCGGAGCGAGTGGACGCTTTGAAGGCCTGAAAACCATCGCACTTGAATTTGCCTTTGCTATCAAGATCACCGGGCTGACCCCTACGGCCTGACCCTAACTATTATCCTATTCAGCCAAAAAGTGTTCTGCCTCAAGCGCCGCCATACAGCCCATGCCGGCGGCGGTGACGGCCTGGCGATATTTATCATCAGTGACATCGCCGGCGGCATAAACGCCCGGAATTTGGGTGGCCGTGCTGTCTGGCGCGGTGACCAGATAACCGCCCTGTTTCATTTCCAGTTGGCCCTCAAAAAGCGAGGTTTCCGGCTTGTGACCAATAGCCACAAACACACCATCCAGTTTGCGTGTCGCTATATCGCCGGTTTTGACATTTTTCACTCGCATACCGGTCACGCCAGGCGGGTTATCATCACCCAGTATTTCTTCAAGCACGTGATCCCAGAGAATTTCCACCTTGGGATTTTTGAATAAACGGTTCTGCAGAATTTTTTCGGCACGCAAGCTGTCCCGCCGATGAACCAGTGTTACTTTTTCGGCAAAATTAGTCAAAAATAACGCTTCTTCAACGGCAGTATTGCCGCCACCTATGACCGCAACATCCTTGCCGCGATAAAAGAAACCATCACATGTGGCACAGGCCGAAACGCCAAAACCCTGGAATTTTTCCTCGGATGGCAAGCCCAGCCACATGGCCTGTGCACCGGTGGCAATGATGACCGCATCGGCGGTGTAAATTTGCCCGCCATCGCCGTGCAAAATAAAAGGCCGCTGGCCAAGCTCGGTCTTGACGATGGTGTCTTCAATGATTTTTGTGCCCATGGCCAGTGCCTGTTCGCGCATTTGTTCCATCAACCACGGCCCCTGAATTTGCTCGGCAAACCCCGGATAATTTTCAACTTCGGACGTGATAGTCAGCTGGCCACCCGGTTGCAGTCCGGCGAACACCACAGGGGATAGCATGGCCCGGGCGGCATAAATGGCGGCTGTGTATCCGGCGGCCCCGGAGCCGATAATGGCAACGCAATGGTGAGTAATCTCGGACATAAATGTGATCCATATTCTTGACAAAATCGAAGAAAGACATAGGCGGCACCAGGAATAAGCGCAAGAGGTGTTTTGCAACGCTTGCGTGCTCAGGTTCTGCGGTTTTCCTGTAAGCGCAAATACAGGTACTTTACCACCTCTTTGGCGGCACGAACGGTTTCTTCCAAAGGCTCTACCGGCCATGTGGCCAGACTGCCTGTAAAGGGTCGGGCCAGACCCGCACCTGCCAGAGAATCGTAAAGCCGGTTAAATTTTGCGTCATTGCCTTTGAGCGTAAACAGGAGGATGGGCTTGCCCGCACTGGCCGCTTCGGTCAGCATATTGGTGGAATCATTGGTTACCAATACCGCATCGGCGGCCTGCAAAAAGGCAAAATATGGATTAGGCCCATCCTTGGGCGCGCCCGCCCACAGCCAAACCTGGTCTTTTTTGCCAAACTGGCGACGCAAAGCCTTGGTGATGCCTTTTGGTGTGCGGCGCGAGGTGGTAATCAACAAGGATACCTTGCTATCCATAAGTCCTTGCAATGACTTCACTAGGCGTTTGTATGACCTGTTGGTGAATTTGTGATGCTTGGAATTGCCACCCAACAGCACAGCAAGGTGAGGCCGGGGATACGTTTTCATTTTATCTGCAAATTTTGTTATCGCTTCATCCAACAACCTGGTGCTTACCCGGGTCGGCGCGCCCAGTATGGGAAAAACATTCTCACCTTCAAGACGATCGTGTTCTGGCGGGATAACCAGATCAAAATATGAGGACTTGCAGCGCGGATCCTGTAATTGAACCGTTAGTGTGCGCCCATCAGACCAGCGCCGCATGGCCCGTAAATATGGAATACTGGCACGGCCACAACCAATACAAATATCCGGCCAGGGAGCACTCATGCTGGCTGCGGGTTTACGGGCCGGGCCAAAATTGATGACTTTTCGTTTGACCTGGTGCGTCTTTATTCTGGCGGGCACCAGTGCATTGATGGCCTCGGCCAGACCCAATGTTTGATTGGCCAAACCGGCACGCCCGTCATCGACGACCCATATATCAAGTTTTCCAGAAGCGGGACTCACACCCAGTCAACAGCAAGGACTTCCAAAGAGCGCGCACCGCCCGGGGCAAGAACCTCGACCACATCACCACATTCCTTGCCGATCAGGGCGCGGGCAATAGGCGAGGTAACCGATACCTTGCCCTTGGCCACTTCTGCCTCGTCTTCGCCAACAATTTTATAGGCCACTTCTTCTTCGGTGTCTTCATCAACAACGCGAACGGTTGCACCGAACTTGACCGTTTCACCGCCAAGGACACTGATGTCGATCACCTGTGCACGAGCCAGTTTGCTTTCAATATCCTTGACCCGGGCTTCGACGAAACCCTGGCGCTCTTTGGCGGCGTGATATTCTGCATTTTCGCTCAGATCACCATGTTCGCGCGCTTCGGCAATCGCCTGAATGATAGACGGGCGTTCATTGGTTTTGAGAAATTTAAGTTCTTCGTCAAGGGCGTCGCGGCCCTCGGCGGTCATGGGGACTTTATTCATAGTGTCAGAATTCTCTTGTGTTCACGTGGGAAGAGCCGCAATACGCCAGCCCCGAACCGCACCGAAGGTGACAATATAACCCCTAAAGGCCAAAGGTTCAAGATAGCCAGGTGAGCAGGCCATTATCCTGCTACACTACCCTTAAACACAAGACAAATGAGGCTTAGTTTGCTTTGCGAAAGCGATAAACAAAACGATCAGTTTTGCCACGCACCGCCGGATCAAACACGTTTTTGGTGCGATCGTCGGCGGCAAAATGCAAAGCATCAGATTGTGCGTCCAGCATGAAACCTGCCGCTTCCAGTTCCCTGACAACCATATCCCCGGCAATGCGGTGCAGTTCGTCTGTGGTGACATTGCCTGAGCCTTTTTGCGCATGATGGTCGGTTATGATAACCACGCCGCCGGGCTTCAGGGCTGCAAAAATTTGCTCGTTCATCGTGGCCCGCTGCGCGGTATCGGTCATCAAGGTTACATCGTGATAAATCAGGGCCATGGTCACCACATCCAAAGAGGCATTATCTAGCCCGAGTGCATCAAACTCTGCGGTGAGCGCCTGCACATTAGCCCGGTCTTTGGTCAGAATTTCCAATGAAGGGGTAATGCCCTTGTATTTTTCTATCCATTGCGGCGGATTTTGCGCGATCACCTTACCGTTCGCGCCAACAATGCCTGAGATCAGTCGGGTGAAATACCCGCCGCCAGCACCCAGATCAGCAATTACATCGCCGGGCTTGATGGTACTAAAGGCCAATACCTTGGCGGGCTGGCGTGTTGCGTCGCGTTTAACATGGCCTTCGGGTCGGTCTGATGCGGCCATTGCCGCCTCTATTCGCTCGGCAATGGCCGGGTTAGCGTGAACCAGGCCCGGCATGATAGTGGCGACGAAAATAGCGACAAAAAAAATGCGTATGGTCATGGCGTGTCCCCAATTGCGATAGCGTTAAGGGCAGGATGACAGTTGATCCGCCAAACTCAAGTTAAGGATTGTTCAGGTTTTGGGTCAATGAACGACGAGGTGGTGAGACTTTAGGTGAAAGGCCATTAGCACAAAAACGTAAAAAATTTCGTCCCCCTCCGGTCAAGCCGGAGGGGGACGAGGGTGCTATTATCTTCGTACTCACCCGTATTCTTGAAGCGCACGCACATCGAGTGCGCCTTCGGCAAGGCCGCGCAAGGCTTGCACCGTGGCCGAAGCGGCGGCGGCCGTGGTGAAATACGGGATGTGCATTTCCAGTGCCGTGCGGCGGATGGAATAACTATCTATATGGGCGCGCTGACCTTGCGTGGTGTTAAAGACAATCTGCACTTCGCCGTTTTTCATGGCGTCGACAACATGGGGGCGACCCTCATAAACCTTGTTAACGCGCTGCACTGGAATACCTGCGTCCAATATGGCACTGGCCGTGCCGCCAGTAGCCATAAGAGAATACCCCTGGGCCACCAGATCACCGGCGAGTTCCACCATAGCTGGTTTATCGCTGTCCTTGACCGAGATAAACACTGTGCCGGACAGGGACAAATCCACCCCGGCACCAAGCTGGGATTTGGCAAAGGCGCGAGCAAAACTGGTATCCAGCCCCATCACTTCGCCGGTGGAGCGCATTTCTGGCCCCAGCACCGGGTCTACCCCGGCAAAGCGGGCAAAGGGAAACACCGCCTCTTTAACCGCCACATGGGTGGTTGGCATCTCAGGAAGATCAAAGTCTTTCAGCTTGGCCCCGGCCATAATACGCGCCGCAATACCGGCCACCGGTGCGCCAATGGCTTTTGCAACAAATGGCACGGTGCGCGAGGCCCGTGGATTGACCTCAAGCACATAAATAATGTCGCCCTGAATGGCATATTGCACATTCATCAGACCGCGCACCTGCAAGGCATTGGCCAGTTGCACGGTTTGCTCGGACAGGCGCGCCAGCATATCCGGCTTTAGCGTATAGGGTGGCAAGGCGCAGGCACTATCACCCGAATGGACGCCGGCCTCCTCGATATGCTCCATAATACCGGCCACCCAGACCCGCGTGCCATCGCAAACCGCATCCACATCCACCTCGATGGCTTCGTTGACATAACGATCCAGAAGAAGCGGGCTTTTGCCCGACACCTGCACCGCCTCGCGCACATAACGGCGCAAGCCATCCATGCCAGAGACAATTTCCATGGCCCGGCCACCCAGAACGTATGAGGGGCGCAGCACCAGGGGAAACCCGAGTTTTTGTGCTGCAACAAGGGCTTCTTCCTCGGTCTTGGCAATGGCGTTTGGCGGCTGGGTCAGGCCCATATCTTCCAGCAAAGCCTTAAAACGTTCGCGATCCTCGGCCAGATCAATGGCATCGCGGGAGGTGCCTAAAATGGTCACGCCATCGCGTTCCAGTGCTTCGGCCAGTTTCAAAGGTGTCTGCCCGCCAAATTGCACAATCACGCCAAGTAATGTGCCTTTTGATTGTTCAATTGCACAAATTTCCAACACATCTTCTTCGGTCAGTGGCTCAAAATACAGCCTATCTGAGGTATCATAATCGGTTGAAACGGTCTCTGGATTGCAATTGACCATTATTGATTCAATACCGGCCTCTTCCAGGGCAAAGGCCGCATGACAACAACAATAGTCAAACTCGATCCCTTGTCCGATCCGGTTAGGCCCACCGCCCAGAATAATGACTTTTTTACGCGTTGAGGGATCAGCTTCGCATTGCGCGCCCCCTCCGTCGGCTTTGCCGACACCTCCCCCGCAAGCAGGGGAGGAAACAAGACGTGCCGCCATTTCTTCCCCCGTGTACGGGGGAAGTGGCCACAAAGTGGTCGATGGGGGGAAGAACGGCATCTCATAGGTCGAATACATATAGGGTGTGATGGCCTCGAACTCGGCGGCGCAGGTATCAATGCGTTTATAAACCGGGCGCACACCATGGCCGCGCCGTGCAGCACGCACTTTCGCCTCGCTCAGGTCGGCCAGATGCGCCAGCCGCATATCGGAAAACCCTTGTGACTTTAACGCCCGCCAACCTGCTGCAGTGTCAGGCAAACCATGCGCACGCACGCGGGCTTCCTGAGCAATCAAAGCCTCGATTTCGCGCAGAAAAAACGGCTCATACTGACAGGCGGCGTGAATGTCTTCCACGCTAAAACCCATCCGAAAGGCCTGGGCAATAACCAATAGTCTATCCGGCGTTGCCTTGGCCAGTGCCGCACCCAGCGCGCGAGCGTCATCGCCCTCGCCCATGCCGTCGATCTCAATTTCATCCAGCCCGGTCAGGTCGGTTTCCAGCGAGCGCAAGGCCTTTTGCAGGGATTCGGCAAAGCTGCGGCCAATGGCCATGGCCTCACCCACTGATTTCATCGCTGTGGACAACACCGGCTCTGCGCCAGGATATTTTTCAAAGGCAAAGCGCGGAATTTTGGTCACCACATAGTCAATGCTTGGCTCGAAACTGGCCGGGCTGGCGCGGGTGATGTCGTTTTCCAGCTCGTCCAGCGTATAGCCCACCGCCAGTTTTGCGGCAATTTTGGCGATGGGAAATCCGGTGGCCTTGGAAGCCAGTGCCGAAGAGCGCGACACTCGCGGGTTCATCTCGATCACCACCATGTGGCCATCCACCGGGTTGATGGCAAATTGCACGTTTGAGCCACCGGTTTCCACGCCGATCTCGCGCAATACGGCGATGGAAGCATTACGCATGATCTGGTATTCTTTGTCGGTCAGGGTCAGTGCCGGGGCTACGGTGATCGAATCGCCGGTATGTACCCCCATGGGGTCAATGTTCTCGATTGAACAAATAATGATGCAATTGTCGGCATTGTCGCGCACCACCTCCATTTCATACTCTTTCCAGCCCAGAACAGATTCTTCAATCAACACCTCATTGGTCGGCGAAGCCTCTATGCCGCTGGAGACAATCTGGCGATATTCCTGAATATTATAAGCAATACCGCCGCCGGTGCCGCCCAGCGTAAACGAAGGCCGGATAATCGTGGGCAGACCAATGTCTTCAAACACCAACATGGCATCGTCCAGTGAGTGCGCCAGATGAGAACGCGGGGTCGCCAGGCCAATGGTTTTCATGGCGGCGCGAAATTTTTCGCGATCCTCGGCCTTGTCGATCACATCAGCCTCAGCCCCGATGAGCTTCACTCCATACTTCTTGAGTGTGCCATCCTTGTTCAGCGTCAATGCGGTGTTGAGCGCCGTCTGACCGCCCATGGTTGGCAACAAGGCATCGGGGCGTTCTTTGGCGATAATCCTGGCCACCATTTGCGGGGTAATTGGTTCGATATAGGTAGCATCAGCCAACCCCGGGTCGGTCATAATTGTCGCCGGGTTGGAATTGACCAGTATAACCCGATAACCCTCTTCTTTGAGGGCCTTACAAGCCTGCACACCAGAATAATCAAACTCGCACGCCTGACCGATCACAATCGGCCCCGCCCCGATAATCAGGATAGAGGAAATGTCCTCGCGTCTTGGCATGGATGAAGTCCCGTTAGATTTTGGCGTGTGTAACCGTCCCGATCATCAATGCCAAGGGGCGAGGCGTAAATTGAAGTGTTTCTTTATTGGTGCGACGTGCGCTAGGGTCTGTGAATAATCAATTTGGCGCTAAAAAACATGCAATCAGCATCAACCATCACCTGCCCGAAATGCGGAGGCGAAACCACCGAGACCATGCCAACAAACGCCTGTCAGTATTTTTATGACTGTGTGCATTGCAAGGCGGTACTCAAACCCCTGGCCGGGGATTGCTGTGTGTTTTGTTCTTATGGGACGCATCCATGCCCACCGATGCAATTGACACAAGAAACCGGAGAGGCAGCGTGTTGCTCCCCCGATTAAATTTGCAAAGCATTAAATAGAGTATGTGACAAAGCCGCACATCTTGTTGCCTGCGCTTGCCCAAACCCGCATTATTTCCTATTGAGAACATCCTGCAAAAAAATGGATATATGAGTATGGCCATTGAGCGCGACAACAACGCCTTTCCTGTGAACGAGGCCAACAAGCTGGTTGCTGATCTGATGAAACCGGATCCGCGTATTTACTGGCCGGATTTTCTGATCTCTGTTGCATTGGGTTGGACTGGGCTTGTTATTGCTGTCATTTTTCCGGTTTTGTCTGTGCCAGCTCTGGTCGGAATTTTGATCTCCACCTTGTTTTTATATCGCGCCGTCTTGTTTACCCATGAGTTGGCCCATTTGAAAACCGGCACGTTCGGGTTCTTTCGACTGGTGTGGAATTTGCTTTGCGGTTTTGCCATGTTGATCCCCAGCTTCACCTATCATGGCGTACACCGCCACCATCATGTGCATGATGTTTATGGCACGTCCGAAGACGGCGAATATCTGCCCTTTGGCGCGGGAAATCCATCGGGCATTATTGGCTATATGTTTCTGATTTTTATTCTGCCCGGGTTTTTTGTGGTGCGATTTCTCATTCTGGCACCGCTATCATGGGTTCTGCCGCCCTTGCGCAAACTGATCTGGGGGCGGGCCTCATCGCTGACCATTGATTTAACCTATGAACGTGCTGCACCCAAAAAGGGCGACCCCAAAACCCTGTGGTTTGCACAGGAATTTATGGCATTTGCCTATGGCTGGGGCGCAATGGCACTGGTCTGGTTCAACATTTTGCCAGTGAAGGCGCTGGTCATGTGGTATGCAGTGGCAGTGCTAATTTTTCTCTTGAATTCCTTGCGCACTTTGGCCGCTCACGCCTATCGCAATCCTGGGCCAGAGCAAATGAGCGTTGCCGAACAGTTTCTGGACAGCGTTGATGTGCCAGGACACAGGATTATCACCACCCTTTGGGCGCCGGTGGGATTGCGTTTTCATGCCACTCATCACCTTTTCCCCCGCATGCCTTATCATAATTTGCCCCGCGCTTACGTGCGCCTGCGCGATGGCCTTGGCGACAATACGCTGTATTTGCGCGCCAGCCGTAAAAGCCTCGCTCACGCGCTAGCCCGGTTGTGGGGCGACGCAGCCGAAGCGCAGCGGGAAAAACACGCCCATCCGGCGGAGTAGGTAATTATGCATTGCTGATTGATGAGCATTGAAATTTGTGAAAACATTACTGCATGAATTTCTCTGACTATATTGTTTATGTCGATGAGAGTGGCGACCATGGGCTAAGGAACATTGACCGAGAATACCCGGTTTTCGTCTTAGCCTTTTGTATCTTTCACAAGCAGCCTTACGTTGAGCAGGTAGTTCCTAAAATACAAAATCTCAAATTTCAATTCTGGGGGCATGACGCTGTTATTCTGCACAGCCATGAAATCAGAAAGGCAAAAGGTGATTTTAACATCCTTTTAAACAAGAACGTTCGTAAACAGTTTTTACCAGCGTTGAACACGTTAATCAGCGACACTGAATTCACCTTGATTGCCTCTGTGATTGATAAGCCAAGACTTGTTACCACATATGCATCTCCTGATGATCCATATGAAATTGCATTGGCCTTTTGTATGGAACGATTACAGTTGTTCCTTACCGAACACGGTCAAAATGATGCTTTGACGCATATCATGGTCGAAAGCCGAGGTAAGCCTGAGGATAACGCCCTTGAACTTGAATTTCGCCGTATATGTGACCGGGCTGGTTATGTTGGCCCAATGCCAAATTTAGAAATTATATTTATGGACAAGAAACACAATTCTGCCGGATTACAGTTTGCCGATATGGTAGCCCATCCAATTGGGAGACATCACATCAATCCCAAACAACAAAATTTAGCTTATGATGTCGTAAATACAAAGTTCCGACGCTCAACTTCAGGAAAAACAATAGGGTACGGTCTAAAAACCTTTCCCTAAAAAGCGAAAGGCCCCGGTGTTCACCGAGACCACAGCGCCGACCGGGCATTCCCAATCCATTTAAGTAGACTGTAACCCAAAATGATAAAAAGTCAATATTTTTGACTCATAATGCAATTTATTTGGACAATTCTTAGATCATTAGCCGCGCCTCAAGACCTGCTTTGATCCCCGGCCATTCTTCGCGCAGAACCGAGAAAAACACTGTATCGCGATAACTTCCATCCCAGCATTTTGCGTGGTGGCGCAGTGTGCCTTCACGCACTGCGCCCAGTTTGGCCATGGCGTTCTGGCTACGCAGATTTTTGTGGTGGGTTTTTAATTCCACCCGTTCCGCGCCGCACGCAAAGGAATGGCCCAGAAGCAACAGCTTGCATTCCGGATTAACCATAGTGCCGCGATGTTCCTTCGCATACCATGTGCTGCCGATCTCGACCCGGTCAAACTGCGGCGTAATGGCCAGATAGGCACTGTGGCCGATCACTTTGCCGTCCGCAATCACCGCATGACTAATGGCATTGCCCTTAACCTGATCCGCCAGCATACCATCAAACCAGTGATTATAATGCTTGCCATCGCCGCGCACGATGAAGCGTTTCCATGTATCAGGGTCATTGGCCGCCGGGCGCATATCCTTGCGATGAGCCTCACACAACGGTTCAAGGCGGATAAATTCCCCGATCAGAGTTTTAGCAATGAGATTCATTACATTTTATCCTTTTTTTCCCCGTATTCAAACAGTCTGGCTTCTTTCAAAAATGCATAATGCCCATTCAACACACTGAGAACAAAGCCGTTTCTACCATTCAGTATCTGACGCCGGAAAACCCAGGTTTTCAGGAAAATTAAAGGCCCGACAAAAACAAGTTTTAACAAGCTTGGTTTACGCCCGGCGGCATGTTTTTCCTTTGCCCGCAAATCAGCATATAAATTGATTTTGGCCAAACGAGCCGCAATGGTCACATCAGATCGATGGTGAATCACGCCCTTGGCGTACCGGGTTACACCATCAAGCGTCACAGCTTCATGCACTGGCTTTGATTGGTAATGGGCCAGCTTGCGGCGATAAAACCTGATTTTTGCGTTGGCATGGGTGAACGGGTGCGCAGTGCGGCCAAAAACTTTATCCACCACGGGCACCATCAGGCCATCAGGTTTGTTTGCCACCATTATCGTACGGATGTTGTCCAGCAATTCCGGGCTGGCCTGCTCATCAGCATCTATGTTGAGCACCCAGTCCTGCTCGCACAGACCAAGGGCAAAGGCTTTTTGCGCCCCATACCCTGTAAAATCATGATGTACCACCTTATGGGCATAGCACCGGGCAATGGCCAGAGTTTCATCCTGACTACCGCAATCCACCACAACAATCTGGGTAAAATCAGACACGCTTTTCAAGGCCGCCTCAAGGGTTTCCCCGGCGTTTAGCGTAATAATAAAAACACTGGCGGCGATCTGGCTCATACCCGGTATTTGCCTGTGCCGAACTGAATATGAAATTGCAGGGCATTGGCCGCCCCGTTCATGGATAATCGGGGAATTTCATAGAGGTTTGGTGTTGCCACAATGCGTTTTTTGGTTGTTACCGCGCTTTCAAACCCCGCTTCCCTTACCATTTTTACATGGCGCGAAGCGTAACGGCCAAAGGGATAGGCAAAACTGCGGCATTGCGCATTTGTCATTTGTTCAACAGCATCTTTTGAATTTCTGATTTGCGCAATGGCTTCCTCGTCACCAATGTTCAGCAGGTTTACATGATCCATGGTATGGGCACCAAACTCAACCAGCCCGGTATTTTGCATAGCCAAAATCTGCGTATTATCCAGCATGGTTATACCCGCAATTCGCGGTGCCAGATAAATGGTCGCAAAGGCATCATAATGCTTCAATAACGGCAACACATGTTGATATAGCCCGGCAAACCCGTCATCAAAGGTAAGAGCCACCACATGATCTGAATTGTCATGCAGACCCTGTACCAGCCCGCTAATGGTGACAAACCGGTATTGTTTATGCTGTAAAACCGCCAACTGGTCTGCAAGATGAAGTGGATGAATATTCATCCCGTCTTGCGCCCCCGCGCCGACATCATGGTACATCAGCACTCGCGGCCAGTGACGGGGCTTCCACGGCAGCCAGAACGTATAATGGGCCAACAGGGCAATCACACCCAATACAAGGACAATCAGCCCAACAGATAAAGCCAGCGTTTGCACCATTTCACCTTTCTATAATATTTTCTTCGCATTGGGTGAGACCTTTGCATGAAGCTCGTTTGGTTGCGCATTTGATTGTCAAAACCCTGGCGTCATATCGGCTTTCGCATAAATGACGACATATGAGATATTGTGTTTCTATTTTCAAAGACAAAGGCGGTTAATTCACACATTAAACCTGAAATGCAGCACATCACCATCGGCGACGATATAGGTTTTACCTTCGGCGCGCATTTTACCGGCTTCCTTGGCTCCCAACTCCCCATCACAGGCGATGAAATCGTCGTAAGATATGGTTTCGGCGCGGATGAAGCCTTTCTCAAAGTCGCCATGGATGACCCCGGCGGCCCTTGGTGCACTGATGCCTTTTTTAATCGTCCAGGCATGGGCCTCCTTTGGCCCGACGGTGAAATAGGTTTGCAAGTCCAATAGCTGGTAGCCCGCATGAATCAGCCGATCCAGACCCGGCTCGTCCAGTTCCAGCTCAGCCAGATATTCAGTGCGCTCGCCCGCGTCAAGCAATGCCAGTTCAGCCTCGATTTGTGCACAGATGACCACCACCGGCGCACCATCGGTTTTGGCAAAGTCCTCAACTGTGCGCGAATAATCATTGCCGGTGCCGACGCTGCCCTCGTCTACATTACACACAAACATGATGGGTTTTGAGGTCAGAAGTTGTAATGCGCGCCAGGCCTTTCGGGCATCTTTTGGTACATCGGCGCAGCGCGCCGGATGACCTTCACGCAATTGCTCCAGCGCCATATCCATAAGTGCTATCGCGACCTTGGCTTCCTTGTCCCCGGATCGAGCCTTTTTTTCGGCACTGGCCACACGTTTTTCGAGGCTTTCCAGATCGGCCAGCATCAGCTCCGTTTCCACGGTTTCCATATCGCTCAACGGGTCAATCTGGCCGTTGACATGGGTGATGTCATCATCGTCAAAACAGCGCAGCACATAGAGCACCGCATCCACTTCGCGAATGGTGGCCAAAAACTGGTTGCCCAGTCCTTCGCCCTTTGACGCCCCTTTGACCAGGCCAGCAATATCAACAAAATTCATCCGGGCCGGGATCAGCTCTTTGGAACCAGCAATCCTGGCCAGTTTGGCCAGGCGTGGTTCGGGAACTGCCACTTCACCAACGTTTGGCTCAATGGTGCAAAACGGATAGTTTGCCGCCTGCGCCGCCGCGGTTTGTGTCAACGCATTAAACAACGTGGATTTCCCCACATTAGGCAGACCAACTATGCCGCATTTGAATCCCATGATTGTGCTCCGTTTATGGCGTGGTTGTGTTTCAGACAGTGTGGGTTGCGTCAAGCATGACAGGCATCATTCATATTTGTTTGGCGGCTATGGCTTGACGGTTTCAGCCCCGCACGACAATGATTGCACAGCGCCGGAACAAACCGGCAGGGAGATTATTGATGTTTGACTTTACTGCACACGAAGCGGCGGCGCTGTATCTGGCGCTTAATCTGATTTTGCTTTTCATTTTGGGCTTTCGGGCCATCAAGATGCGGCAAAAAACTGGTATCGGCCTGGGGTCTGGCGATAGCGAAGAGATGTTGAGCGCCATGCGCGTTCATGCCAATTTCGCTGAATATGCACCGCTTCCCTTGATCGGCCTGTTTGCTCTGGGAGCGCTGGGCGCGCCTGTTTTGGTCATTCATATTTTCGGTATTGTTTTTACAATAGCACGCTATGCGCATGGCTTTGGTTTTACTACTCCGGGCGAAGGAAGACCTCTTGGTCGGTTTTATGGCATAGTTTTTACTGGTTTGACGTTGCTGGCCGAAGCTGTTGCGCTGCTGTATTTCATTTTTGTCGGCTAAAGCTGATTGCGAGACCCAGGGCGCGGCGTTACACCTGCGCCCATGAATACAAAAGATCAGTCGCCTGACACGGCACAGTTTGCCCCGCTTGCCAAAGAGCTTGTTCATCTGGCTCTCAATAATGGCGCTACAGCCGCCGAGGCCGTGATTGTTCAATCACGCGCCGTGGATGTGTCTGTGCGGGAAGGATCGCGTGAGGAAGTCGAAAGTTCAGAGAGCCAGGATCTGGGCCTTCGGGTATTGATCGGCAAACGTCAGGCCGGAATATCTTCATCAGACCTCTCAACGAACGGCCTTGAAAAACTGGCCAACCGGGCGTGCGCCATGGCCAAAGCGGCACCCGAAGACCCGTATTGCAGTTTGGCGGACCTGGAACAATTGGCAACAACAAATCAGGATTTTGACCTTTTCGATCCGATGATCCCCGATATTGAACATTTGACGCACACTGCCCTGGCTACCGAGACGGCTGCCCTTGGCGTTAAAAACGTAAGCAAATCCGGCGGCGCATCGGCGGGCTGGAGTGCGACCTCTGTAAATGTCTTTGCCAGCAATGGCTTTGAAACGGCACGGCGAAAAACCTCACACGGCCGCAGTGTCATGGTGCTGGCGGAACGCGATGGGGCGATGGAGCGCGACTGGGCGCAAAGCACCGCCCATTGGGCCGAGGATTTGCGCACCTGCGAAGATGTGGGCCTTGAGGCCGGCACACGCACGGCGGCCCGCCTTGGCGCAAGCAAGCTGGCCAGTGCCCGTATGACAATCATGTTTGAACCACGCACAGCCCGGTCACTGCTGGGCATGTTTTTGGGGGCCATATCCGGCCCCGGCGTTGCCCGCGGTATTTCATTTTTGAAAGACAAAATGGGGGAGCAGGTTTTTACGCCGGGTTTTGATGTTGTTGAAGACCCGTTTCGCACTCGCGGTCTTGGCTCCTCCGCCGTGGATGGCGAAGGCTTGCCCAGGCAAAAACGCCAACTGGTCAGGGATGGCCATTTGACAACCTGGCTTCATTCGCTGTCTTCGGCACGACAATTGGGCGAAGCGCCCACCGGCCATGGTGCCCTTGGCCTGGGCGGCCCACCGGGGGTGGGAACCAGCAATGTGCATATCGTTGCCGGGGCAAAATCTCCAACCGAACTCATGGTTGATATGGGCAAAGGTATTTTAGTTACCGATGCCTTTGGGCCGTCATTTAATGCCGGTACCGGTGACTGGTCTGTGGGTATTGCCGGCTTTGAAATCATCAACGGGATGCGTGCCGGTGCGGTTAATGAAATGACGGTTGCCGGTAATTTGCTGGATATATATGCCCGCCTTGTTGCCGCATCTGATCTGGAATTTCACAATAGCACCAATACGCCTTCGCTGATGATCGAAGGCCTTAGCGTCGCCGGACAATGAGCGCCGCGCACCGCTCTGATCTTAAACTCCTGCAAGAAGCGGCGCAGCTGGGTGGTGTCTGCGCCATGAGCTGGTTTTCTGATCCCGGCACGGTAACCGAGAAAAGCCCGAACCATCCTGTCACCCAGGCTGATCTGCAAACCGATGTGCTGTTGCGTGATTTTTTATGTAAGGCTCGACCAGACTATGGCTGGTTATCAGAGGAAAGCCCGGATGATGGCTCTCGGTTAAGTGCAAAACGCACTTTTGTCGTCGATCCCATTGATGGCACCCGTGCATTTATTCGAGGCAAACCGCATTTTACTGTGTGCATCGCAGTGGTTGAGAACGGGCGACCCCTATCTGCTGTGGTTTATAATCCGGCACTTGACGAGATGTTCTTCGCACAAGCAAGCAGTGGTGCGACCTGTAATAACAAAGCCATAACGGTAAGCGCGTGCAGTCAACTGGAAGGCATGAACATGCTGGCCAGTGATGGCCTGTTTGCCCATAAGGGCTGGATTGATCCTTGGCCAAAAATGCACACGGGCGCACGCAATTCCATGGCCTATCGCATCGCCCTGGTGGGGGCTGGTCTTTGGGATGCAACTCTTACTTTACGCCCAAAGTCTGATTGGGATCTGGCCGCCGCTGATCTGATCGCAACCGAGGCCGGCGCAATTATCTCTGACCCGGCTGGGCAGCCATTTCGTTATGACAGATTAAAGACTATAAAAGACGGGGTGATTTGCGCTGGCCCCGCTCTGCACACCCTGATATTAGAGCGCGTCCTTACTTCAAGAAAAAAGAGACAAAACCCATGAGCACGCCACGACAACGAACAGACGAAAAACAACTCTTGCACCTTGTCATTGGCGGAGAGCTGAATGACGTCAACAAGGTTTATTTCAAGGATTTGAGCAAGCTGGATTTCATCGGCGCCTTTCCTGACCATGCGAGCGCCTATGCCGCCTGGAAATCCGCCGCGCAACAAACTGTGGACAATGCCCACATGCGCTATTTCATTATCCATGCCCATCGCCTGATAGACCCGGAACACGACCATCACGACAGCTAATACAAATTCCTCTTCCCAAAGGTTTTGGCGGCAATGGGTGACACCGCACTGGCCGCGTCTTGTTCTGGCCGCAGTTCTTATGGTGCTGGTGGCGGCCGCAAACTCCCTCTATCCCATTATTGTGCGCTGGGCGGTGACTTTGTTATCGGCAAACGACCCCCGCATATTGGGCGGCGTGCCTCTTGCTATTGTTGCGCTGACCCTGTTCAAGGCGGCCTCACTTTATGGGCAAACTCTGGTCACTAATGCTGTATCTTTGCGCATTACCACAGGTTTACAAAACACCATGTTTGGCCATTTGCTGGGCGCGGATTTTGGCCAGATCAGCGCCATTCCGACAGGGCAATGGGTGTCACGCCTGACCAATGACATCACTTTGGTTCGTGATGCCTTCTCCCGTGCCTTGACCAATCTGGTACGCGATGCCCTGACAGTAGCCGGAACGATTGCCGTCATGCTGTGGATTGACTGGCTACTGGCCCTGCTGGTGTTTACGCTTTATCCACTGGCGGCCATGCCGGTGGTGCGCATTGGCAAGACCGTGCGTGATCTTTCAGCCCAGGCCCAGGCCCAGCTTGGGCGCCTGACTGCGCTTCTGACAGAAAGTCTTTCGGGAGTACGCATGGTCAAAACCTATCAACTTGAAGATCATGAACAAACCCGTGCCGATGACAGCTTTGAGGAACGCCGGATGCTTGGCTTTAGGGTTATGGCCAAAAAGGCACAAGTAGACCCGATTTTGGAAATTGCTGGCGGCATCGCTTTTGCTGCTGTTTTGGCCTTTGCCGGCTGGCGGGCCAGCACAAACGGTACGCCCATAGCCAATCTTATCGGCTTTATTACGGCGTTGGCCGTCATGGCTCCGGCTATGCGTGCCATTGGCACACTAAACGCTATTTGGCAGGAAGGCGCAGCGGCGCTTGACCGAATTTTTACGTTACTTGATGAAACGCCGAACATTACTGAAAAGCCTGATGCGCAGACCCTTGCAGTTACCAGAGGTGAGGTGCGCTTTGACAATGTTCAGCTCTCTTATGGTGATGGCAATAAGGTGCTGGATAGCATTAGTTTTTCTGCCAGGCCCGGCAGAACCCTTGCCCTGGTTGGCCCCTCTGGCGCGGGTAAGACCAGTGTGCTGAACCTTATCCCCCGGCTTTATGACCCTGATACGGGCAGTATTTTCATTGATGATATACCCATAACGGATGTCACGCTAACCTCATTGCGTAAGTCCGTGGCGCTGGTCAGCCAGGATGCGATTTTGTTTGATGGCAGTATCTTTGAGAACATCGCCTTTGGGCGCCCTGGTGTCAGTTTGAATGATGTAATTGAAATGGCCAAAAGTGCCGCCGCTCATGACTTTATATTGGATCAGCCCCAGGGCTATGAAACCCAGGTCGGCGAGCACGGACATCGGCTTTCCGGTGGCCAAAAACAACGCATTGCCCTGGCCCGTGCGCTCCTCAAAGATGCACCAATATTGCTTCTGGATGAAGCCACCAGCGCGCTGGATGCACGCTCAGAGACAATGGTGCAAAAGGCACTGGCGCACCTGTGTAAAAATCGTACAGTAATAATGATTGCCCATCGATTGGCCAGCGTCCGCCGGGCAGATCATATTCTTGTCCTGGATAATGGCCGGGTGGTTGAACAGGGCAGTCATGAACAATTACTGGCCGCAGACGGATTGTATACCGCCCTGGCAAAGGAACAATTCAGCGATTAGTTGCTTTCCACTTTAGCCAGTTCATCGGCTGCCCATTGCCCAAGTTCGCGCCCGGCATCATGCGCCGCTTCATCCACCGCCGCCGCAATGGCACCAAGCAGGTTTTCATTAGCACGCACATTGGCATTAAACTGTTTTTGCGCGATCAGCGCGCGTGTCCGGCGGTTGATAAGCTTGGCACGAATTGACACCCGCCCCAGAGGAGCAAGCTCTGGCCCTTTATCATAGATAATCTCGAAATGGCGTATCTCGGTCATCAGGCCAAAGCGCGGATGCACGCCTTCTTGTGGGGTCACAACATTAAGCCGGGACGTAGCCAGCAATGAATCACCCAATACTTCGGCCATAATTTGCGGCACCGGCGCAGCCCAGCGCGCACCAGCGGTATAGGCAATACCCTGCACGCCCTGCGCAATTGCAATGCGGTTATTGCGCAAAATTTTTGATGTACGTGGCAATTCCACCAGCACCACGGGCATTGCGGCTATCTGCTCTGGCAGTATAACTTCGCTAAGGCGGAAAATATCCGGCTCCGGCCCCGGCTTGGGCAAGATCGAGACACACGAGGCCAGCATAATTGATGCTGTCAACAAAATCAGCTTCGCCTTCATCGCGGCACCTCCACTTCTTTTATCGGCTCGCCAGCAATAAACTCACCCGGATTGCGGTCAATCTCCTCCATCACCTGTTCAAGGGTCTGAGTGAGAGAGCGCAATTGCATCAAGGTGAGGGTCAACTCGCTTAACCCCTCCTTGCTAAACTCGGTAAGCGGTTCACCGATATTATCCATAAACGCATTGGCCTTGGTTGACGCTTGCTCCAATTGTATGGCGGCATCTGTAAAGGCCTGAATCATTGCTTTGGCATCTTCCGCGAACACTTCATTACCACTTATCAAAAGCTCCTGAACCGTCTGTGCCGCTTTGGCAGCCTCATCGGCGGCGGAGCCAGCGGAGCGGATCATGGCACCAAAGTCCGCAAACAGGGTCTCCTCATCGGCAAGTCTTGCACTCACCGTTTCCATGTTCTCCAGCACAGTGGAGAGCGCCGTCATGTTTTTGGTACTGAACAGCACGTTAATACGCACCAGTGCGGCGTTGGCCGCCAGCATCATGTCATCGGCACCGGCAAATAATTCATCCAGTTGTGCCTGCCTGGACGGTATTTTGGCGTAAAATTCACCCGGTTGCAGTGTCAAAGACGGACTGGTCGCACTACCACCATTGATCTGGATATAAGACAGACCAGTTATACCCTGTGGCTCCAGCTGGGCATAACTGTCTTGCTTGATCGGTGTTTCAGCAAAGATTTTGATACGGGCAACCACGATGTTATTGGGGTCAGCCCGGTCAAGCCCCAGATTGGTTACTTCGCCAACCTTGATGCCGTTAAAGCGCACTTCGCCAGATTTTGAAAGTCCGCGCACCGGGCCTTCAAACACCACATCATATTCGGCAAATTCCTGATCGAAACTGACCTGCCCCAACCACAAAGTAAAAAATGCTGCTGCGGCAATGATCGCCAGGGTAAAGGCACCAACAAGCGCATAGCGTGATTCAGCTTCCAATTTTCACTCCCCTATCCTCGCACATCTCATCCCTGGGCGGCCCGGCTGCGTTTGCCATGAAAATAAGATCGTATCCATGGATGATCCGACCTTAACACGTCTTCTATCGGGGCTACAATTTCAACTTTTTTATCGGCCAGAACCGCAATGCGGTCACAAATCGCGTAAAGACTATCCAGATCATGGGTTATCATAAAAACCGTAAGATCAAGAGTAGATTGTAAATCCGCGATCAATTCATCAAAGGCGGCGGCACTGATCGGATCAAGCCCCGAGGTTGGCTCGTCCAGAAAAACAATTTCTGGATCCAGCGCCAGAGCGCGGGCCAGAGCGGCACGTTTAAGCATCCCACCCGACAGTTCTGATGGCTTTTTTTGCCCGGCTTCCGGCTCCAGCCCGGCCAGCATGATTTTCATGTCGGCAAGTTCGCTCATCAATTTTTCTGACAAGCGGGTATGCTCGCGCAAAGGCAGCAATACATTTTCCTTCACCGTCAGTGAAGAAAACAATGCCCCGTTTTGAAAAAGAACCCCCCAGCGACTTTCCAGGCCGCGACGTTCCCGCGCACTTCTGGTGCTATGACCCAATACCTCGATGGTACCGCTCTGCGGGGAGCGCAAACCCAATATGGTGTTCATCAAAACTGATTTTCCGGTACCGGAGCCGCCCACCAGCCCCAAAACCTCACCGCGATGAACATCAAGATCAAGCTGTTGGTGAACCACATGGCTACCAAAGGCGTTGGTGACATTACGCACCACGATCACGTTTTGCTGACTATCGCGGCTCACCAGCCCAACTCCAGATAGATCATGGCAAATACCGCATCGATAAAAATAACTGTGAACAAGGCCTGCACCACCGAGGACGTAGTGCGTTCACCCAGCGATTGCACACTACCCTCCACCAGAAGACCTTGTCGGCAACCGATCAGCGATATAGCCAACGCAAAAACCGGGGCCTTGGCAAGGCCCACCCAAAAGTGGATAAGCGGGACATTCTCCTGCATACGGGTCACAAACAGGGACGGGGAAACATCCAGCACTGCCCAGGTCACCAGCCCCCCGCCGACCAGCCCGGACATGGTGGCGGCAAAGGCCAACACCGGGGCCATAACAACACAAGCGATGACCCGTGGCAAAACCAGCACTTCAAAGGTATCCAGCCCCAGCACCTGCATGGCGTCAACTTCCTGGCGCATTTTCATGGCACCAATATGGGCGGTAAAGGCAGAGTTGGAGCGCCCGGCAAGAATAAGTGCCATCATCATCACGCCAAATTCACGCAAGACCGCCAGAGCAACCAAATCCACGGTAAACAATGACGCACCAAAGCGGCCAAGAAGATTTGCTCCCAAAAATGCCACCACCGCTCCGATAAAAAATGCCAGCAGGGCAATAATCGGCAGAGCATTTACACCGGCCTCCTCGGCAACATTTATTATATCATTCCAGCGAATACGCCGTGGATGGGCGATCACGCGCCCGAACGTCATCAATAATTGCCCGAAAAATGCCGCCGTCTCAACACCTTCATGCAAGGCCCGGAACACCGCACGACCAGACCGGGTAAGAACAATATCCAGTATATTGCGCGGCATAGGTGACGGTGGACAAACTTCTGAATTGGCATCGGCTTCAGCCATCAATTTTTGCGCAATATCATGCTCGCCAATGAATTCAAATTGCATATGCGGGCGCGCGCAGGAGCGCACAGTGCGGCCCAGAACAAACGCCCCGGCAAGATCAATCCGCCCAAGTGCACGCACATCAAAAATGGCTGGCTCTGATCCGATCTGTGTCTCAAACGCCCGCAGACGCTCATCTATCTGCGCCAGATTATCCGTCACCCAGTCACCAGTGAGCACAAGAACAACACGCCCATCTTCCCTGTTGACATAGATGTCGATAAGCTTGGAATCATGACGTTTAGTATTCATCTCACTACGCAATCAGGCCAAAGACACAGCGTCAAGCAAAAGGATAGAGTGAGGGCAAATGCGCCGTCTTGAACTGATCCGGCAAAGCTGGCCCATTATTGGTGATTTTCGTATCGCCCGGGGTGCCAAAACCCACGCCCACACCCTGACCGCCCATTTGCATGAAAATGGGAAAACCGGACGCGGTGAATGTGTGCCTTATGGCCGCTATGGAGAGAGTATAGAGAGCGTCACTACCCAGATAAAAAGTGTGCGCGAAAGCATTGAGCGCGGCCTGTCTCGCGAAATGCTACAAAATGCCCTGCCCGCCGGGGCGGCGCGCAATGCCCTTGACTGCGCACTTTGGGATTTGGAGGCAAAGCTTACCGGCGTACCCGTATGGCAACGCGCCGGAGTGCCTGGGCCAAAACCGGTCAACACGGCACTGACCATTTCAATCGCGGCCCCGAAAATTATGGCCAAAAAAGCCAAACCCTCGAAAAATTTCACCCTCCTCAAACTAAAACTGGCCGGTGATGGTCAAGACCTTGAACGCCTTGCCGCCATTCATGCGGTGCGGGGTGATGCGAGACTGATACTGGATGCCAATGAGGGACTGACCATAACCCGACTTAAAAACCTGCTGCCAAAGCTGGCCAGGTTCAATGTCGTTCTTATCGAACAACCCCTGCCCACAAATGAGGATCAGGCGCTCGCCGGACTGGTCTCGCCGATATCGCTGTGCGCTGATGAAAGTCTGCACACCAGCGCCGATCTGCAACGCCTTGCCGGGCTTTATGATGCGGTGAATATAAAACTGGACAAGACCGGCGGCCTGACCGGGGCGATAACGCTGGTAAAGGAAGCCAGAGCGCTAAATTTGAAAATAATGCTGGGCTGTATGGTGGGCACATCATTGGGTATGGCGCCATCACTGGTGTTGGGTGGCATGGCCGATTTTATCGACCTTGACGGGCCGTTATTGCTGCAAACCGACCGACAGCCGGGCCTTCGTTATGAGGGCGCTCTGGTGCACCCGCCAGACGCGACGTTGTGGGGATAGTTATTCCCGCCTTAGCACCTTGTCGACCAATGTATTGCCCAGCCATGACGCCATGAAGGCAGCCTTTAGTGCCGGTGGGTCATAAACATCACGCACCCAGTCAGAAAAACTGATCGGGTTTCCGCGTGCATAATCCAGATAATTTTGAAAGAAAAAGTCCAGCATGCCGGTTTTGCCCTGGCGTACATGCAGATATTTCAGGGATAATTGTTGCGCCGCCACTTCTATGCGCTCATTTTTACGAAAATGCAGATAAAGCGCCGCCATAAATCCGGCCCGGTCAGCTCCGGATTTACAATGCATGAGCGCCGGATATTCGATGCTTTCAAATAAATCACGCGCGCCAAATATCACCTCCGGTGGGTGCACATCGCGGGACTTTACCGTGAAATTTACCAGTTTTATGCCGCTCGCCGCGCAGGCTTCACGCTCCAGCGCATGAAATCCTGTCGCTGTGCCGCCACGTAAATTGATAATGGTTTTGATACCAGCCTGCGTCCAAAGCGCAATCTGACGCGGGCTTGGTTGATTGGTGCGCACCATTTCATCACTGATCCAGTGTGCATTTTGAAACCAGACTCGCAAAAATCCGTGATCGCGCCAGAACAAATCATGCTGTGCCCGGCGGCGGCCATCATCAGTGGAAAGATTAAAATGCATCACAGATCATACTTCATAAAAACGCAAAACGTGTCATAACCTGTGTAAACGGGCTTATCCATGCTAAAACAGATTTTTAGATCCTCATTTGTACAAACCATGCTGGCCATGCTGCTGGCGGGATATATGCGTCTGGTCAGGGCCACAACGCGCTGGGAGGTACGCGGGCTGGAACACATCATTCCGGTTTGGGAAACTGGTGAAGGCGTTATTGGCGCGCTTTGGCATGGCCGGGTACTCATGAGCATGGCAGCCTGGCCTATGGACAAACAACCCCCGGCGTTTTTAATTTCCCGCTCCGCCGATGGTGCCTTTATCGCCCGCGCAACGGCAATGCTGGGTGCGGGGGTCATTCGTGGCTCGGCCAAAAACATGCGCAAAGACAAGGACAAGGGGGGCAGCGCCGCCGCATCCAGGATGATTAAACATGTGAAGGATGGCGGTTGCATGGCGCTTACCCCGGATGGGCCACGCGGCCCGCTTATGCACGCTGGCATGGGCACGGTGAGGTTGGCAAGGCTCACCGGTGCACCGATGATCGGCCTGTCCTGGTCAACGCGCTGGCGCAAGGTCTTTTCCAGCTGGGATCGTTTTATATTGCCCCTGCCCTTTGGGCGCGGTGTGATCGTCTGGACAGGGATCATCACAGTTCCGGGTAATGCTGATGATGAGATACTGGAAGAAAAGCGCCAACAATTGCAAAGCTTGCTGCGCGAGGCCACCAAAGAGGCAGACATCGCTTGTGGACATAATTCCATTGAGGCCAGTCCATGAGACCTCTTGGACTTAACATCTATCGCGCCATCACCAGCGTGCTGTCACCATTGGCGCGTGTTTGGCTTGGATACCGGGTCAGAAGCGACAAGGAAGACGAGGATCGCCTTGGCGAGAAGCTGGGGAAACCCGGTCTTGATCGCCCCGCTGGCACCCTTGTCTGGTTGCATGGTGCCAGTGTTGGCGAAGCAGAGATAGCTCTTAATTTGGTGCAGACACTTGGCGCCGTTCGCAACGATCTACAGTTTTTGCTGACCAGCGGAACATCCAGTTCGGCCAGTCTGATCGCCAAACGATTGGGCAAAAATGCGCGGCACCAATACCTGCCACTGGACATACCGGGCGCAGTGCAGCGGTTCTTGTATCATTGGCAGCCCGATATCGGGGTGTTTGTGGAATCAGAGCTTTGGCCAAATTTAATTCTCGCGGCCCGGCAAAAAAATATAAAACTGGCGCTGGTCAATGCGCGCATGAACGAACACTCTTTACAACGCTGGAAAGGCGCACCGGCAAGCGCGGCGCATTTATTTGGTGCCTTTGACTGGATCGGTGCAGCCGATGGAAAAACCATGCATGGTTTGCAAAGCTTCACCAGCAAGAACATTGCCCATACCGGCAATTTGAAATATGCGGCACCGGCACCATCCGTTGATGACAAGGCACTCAGCGGTTTGCAATCTGCCTTTGGCAACAGACAAATCTGGCTGGCTATTTCCACCCACAAAAATGAGGACGAGGTGGTTCTGGCCGCGCATCGGCGTGTGCGCGATCAATACCCGGATGCGGCTCTCATCCTTGTACCGCGCCACCCGGAACGGGCAACGGGTATTGCTGCCCTGTGCGTAAAAACCGGTCAGACTTGTATTCGCCACAGCAGCGGGGCAATGCCTGATCGTCAAACCAGTGTTTATATTGGTGACAGCATTGGCGAAATGGGATTATGGCTGCGTCTTGGTTCACCCGCCTTTATCGGCGGATCGCTTTTCTCCACAATGACCGGGCATAATCCGCTGGAGGCGGCAAAATTGGGCGTGCCAGTATTAAGTGGGCCTTATCGGGCCAGCTTTTATGATGTCTATAAGGGTTTGATTACCGCCAAAGGCGCCCTTGAAACCCGCACAACTGCAGAGATTGCCAAGGCCGTTGTTAAAATTTTCACAGAGCCAGAACATGCCAAAGCCATGGCAGAGGCGGCACAAACTTGCGCCCGTGATAATGCGCAAACCCCTGTAAAGATAACGCTGGTTGCGCTTTTGTCACTCATCGGGGAGACAAGCTGATGCGTGCGCCAGAGTTTTGGAACCACAAACACGGATCGCTCAGTGCGCCGCTCACCCGCGCACTTCTTATGCCATTATCATGGCTGGTGATACTGGCCGGGCGCTGGCGGCAGCGCAGGGTAAAGCCCACACGGGTGAACATACCAGTGATCTGCCTTGGTAATGTAACCCTGGGCGGTACCGGCAAAACCCCACTGGCCATCACACTTTGCAAAGCCTTGCAAAAGGCAGGGTATAACCCGGCATTTCTCACACGCGGTTATGGCGGCAAAGCCAAAGGGCCGTTATCTGTGGACAAGGCGCACCATAGCGCACTTGATGTGGGCGATGAAGCCTTGTTGTTGATTAGCCACGCACCTGTAATTGTGTCCCGTGACCGGGTGGCCGGGGCCAAAATAGCCGTGATGCAAGGGGCGAGCATCATCATTATGGATGACGGCTTTCAGAATCCGTATCTGACCAAAGATGTTTCGTTATTGGTGCTGGAAACCGGCGGCGGAATTGGCAATGGTCGGGTGTTTCCGGCAGGGCCATTACGCGAACCGCTGGGCGATGCCCTGGCCCGCGCCGATGCCGTGATTGCCATAGGCACAGGATCATTAAAACAAAACCCCGACTTGCCCGTTTTAACCGTTCGTTTGGTCAATCCTGTGCCGCCACCAAAAGGGTCACTGCTGGCTTTTGCTGGCATAGGTCGTCCGCAGAAGTTCTTTGATGCCCTGCGCGACTGTGGTGCTGATCTTGTGCAGGAGATCGCCTTTGACGATCATCATCTCTACCGCCCCGCCGAAATTACCCGCCTTCGCAATTGGGCGCATGAGGAAAACGCGACACTGGTCACCACGCAAAAAGATTTTGTGCGATTGGCCGAAGATCAACGCACTGGTATACACGCCTGGCCGGTGGAGGCGCGCTTTGATGACCCGCAAATCCTCATGGCAACACTAAAGCCGCTATGGGAACAGGCGAGCCGGTCATGAACGAGCAAAAACCTTTTTTGCATAGACTTGGCTGGCGCATGGAAGTCATGCTGTGGGATGCGCTCATGGGTGTGTTTTCACGCTTGCCCATTGAAAAAGCCTCTGCCCTTGGTGGCTGGTTCATGCGTATGTTTGGCCCGTTATTGCCAGCGCATCGCACCGCACTTGTCAATGCCAAACTGGTGTTCCCAAAGATTGACGAAGCAGGAGCAAAGGCTCTGGCCATGGCCGCATGGGATAATCTGGGGCGTCTGGGGGGCGAGTTTCCTCACATGAAGGACATGCGCCCCTATGAAAGCAATAGCCGCGTAGATGTTCACGGGCTGGAACATTTAGAGGCGATCAAGGCATCCGGAGAACCTGCCGTCATTGTCACCGGGCATTTTGCCAATTGGGAGGTCATGGCCGTCGCCATCTGTCAAAGCGGGCTTGATGCGCGGGTATCCTATCGCCATGCCAACAACCCGCATATCGACAAACGTATCAACGCGATCCGCCTGGGCTATGGAATTTCGGATTTGAGTTCCAAGGGAGAAGACGGCGCACGCGAAATGCTGTCCGCCATTAAAAACGGCCAGACATGCACGTTTTTAAACGATCAAAAATTCAATCGAGGTATTGATGCACCGTTTTTTGGTCATAGCCTTAAAACCGCGCCCGGCCCGGCCCGGCTGGCGATACGCTTTGGTGCGCCCTTATTGCCGGTTTCAATAACGCGCTTGCCCGCCGCACGCTTTGCCGTGACCTTTCACCCGCCCATAGAGCCAGACAAAAACCCGGACAAAACCAAAGCCATTGCCAACACAGTTGCCAGAATAAATGAATTTCTGGAAGATCAAATTCGTACCCACCCACAGGACTGGTTCTGGGTGCATCGGCGCTGGCCCAAGCATGTTTATCGCAAAGGTGACAAGTCCAGTTCCAGCGCCGCATCCGGGTTAACATAATATCGGTTGCGCCATTTGAGCGACCAGTGCAAATGCGCCCCCGTGGCCCGGCCTGTGGCCCCGACCCTACCCAACACCTCGCCCTTGTTCACGCGCTGTCCGTCTTTAACATCCAGCGCACTCATATGCATAAATACGCTCACCAGTCCCTGACCATGATCCAGAAACACCGTGCCACCCTCGAAATATAAATCCGGGTCAGCCAGGGTCACCACTCCCCCCGCCGGGGCAACAATGGGCGTGCCTGTTGGCACCGCAAAGTCCATGCCCATATGGGGGCGTTTTGGCTCCCCATTCAGCACCCGTTGCGAGCCATAAAACCCGCTAATGCGGGCATTTTCCACCGGTTTGGAAAACCCGGCAAGGAAAGCGTCCGAAATGGTTTTCGCCGCAAAAGCGGTTTTTTTTCTGGCGCTGCTTTTACGGATATGGGCCAATTGTGCCGGGGTAAAGCTTGACACCTTGCCCGGGGGCAAACCGTCTATACGTTCGATCTTGTAATCGTGTGGCACAATAGCCAATGGCAGAGACGCACACGCATTACCGGGCGCGCAAACGCGCAAGGTCATATTGGGCGCAGCATCACGGGAAAAGCCAAGGATGAAGCGCCCCGCCTCATCGGCCTTTACCTGCGCTTCAAAACCTGACGCATCACTTAACGTCACATCAGCACCGGGAAGGGTGCGGCACGTCAATAACGCGCCCTGTTCATAGCTGCCATGACAAATGGGGGTCGGATCAGGGCTGGCGATTAACAGCAGCGCCAAAAGCAACATCAGGATTTTTCCTGCACCGTGCGCCAGCGCGTCATCGCCGCCACACTATCCACATAGGCTTCTTGCAGTTCTGCACTCCAATAGCGCAACTCATCCAATGGTATCTGCTTGCCGGTTTCGGCGCAGATAACATAGGCACCAGCCTTCATAATCAGAAACTCACCATCCCCGTAAGACAGGTCTGCTTCGCCGGTAAAACTTTTGCCAAATCTGTTCATGAGTGTTGATTAGCACAGTGTTGGTTTACATTCTAACAAAAAACCCGACCACAAGGCCGGGCTTTTTCACAAATCAAAATTCGCCTTAACCGCGACTACCGCCCATAAAGCGCAGCAGGAACAAGAACAGGTTGAGGAAATCAAGATAAAGACTTAACGCCCCCATAATGGCAACTCTACCCGCCATTTCGGCATTGGCACCGATCTGGTAATAGCTGTGCTTCAGCCGCTGGGTATCCCAGGCGGTCAGCCCGGCAAAGATCACCACGCCAATGGCGGAGATGGCAAAATCCATGGCTGAGGATTTCAGAAAAATATTGACTACCATGGCAATGATGATGCCAAACAGTCCCATCATCATAAAGCTGCCCATGCCGGACAAGTTTTTCTTGGTCGTATAACCCCAAAGGCTTAACGCACCAAAAGAAGCCGCTGTGATGAAGAACACCTTAACGATAGAAAGCCCGGTATAGGCCAGGAATATATAGGAGATGGAAAGCCCCATCATCGCAGAAAACGCAAAAAACCACATGCGCGCTGTGGCCGGAGACATTTTCATCACCCGTGCGGAGAGATAAATTACAAAGCCAAGCGGGGCCAGCATCACCACCCAACGCAAAGGCGTGCCGTGGATCAATTGCATAAGTGGTAAACTTTGTGATGTAAAAAACGCCACCAGTCCGGTGATCGCCAGACCAATGCTCATATTATTATAAATGCCGAGCATAAAGGTGCGCAAACCTGCATCGACACTGGTGTCCATGGTCTGTGCACCCGCCATGGATCGATTGTAATTATTCATAAGGCTAATCCTTTATCCATACTGCTTCGTTGGCAGCTTTAGTGGTAATATCGTTGTTTTTTGCATCAGATTCAAGGCTTAAACCTGATTTTGCCGCAAGGCCCGCGCAGGCGGTGCCGATAACGCCGCGCGCCCGGCAAACCAGCCACCAAGCCCGGCCATGCCAGCGGCCATGCCAAGCATGGCAACGGCGGCGGCCCAGTCGGGCGCCCAATTGGCCTCAAAGCTGTTCACAACAATGGGATAAGCGGCTAGAGCGGCTAGCGCCAGCGCCAGAAACGCCATGGCAAAGGCGGCCAGAAAAAACTCTGCGGCCATCATGGTCAGCGCGCCCAGCGGGGTAACACCCAGAGTTTTAAGAAGCGCCAGCTCGCTCTGCCGTCTTTGTGCCGCCGCCGCCAATGCGCCCAGCAAAACCAGCGCGCCAGAGAGGGCGACAATCCCGGCAATTGCACTAACCGCCAGAGATACATCGGCGAACAGTTCAGCCACGGCCTCCAGAGCTTCGCGCACACGCACAATGCTGATCGTGGGAAAGGCAGCGCCCACGGCGCGAGCGAGTTTTTCATCCATTGCCTTGGGCGTACGAATGATGGCGATGTGCGAGGGTCGCGCTGCCTCTAATGTGCCGGGGGCAAAAACAATTGCAAACGTCGCCCCGAAACCGCCCCAGTCTATGGTGCGTAAATTAGCCACTTTTGCCTTCACATCACGACCAAGAACCCGGATGCTCAAAGTATCACCCAGTTCGATACCCACGCCTTTGGCCACGTCATCTTCCAGCGAGATCAGTGCCGGGCCGCTATAATTTGCTGGCCACCATGTACCCTGGGTCAGTTGTGCATTTTTTGGCTCTGCCGCAACAATGGACATGCCGATCTCGTTATCAATGGCCCAGCGTTCACCCTGTTTAACTTCATCACGGTCTATCTTGTTGCCATTCAGACTATGGATACGCCCGGTGAGAAACGCGCCGCGCAAATAGTGTTCATCATCGGTAATATCCAGGCCGTTGCCCTGCAACAACGCATCCAGCCTGTCCGTATCATCGGCCTGAATTTGTGCCAGCACCAAAGACGGGCTGGTCTTGGGGGCAATATCGCTGATCTGGCGAACCAGATTGGATTGCACCAGCACCACCAAAGACAGAAGCGCAAAGCCAAGTCCCAGGGCCGGCCCCGCATCACGCGCCGCAGACCCCGGCCCGCCAAGAGAGGCAAACACCATGCGGGTCAAACCAGAACTGCGCCGGGCCACAAGGCGCGCCAGTACCATCAGCACACGGGAAAGCCCGATGAACAACAAAAATGCGATCAGGCTCGCACCCAGCAAAAACAAGGTCACCATTTTTGACGGGCTGGTCAGAACCGCAAGTGCGCTAAACCCAAGCCCGCACAGCAGCGCAACAATAAGCTCCGGTAGAGGCGCAAACCTGGTTTTCTCAATCGCACCGCGATAGAGCGCCGCCGGGGGCGTGGCCCGAGCACGACCAAGGGCGGGCAAGGCAAATACCCCAGCAGCCAGTAATCCCTCACCCAACGCGGTTAATAATGGCAGAGGATAGATCGCCATTGCGGTTGGTAAAGGCAGGTTTTCACCGGCCCAGGCCATCACCGCAAAAGGGGCCAGTGCGCCAAATACCATGCCAATAAATGCGCCGCCAAAAGCCAGCACACCCAATTGCAGACCATAGGTCATACGGATCAGGTTTTGATCGCCGCCAAGAGCTTTTAGCGTGGCAATGGCCGGGCGACGCTGATCCAGAAATGCATTAACCGCTTGTGCCACACCCAGACCGCCAGCCACCAGAGCCGCAAGACCCACCACCGCCAGAAATGTTTCAAGAAAGCCAATCAAGTTAGTTAATCCAGTGGCTGAATTTTCCCGGTCTGTGATGTTAAAACCAGCATCGGTGAAGTGTTCTCGTGCTGTCTTTGCAGTTTCCTCCGGGTCTTCATCCTCAGGCAGAACAACCCGATAGGTAATGCCATAAAGCGCGCCGGTTCCGGCAAGGCCCAGATGCTCCAGACCATCATCCGAGATCAGCACACGCTGGCCCAGCCCGCCGCCAATGCCTAACCGGTCAGGTTCGCTAACCAGTATGCCGCCGATATAAACGCGCCGGGCGCCCAAAGACAATTCATCGCCAATGTTCAGATTAAAATCACTTAACCCGTCTGCGGTCATGGCAATACCGGGTAGGCCATTCTTAAAGGCCAAGGCGTCATGCACACCCTGACCGTTTTGCATTTCAACCTGGCCAACCAACGGATAGGCATCATCCAGCGCCCGCAATTGCACCAGACGGCGCGCATCGGGTGGCCCGGCCATCGTGCGCAAGCCCATTACGATTGAAACCGGGCCAAGTTCTCTGATCCATTGCAGTTCTTTAGGCGTAGCGCGGCGCTGGTTCAGGGTAAAAGCCAGATCACCACCCAAAAGCACGCGTGATTGCTGTGCTATACCGCGCCGAAAAGTTTCACCCAATGATCCCGCCGTCGCTATGGCGGCAACACCCAACGCCAGACAGGCCAGAAAAATCACAAAGCCACGCACGCCCTGGCGCAATTCACGCCGGGCAAAGCGTGCCGCAAGCAACAAATCTGCCAGACGCGCACTCATATAATATGCCCGTCCTGCATGGTGATAATGCGTCCGGCCCGTGCCGCCAACGCCGCATCATGGGTGACCAGCAGCAATGCAGCACCGCGTGCAGCACATTCAGCAAAAACCAGATCGGCAACCATCTTGCCTGCTTTAGTGTCCAGATTTCCGGTTGGCTCGTCGGCAAACACTATTTTTGGCTCTGATGCCAGAGCACGGGCAACCGCCACACGCTGTTTCTCTCCACCTGAAAGCTGCGCCGGGTAATGATGAACACGATCTGCCAGCCCCATTTGTTCCAATGCTTCACGCGCCAGATCAATCGCGTTTTTATTGTGCATAATCTCCAGCGGTGCTGCGACATTTTCCAGTGCTGTCATATTAGGCAAGAGATGAAAGGACTGAAACACAAAACCAACACGGCCCCGCCTAAGGCGGGCCAGGGCATCCTCGTTCAAAAGGCCAAGCTCTTCGCCCAACAATCGCACAATGCCGACACTGGCGCGCTCCAGCCCCGCCGCCACAGAGATCAGCGAGGTTTTGCCCGAACCCGATGGCCCGACAATGGCAACGCTCTCACCCTGGGCCACAGACATATCAAGATTTTTAAGGATATGCACCGGGCCATTAGCCGCCGGCAAGGTCAAGCTGACCTTTTGCATTTCAATAACAGGTGATGACGGCATTTTTTTCTCTATCTTTGATTGGCGAACATGTTCTTATGGCTTACACAGAGTATATAGCGATAATCGATAAGGATTACGAGTGCAAAAGCAAATACAATTTTTTGTGATGTTGGTCATAGCATCGATGCTGGTCTCGTGTGGGCGGGCGCCAGAGAATGAGGCAATTACAAAACCGCCATCTAAGGCGGCGCAGGTAAATCCAGATTATCAACCAAAACCGACAGGCGGCATTTATCAGCTTGTCATGTTGGGTGATAGTTTGACCGCCGGCCTTGGCTTGGCCGCTGCTGATGCCTTTCCCCGTATTATTGAGGCCGATCTGGATGCCCGGGACGGACAACATATTGCTGTGCTGAACGCCGGGGTTTCCGGCGATACCAGCGCCAGTGGCCTGGCCCGTTTTGACTGGTCTGTGGGGCCAGAAGCGGACGGCGTGTTTATCGCGCTGGGGGCCAATGACATGCTGAACGGTCTGGATCCGGCGCAAACCCGTAAAAACCTTGCCGCCATGATAGAAAAAGCACGCCTGCGCAGGCTGGATGTTTTTCTTGCCGGTATGCGCGCTGCGCCTAACCTTGGGGTGAAATACGGGCAAGACTTTGATGAACTTTATGAAAATTTATCAAACGCGCATTGTGTGCCGCTTTTTGCCTTCCTGATGCAACCATTGGCCAATGATGATGGTACCGCCATAGACCAGAAATTGATACAGATTGATGGTTTGCACCCAACCAAAGCAGGGGCGGCTCTTATTGGCCACGCCCTGTCTGACTGGCTGGATACGGAACTGGAAAGCCCACACATTCCCTGCAGGCGTGGCCCCTGAGGTTTATTTCTCGCTTAGAAACGCATCAACTCTGGTAACAAAATCACCGGGTTGATCCAGCATGATAAAGTGCCGCGCTGGAGACATGAGTTCCACTTTGGCTGTTGTATGAGCGGCATATTGGCTTTGCCAATAGCCGAGCATTTGCGTCTTGGTATAAGGCCCGCCCGATGCCCATGCGGCCAAGACTAATGTGGGCGTTTTCATGCTGGCAAGATCACCACGAAGATCAGACGTCATCAGCTCAAAAACCGCCTGGCCGACCACTGCCGCATCGCTATCCATGGCCCAACTGACCACTTTGCCAAGATCATCCTCACCAGTCACCATATAAGAGAGCATCTGGCGTTGCTGAGGGCGGCGCACGCTTTCATCCAGTTTTGCGCCCGCAATCAGCTGCGCCTTGTAGTTTACGGCAATGGGTTTCATGTTTTGCACTGTGGCCGTCGGGTTGAGTATCACACTGTAAAACGGCAAGGCATCGACAATCATGGCTTTGCTTATCAGTGCCGGGTGATCGCGTGCCAGTCGTAACGCCAGATACCCGCCCATAGAATGACCAACAATCACAGGCTGTTTCAGATCATTGTCTTTGATAAAGGAGGCTAGGGCGTTGGTCAGCCCATCCATTAGGCCGTCCTCATCCATACCCGGCGCAGCAGGGCTAGCGGCAAAACCCTTTACCTGCACACGGTAAACCGTGTAACTTTTTGCCAAATATGCCGCCGTACCCGCCCACACATCCGCAGATGAAGAAAGCCCCGGAATAAGCAGCACAGGCGGGCCTGATCCCTCTTTACTAACCTCTATCCATGGGTTTTGTTCAGCCCGGGAAATCGTACTCAAACTGGTTAGCGCGAGAATCGCAACGCAACCGAAAATAAAAGAAAATATGCGCATATGTCTTGCTCCATTGATTGTTTGTCTATGTTGCTTTACATATTTACAATGGCGCAGTCAAGTGTGCTTGTCATGCTGATTACAGAATTATTTCACATACAAGCATTGCCGTTCTGTTTTATGCCTCTCACAATGGGTGTCTATAAAGCGAAGAGTTTATGATCTATGCGCCTGTTTGCTGCCCTGCCCATCCCCGATGAAATTGCCCAACCCCTGTTGGGCATACAACATGGCGTGCCGGGCGCACGTTGGCGGCCCCGGGAAAACTTTCACATCACGCTATGTTTTTTTGGGGAGATTGTTGACCCGGTGATGGCCAGAGAGCTGGATGAGGAACTGGCGCGTATCACCGCACCTCCGCTATGCCTGACTTTAGGGGCGGCTGGTATTTTTGGTGGCCGCGAACCACGCGCCTTGTGGATCGGCTTCAAGCCAAATCCGGCGCTTGAGAGCCTTGCCACCGCCTGCAAGCACGCTGCACAGAGGCTTGGCATCAAGATAGAGCGCAAAACCTATATCCCCCATATCACACTGGCCTATTGCCGGGGGACTTTGAACGTGGATGCAGCCAGGTTTATGGAGCAAATGAATGGTTTTGCTGCGCCAGATTTTGAGGCTGACAGCTTCGCCCTTTACCGCAGTCATTTGGGCACCGATCCGGCCAGTTATGTCCCTCAGGCAAAATATATGCTCGATGGCAGTTAGGTTTTTCTGGCTTTTTCGATAATCAGACTACACAATGGTCAAAATACGGGGGTTTTTTGATGAATATAATACGTTTGTGTGTCGGGTTTACAGTCTTGGCCTTATTGTTGGCGAGTTGTGATAACCCCCCAGCCAAAACCCCCACCAGCCCGCAAGACACTGCCTTTCAGAAACAATTACAAACCCAATTGCTGGACGCAAAATCCGGTGATGTGATTATCATACCCGAGGGTATTTTTCATTTTGATCGCTCATTATCGCTAACCGTAGACGGGGTCACCATACGCGGGGCAGGTCATGACAAGACCATTTTGTCTTTCAAGGGTCAGATCGCCGGAGCAGAAGGTATTCTGGTTACCGCCAGTGATTTCACCATCGAGAACCTAGCCATTGAGGATACCAAAGGTGATGCCTTGAAAATCAATGAAGGCAAAAATATTGTTGTTCGCTTCGTACGTACCGAATGGACAAATGGCCCTGATGTTAATAACGGTGCCTATGGGATTTACCCGGTGCAGACGCAAAATGTCCTGATCGAGGACAGCATTGCCATTGGAGCCTCCGACGCCGGGATTTATGTGGGCCAGTCAAAAGACATCATCATGCGCCGTAACCGGGTTGAATTTAATGTCGCCGGTCTTGAGGTAGAAAACTCCATCAATGCCGATGTGTATGACAATGTCGCCACCAATAATACCGGTGGCATATTGGTATTTAACCTGCCTAATCTGGAGCAACGCGGCTACCAGACCCGGGTTCATGATAATGTGGTAATTGCCAATAATTTGAAAAACTTTGCCCATAAGGGCGCCATTGTTGCCAGCGTACCCGCCGGAACCGGCATTATCATCAGTGCCAATGACAATGTCGAGATTTTCGACAATATCATCAAGAACAACAAGACCTCTAACATTGTCATTTCCAGCTATTTTTCCATTGGCTCGATGAACGAAAAAGGCATCAAGGAAAGCTTTGACCCCTATCCCGAAGGTATCTTTATTCACGACAATGAATTTGAGGGCGGCGGTAATGCACCGTCATTGCTAGAGCTGAAAGCCCTGAAACTGGCCATGTTTGGCCTGAAGGGCAAATTGCCGGATATTATGTGGGACGGTTATATCAATGAGGCACTACCTGCGGGCACCAAACGTCTATGCGTGCAAAATGGTGCCGCGCAAGTCATCAATGTGGATGGGCCGGGCGGCAATAAAAACCCGAGCATGGATCAAAGCGCCTATGACTGCACCTTGCCGCCCTTGCCCGAGGTAAAACTCTAGGAGGCTTAGGCATGACCCTTTCCTTTTTGCCATCAAAAAACCCTCCCCCTCCGGTCTTTCAGACCACCTCCCCCGTAAACAGGGTAGGAAAAGGCCGGGCCTTGCCTTTCTTCCCCCGCAAGCGGGGGAAGTGGCCGCGTGAGCGGTCGATAGGGGTGCTGCGGTGTCGGGGTTTGATCGTCCCACTCCTTCTGATACTGGCGGCCTGTTCGGCGCCGACACCAAAAATCAGCCCATTTATGGATGAAAATCCGCCGAACCTGAGCGCCTGGGGTATCGTGACGGTCGATGATGACAGGCTGACACTGGGCGTGGATGCAATGCCTTATGATCTCAATTCGGCGCTTTATACCGATGCCGCGCACAAATTGCGTGTGCTTTGGATGCCCCTGGGTAAACGCGCCATTTACCGTGAAGAACAGGCGCTGGATTTTCCGGTTGGCACCGTTATTGCCAAAACGTTTTATTACCCAAAGAGTAATACGGGCGTTCTTCTCAACACCCATGACATGAGTGCTGATTTTGCTGGTGAGGGTTTGAACCTGAACACCGTGCGCCTGATTGAGACGCGTATTCTGGTGCATCGTCAGAGCGGTTGGGCGGCCCTGCCCTATATCTGGAATGATGCACAGGATGATGCTGTGCTGGAACGCACCGGTGGTGCCCTGCCCATACATTTGCAAAAAGATAATGGCGACGGGCAAGACTTTATCTATGTTGTGCCAAACGCTAATCAATGCGCCGGGTGCCATGCGGTGAACGCCACAACCAAAGCCATTCAGCCCATCGGCCCGGCACCGCGTCATCTGAACAAGACCTATTCTTATCCCGGTGGGTCAGAAAACCAACTGGAGCATCTGGCCCGGCTTGGATATTTAAGTGGTTTTGAAAGCGCCAACACGGCCCCACGTAATGCCAACTGGCGTGATGAAAGTGCATCTTTGGACAGGCGCGCACGGGCCTGGCTGGATATAAATTGTGGCCATTGCCATAACCCGGTGGGCGTGGCAGACACCTCGGCGCTTTATCTAGACCGCCCGGAACACGCATACCCCAGCGGCAATGCCGGGCTGTGCAAACCACCTGTCGCCGCCGGGCAAGGCACTGGCGGTTACCGCTTTGATATTGTTCCAGGCAAAGCGGAGCAATCCATTCTCTGGTATCGCATGGCTTCAACCAATCCGGCGGTAATGATGCCCGAACTGGGTCGCTCGACCGCAGACGATGACGGCGTTGCCCTGATTGCGGACTGGATCAATGCCATGGAAGGCGATTGTTATTAAAAACCGGGCGCAGACTTCAAATCATTTGTTTTGAAAAACATTGGTGATGACTTTTCCTGACACCAGTTCAAAATCCCAATATCGTTTTCTTGGCCCGTCAACTTCGCTAGGCTCATCCCAGTGAATGTCTACATTTCCAACCAGTTCAATCACGTTTCCCTTGTCCCACTCAATAAACAAAATGGATGCGCGTTTATTCGTATGCAGATTGCCAATATAATCCGGCACACGAAATTTGGTATTGCTTAAAATTTCAATGAACCCCGGTGGGCCACCACGGTGCGATATATCGGCGGCACCATCATGGTCTGGATCCATGGCCTTACAAGCCGTTGAGATAAAAAAGGTATCGGCTTGTTCGATGACCTGTTGTACGGTCTTGGGGAAGGTTTCAAAGGTTTCACCTGCCAAAACCGGCGCATCCGCCGCCACGGGTGAGAACTCACGCGGCACAATATATTTGGGGCAATTGCCATAGGCCTGATCAATCTCGATTTGCAGAAGGTCTGGCGTATTTTTAACCACCTTGCCTGAAAACCTGTTTCGGCGCTTTACCGCCGGAAGCAACCCAAGGCCACCAACACACTGGCCGACAAAAATAGCTTCCGTAATATGGCGTCCAGGTGACTGGATATTGACAAACTGGCCAGCACTGGTGCTGACAAATCCTGGCTTGCCGATTAACAATTTGGCACGTGGGGAGCCATCTTTTTCGGTAAAGCCCAAATAGAGACTGGACAGCAAAGCATAAAATTCCTGATGCTGTTCCGGCATTTCCGTTTTGACGAAATAATGAACAACTTCGGCAAGTTTTTCTCGCGCACCCGCACGAAGCTGCAAAACTTTTTCCCCATCATGAAACGGATCGTCTATTCCTTTGAGAGCCATCCAAACCTCCAACGGCATCATTTGTGTTCAAAATATAGGTGGCTGACTTTCCCGCATCAATATGAGGCATATGAATAGCGTCCAATAAATAGTGCATATAGAATGCCCTAATCGTTCTTTTTTGAACCTTTAAGCAACGGCGCAACCTTGCCATAGGTCAGGGCGCGCCATAGCCATTCCAGTGGCCCAAAGCGAAAAACCTGCAACCAGAGCATCGCCCAGAGCAACAAGCCCAGCCAGACCTTCCATACGATTTGAAATTGCGCCGCCTGGTCAACTTCGCCGTACCAGCCAAGACCCCAGCCATAAAAAAGAAACGTGCATATCAATGATTGAGCAATGTAAATACTAAACGCCATGCGCCCGGCACTGGCAAACGGGTATCTGACCCAGCGCAAAATCCCAATTTTACCAATGAGCACCACCAGTGCCATATAGCCCATGGCGACAAACAGGCTGCCAATGACATTCACACCGGCCCCGTTTGTAAAATAATCGGGAAAGGCAAAACCCGCAGCCAGATCATGCACGGCACGTTCATTTATAAAATAAAGTGCAACAGCGCCCAGGGCGATCATCAGTACATACAATAAAAACGACTTTTTACCTTGCAAGACCCCGGTTTTCAAAAACGCCATGCCAATAAACATCAGGCCTATGGTTCGTGGCCCAAAGGCAAGGAATTCAAAGAGAAAGAAAGTTGGCATGGTTTTGAAGCGATGTATGACCTGATCGGCATACCCGCCATTATACGCCGCCATTGATAACTTTGTGAGTTCCTGCATCTGCTCTGTCATTTGCGCCCTTACAGTTTCCAGTGTCTCTGCGGGTGCAAAGTTAAGAAGCAATGGCAAGCCAGCCATCAACAGGGTGGACACCAGAATCAAAATCAAACCGACCCAGATCAGCTTGCCCGGTTTCATCCCGCGCCAGCGCCCGGCAATGAGACCCAACAAGGCATAGACCAGTAAAATATCGCCAAACCAGATAAAGAACATATGGATGAAACCAAACAAGACCAGCCATAACATGCGCCGTCTGTGCCGTGCATCGGCGGCTGGTTCGCGCACATCACCAGCCATTAACACTATGCCCGCACCAAACAGCATCGAAAAAAGTGTAATGAACTTGAACTGCCCAAACACCGCCGTTAACCGCCAGGCCAATGCATTGGCACCTTCCAGAGGGCCAAGCGCATTTGGCGTTTGCAGCACCGCCTCGGACATGGCGAAGGCCCAGATGTTGATGAGCAAAATGCCCATAATGGCAAGCCCGCGCAAAACATCCAGATTTTCAATGCGTACACTGGCCTTGACCGGCCCGGCCACAAGGTCTGTATTTGTATTTGAGTCTGTCATCATGCGTCCCCTTTCATATCGTTTATCAATAAAGGCGTGCTTTGGCAAACAAATAATGGTGACATTTGTTTTGCGCTGGCCTATGCCCGCATGTCTGGACAGGGCCGGGCTTTGATTGGATTTCTTATGACCATCGAGAAAGAATTTTTAGACGCGCAAGGCTTGCTGCGTGATTCTTATATACTGGCCGAAAAAATAGTTCTTAGCGGCTTTCGCCCGGACTATATTGTCGGGGTGTGGCGCGGGGGCACGCCGGTTGGTATTGCTGTGCAGGAAGCCCTGGATTTTTGCGGCATCCCTTCGGATCATATAGCCATTCGCACCTCGTCCTATCATGGCATAGAACAGCAGGACGCCAATGTGCGTGTGCATGGTCTGCATTATCTGATCGAGAATATGAGTGCCGAAGATAGTCTGCTCATTTTGGATGATGTGTTTGATTCGGGCCGCTCTATTGATGCCATCATCCGCGAGCTATCCAGGCAATGTCGACGCAATATGCCCACCGATGTGCGCACCGGCACCGTCTATTACAAACCAAAAAAGAATAAAACCGAGCGCGTGCCTGATTATTATGTGCATGAAACCGAAACCTGGCTGGTCTTCCCGCACGAACTGGATGGCCTCTCGGAGGATGAAGTGCGTGCCAACAAGGAGCTGCCCGAGACCCTCATCAAAATGCACCGTCAAATCACCAAGGAGATCAGTCATGACCAACCTTGATCCACGATTTCTTCGCACCCAGGGCTATATCAATGGCAAATGGGTGGATGCGACCTCTGGCGCTCGTTTTATGGTCAGTAATCCGGCAGACGGCACGCAGATAGCCCAGGTCGCTGATATGGGCGCAGAGGAAACCCGTGAGGCCATAAACGCCGCCCATGAGGCTTTTCCTGGGTGGGCAGCACGCACGGCGGGGGATCGCTCTAAAACTTTGCGTAAATGGTTTGAGCTGATTGTTCAAAACGCCGATGCTTTGGCAGCATTACTGACCGCAGAGCAAGGCAAACCGCTCACCGAAGCGCGCGGTGAGGTGATCTATGGTGCCAGCTTCATTGAATGGTTCGCCGAAGAGGCCAAACGCATTTATGGCGATGTGATCCCTTCCACCGGTGCAGACCGGCGTTTTATTGTTCTTAAACAACCCATCGGGGTTGTGGGGGCCATTACCCCGTGGAATTTCCCCTCGGCGATGATAACCCGTAAAGTTGCCCCGGCCCTGGCCGCCGGGTGCACGGCGGTGGTCAAACCCGCCGAAGACACGCCATTAAGCGCCCTGGCACTGGCGGTGCTGGCCGAGGAAGCCGGCATCCCGCCCGGCGCGTTCAATCTTGTCCCGACCAGCAAGGCGGCCCCCGTGGGAGAGGCCATGACCTCTGACACCCGTATTCGTAAAATTTCCTTCACCGGTTCAACCGCCGTGGGCAAGGTTTTGATGAAACAGGCGGCTCAAAATATTACCAAAGTATCACTGGAACTGGGTGGCAATGCACCGTTCCTGGTGTTCGATGATGCCGATATTGATGCTGCCGTCGAGGGTGCACTAGCCAGCAAATACCGCAATGCCGGGCAGACCTGCGTCTGTGCCAACCGGTTTTTTGTGCAGGACGGTGTCCATGATGAATTCGCGCACAAACTGGCCGAACGCACCAAAGAACTGCTGATCGGGCGCGGCGATCAACCCGGTGTACAGATCGGCCCACTCATCAATGCCGCCGCTCTGACCAAAGTGGAACACCTGATGGCCGACGCCAAAGCCAGGGGCGCCATCATCCTGACCGGTGGCGAGCCACACAATCAGGGTGATCTTTTCTTTACCCCCACGGTCATCACCAATGTCAATCCGGATATGGACATTGCCAATACAGAAATTTTTGGCCCCGTTTCGGCGCTACGCCGATTTAACAATGAGGACGAAGCCATTGCCTTGGCCAATGATACCCCGTTTGGTTTGGCAGCCTACTTTTTTGCCCGCGACATGGGCCGCGTCTGGCGGGTGATGGAGGGGTTAGAAACCGGCATTGTGGCGGTCAATACCGGACTATTCACCTCCGAAGTGACCCCCTTTGGCGGCGTCAAGCAATCAGGCATTGGCCGCGAAGGTTCAAAATATGGTATCGAGGAATATGTCGAGATCAAGAATGTCTGCCTTGGCGGGATTTAAACTTTCCGATCAGACATAAAAAAGCGGGTGTGAAAAAGCGACATTATGGGAAGGCCAGACGGCAAATCACAAAATACACATGCAATCTGGAAGATGACGTTTGACGCAGATCGTTCTGCCCTTTTATTATGGGATATAATTTTATTGGAGAAAACCCATGCCAAAACTAACAGGGCAATGCCTTTGCGGTGACGTTACGTTTGCCACCGAAGGAGATGTTGCATTTCAGGCCAATTGCCATTGCTCTGATTGTCGGCAAACAACCGGCGCAACTTTTGCAACATTGCTGTTTATGGATCAATCAGATGTGGAGGTTTCCGGTGATGTGACAACATTTGCGCATACGGTCGATAGCGGCAATGTTTTAACCAAACACTTTTGCCCCAATTGTGGATCGCAAGTGTTTGGCACCAGCGAATCCCGCCCGACATTGATTGCCTTGCGTGCCGGCTGCATTAACGAGCATGAGCATGTCAAACCCCAGATCAACGTCTTTGCCGGTAGCAAAATGGACTGCACTTTGCTTGACCCGGATTTACCAGCGCCAGAGCGTATGCCCGGTTAAGTCAGGACAATAATTATCCCTTGTCGCCCTCTGGCTTGACCAGAGGAGCCAGAGCGATTGCAAGTCATATTGCCCTCCTCCGATCAGTCGGAGGGTAAAGCCCACGTTTTCTAATCAGCTATAACTAAATATAGCATGGGAGCATGTTATTCATCGTTGCGGTTGGCCCACGTTTTCTAATCAGCTATAACTTCGTGATAATCATTGAAGCGTTGGGTCTAGAGCATTTCCGGTTTAGTTTGATCCATATCCGCTTGCGGCAAAGAAGTTTGCACATTCCTGTTTTGAGAACAGTTCAAGGACTTTTCCGGCACTCTTCCAAACGGCATCCACAGTTCTGGGGGCGGTAATACTCCCGTATTTTAAGGGTATTGATAAGTAGAATTTTCTCGTAATCAGGATTGAGGAGATTCATCCATGAAGAAGTCACGATATTCGGACAGCCAGATCATCGGCATTTTGAGGCAAGCAGAGGCGGGCACGCC
>JAJFFQ010000019.1 GCA_021776565.1 Robiginitomaculum sp. | reverse complement strand
AAAACATGACAAAAAAATGGACAATGCCAATTCAAAACTGGAACTTGACCCTCTCACAACTCGCCATATACTTCGATGGGCGTTTAGATGAAATACTGGACATCTAAACCCTAACCTGACACAGAATTTTGAACAGTCTCGATTACTTGCTCAATATGTCATCACCCGGCTTGTCCGGGTGATCCAGCCTTCTAACTGGATTGCCCGCACCAGTCGGGCAATGACATTATGAAAAGCCCGAAAACAAATAAGAACAAGCCCAACTTATCCGACTGCTTTGCTCATCAGCGCATAATGCCTCCATGAATACCCAACAACCCGATACCCAAGAGGAAAAAATCCTTTGGCAACAGGCACGCACGCTTTATGTGCAGGGCCAGACACCACGTCAGATCGCCCACATAACGGCAATACGGCCCTCGATAATTGTCTCCCGTGCAGCGCGCGAGCGTTGGCCGGCGCCCCCGCCGCCCGATTGGGAGGCGATCCGCAAGGCCTGGGAGGCGGGACAACCCGACCGCGTATTAGTTTTGCAATACAGCATCAGCGCATCGGGTTTACGCAAACGCCGGACGCGCGAAAACTGGAGCCGCACCAGCACCCGGGGCATTGATGCCCTGCGCCGTGCGGTCAGCACCCTGGAGGAAGCACTGGATCAGGCCGATATGGGCGATACCGTAGTTACCACCCGTTTGGCGGCAGCCCTGTCCATGGCGGCGGGGCGTCTGCGCGATGCAGAAAAACAACAAGCAGAAAAGCAGAAAAGCCACAGAGGCAATGATGATATTTATGATTTTGAGGGCGAAGACGAGTCCTTACGCGAACACATGACTGAAATGCTCATGCGCCTGGCGGAGACGGAGGAGGAAAATCAGGTTTGAATAAATAAACGTTTCCTATTGCGCCGCCGGATCAAATTCACCGTGGAGCACCTGGCCCTTGCCCGCCGTTGCACTGAACGGTCGACCAACAAACAGCGCGGTGAAATACAGTTTTTGCAAGGGCGTCGGGTTGCCAAACAATACTTCTGCAATGACGCTGGCATAAAGAAATAAATTATATCGCCCCACTTGCGGGCAAGACCCACCCAGTATCTGGTTGGTGGTCAAGGTGACCACGAAAAGGGCAAAATTATTGGTAAAATCTGTCTCTGCCTCATCAACGGTCAGGGTGCAGTTCTCCAGGGCGCTAAAGGTCAGCGATTGAGACACCGTGCCGACCTGGCCAACATTAAATTCACCCGCATTGGCACCATCTTCAGGGTTTTTAAGACGAAAGAACACCTCACCATTAGCACCAACACTGGTACCCAAAGCTGCGGTGAACATTTTCATCTGGGTGTTTGTTTTGATCTGGTGGGTCAGCACGGTTTCATTACCCCGGTTTGCCATGGCATTAAAATCACGAATGATGCTGAAATTCTGACCAGCATAAAGCCGTGATCTCAGTATTGTCGGTAAAGGCAGCACATGGCTGGCATCGGCAACTTGCTGCGGATTTTCCTGATTGCGTATGGGTTCACCGATGCGAAAGGTAAAATCATCAAGGCCAGTGGCATTTGGCCCAACCTCCATTATGCCGCCAATGCCATCACCGATTAATTCCATCATCAGAAACCCAAGAGCCTCAAAATTTGTTTCATCGGATTCTGCCAAAGGACGCGAAGCACCGGTTTCAAATTTTTCCGGGGCAATTGCGCTGCGATTGATAACCAGCATTTCACCATCCATGATGCTGGATGAGGCAGCAGCATTATTGGGACGCGTGCGCACTGCATAAAGCCCGTCCGGCAGTTCAGCAAAATTTGTTTCCGCGCCAAGCGGTACGCCAGGGGCAGAAATTGCCACACTGGTACGACCAGCAATTTCATTAGTGGCCGCCGCCTGGGGTACAAAATTAACGGTCACCCGCAACCATTGTGGCACTAATCCGGCACCGGTTGTGGCGTTGGCGGTAACAAACACCGAAAACGTGGAAACACCGGCCCCCAATGAGGCCACAACACTGGACGTGGGCGCAGCCAGACAGGCACCGGTGGCGGGTACTGTTTCGCAAATGCTCAAACTGGCTACATCCCCAAATGGGCTGGCGATTTTGGTGGTGCGGCCAGGATCGTTAATATCCACCGGCACATCCAGCGTTGGTGTCACCACCACATTCTCTGCCCCGCCCGCGCCCAGATTGGTGGCGGCAACGGCAAAGGCCTCTGACCCACCCGCAACCGCAATGCGCACAATACCATCGGCGCTGGGCGTCTGGGCAATGGAGAGAGCATCCATGGGCGGCTTTGTGTCACTAACAAATATGGAGGCCGTATTCAGGTACACATTTTCTTGCAATGCGCCATTATCGCACTGAAAACGCACTGAAAGATCAGAGGTGAAAAAATTACCGGAATTGTCAATCTTGCCATCAACACCAAAGACAAAACCCTGAAACGTGCTGGGCGGAATATCAATGGCGGTACCCGGGGTGCCGGTCAGGGCATTGGCACCATCGACGGTTTGAAAGGTGAAACTGGCCAGGCGCGCCTGATCCTGCGTGCTTTGCGTGGCAGTAAAAACCGGCTTGCAATTGGTTAGCGTGTCCGTGGTAGAGGCATTAAGCATGGTGGCAAAAAAGCTGACCGTGCCGTCCTTGGCTGTCGAGCGGTGCGTTGGCAGGATAGAAGCCAGCATATCAAGACGTGTGGGTATCTGCGCCTGTGCCGAAAATGATAGCAAGGCCAAACCCATGACCAGACCTGTTCCAAAAATGCGCATGAAAACCCCCATAATACTTTACGCCCCTTCAGCATGATCCTCATTTACATGCCCCTAAGTCAAGGGTACGGACTAAACACCCCAGGGTCAGGCCCTAGATCCAGGCTCTAGCCAAAGCCTGTATTTTCGTTCACCCTTGAGGCATGAAAAAGCAGCTTTTTCTTTATGCGTTGGCTATTGGGCTGGCGGCTTTTGCACTGCAATGGCTTGAGTATCACTATGTCATCCGCACCATGCCGGGTGAGATTTATATTGTCCTGATCGCCGCCTCATTTACGGCTTTGGGCCTCTGGGGCGGGTACCGCCTGACCCAAAAAACCAGTTCACCCTCATTTACCAAAAACACCCGGGCGTTGAGCGCCTTAGGGGTAACCCGGCGCGAATATGAGGTGCTGGAATTATTGGCCAAGGGACACGCCAACAAGGATATTGCCCGCCGCCTTGGCGTTTCACCCAATACCATTAAAACCCATCTTAACCGGCTCTATGAAAAACTCTCGGTTCAACGCCGCACCCAGGCCATACACAAAGCCAAAACTCTGGCACTGATCCCTTAAAGGCGCAAAATCACCCTTTTAGGTGATTTATTTGAAGTCGTTATTATGCGTTATTGAAAACATACAAAAGGGGCCACCAGATGAAAAAGAGCATTTTGATATACGGAACCCTGTCCGGCATCGTCATTATTGGCAGCATGTTATGGGGAATTTTGGCGTCAGACAATCAAGGCGGATTTTCTGCGTGGCTTGGCTATCTGATTATGCTGGTGGCCATGACCCTGATCTTTGTTGGCGTGAAGCGGTATAGGGATCAGCAACTGGGTGGGGTGATTAAATTTGGCCGAGCGTTTTTGCTTGGCCTTGGCATCACCTTTGTTGCCAGTTTTATCTATGTGTTTGTTTGGGAGGGTTATCTTTATTCCTCAAATTATGCGTTCATTTCCGATTATACCGCGGGTATGATTAAGGCCAAACAGGAAGCCGGTATATCCGGTGCCGAGATGGATGCTTTCAACACCAAAATGGCGAACCTTGAGGCGCAATATGCCAGCCCGTTTTTTCGTCTGCCCATGACGTTTGCAGAAATTTTCCCGGTTGGCCTACTGGTTTCACTGGTATCAGCGGCGATTTTACGTCTGCCCAATGTTTTACCGGCAAAACAGTAGGAAAACTTTATCAAAACAGGAGAACGATTATGAACCTGGGTAATTTCTCGATCAGCCTTGCGGTCAAAGACATACACGCGTCCAGGAAATTCTATGAGACGCAGGGTTTTATAGAGGTGTCTGGCAATATCGACCAGAACTGGCTTGTTCTGAAAAATGGCCAACATAAAATCGGGTTGTTTCAGGGCATGTTTGATAAAAACACCCTGACCTTCAACCCCGGCTGGGATAGTGATGGCAACGCGCTGGATAGTTTTGAAGACGTGAGAACCATACAGAAGCATTTGAAGGAGGCTGGTATTGCGTTTCAGGTCGAGGCCGATGAAAGTTCAACCGGCCCCGCCCATTTTGCCCTGCTCGATCCCGATGGGAACCCGGTGCTGGTCGACCAGCATGTCTAGAGCATTTTTCATTTAATTGGGTTCACGCATCTCTTTCCTCCCCTGCCCTGCGGGGGAGGTGACGGCGCAGCCGTCGGAGGGGCATTAACGTCAATCAGTATGTTTGCCTGTTTGCCCCCCATCGACCTCACCACAA
>JAJFFQ010000018.1 GCA_021776565.1 Robiginitomaculum sp. | reverse complement strand
AAAGAGACCTCGCCTTACAGGTGCTTTTATGAGAAGCTGTCTGTCGAAACTCAGCCTTGCAAAGGCAGTTAGCCTTTGCTGCATTGACTTTCTTCCATTCAGCACCCCTTAAAAGCATGAAATTAAACCATTTGAATAAGTTTGGATCCTAGGGGGAGGGAAAATCGCATCCACGGGTGCTATAGACCTCGCCATGAGCAAACGTGGCCGCCCAAAATATGATGACATTCTAACCCCCGCTGAATGGCGAGTGGTTGAGGCCGTGCGTCACGGTATGTCCAGCCGTCAAATCGCTGTGCGGCGCGGCATCAGCATTGATGCGGTGAAATATCATGTGGCAAATGTGTTGCAAAAACTGGGGCTGAATAATCGTACTGAACTACGTATGTGGGACGGCGTTGCACGTCAAAGCGCACTATCAAAAAAGGGGTCATCAATGGACAAGCATCAGGCAATGGGCCAGATCGGCCAAATATCCAGAACCGTCAAAGATATTAAAGCGGCGCGGGAATGGTACACAAATGTGCTTGGGTTGACGCCGCTCTTTTCGTTTGGCGATCTTGCATTTTTTGATTGTAATGGTTTGCGGCTTTTCCTGAACCAGTGTGATGGCGAGTTGCCAGCAGATTCGATCATCTATTTTCGTGTGGATGACATACGTGTAGCCCATGAAGATATGAAATCACGCGGCATTTCGTTCCTGAACGCGCCGCACATGATCCATAAGCATGAGGATGGCAGTGAAGAATGGATGGCGTTTTTTAACGATCCTGATGATCGCCCATTGGCAATCATGTCACAGCATAAATCTGAGGCTTAAGCCTCATCCAGCATTTTTGCGGCACTGACAAAATCTACCTTGCCAGACCCCAAAACCGGAATGGTCGGAACATGCACAATTTTACGTGGCACCGCCAGTTCCGGTACGCCATGAGATTGTGCCCAGGAGAGTATCTCGGCGCGGTTGGCATCTGCATTGTCCGAGACCAGGATAATTTGTTCACCCTTTTTGGGATCAGGCCTGGTAATGGCGACATGCTGATTTTCAGGCCAGATAGCGGTGGCACAATTTTCCACCACAGCCAGTGACACCATCTCGCCGGCTATTTTGGCAAACCGTTTGGCCCGCCCCCGTATGGCAACATAGCCCTCATCATCAATCTCAACAATATCGCCGGTATCATGCCAGCCATCGGGCAGGGGGGTAACTTCGCCCATACTTCCTGAGGTTAGATAGCCTTGCATCACATTGGGGCCGCGTACAAACAACCGCCCACCCCTGTTTATGCCGGGCACCGGATCCAGCCGTGTTTCCATGCCGGGCATCATGCGCCCAACCGTGCCGGGGCGGTTGTCCTCTGGTGAATTGACAGCAACCACTGGCGCAGCCTCGGTCACCCCGTAACCTTCAAGCACTTGCAATCCGTATTTCTTTTTCACTGCGGCGCGGGTTTCATCACGCACGCGCTCTGCACCGCAAACGGCAAAACGCAAACCATCCAGATCACCCTGATTGCCTGCACGGGCATAACGGCTAAGGAATGTATCAGTGGCAAAGAGAACAGTGGCCCCGGTGGTACGCACACGCTCAGGTATAATTTTTACATGCAGGGGCGAGGGGTAAAGCGCAGCCTTCATGCCACTAAACAATGGCAGCAGCACGCCGCCTGTCAGGCCAAAACAGTGAAACGTGGGCAGGGGGTTAAACACCACGTCTGTGGTGCGTAAATCTATATGCGCGCGCACCTGCTCGACATTGGCAACAACATTGCCATGACTGAGCACCACACCTTTTGGATCGCCTTCAGTGCCAGAGGTAAACAGGATGACGCCCGGCGTGTCGGGTGAGGGGTGTGCACGAAATAAAAACGGGAAAATTGGCCCCAACGCGCCAGCGACCTTGTCAATAAAGCCAATTTGTTCACGAACATCCTCAAGATAAAGAATATCGACTTTGCTTTTTAAGGTCTCCTCAAGTTTTTCAAGCTTGGCAATTGAGATAAAACGATGCGCCGTAATAATTGTCTTTACGTCTGCCACATCAAATGCGGCCCCCAGATTGCGGGGCCCGGCTGTAAAGTTGAGCATGGCTGGCACACGCCCATAAGCCAGAAGCGCAAAAAATGCGATGACGGAACCTGCGCCCGTTGGCAAAAGTATACCAACATTCTCACCTGCTTTGGTATTGCGGCGCAAAACACTGCCCAATGCAAAGGCGGCACGAATAATTTCTGTGTACGTAAATGCCCGATCATCGGCGTCTACAATGGCCACTGTTTTGCCGCCAAACTGGCGCCTGGCTCTGACCAGTGCCGCAAAAATTGATTTCCTGGCTTTACGTGGATGATACCTTGACATGTGACCCCGATATATTTTTGCAGCCCAGAATACGCTGTGGCCTACCCTATAGCTGACAGACTATCCATTTGTATTGCTTTTGAAAAGTCTGTGCGCGCATGAGATGGTGAATTGGCAAAAACTATCGTCACAGGAATGTGACGCAACCGTAAGGTAGTTGGTGCTGGTTTTGCGCGCTGAGTTTTGCTAGGTCATTTATATCGGGTATCTGGAGGGCTTACCATGCACCGTTTTATAAGCGCAATTGCGCTATTTTCGCTTGTATCATCACCTTTATTCGCTGATCCAATTCAGCAAACCAAAGGTTCATTTGAAGATAAGTTCAGACAATTGGAAGATGAGGACTGGCCTACGCCAAACGGTGTTCGTTCAGCGACCGGCGCACCGGGGCCGCAATACTGGCAGCAACAGGCAGACTATTTTATAAAAATTACTCTGGATGAAAAAAAACGTCGCCTGTCCGGTAGCTCACACATCACCTATACCAACAACTCTCCAGAAAGCCTGGCTTTTTTGTGGGTGCAGCTTGACCAGAACCGGTTTCGCAAAGATTCTCTGGGTGAACTTTCGGTGACCACTGGCTCCAGTGAAAGAATTTCATACAGGGCGGCCAGAAAATCCATTGCCATGAAAACGTTCAAAGGTGGCTTTGATGTTTCAGGTGTGACCGACGGTAACGGCGCAAACCTGCCCTTTACCATCGTTGATACCCTGATGCGGATTGACCTGCCATCACCTTTGGGACATGGCGCATCGACCGAACTCAACATTGATTATGCCTATAACATCATTGAACAAAAAGTGATGGGTGGCCGCGGTGGGTACGAGTGCTTTACCAAAAAAGACGAGGACGGTAATTGCATATTCGAGATTGCTCAATGGTATCCTCGTATCTCGGTTTTTTCTGATTATGAAGGTTGGCACAATAAAACCTTTATGGGGCGCGGTGAATTTACGCTGGAATTTGGCAGTTATGATGTGGAAATTACCGTTCCTGCAGATCTGGTTGTTGCTTCAACAGGCACGCTTTTGAACCCCGATGAGGTTTTGAGTGCGGCTCAACGTGATCGTCTGGCCAAATCACGCACCGCTGATGAACCGGTCTTTATTGTCACGCCTTCCGAGGCCGAGGCAGCAGAAAAAGGCAAGGTAAAAGGTACAAAAACCTGGAAATTTCACGCCGATGACGTGCGTGATTTCGCCTGGGCAGCATCACGTAAATTTATTTGGGACGCCATGGGCGTGCAGTTAAATATGCAAGGCTCACCAGACACCATTATGGCCATGTCCTTTTATCCCAAGGAAGCCGAGCCGCTCTGGTCAACTTATTCCACCAAGTCTGTTGCCCATACGGTTGATGTATATTCACGGTTTTCCACGCCATACCCTTGGCCAGCAGCCATTTCGGTAAACGGCCCGGTCGGCGGTATGGAATATCCCATGATTACCTTTAACGGGCCACGCCCGGTAAAGGATGATGATGGCAATCTGACTTATTCACGGCGTACCAAATACGGCCTAATTGGCGTGATTATTCACGAAATCGGCCACGGGTTTTTCCCTATGACGGTCAATTCCGATGAACGTCAATGGACATGGATGGACGAGGGCTTGAATACCTTCACCCAATATTTGGCGCAAAATGAATGGGAGGAAGATTATCCTTCACGGCGCGGCGAACCCAAAAACATTACTGGTTATATGAAGTCGCAAAATCAGGTTCCGATTATGACGAATTCGGAATCAATTTTGCAATTTGGCAATAACGCCTATGGCAAGCCGGCAACGGCATTAAACATTCTGCGCGAAACCATTCTGGGACGTGAACTTTTTGACAAGGCGTTTATAACCTATTCAAATCGCTGGCGTTTCAAACGCCCTACACCTTATGATTTCTTTCGCACCATGGAGGAAGTGTCCGGTGTTGATCTGGATTGGTTCTGGCGTGGTTGGTTCTATTCCACCGATCATGTAGATATTTCTCTTGATAAAGTGGTCAAGGGAACCATCAACACCACTGACCCTGATATTGAGTCTGATTACCTGATTGCCGAAGACAAGAGCGAACCACGTTCGCTTTCCATTGAGCGCAATAAAAGTATCAAAAAATGGGCGAATGACGATCCTTCAGTTGTGGATTTTTACAACGAGCATGGCAAGCACGCTGTTGGCGAAGGGGCACGCAAGAAGTACAAGAAAAGCTTTGAAAAACTGGAACCCTGGGAAAAAGACATTCTGACCACCAAGGAAAATTTCTATTTTTTGACCTTTACCAACAAGGGTGGTTTGGTCATGCCTATCCTGCTGGAACTATCCTATAAGGATGGCAGCAAACAATCCCTGCGCTTGCCCGCAGAGGTTTGGAAAAGCAATCCCAATACTGTGACGACAAGGGTCATGTCTGCAAAGGAACTGGTTTCTGTCACCGTTGACCCACGCTGGGAAACTGCCGATGTAGATATGGATAACAATACCTATCCGCGCCGTATCATTCCGTCACGTCTTGAAGCTTTCAAACGTAAAACCTCAAAAAACATGATGCAGAAATTTGATATGGCTGTTGATCGGGATAATATGACTCCGCACAAAGCTAAAAAAGGTAAAAAGGACAAGGGCGACTAATGGATAAAGTCCATCCGGGCAAGTCAGGGCGCACACCCCGGCTTGCCCGCTTTTTTGCTATTGCACTTTGCATTGTTGTTTCTGTCGTCCATACGTCACCGGCATTGGCCCACCGCGCTCATGCAGGGTTGACCGAGATTGCCTGGAATTCATCCAGTCATGAAATTGAAATCACCCACAGGCTCTATGCCCATGATCTGGAACCACGCCTGTTTCACTCCATTCAGGGTGTGTGGGAGGAAACGCCAGAAGGCATTGCCAAAATAGGTAAATACATCCGGGCGCATTTTTCTATAAAATCTGACAATACTGACATGCCACTTAGTTATGTGGGTGCCGAGGCGGATGGTGAATTCATTTTTGTGTATTTTACTGCCAACCTTCCAGAAACCCTGTCTGAACTGAAGGTGCGCAATGCCATATTATTCAATGACCTGGATGACCAGGTCAATCTGGTCAATTTAACCCTGAACGGCAAAACGCAAAGCCAGTATTTTCGCTTTGGTGACAAGGCCAAATCCTTTGTCTGGGCCGACTAATGCGTTTAGGGTTTTGTGTTTTATCCCACACATAACCGTCATCACCCGATTCATTCCACTACTGTCCGGTTTAGATTTAACTTGGGTCAAAAAGAATAATAGACACAATCTGTTCTGGTGAAAAAGGCTCTTCAGGACAGGATTTTTGCACCACCAACTTTTTCCTCCTCCGTTTACGGGGGAGGTGGGCGCGTATGCGCTCGGTGGGGGGCTGACGGGTTATCGTATTGATAATCATGGTTTTTGACATTCCTGCCCCCTCCGTCCCACCACAATGATTTGTGGTGGGACACCTCCCCCGCTCCTTCGACAAGCTCAGGATGAGGGCAGGGGAGGAAAACAAAAATAATCGCTAAACCGGACAGTAGTGGACTGGTTCGGGCAATCCAGATATGAAGTAAAAACATGGCTGAATCACCCGACAAGCCGGGTGATGACAGGTTTAAGGTATTGTGTGCAGACTGAAATCACACTCTTGCACAAGGGGTCATTAGAGGCCATTTTGTGCTCATGGCTACACTCATTGAAACTGCGCATAAAAGTTCTGCGCACAGACACCCTGAAAAGCGTAATCGCCCGAATTCGGAGCTTCTGCGCAAACCCGAATGGATCAGGGTCAAGGCGCCGGCTGGCAAGGGCTATCTGGAAACCCGCAAAATTGTTCATGACAAAGGTCTGTTCACTGTTTGCGAGGAAGCGGCTTGCCCCAATATGGGCGAGTGCTGGGATAAAAAACACGCCACATTGATGATTATGGGCGACACCTGCACCCGTGCTTGTGCATTTTGCAATGTGCGCACTGGGCGGCCAGCACCTCTTGATCCTGACGAGCCAAAAAACGTGGCACAGGCTGTGATGGAAATGGGTTTGAAGCATGTTGTCATTACCTCGGTTGATCGCGACGACCTGGATGATGGCGGGGCCGGGCACTTTGCCCAAACGGTTCGCGAAATCAGGGCGGCAACGCCCGATACCAGTATTGAAATTCTCACCCCTGACTTTTTGCGCAAGGGCAAGGCGTCAGAAATCGTTATTGATGCAAGACCCGATGTCTTTAACCACAATCTTGAAACCGTGCCGCGCCTGTATCTTTCGATCCGTCCCGGCGCACGCTATTTTCATTCCTTGCGCTTGCTGCAAAGCGTCAAGGAACGCGACCCGAAACAGTTTACCAAATCCGGTTTGATGGTTGGCCTGGGCGAAACCCGTGAAGAGGTAATGCAGGTCATGGATGACATGCGCTCGGCCAATGTGGACTTTCTGACCATTGGCCAGTATCTGCAACCTACACGCAAACACGCACCAATTGATCGGTTTGTCACCCCTGAAGAATTCAAAAATTATGAAACCCTTGCCCGTGCCAAAGGCTTTTTAATGGTGTCATCATCGCCGCTTACCCGTTCCAGCCACCACGCCGGAGAGGATTTTGCTGAACTACAGGCGGCACGGGAAGCACAAGACAATAAAGCAGTCGGGAAGCCCTGATTTTGACCAAACATCATATCTGGAAACGGGTTTCGTTTGCGCCTGATGACGTATTTTTATTAGCATCTGACGTATACGATTATCCAAATTTCATCAAATTTATTAGCGCCGTGCGCATCAAGGAAGAGAGCGAGAATAACGGCTTGCGCACGATTTTGGCAGAAGTACGCATACGTTATAAATTCGTTCGGGAACGCTTTGCCACCAATGTTGTTTTGAATGCGAAGGCACGCACCGTTGATGTAAAGCTGGTGCGCGGGCCTTTTAACAAACTCAGCAATTTTTGGCATATTCACGCGCTTGATGATGGCTCATCTTTGGCAGAGTTCAAGATAGATTATGAACTGGCGATCCCCTTTCTTGGTCAGTTATTGAGCGCCAGTGAAGATCGGGCCGCAGTCTCGATTATGAAAGCATTTGAAAAACGCGCCGCGCAACGCTTTGAAGGGGTAGGGGGGCCGCTGGACGTTGTTCAGGCCCAGATTTGTTCAATAAAAAATTCAGGCAAAAGCCTCGGCTAGCATTGTCAAAGCGATAGAAACGCTTTTCATGCGCACAATTGCGCGGCCTGGATCACCAAATTGTTGGGTTAATGTGCGTGTTTTGGCACCAATACGGGCGCAGGCAAAACAAACCGTGCCTATGGGTTTTCCCGGCATGCCTCCACCGGGGCCGGCAATGCCGGTCAGGGCCACAGAAACATTGGCGGCAGAATGGGCAAGCGCGCCCTCGGCCATCAAACTGGCCACCTCCTCACTAACCGCACCATGTTCTACCAGAATACTTTGCGGCACACCCAACAATGATGACTTTGCCTTGTAGGAATAAGTGGAAAACCCGCAATCAAACACATCTGACGAGCCGGAAACAGCCGTCAGGGCCGCACTGACCAGTCCGCCGGTGCAGCTTTCGGCGGTGGTAATCATGGCGTGGTTTTCACGGGCACGCTGCAACGCCGTTTCAGCCAGTTTCAGAACATCTTCAGAAAACATTTTTGCCTCTTTTCGTGAGAAAGCAGGGAGGAGGTTAGTGATAGTTTGTATGCTTGTCTCGGGAAAATATAATCACAACCAATTAGACCATCAACCGGATAATTGCACCGTAACATTAGCCATAACCGCCAGGCCTTCACCGCGCCCGGTAAAGCCCAGTCCCTCGGTGGTGGTGGCTTTGATGCTAACCCGGTTCATATCCAGATTTAACAGATCAGAAAGGCGTGCGCGCATGGCCTCGCGGTGAGGTTTGATTTTCGGGCGCTCGCATATAATGGTCAAATCCACGTGCAGGATTTTGCCCCGGCGCTGCTCTACCAAGTCAGTGGCCTTGCGCAAAAATACGCTTGAATTAACACCTGCCCATTGGGGATCACTTGGCGGGAAGTGATCCCCAATATCGCCTGCGCCAATGGTGCCAAGCAAGGCATCGGTAAGCGCGTGCAAACCTGCATCGGCATCCGAATGGCCTTTCAAGGCCAGATCGCCCTTTATCGACACACCGCACAGCACCATCTGTGGCCCGGGAATGATCCGGTGCACATCAAATCCGCTACCCGTAACGCTAATCGGCACGTTGCGCTGATGGAGCAAACGTTCAGCATGCTCAAGATCGCCCGGCATGGTGATTTTGAAATTATCCGGCTCGCCCTGCACGATGATGCACTCTATTCCTGCTGCACGGGCCGCAGCAATATCATCGGCAAACTCTGCATCTGCGCCAAGGCGTGTATAGGCCTCCAGCAAGGGTTGAAAAGGAAAACCTTGCGGTGTCTGCACCTGAACCAGTCCTGCGCGTTTGATGTCATCGCCAGCAACGCCGTCTTCGTGCAAGTATTTCAGCGCATCAGCAAGGGCAAGCCCTGGTGCAGCGCCGTGCGATTTTGTTATGGCCGTTATGATGCGGGAAATCAAGGCAGAGCTGACGAGCGGGCGGGCGGCATCATGGATCAGAACAATATCCGGTGCATCATCTGCCAAAACCTTCAAACCTTCATGAACTGAGGCGGTTCTGCTGGCGCCACCCGGCACCGTTTTGACGTTCAACCCGTCCGCAGCGACGGTAAAAAGTGGTTTGGCATCTTCGGCAATCACCGCAATAACAGTATTGATCTGCGGGTGATCTGAAAAAGCCATCAGGGAATGACGAAACACCAGCATGCCATTAAGATGCTGATATTGCTTTGGTAATTTGCCACCATGGCGTTTACCACTGCCTGCACCAACAACCAGAACTGCACATTTCATTCCTGCACTCCCTTTACAGGACTGACATTTGCCGTAATCAGTGCCTAAATTTTAAGCACTGGTGGCGCAATCCTTAATGGCCCTTATTATTGACAATCTGGTTCTTGGCAATCGGGTAATTCTGGCCCCCATGTCAGGAATTACTGATTTACCGTTCCGCTCGCAGGTCAAAAGGCTGGGGGCAGGACTGGTTATCAGTGAAATGACGGCCAGTCGGGAACTGGTACATGGTCGTAAGGATATGGTGCGCAAAATCGCTGGCAATGGTGAAACTGCGCCTCTGGTTATTCAAATTGCCGGGCGTGAAGCGTACTGGATGGCCGAAGCGGCAAAACTGGCACAAGATGCCGGTGCCAGACTGATTGACATCAATATGGGCTGTCCGTCTCGCCACGTTACCAAAGGGGCGACAGGGTCAGCATTAATGCGCGATCTGGATCACGCCTTGACATTGATCGATGCAACAATCGAGGCGGTGAGCGTACCGGTGAGTGTCAAGATGCGTCTGGGCTGGGATGAGCACAGCTTCAATGCACCAGAACTGGCACGCCGGGCGCAAAATGCCGGTGCTGCAATGATAACTGTTCACGGGCGCACGCGCTGTCAGTTCTATAAAGGGCGGGCAGACTGGCAAGCAGTGAATAATGTTGTGCAGGCCGTGCATATTCCGGTCATTGTCAATGGCGATATTTGTAGCGTTGATAATGCCCGCACAGCTTTGGCCCAATCCGGTGCGGCTGGTGTCATGATCGGACGGGGAGCGTGTGGACGGCCCTGGCTACCGGGCCTCATTGGCGCTGCGCTTAAGGGTGACAACACTGTGCGTGAGCCATCCCTGAATGAGCATTTCGCCCTGCTCGGCGAACAGCTTGACGGCGCCTTGAGCCTTTACGGGCAAAGGCTTGGGTTGCGGATGTTCCGAAAGCATCTTGCCTGGAGCATTGATGCTGCGCCCCTGACGCTTGATGCACACGCACGCCGGGCATTGCGATCCAAAGCCTGTCAGATAACAGAGCCAGGCAAACTGGCTGCACTGATAAGTCGGCTTGGTCAAAACCGGTTAATCCCGGTGGCAGCCTGAGCATGGACGATAAGGCAAAACCATCCCCCATTTTACTGGCCCATAATGAGCGTGTGGCGCGTGAAACCCTGGCCAGAGACCTGACCAACCAGGGTTATAGCGTTCGGGCCAGCGCGAGCTTTGATACATTGTGGAACTGGATACGCGCTGGAGAGGGGGATTTGGTTCTTATTGACGTGGATATTGCTGATCCGGCACGTAATGGCTTTGAACTTCTCAAACAGATACGCCAGACATATCCCTCACTACCAGTTCTTGTGCTTAGTGCAGAAAATACGGTTCTTACATCTTTGCTGGCGGCGCGCTTTGGTGCGTCTGATTATTTTCCAAAACCATTCAGTTTTGAACAGCTTCACGCTTCCATAAAACAAGCTTTGCGAGAAACACAATCAAAACAACAGCACCCAAAAGCGCACCCCAATCTTCCCCTGATTGGCAGTTCAGCAGCAATGCAGGGGGTTTACCGGCGAATTGCCCAGGCCGCCCAGTCAAATCTGCCCTTGCTGGTCACAGGTGAGACCGGCACTGGCAAAAATCTGGTGGCCAAGGTCATCCATGACTATGGAAACTATTCCAGCGCCGAATTTACTGTCTTGCATTTTCCTCAAAGTGATGAAGAATTTAATGCGCGCATAGCAAAAAGTGTCGCGCTGACCGGGGTGGGGACGCTGGTTCTGGATGAAATCAGTACACTCAGCCCGTATCAGCATGACCGGTTAATCAGTCTGCTCTCAGGCCTTGTTGACCAGGAACATGCCCTCAGATTGATAACCACTACGCGAAAGCCATATTCTGAGGCCAGCGGAGTGCAGGGCATTAGTCATGAACTCATGTATCGACTGAATACCCTGCATATTGATCTACCACCATTACGAGACAGGCAAGGCGATTGCATTGAACTGGCACAAGCCTTTTTGGCTGAATTTGGCAAGGGGCGCAAAACCTTAAGTAGAAATGCAGAACAGAGCCTGAGCGGTCGGGCATGGCCCGGTAATGTGCGTGAATTGCGAAATATGTTGCAGCGCGCAATTTTAATGGCCCGTAGCGGTCGTATTGGTCGCGAAAATTTTGAAGATTTCCCACAAGGAAACACGGCTACTGAACCAGGGCTGGATGCAGCCTTTGAGCAGGCCTTGTTAGTGTTTTTTGATGATGGTGAAAGTTCCACAATGCCCGTTAAGCTATATTTGCACGTTTTGGCAGCTTTGGAACGCCCGTTTTTGAAACGGGTTATGGCTATGACTGATGGCAACCAGTTAAAAGCCGCGACACGCCTTGGAATAAATCGCAATACCCTGCGCAAAAAACTGGTGCAGTATGGTTTGCACTCTCAAAAGTGAGGGCAGGTGTTGATCTTGGGCAACAGATGTGGCAAAAGTGTCGCGTTTGCAGGGCCAAGGAGAAGTTTCTGGATGGGTAATGGTATTAACCTGCAAAAGAATGATGAGGTCAGGTATTCTAGGCCAATGAATTTACTTGGTTCAGCACTGTTTGGTGCTTTCTATGCAATGGCCATTGTCATTACCATGTTGGGTGCGTTTTTCGCTCTTTCCGGTGCCGGGCAATTTGGCCCTGGCAGCACCTTTCTTGTGGCGGTACTGATCGGTAATTTACTGCTTGTTTCTGCTTTGGCCGGCTATGTTGTTTTGCGATTGGGTAGATTGTGGTTTGTTCGCGCCCGTGAAGATGCTGCACCAAAATTGCATTTACGGTTTGCGGGTATGTTTAGCATGGCGGCCGTACTGCCTGCGATTATCGTCGCCATCTTTTTTGCTGTGGTTTATACACGTGGTATTGAGTACTGGTTCTCGGATCGTGTTGCCACGTTAACCAATAATATTGTCTCGGCAGCCCGTGCAACTTTTCAGGCGCAAGCCGATGAAGTTACAAGCGAAATTCAACCAATGGCCAATGACCTTAATCAGCCAGAGGCCATAAAAAACCTACAGGACGGCCCCATAGTTTTTACTGATTACCTTCGATTTCAGGCCGAACGTCGTTTTTTCCAGGCAGCCTATGTCCTCAATCAATCCGGTACAGTTTTATCCCGCGTAGAAGCCAATGATGCACCACCATTTGTTATCCCGACATCAGAAGCAATCTTGGCTGCCATAGAGGGTGATATTCATCTCCAGTTTGATGAGAAACAAAACCTGATACGTGGTCTGATGCGGCTTAGTGGTTATGATGATGCTTATTTATATGTGGCGCGTTTTGCCACCGGGGGCGCTCTGAGCACCCTTGCGGAGGCACAAGATGCTCTTAGTGCTTATCAGGAAGCCGAAGCCCGGCGGGGGAGCCTCACACAATCGTTTTCCCTGATCTATCTTGAAACAGCACTATTGGTGCTGATCGGTGCCATTTGGGTCGGTTTGGCAGCAGCAACACGCATAGCCGTGCCAATCGGGCGGCTGGCACAGGCGGCGCAACGCGTCAGTGATGGCGACCTGAAAGCGCGCGTTTGGATCGGCAACGAAAATGATGAAGTTGCAGAGCTTTCCCGTGATTTTAATGAAATGACCTCACAACTTCTTTCACAAAGGCAAGAGTTAATTACGGCGCATCAGGACACAGAAAGTCGCAGACTTTTTATTGAAACTGTTCTTTCTGGCGTTAGCGCCGGTGTCCTTGATTTGGATGCAAAAGGCAAAATCAGCTTTGCCAACCCATCTGCGCTTGCCCTGCTGAATTGTGATGAAGGACAATTACAGAGCAAAAAGTTACAAAAATGCGTCCCTGAATTCATGGCCTTACTGGAACAGGCAAAACATTCACCAAACCGGCGGGCAGAGGGGCAGGTAGAACTGACCGGCAAGGATGGTGCAGTGCATCTGAACACCAAGGTTGCGCCAAGTGGCAGGGGTAGGGCGCACGGTTATGTCATTACCTTTGATGACATGAGCCGCGCAATTGCCGCACAACGCAGTGCGGCATGGAGAGAGGTGGCGCGGCGTATTGCCCATGAAATAAAAAACCCGCTTACCCCGATCCAGCTTTCAGCAGAGCGAATCCGCCGCAAATACCGCAATGATCTAACCGCCGACCCAGATGTGTTTGACAGGTGTATCAATACAATTGTGCGACAGGTTTCTGACATTGGACGCATGGTTGATGAATTTTCGTCATTTGCACGTATGCCTGTGCCAAAAAATACTATTTTTAATCTTAATAAATTGGTTCAAGATACAGTATTTACACAACAAATAGCCTTCCAGGATATTAAATTTTCAACCGACATTTCAAATGCTCCAGGAAAGGGCTGGGGTGATGAGCGCCTGGCGGCTCAGGCCATTGGTAACATCTTGAAAAATGCTGCCGAAGCCATATTGGGGTGTGAACAATCGCAACTTGACGGGCATATTTCTGTATCCATAACGGATACACATCAGGGAAAAGCGGTAATTGTTACTGATAACGGCCCTGGCTGGCCGACCAGAGGCAGGGAACGGCTTTTAGAGCCTTATATGACTACCCGCGTAAAAGGCACAGGGTTGGGCCTGGCTATAGTGAACCGCATTATGGAAGATCATGGTGGTGGCCTCAGCCTTCTTGACCGTGAAGACGGTCTTGCCGGCGCAGTTGTGGTGTTACGATTTTTATCACCAGAGCATAAAACCAAAACATCCAAACCCATTGAAAAACTGAAAAGAGAAGCCTGATGTCTGCTGACATACTCGTCGTTGATGATGAAGAAGATATTCGCGAACTGATCGGCGGGATCCTTGAAGATCATGGCTATTCTGCCCGCACAGCGGACGGTGCCGCATCAGCTTTTGCAGCTATTTCAGACAGAAAACCCGCTTTGATGGTGCTTGATGTCTGGTTGCAGGGCAGCGAGCGTGATGGACTTGCTGTGCTTGAAGAAGTCAAGGCACTTGATCCAGACCTTCCTGTAATTCTGATTTCTGGCCATGGCACCATAGAAACCGCCGTCAGCGCCATACGCAAAGGCGCCTATGATTTTATTGAAAAACCATTCAACAGCGAACGATTACTTCTCGTTGTCCGCCGCGCACTGGAGGCATCACGGCTTAAACGTGAGAACATGGATCTCAAGGCCAACGCCGCCAATGTCTCTGAACTGATCGGCATTTCCCAAAATATCAATGCGGTTCGACAAATTATTTCGCGCGTGGCCCGAGCAAACAGCCGGGTGCTTGTCATTGGTCCGATGGGTGCAGGAAAACAACTGGTTGCACGCAATATCCATGAACAATCAGAGCGCCAGAACGGCCAGTTCGTTTCAATAAATGCTGCGGCCATGACCCCCGATTCAGTAGAATTGGAGCTGTTTGGTTCTGAAAATCAAAAGGGCAAGGTGACAAAAGCGGGGCTGTTTGAACAAGCGCATATGGGTACGCTTTATATCGATGAAGTCGGTGATATGCCATTGGAGACCCAGGGCAAATTATTGCGTCTTTTGGTTGCCCAGCAATTTCGTCGTATTGGCGGCACCACCGATGTTAAAGTTGATGTAAGGGTCATCAGTTCAACGTCAAGAAACCTTGCGACCCTGATCGCACAAGGGCATTTTCGTGAAGCCCTTTATCACCGTTTGAACGTTGTACCGGTTCATGTGCCATCCTTAAGTGAACGCCGCGAGGATATACCGGCTTTGGTCAATTATTTTGTATCCCACCTTTCCGCCGCTGCGGGCAGACCGTCACGACCGATCAGTGATGACGTGATGGCGTATTTACAAGCGGCCCGCTGGCCGGGAAATGTACGTCAGTTGCGCAATAATATCGAACGGATATTGATCCTTGCCACTGGTAAATCTACTGATCCACTGACCTTTGATGATTTGCCAGAAGAGCAAAAATCTGATGATTCTGAATCTATTCTGGGTGCCGAGAAGCTGGTTGCTTTTCCGTTGAGGGAGGCCCGCATAGAATTTGAACGTGAGTATTTGAAAGTACAGGTTAGCCGGTTTGGAGGCAACATTTCCCGCACCGCTATTTTTATTGGCATGGAACGATCAGCATTGCATCGCAAATTAAAGTCGCTGGGTATACAGCCCAGAATTGTAAAGGCAAATGGTGATCTGTCATGAAGGTTATCGTATGCGGCGCAGGGCGGGTTGGTCATGGTATTGCCCGCCAATTATCTCTGGAAAACAATGAAGTTACGGTCATCGATCTTTCACCACAACTGGTGCAGCAAATTTCAACTGACCTTGATGTGCGCGGTGTTGTTGGCCACGGCTCACACCCCGATGTGCTGGTTCGTGCCGGCATTGAAGATGCCGACATGATCGTTGCGGCCACATATCTTGATGAAGTCAACATGGTCGCTTGCCAGATTGCCCATTCACTTTTTAATGTTTCAATTAAAATTGCCCGGGTGCGGGCGCAGGCATATCTGGATAAGGTCTGGCAAGACTTTTTTACCAATAAAAACATGCCAATTGATGTCGTTATTTCGCCTGAAATCGAAGTGGCAAGAACAATTTTGCAACGCATTGCCACGCCTGGTGCGTTCATGACTGTTCCTTTTGCCGGTGGGCGAATAAAATTGCTGGGTGTCCGTCTTCTTGATGATTGCCCTGTCTCAAACACAGCACTGGCACAGCTGACCGAATTGTTTCCTGATCTGAACGCTATGATTGTCGGTGTAAAACGCGAAGGACGACTTTTTGTTCCCAGGGGAACAGATCAGGTGTTGGTTGGTGATGAAGTTTATGTTGTTGCCCAGGAGGAACAGGTCGCTCGCACTCTGGATATTTTGGGCCGCAAGGAAGAGCGGGGCCGCAAAGTGGTTATGGTTGGTGCCGGCAATATCGGTGTGCATGTTGCCAAAGAGCTTGAAAAATTACCGGGCATCCGCGTGCGCGCCATAGAGCAAGATGCCCAACAGGCTGAACAAGCCTCCATCGCCCTTAATCGCACCGTTATTTTGCACGGCGATGGGCTGGAAAGGGATATTTTGCTGGAAGCGGGCGTTAATGAGGCCGATATTGCACTGGCACTGACCAATGATGACCGGGTCAATGTTCTGGTTGCCGGACTGGCAAAAGAGGCTGGCGTGCGCCGGGCCTTGTGTCTGGTCAATGATCGCACGCTTGACCTACTAAAAGAGCCATTGGGGATTGATGTTTTTATTGATCCAAGAGAAACCACAATTTCAACCATTCTACAGCATGTACGCCGTGGGCGTATCATTGCTGTGCGCTCCATTGAAGAAGGCGAGGCCGAAGCCATTGAGGCTGTGGCACTGGCAACATCCGCCCTGGTCGGGCGCCCATTACGCGATGTAGATATTCCTGATGGCGTCAAAGTTGCCTCTGTTCAAAGAGGCGATGAGCTGCTTTTTCCCAATGGTAATTTTATTATCAAGGCTGGCGATCATGTCGTGCTGTTTGCAGAAAGAGCCGCTGTGCCAAGCGTTGAAAAAATGTTTCGGGTCAGTCGTGATTATGTTTAGGCTCAGGCCTGACCCTCGTACCCAGGCAGGAGCCTTTTTGTGAGCGGTTTATGGCGAATTTTGGCGGTAATACCGGCACTTTTGGCGATCAATGCCATGATTGCATGGCGAATGGCCCTTGCAGAAAATCACGCTGAAACAACACTTGGACTTGCCCTGACGTCTGTTGTTTGTGGTGCTTTGGCACTCATTCTGGTTTTGGGAGAGCGAGGTGTGCGTCGTTCGGGTGGTGTACGCAGCGCCCTGATATTGATGATACTGGTCTGGATAGGAACGCCCGCTCTGGCTGCAATACCCCTTATGGCGGCGCAGGCACAAACGCCTTTTGTGTTGGCTTATGCCGACGCCATGGCGCAATTGACGACAACCGGTGGGCAAGTTCTGAACTTTTCAGTTGAGCAAAATGCAATTATGTACTGGCGCGGCTCGCTTCAATGGCTTGGCGGATATATGTCAATCCTTTTGGCTCTGGCGGTTCTGGCCCCGTTGAACTTGACCGGGCCGGGTGTCTATCGTTCGCCTCTCCTGACAGTGGAAAAAGATGATCTGTCGAGCCGAATAGGCCCACTTTCCCTGATTGTTGCTCTGACCTATGGCATTGTCAGTCTGGGCGTACTGACCTGGTTGTTACTGGCGGGTGCTTCTTTTTTTGATGGGTTGATTGCCATGTTTGGTGCAGTTTCAACGGGGGGAATACTCCCCGGTACGGCTTCATTTGAAGCTGTGGCCGGGCGAGTTGGTGCCTGGGGCGGTGCTTTTGGCATGCTCGTCGGCGCGACAAGTTTCGCCATGCACTGGGAGTTGCAAAGGGGCAGGGCAGGGCATTTACGTGACCCTGAAACTCTGGGTGTCCTGATGATGGCAGGGTTGGCAGCCGGAGCACTGGTTTTGGTCGGCTCGCAATTTGGCCCGGCAATCCTGAATGGTATATCGTTGGCCACAACCTATGCTGCGCCCATGACCGAGGGTGGCACCAGGCTGCTTCCCTTGCCCGTAACCATGAGCATTGTGCTGGTTGGTGGAGCAGCATTATCGACAGCAGGCGGTGTAAAAATCATCCGCTTTCTTCTTCTGTTTCGCCGAACCGGCGCTGAACTTTACAAGTTAAGTCACCCATCAGCGACAAAACTGACCCGGTTTCGTGGGCAAACCATCCCCGAAAGCAGTTTCACCAATTTGTGGGTTTACGTGTTGGGTTATGCCGGGGCGCTTGGGGTGTTGATTATTACTGTGGCTGCTTTTGGCCCTGATTTTGAAGTTGCCAGCAATGCTGCCATTGCCGCCATTTCCAATGCCGGGCCGGCGTTTTTAACCGGTGCAGGTGCGCCGGGCGATTTTTCTGACTTTCCAATTCCGGCAATTATAGCGTTAAGCGCCGGTATGGCCCTGGGCCGGTTTGAAATTCTGGCAGTGCTGGCCTTTCTTTCACCCGAATTCTGGAGACACTGACCTGATGTCCCGCACTGCTTATGTTAATGGTTCTTATGTCTCACACGCTTATGCCAGCGTGCATATCGAGGATCGCGGGTACCAGTTTGCCGATGGCGTTTATGAAGTCTGGGCAGTCAGACAGTCAAAATTGCTGGACAGTGAGGCACATTTTCGCCGCCTTAACCGCTCTTTGGGTGAGCTAAGAATACCTTCACCAATGACAGATCAGTCACTTGCGCATGTTTTGCGTGAGGTTGTACGGCGAAACAGGGTAAAGAACGGGCTGGTTTATCTGCAGATCACCCGGGGTGTTGCACCCCGTGACCATGCATTCCCCAACGAGATAATCTCATCCATCGTGATTACCGCAAAAAGTACCAATGCTGAACTGGCCGAAAAGGCGGCCAAAGCAGGTGTGGCTGTTGTGACCATGAATGATGAAAGATGGGCGCGGTGTGACATTAAATCCGTCTCGTTATTGCCAAATGTGCTAGCCAAACAGGCAGCACATGAAAAGGGTGCCAGTGAAGCCTGGATGGTGGACGATAAAGGGATGATTACCGAAGGGGCATCTTCAAACGCCTGGATCGTGACCCTTGACGGTGTTCTGACCACGCGCAACCTGTCGCCTGACATATTAGGTGGCATCACCCGGGAGCGCGTACTCACATTGGCTGCTGAACGCCAGCTACAGGTTGATGAGCGGGCCTTTTCAAAAAAAGAGGTTCTGGAGGCCAGTGAGGCCTTCATTACCTCCTCAACCAATTTGGTTATGCCGGTCGTCAAAATTGATAATGAGGCCATTGGTAATGGCAAGCCCGGGCCGTTAGCCAGTGCCTTGCGCAAAGATTACTTGCAAAGCGCGGCAACTTAACGCAGACAGCTTGATACACGCGATCTGGCGTGATTATAATGTATGAATACAAACAGACTGCGAACCGGTTCCAGGGGCAGGTACCCGAACCGAAAACGGAGCATGGCAATGGCTGGCGAAAAAAAACAAAATCTTCAAGACACCTTTCTAAACTCTCTTAGAAAGACAAAAACCCCGCTTACAATTTTCCTGGTTAATGGCGTGAAATTGCAAGGTATAGTCACCTGGTTTGACAATTTTTGCGTTCTCTTGCGCCGTGATGGTAATTCGCAACTGGTCTATAAACACGCAATTTCCACAATCATGCCTTCTGCACCAGTATCCCTTTTTGAGCCGGAAGGTGATGATGGCGAAGAGGGCGCGTGAACGCACTCGAAACTAACCAAACCCGGGCGATTGTTGTTGTTCCTGTATTGTCGTCTACCCGGCGTGACCCCGTCGTACGCCTTGATGAGATCAAGGGACTGGCCCTGGCCCTTAATCTTGATGTCGTGGATGCACGGCAGGTTCCGGTACGCAAAGTTCAGGCTGGCACTCTTTTTGGCAAAGGATTGATCGAGAAACTGCGCGATGATTTGCTCAATCTTGAGACGTCTCTTCTGGTTGTTGATGCCGCCCTGACACCGGTGCAGCAACGTAATCTGGAAAAAGCTCTTGACGTAAAGGTCATTGACCGCACCGGCACCATTTTAGAAATTTTTGCCTTGCGTGCGCAAACCAAAGAGGGGCGTTTACAGGTTGAACTGGCCCGAATGACCTATGAACGTTCGCGGCTGGTACGCACCTGGACACACCTTGAGCGCCAACGCGGCGGTAAGGGCTTTTTGGCTGGGCCAGGGGAGCGCCAACTGGAAACTGACCGGCGTTTATTGGGCCAGAAGATCACCCGTCTGCGCCGTAATCTTGAGGACGTGCGCCGCACACGCGGGCTTCACCGTTCTGCCCGCCAGCGTGTGCCGTATCCGATCATAGCCCTGGTTGGCTATACCAATGCTGGTAAATCAACACTATTTAACGCGCTTTGCGGCACCAAAATGCTGGCTGAAGACCTGTTATTTGCTACCCTGGATCCGGCCATGCGTCTGATTGAACTTGATAATGGGCGCGAAGCCATTCTGTCGGATACAGTGGGGTTTATCTCTGATCTGCCGACAGAACTTGTCGCGGCATTTCGGGCCACACTGGAAGAAGTACTCGAGGCCGACCTTATCATCCATGTGCGCGATAGTGCTTCCACGCAAAGCGCAGAGCAACGTGATGATGTAAACGCAATTCTGGAGCAACTATTTTCATTGCAGGATAAGGCTATTCCCGTATTGGAAGCCTGGAACAAGGTGGATTTGATCCAGAGGGAAGAGCGCCCGCAGATACAGGCACAGGCCAATTCCATTACACCCAATCCGGTTCTTCTTTCTGCCGCAACAGGGCAGGGGCTGGATGATCTCAAACAAAGCATGGAAGACATACTTTGCAGAGGAGCGGTTACCGTGCGTATTCATGTGCCAGTGGGCGAGGGGCGCATTAGCCCATGGATATGCCGCAACGGAATATTGCTGGACACACAGATAGATGAGCAGGGCGCACAGACTTTATTGGCGCAACTGGATGTTAAAAACATAGGCGCACTGGAGAGCACATTTCCGACGGTGAAGCCCGAACGGGTTTGAGTCATAACCGAAGACACATGGCGTCATTGCGGCGAAGGCCGCAATCCATCTTAAGGCATCACTATAGATTGCGGCGCGAGCCGGAATGACACGGGTTGGTTGATTTTGTCGTCTTTGCTTGTCATTACCCGATTCTCATCCTGAGCTTGTCGAAGGACGGGTAATCCAGAACGGCGTTACAAAGCAAGACTGGATTACCGGGACATGCCCGGTAATGACAATACGAGGTTGTCTATGATGCAAACCAGGAGGAAAAATCAAAAATAATCAAGTGAGTTGATGACGGGCAGAGGGGGAACTCGAGTCCAGAAATTCAATGCTGTATATAGACTGTTATGGGAATCATAAGTATAAACATAAGTACACACATAAACAGCCTGGAGAAAAATTTGGAAAGCGTATCACCAAGATCAGGCGCCCCACTGCTATCTAATATCATGTATGGTTTTTCAGGTTTTGTTATTTTCACCCTGTTTGGCTGGGCAGCTCAATTATTCCATTTTTTCACGCTCCTTGGCCTCAACCCAAAAGGCCTCCATTTCATCAAGACTGGCATCTTTTGGTATTTTTCCTATCTCGCCAAGTCGCTTTTCGATCCAGGCAAAACGGCGCTCGAATTTTTTGTTGGAACTGTGAAGTGCGGCTTGCGTATCAACATTTAGTTTACGTGCTAAATTAGTGCAAACAAACAATATATTACCAAGTTCTTCAGCTATATGTTCGTTGTGCTCGGGTTTGTTTATGGCTTCGGTTAATTCTCTGATTTCCTCGTCCAACTTGTCAAAAACGGGCTGTAGTGTTGGCCAGTCAAAACCCACACGGGCGGCACGTTCCTGTAGTTTTTGCGCGCGCTGCAATGCGGGCAGGGTGGTGGCAACACCGTGTAAAATACTAATAAATTTTGCGTTGTTTTTTGATTTTTCGGCGCGTTCCTGTTCTTTATGGCGTTCCCAGGCACCAGCAACTGCACCGACGTTTACTTGCTCTGGCGTGCCAAATACATGGGGGTGACGGCGCTCCATCTTGTCGCAAATGCCTGAAACAACCTCATCAAGCGTAAAGGCACCGGCCTCGCTAGCCATTTGTGTATGGAACACCACCTGGAACAGCAAGTCGCCCAGTTCTTCGCGCAAATCATCCATGTCCTTGCGCTCAATGGCGTCGGCCACTTCATAGGCTTCCTCGATGGTGTAGGGGGCAATGGATGAGAAGTCCTGAGCCTGATCCCATGAACAACCGGTTTTTGGATCGCGCAGACGCGCCATAATTTCTTGAAGTCTGGAAAGGGAGGTCATGGGCTTAGTCAAAGGCAAGTCGCTTTGGCTGGCAAGTCAGCAGCGCCAAATTACTGTTCTCATTACACATGTTTGTAATTTTCATCAATCACAATAAGGCGCATAATATATATTATGTGTTGTTATTGTGATGAAAGCCTTATCACAAGACCATTATTTATTTACGCCCATGACACAGGGTTCCCTATTATAAATATTTGCCAGAGGTCACAGGTTCCTCCTCATCTGGCAGTTGGTCTTTTCCCAACCGCCATAGCAGTTTTTTTAGAGCAATATTTTGGGCTTCATTCTCTGGCATGCTGGCGGGCAAGACTGTTACCACCTCAAGACCGGTGACGGCATCAACGGCGCAAACACGTAAATTGCTTTCCAGTCTGGTGAATTCAAAAAAGATTTCACGTTTTTTTTTATGGTTTGTCGGTGTGCGATTCATGCCGCCCTGGCGGCAATCCCAAGTCTGGCCCACACGACCTGCAAAGCATCAATTAACGCGGCCATTAGCGCGTCATCGTGCAAGGGGGATGGTGTCAGACGCAGACGCTCTGTTCCACGCGGTACTGTGGGATAATTGATAGGCTGAACATAAATGCCATAGCTTGTGAGCAATTCATCGGTTACCGCCTTGCACGCCACCGGATCGCCAACCAGCAATGGTACCACATGGGTTTGTGATGGCATTAGCGGTAAGCCAGCTTCACGAAGCAAGGTTTTCAGGCGTAAGGCACGCTCTTGATGTTTTTCTCGCAAAGCATTGTTTTGTTTCAGGTGCCTTATGCTGGCAATAGCGCCGGCAGCCAGGGTTGGTGCCAGAGATGTGGTGAAAATAAACCCTGGTGCATGGCTGCGAATGGCATCAATCATGGCCGCGCTGGCGCTAACATAACCGCCCATAAGACCAAAGGCCTTGCCCAGCGTACCATTGATAATATCAACCCGATCCATTACCCCGTCGCGCTCGGCGATCCCTGCTCCGCGGGCGCCATAAAGGCCAACCGCATGAACTTCGTCCAGATATGTGATTGCTCCATATTTTTTTGCCAGGTCACAAACCTGGCTGATGTCACTAACATCGCCATCCATGGAATAAACAGATTCAAAGGCAATCACCTTGGGCGCATCTACCGGAGCGGCGGCCAGCAGCTCTTCCAGATGCTCAAGATCGTTATGACGCCAGATGTGTTTAGGTGTTCCGGCGCGTCTAATGCCTTCAATCATTGAGGCATGGTTTAGTGCATCAGAGAAAAAGATGCAGCCAGGCAGAATTTTTGCCAATGTCGCCAGTGTTGCCTCGTTGGCGATATAGCCCGAGGTGAACAACAATGCACCATCCTTACCATGCAAGTCAGAAATTTCTTCTTCAAGTTCAACGTGATAACGGGTGGTACCAGAAATATTGCGCGTCCCCCCTGCCCCGGCACCTACGGCATCTATGGCCTTGTGCATGGCTTCGATAACGCAAGGATGTTGCCCCATGCCCAGATAATCATTGGAACACCAAATGATGATATCCTTGTCGGCACCATCTGGCGCACGCCATGTCGCATGGGGGAAATCGCCCCTCTGACGGCGCAAGTCTGCAAATACACGGTATCGGCCCTCGGCCTTTACCTGGTCAACAGCTGCCTCAAATCTGGCCTTATACTCCATACGTCCTTGCGGAGCGCATTGATGCGCTCTCCCTTTTGTAAACGTTTCCATTCCTTCGGATCATATATCGTGTTCCTTTGCAAGTGAAGACAGGCAGACGAAACGTCACATGTAGTTTACCCCGCATTGGTAGTGGTACATCTTTACCAACTGATTGTGGTAATATTGGCTCAAATCAACCCGGCCAAAGGGCTGGATGGATCAGCATAGCGTTTTTTGGCCATGCGACCGGCCAGATAGGCCTCACGCCCGGCCATCACCGCGTGTTTCATGGCCCGGGCCATACGCACCGGATCGCTTGCCTCGGCAATGGCGGTATTCATCAACACACCATCACAACCCAGCTCCATGGCCTCGGTTGCATCTGACGCCGTGCCAACCCCGGCATCAACAATCACCGGTACTGATGATTGCTCGACAATCAGGCGGATATTGACCTTGTTTTGCAAACCAAGGCCTGAGCCAATAGGTGCGCCTAATGGCATGATCGCAGCACAGCCAAGTTGTTCCAGCTTGCGTGCAAATACCGGATCGTCAGAGCAGTAAACCATAACCCCAAAGCCATCATTGATGAGCATTTTTGCAGCACGCATGGTCTCTTCCATATCCGGATAGAGGTGCTTGGGGTCTGATAAAACCTCCAGCTTGACCAGTGACCATCCCCCGGCCTCGCGGGCCAGGCGCAATGTGCGCACAGCATCTTCGCCGGTAAAACAACCGGCGGTGTTGGGCAAATAAACCACCTCTTTTGGGTCAATAAAATCAACCAGCATTGGCTCATCCGGGTTCATAACATTGACCCGGCGCATGGCAACGGTGACGATTTGTGCACCCGAAGCGGCAAGAGCCGCAGCGTTTTGCGCATAGTCCTTGTATTTACCGGTACCAATGATGAGCCGCGAAGAAAATTCCCGCCCGGCAATGGTCAAAGGGTTGTCCTGCATATCAGCCGCCACCAATAAATCTCACAATTTCAATCCGGTCGCCATCGTCCAGAATCACCGCATCAAAGGTTGAACGCGGCACGATAGACAGATTGCGCTCCACCGCCACCTTGGCAAGAGGAATGTTCAGCGCCGCCAATAACCGTGTAATCGAGGCATTTTTCTCGACCTCACGGGATTCGCCATTCAGGATGATGTTCATAATTGATCAGTGCTTCCTTGAAATGCGTGAAGAAATAGTTCCTACAATCTAAGCCGTATTCAATTTATCATCCTTCGACAAGCTCAGGATGAGGTGTGAGGGTAATGTTCAGAATTTTGGATTGGAAAATTAAAGATGCTTTACCTCATCCTGAGCTTGTCGAAGGATGGAGCAACTCACTCAGCTGAATGATTTGCCTTTTCTGTATTATTTTTTGCCAGCCGACTGATCTTATCCCAATTCCCATTTATCAAAGCTTCTTTTTTTGCCCGGCTCCACCCTTTTATTTGACGTTCAGTTGCGATAGCATCAACAACCTTTAGAAATCTTTCGCTCCAAACTAATTCAACTGGCCGACGAGAATATGTGTAGGCTTTCTTGTTTTGCCCGGCATTATGTTCATGAACACGTGTTTCAGGACTTTGGCCACGATGAGAGCCAACATAATAGTGACCGTCTGCACAGCGCAGCATATATACCCAAGTGTCGGACATTACACTTACCTCCCATCCTTCGACAAGCTCAGGATGAGGAGGGATAACTGTATCTGTCAAGATATGCTCATACCTCACCCTGAGCTTGTCGAAGGGTAAGAGCTTAACACAAACCTTGCCCCCTGCCCCCGGGCGTTCTAAAAGGCGCGCCATGAGCAAAACCTTCTATATTCTCAATGGCCCCAATCTGAACCGGCTAGGCACCCGCGAACCGGAGGTTTATGGCACAGAGACCCTCGCAGACATCGAGGCGAAATGCACAAAGCTGCTTGAAACACATGGTATCAACCTCAAATTCTGCCAAACCAATGCAGAAGGCGAGCTGGTTAACCAGGTGCAGGAGGCCGCTGACAAGGCGTGTGCCTTGATCCTTAATGCCGGTGCCTATACCCACACATCAATTGCCCTGCATGATGCCTTGAAATTGCTTAACGTGCCGGTGGTGGAGCTGCATTTGTCAAACCCTGCGGCACGAGAAAGCTTTCGCCGAACCAACTATGTTGCCCCGGTAGCAACAGCCAGCATTTGCGGGTTTGGTGCTTTGGGGTATGACATGGCCGTGACAGCGGCGTTACATCTCGTTAAAATCAAAACTGCACAATAACAAAACCGGAAACCTCATTATGACAGCAGGTACAAAATCTGGCGGACGCGCACTGGGCAAAGGCGACCTTGCCTTGATCCGGGAACTCGCCGATATTTTGCGTGACACGGATTTGAGCGAGATTGAAGTGGAGCGCGGCGATCTGAAATTGCGGGTCAGCCGCCAGATGGCCACACAAATGATCCAGGCCGCTCTGCCCGCTGCCGCCATATCCCCTGTTGAAAGCAAATCTGCACCGGCCAGCATGGCACCCGAAACCCCGGCACCAGAGGCAGCCGTTGATTTTTCCGTTCATCCCGGCGCTATTCATGCACCCATGGTTGGCACCGCCTATTTTGCCCCCGAACCCGGGGCCACGCCGTTTATCAAGGTTGGCGACACCGTTAATGAAGGCGACACATTATTATTGATCGAAGCGATGAAAACCTTTAACCCGATTTTGGCGCCTCAATCAGGCAAGGTTATAGAAATACTGGTCGATGATGGCGCTCCCATTGAGTTTGATGAAACTTTGCTGGTCATTGGATAAAGCCTGTGTTTGAGAAAGTTCTCATCGCCAATCGCGGCGAAATTGCCCTTCGGATTCACCGTGCCTGCCATGAAATGGGCATTGCCACCGTGGCCGTTCATTCAACCGCTGATCGCGATGCCAAGCATGTCTTGCTGGCCGATGAAAGCGTTTGTATTGGCCCTCCTGCGGCGGCGCAAAGTTATTTGAATGTGCCTTCGATTATGGCTGCGGCTGAAATCACTGGCGCGGATGCTGTTCACCCGGGATATGGCTTTTTATCTGAAAACGCCCGCTTTGCTGAAATTGTTCAATCCCATGGTTTGAGTTTTATCGGCCCATCCCCGGATCATATACGTCTGATGGGCGACAAAATTACCGCCAAAAAAGCGGTAAAGGACGCCGGTATTCCCGTGGTTCCTGGCTCTGAAGGGGAAATCAATGATCCCGAAGATGCCATGCAAATTGCTCGTGACTTAGGCTTTCCCTTGCTTGTAAAGGCCGCTTCAGGGGGCGGTGGGCGCGGCATGAAACTGGCCCGTAGCGAAGGTGACCTTGTACAGGCTGTGCAAACCGCACGGGCCGAGGCCGCCGCCGCATTTGGTGATGGTACGGTTTATCTGGAGCGTTATCTGGAACAGCCACGCCATATTGAAGTGCAAGTGATTGCCGATAGCTTTGGCAATGTGGTGCATCTGGGTGAACGTGATTGTTCCTTGCAAAGACGCAACCAGAAAATTCTGGAAGAAGCCCCCTCTCCTGCGCTCAGTGAGGATCAACGTGAAGAAATCGGCACCGTCGTCAGTACAGCCATATCCAGCATTGGTTATCTTGGCGTAGGTACAATCGAGTTTCTTTACGAAGGCGGTGAATTTTTCTTCATTGAAATGAACACCCGTTTGCAGGTCGAACACCCGGTGACAGAAATGATAACCGGTGTTGATCTGGTGCGTGAACAAATTGCCATTGCTGCTGGTGAACCGCTTTCTTTCACACAAGAAGATGTGCGATTTCGCGGGTGCGCCATTGAATGTCGCATCAATGCCGAACATCCGCGCACATTCGTACCATCGCCTGGCAAGGTTCGCGAATTTCATCCACCGGGCGGTCTTGGCGTGCGCCTCGATTCAGCGGTTTATTCCGGATATTCTATTCCCCCCTATTATGACAGTCTGATTGGCAAATTGATCGTGCATGGAGCCTGCCGTGAGGATGTGCTCAGACGCCTGAAACGCTCGCTTGAAGAACTGGTTGTTACAGGTATTGAAACCACCTCACCTTTGTTTCTTGATTTACTGAACGAGCCGGATTTTCAGCGTGGTGATTACCACATTCACTGGCTGGAACACTGGCTGGCCCAACAAGACAGTTAATTTGTGCCTGACGTATTTCGCCCCAAAGAACTCCTTGATCTGTACGCCAGGGGATTGTTTCCAATGGCTGATAGCCGCGAAGATACGCGCGCGGCCATTGTTGATCCGCCAGTTCGTGGCATTTTGCCCCTGAACCGTTTTCATATTCCCCGCCGCTTACGCCGCACAGTGTGTAAAGCCCCTTACGAGATACGTGTTGACAGCGATTTTAATGCAGTCGTTGCCGCATGTGCAGCGCCAAGACCTGGGCGTGAAGACACATGGATCAGCCATGGCATAGCTCATCTCTATGCGGAACTGCATGCGCAAGGCGCGGCCCACAGTATTGAATGTTGGCAAGATGGCACATTAGTCGGTGGATTGTATGGTGTTCGACTGGGCGGTGCATTTTTTGGTGAAAGCATGTTTCAGACAGCACGCGACGCCTCAAAAATTGCTCTTGTTCATCTTGTCGCACGACTAACTGTGGGCAATTTTTCCTTACTTGACACACAATTTCTGACAGAACATTTAACTCAGTTCGGGGCCACGGAAATATCGCGAGACGATTATCATTTGCGATTGAATGTCGCCTTGAAAAAATCCGGAAATTTTTTCACCATGCCTGCCGCCTCAACTGGCAAAGCTGTTCTTGCCTTGCTGGACAAGGGCAAAACCGAATAAGATACCATGTCCTGTTATGCTATGCATCAGGGTGCGCCTGTACGCGACATCATCCATGCTTCGAGGGCGCTACGCGCCACCTCAGCATGAGGTGTCGTTTATAGATTCAGCCTCACCCTGAGGTGCGAGGCGCAGACGAGCCTCGAAGGGTGGATCACGCCAACCAGCCATAACTATACCCCCGGAGCGTCTCCGGTTGGATAAGTTTGGGTGTTTTGAAAAATGCTACAAACCCCAATCTGTCATTACCGGGTACAAGCCCACTACTGGGCAATGACAAGGTAGGGGTATTACAATAACGAGGAGAGGGAGAAAAGAGGATAGCCAGCACTTTATCCCCGCTCACACACTCAAGGGTCACTTCAGGGACACCGTCTGCCCCTTCGCTGGAGACTGTTCAAAATTCTGTGTCAGGTTAGGATTTAGATGTCCAGTATTTCATCTAAACGCCCATCGAAGTATATGGCGAGTTGTGAGAGGGTCAAGTTCCAGTTTTGAATTGGCATTGTCCATTTTTTTGTCATGTTTTT
>JAJFFQ010000017.1 GCA_021776565.1 Robiginitomaculum sp. | reverse complement strand
TGTCTGCGGCGCGCGTCAGGGGTACAATCCCGGCGACCGTATCGTCTCCTGAGGGAGCGTCCTCTGATTGAGACCGTGGTCTCTTTTATGCTGCGCCCACCTGAACTTTTGGGTCATCAGGGCATTTACGCCCCAACGGTGTTTGTGGAGCCGCCAAATATGTCGTTTTTTAATTCTAATGAAAAAACTGATCTGCGTGCACGGATGAAGCGCAAGCGGGTCACCTTGCAATCTCTCTATCCACGTTCGGGCACGCAGTTGTCCGCGCGCTTCCCCGCTGAACTGCTCACCCGCCCGGGATTAAACATTTCCGGGTATGTTGCCATCCAAAGCGAGATTGACCCGGCGGCGCTTTTGGAAAAACTAAAGTCACGGGGCGCGCAACTTTGTCTGCCGGTGATGGCGGGTGATGATCTTCCACTGGAATTTCGTGTCTGGTCGCCGGGGGATGAATTGAACTTTGGCAAGTATGATGTTGAAGAACCCTTGCCTACGGCCAAACCCATGGTGCCGGAAATTGTATTGGTGCCTTTATTGGCGTTTGACAAAAAGGGACGGCGTCTTGGCTATGGCGGTGGTTATTATGACCGCACTCTCAAAACCATGCGTGCGGCCAACCCACATTTGTGTGCCGTCGGGATCGGTTATGCCGCACAGCAAATGCCCAAAGTGCCCACAGATGGCGGCGATCAAAGTCTTGACTGGGTATTGACCGAAACCGGGGCGATCAGCATTACCGGCAAAACGCCCTAGATTGAATTTTATGTGCTCTCATTTTGCGTTTCATTGAGCAGTTTTTCACTGGCTGAACACAGTTGTTTCATACCTTTTTTGCCAAAAATTTTCTTTAACGGCAGGCCGTGTACGACACGGCGGTATTGCGCATCATCATTGACCTTCACCCAGCCGGTAAGGCGGACTTTCTTTTTTCGGGCGCAATGCCGCTCAATCCCGGCAGGGCTGAAAGAAAATTGCCAGGCTATGGTCAGATCACCGCTGGCATCTTCATCATCGGCAATGGCGCGCTGTTGTGGCTCTGAGGTTTTTGTGCCTGAATTACTCTTTACTGTTTCACTGCCCGGCTCCACCCATTTGTGATTTTTATCAAGAATTGCTAGGCGCGTTTGCAAGGCATTAGCGCGGCGATAATCAGCCTTTGCCAGCCTGACAATCAATGGTCGCCGGTATAATTGCGCCAGATCAATACCGGGCAGGTCTTCCTCATCTTCCACAACCTCCAGGGCAAATAATTCTTCTTGCAAAACGGTTTCGTTACGGGTGACCCGCACTGTGACGCTGACCGTTTGTGCATAATTTATAGTTGGCGGTAGCAAAATCGCGGCACGGCTGTTCACCAGATCAACCGTGTATGGATCCATGCGCTTCAGGGAAAGCGCCGTTCCTATATCCAGATAAAGGCAAGCTGATAAAAGCACAGGTATAGACAAGACAAACGCCAGCCTTGCGCTTTTGCTATGCTGTATGTCCTTGAAAAGCCCCATACAGCATACCTATAAATGTAATAAGGTGATTTAAGGGCAGAGTTCATTGGGGTCGACCTATTTTGCTTTGCTTTTGGGGTATGCTCGCTCTTGGCGGGTACCTTAACTGCTAAATGAAAATGGCACGGCAGAGCGTTTGGTTTCATCTGCATAGAGGCGTTTTTGCAGAGGCGGAAAAGCCCGCTGGGCGCATGACTGGCGATCACAAAGTCGGCAGTTCAAACCGACCGGGGTCAGGTTATCGGGGTTTTCAAAATCCCGTGTATCTGCGTAAACAAGTTGTCCGGCCTCTTCTAATGGGCAGCCCAGCATAACAATGTGCTGAGTGCGATTATACCGGTCTTCTTCATTGGCAATTCTGATGGCACAAGACAGGGTGAATGTGCGGGTTCCATCCCCAAAGGCGATGGCTTGCGGCAGTATTTCACCCGATCGCATGGTCGCACTCCACATGCAAAGTCTGGCGCATGAACCACCGGTTTTGGCATAGGTAAAGCCTTTCCCGCCAAATCGTTTGGTTATATTTCCTGCCAGATCTGCGCGCAGCATAAAAAAGTCAACGCCTCGGGCACCCGGTTTTTTCAAGCTTGTCAGACGGTGGCATACTTGCTCGAAACTGACACCAAGATGGCGGCGCAGACGTTCCAGGTCGTAGCGTAAACCCTGTGCGGCTTTGAGTGTTGTATCATAGGGCATAATTAGGGCGGCGGCGAAATAATTGGCCAATGCCAGGCGGTAAAACCGGCGGGAGACCTTTGTTGTCAGGTCAGTTTCCATCTCCATCTGATCCAGAAGATCACGTTGCTCCAGCAGTGCAATTTGTACTGCCAGTTGAAATTGTCGCGCTGGAATGTCCAGAAACTCATTGAGCGCCAATCGTCTGGAATGGCGATCATAACGGCGTAAATTCCCGCGCATGACTGCCATGGGCAAAATACGGGTTCGCACGCCATGCACTTGTAGCAGATAGGCTTGCATCCCCGCAGACAGGTCAGCGCGATCCAGGTGAGCCTCATCGGCAAAAACCTCTGCTGCTTCCTCCAGATCAGGAAAATAGTTGTCGTGTTCCTGCAGGACATTGCGAACCTGTTGCAAAGGTTGCTCGCCGGTTTGAATAAACCCCTGACGATCGTCAAAGCGTTCGGCCAGGCTGGCCAAATCGCTGGCCGTGCCACGATAATTCTGATGCAATTGAATGAGCGCCTGTGCCGCACGCGGGTGGGCATCGGCCAGCTCCTTTATGTCCTGAACGTCAAGCGCAATGTCTTCAATGGCCGGATCCGCCGCCGCTTCACGCAAAGCCAGTAACGTGGTTTGATCCGGGGCCGCCGCAAAGCTTTTCAGGTCAAATTCAAATGTTTCCGCCAGCCGGATTAAAACCCGGGCGCTTAACGGGCGCTGATTGCGCTCCATCAAGTTAAGATAGCTCGCAGAGACCCCCAGATCTGCGGCCATGCCGACTTGCGTCAAACCCAGCTCCTTGCGTAATCGTTTCAGCCGTGCACCAGCAAAAAGTTTTTTTTCAGTCATGTTATTATTTACAATATTTACAATATGACAAATAACTTAACACACAAAACCAACACGTAAACGCTTATTTTGTATCAAAAACTCAAAGTATCTGACATTTTGTCATAGAAGTAATGAAAAATATCACGCTCTTTGGCTATTGATGATGGAGACAAGCATGAGCAACCAGAATTTTGAAACCCTCGTTCCCACAGCCCCCGCCGGTCGCTTTGATGGTATAGACCGCAATTATAGCACAGAGGACGTAAACCGTCTGCGCGGCTCTGTGCAAATTACACATACTCTGGCCGCTCGCGGGGCCAATCAGCTATGGAAACTCCTCCACGATGAGCCATATATCAATGCGCTGGGTGCCATGAGTGGCAATCAGGCCATGCAGATGGTGCGCGCCGGCTTAAAAGCGATTTATCTATCTGGCTGGCAGGTGGCGGCAGACGCTAATGTTGCGGGTGCCATGTACCCAGACCAGTCCTTGTACCCGGCCAATTCCGGCCCGGAGCTGGCCAAGAAGATAAACCGCACCCTGCAACGGGCCGACCAGATTGAATGTTCGGAAGGCGGCGCAAAGCGCGACTGGTTTGCCCCCATCGTGGCCGATGCAGAAGCGGGCTTTGGCGGCCCGCTTAATTGCTTTGAGATCATGAAAGCCTATATTGAGGCCGGTGCCGCAGGGGTTCATTTTGAAGACCAGCTGGCGTCCGAGAAAAAATGCGGCCATCTTGGCGGCAAGGTTCTCATCCCGACCAAGGCCCATGAGCGCAATTTACAAGCGGCGCGTCTGGCGGCGGACGTTTGCGGTGTACCAACACTGGTGGTTGCCCGAACCGATGCGGAAAGCGCCAAACTGCTAACCTCGGACATAGACGAGCGCGACCACGAGTTTATTGACTATGATGCCGGACGCACGCCGGAAGGTTTTTATCGCCTCAAAGGTGATGGTGTTGCCCATTGCATCAAACGGGGTTTGGCCTATGCCAAAGTAGCAGACCTGTTATGGTGGGAAACCTCCAAACCCAACCTTGATGATGCACGGTGTTTTGCCGAAGCTATTCACAAGGAATTTCCGGGCAAGTTACTGGCTTATAATTGCTCACCCAGTTTTAACTGGGAAGCGAATCTGGACAATGACACCATCGCCAGATACCAGCGCGAGCTGGGAGCCATGGGCTATAAATACCAGTTTGTGACACTGGCTGGTTTCCACAATCTCAATTATGGCATGTTCGAGCTGGCCCGTGGCTATAAAGACCGGGGTATGGCCGCCTATTCAGAACTGCAACAGGCCGAGTTTGCCGCCGAGCAGAATGGCTATACTGCCACGCGGCATCAACGCGAAGTGGGCACCGGGTATTTTGATGCGGTGGCCAATGCCATTTCCGGGGGGCAGTCTTCGACAACAGCATTGGGCGAATCAACTGAAAACGCACAATTTACGGCTGCTGCACAATAGACAAGCCATGGCTGGCCGGGGCACATGCGCCTTTGATGCATTGATGAGGATAATTGATGACAACACGTGCCTATTCCTGCCCGAACGGTGTGACCATTACCGGTTCTGCCGAACCTGGGTTTTCACAAATTCTAAATCCGAAGGCTCTTGGTTTTATTGCCGATTTGCATCGGCGCTTTAATGCTCCTCGGCTGGCCTTGTTGGCCGCACGCATGGAACGGCAAAAAGTACTGGATGCTGGTGATGATCCTGACTTTCTGACAGAGACAGCAGACATTCGTGCTGGTGATTGGCAGGTACGCCCGGCACCAGAAGATTTACAGGATCGCCGGGTGGAGATTACCGGCCCTGTGAGCCGTAAAATGGTCATCAATGCGCTAAATAGCGGGGCCAAATGCTTTATGGCCGATTTTGAGGATGCCTCGTCACCCAATTGGGCCAATATGGTTCAGGGCCAGCTAAATCTGCGAGATGCCAATGCCCGTGCCATTGATTTTGAGGACAAGGCACGTGGAAAACCCTATGCACTAAACAATGATCCGGCAGTGCTTATCGTGCGACCACGAGGCTGGCACATGGATGAGGCGCACATGCAGGTTGATGGCGCGGCGGTATCGGCCTCACTTTTTGATTTTGGGCTTTACCTTTTTCATAATCATGCGGCGCTTAAAGGTTTAAACAGCGGGCCATATTATTATTTGCCCAAGCTGGAAAGCGCCGGCGAGGCACGATTATGGAACATGGTCATTTTGCACGCACAAAAGGCACTGGGCCTGCCGGTTGGCACTGTGCGTGTTACCGTACTCATCGAGACAATTCTTGCCAGCTTTGAGATCGATGAAATTCTTTACGCATTACGTGACCATATTGTCGGTCTTAATTGTGGACGCTGGGATTATATTTTCAGCTATATCAAACGTTTTGGCAAACGCGCTGACCGTATCCTGCCGGATCGTGCCGAGGTCAGCATGACCTCACCCTTTATGAGTGCCTATTCAAAACTGGTGATTGAAACCTGTCACCGGCGCGGCGCCCATGCCATTGGCGGTATGGCGGCACAAATTCCGGTCAAGGGCGATAATGCGGCCAATGATGCCGCCTTTGCCAAGGTGCGTGCCGACAAGGAGCGCGAGGTTAAAGACGGCCATGACGGCACCTGGGTTGCCCATCCGGGCATGGTCGCACTGGCAACAGAAGTGTTCGATATGCATATGCCAACTGCGAACCAGGTGACGCGATTAAACGGATTTTGCGTCCGCGCGGCTGATCTTTTGACACCCAGTGAAGGTGCAATAACTAGGGCCGGGGTGCGCACCAATATCGAAGTGGGCATTCTCTATATTTCATCGTGGCTGCGCGGGCAGGGCGCTGCGCCTATCCATAACCTTATGGAAGATGCCGCAACTGCCGAAATTTCCCGCGCCCAGCTCTGGCAATGGCGCACCCATGGTGCACGTATGGAGGATGGCACGCCTGTGAACACGGAATTTTTACAAAGCCAGTTTGACGAAGTGCTTGGAAACCTGAAAGCCCAGACAGGCACAGATAACTGGATTGAGAGCCGTAATGATGAAGCAGTATTACTGATGCGTGATCTGGTTTTTGATGATGAATTTACCGAGTTTTTGACTATACCTGCCTATGAGCTGGTCAAATAAACCATTTGAATGAGTTTGAACCCTGGTATGTCTCTTGGTTTGATTTTTGCTTGATAGTGGGCTTGGTTCACAAGCAGCTGGCCTGATTAGGAGATTGATTTGAGTAAAAACCCGTTATCCCGAAAAATCTATGAACGCGATCTGCGCACTCTGCAAATTGCCCTTGGTCATTTACAACGTCGCATTGTTGATGAAAACAGGCGAGTGTGTGTTGTATTTGAGGGGCGTGATGCTGCCGGCAAGGATGGAGCTATCAAACGCATCACTGAAAACCTGCCACCCCGTGAGGTGCGTACAATGGCGCTGCCCAAACCGGGCGATCGGGACCGGGCTTCATGGTATTTTCAGCGTTACGTGCCGCATTTGCCCGCCAAAGGCGAGATCGTGCTGTTCAATCGTTCCTGGTATAACCGTGCCGGTGTTGAACCGGTGATGGGGTTTTGCACGCCAGAGCAAAACGAAACCTTTTTACAAGCCGCCCCACAATTTGAAGCCATGCTCGCCAAAGATGGCATTGTGCTGATAAAATACTGGCTGGACATCAGCAAATCCGAGCAGAACAAAAGGCTGGAAAAACGCAAAACTGACCCCCTCAAGACCTGGAAACTTAGCCCGCTGGATGCGTATGCCCAATCGCGCTGGGATGAGTATAGTGCCGCGCGCAATGCCATGCTGAGCCGTACAGATCATGATGACAGCCACTGGAACGTTGTACAGGCGGGCAATAAACGTATCGCCCGGCTAAACGTCATGCGCGATCTTTTGCGCAAAATCGCTCCGGATTTAACCGATCAATTGCCTGACCGGAAAATTGTCAGAGAATACACAAACAAGCATTTTGATAATGGAACCCTGGCCCCATGAGTGTGGCTGTCTGGGATTTACCTGAACCGTTTATTCACCGGGTCAAGGCCATGCCTGAGCACATAGATGCCTTCGGCCATGTCAATAACGCGGTCTATAACACCTGGCTGGACGAGGCGGCATGGGCGCATTGGGACAGCTTCGGGTTTGATAAAAAAACCTGCGTCATTGCCCGGCGCGGCATGGCGGTCATACGTGCTGAAACTGATTATCTGGCTTCGTCCTACCAGGGCGATGAGCTGGATGTGGCGGTCTGGATTGTTGCCTCTGACGGGCGTTTGCGGGCGGAACGACGCTACCAGATTCGCCGCGCCGATACAGGGAAAACCATTTTTCGATCCTTGTGGAAACTGGTCTGCTTTCACCTGGATACTGGGCGGCCAGCCCGCATGAGCACGGAACTGGTTGCACATTACCGCGTATTGGATCAAGTTGGCGCAGCCCTTAACAAAAACAAGACAATTGAATGATGACCTTTACCGACGCCGCCGAAGCCCCATCCGGGCGCACCAGTATGATAAAACTGCACACCGCAGAAGATTATGAAGGCATGCGCAAGGCGGGCCGTTTGGCGGCGGAGTGCCTCGATATGTTGTGTGCGCATATGCAACCTGGCGTCCTCACCGAGGATCTGGATCGTATGGCCCGGGAATTTATGCTGGACAATGGCTCCACACCGGCCTGTCTTTATTATCGCGGCTATCCCAAGACCTTGTGCATATCTGCCAACCATGTGGTTTGCCACGGCATCCCCGGCGAGAAGGTTCTAAAAGACGGCGACATCGTTAATATCGACGTGACCCTCATACTGGATGGCTGGCACGGGGATACCAGCCGCATGTTCGCCATTGGCAATGTGAAACGCCGGGCGCGGCGTCTGATCGATATTACCTATGAAGCCTTGCAGCGTGGCATTGCCGTGGTGCGACCAGGGGCGCATCTGGGTGATATTGGCCACGCCATACAATCCTACGCGGAAAACGAGCGATGCGCCGTAGTGCGTGATTTTTGTGGCCACGGCCTGGGCCGGGTTTTCCACGATGCCCCCAATGTGTTGCATTATGGTCAGCCGGGAACCGGGGTGGAACTGAAAGAAGGTATGTTTTTTACCATCGAGCCAATGCTCAACCTTGGCAAACCTGCGGTTAAAATCCTTTCAGATGGCTGGACGGCTGTGACCCGCGATCGCTCATTGTCTGCACAGTTTGAACACTCCATCGGGATAACGGCTAATGGTGCAGAGGTGTTCACAGCATCACCGGCAGGGCTGCACAATCCGACGCAACCCGACGCCATATGAGCGACAAAAAAACCAAACCACATTATCATGGCCATCGTGACAGGTTACGCAGCCGCTTTACCCAAAACGGGCCAGAGGCTCTGGCTGATTATGAGCTTCTTGAGTTGTTGCTGTTTCGCGCCATTCCGCGCCGCGATGTGAAGGCATTGTCTAAAACACTGATCGAAACTTTTGGTGGATTTGCCGAGGTTCTGGGAGCCGCCCCGCAGCGCCTTGCAGAAACATCCGGGATGAGCGAGAACAGCGCCCGCGAGCTTAAAATTATCCATGCCGCCTCTTTGCGTGTTCACCAGTTGGGGGTGATGAACCGCCCGGTGGTGTCCAGCTGGACGGCTTTGCTGGATTATTGTCGGGCCGCCCTTGCACAGGAAACCCGCGAACAGTTTCGCGTATTGTTTCTGGATCGCAAAAACCGGCTTATTGGCGATGAAGTGCAGGGTCAGGGTACGGTGGATCATACATCGGTTTATCCACGCGAGATATTACGCCGGGCGCTGGAACTTGGTGCCACTGCCGTTATTCTGGTTCACAATCATCCCAGCGGCGACCCCACACCATCAAAGGGTGATATTGATATGACACGCGAAGTCATTACCGCCGCCCGAGCCTTAAAAATCAGCGTTCATGACCATATCATTGTTGGCCGCACGGATGTGGCCAGTTTCAAGGCATTGGGCCTGATGTAGCCGATATATATCCAAATTGAGCGATTATGCCGTCTCTTGGCTGGATAGGATGTGCACTATTATTTATCAAAAAATATTGCGTTAATACAAATACTTGCATAGAAGTAGTGGCGGTGAGAGTGGGATTCGAACCCACGAGACGGGAGCACCGCCTACACGCTTTCCAAGCGTGCGCCTTCGACCACTCGGCCACCTCACCTGCGCCGCGCACTATACGCATAAGATGCCTTGCGGCAAGGCGCTAACACGCATGGATCACACTTAAAACAAGGCGTTTAAAATTGGCCCAGCATACAAAAATAAAACAATAGCGAGAACAGTGCCGATGGCCGGTATTATAACGGTTAACGCGCCAACGACGCCGTAGGCGTCTTTATGGGTTTCGCCGCAAATGGCCCGGATGGTGGTGACCACATAACCATTATGAGGCAAGCTATCCAGGCCGCCAGATGCGATGGCAACAACCCGGTGCAAAGCCTCCGGATCAACGGATTGCGGTGCATCAGCGCCGACAAAATGCGGTGCCAGCAAGGGAAGCGCGATAGTTTGCCCCCCCGAGGCCGAGCCGGTAAGGCCGCATATCACGGTAATGGCCAGTGCGGCTGCAATCAGGGGAGAGCCAGGCATGGACGTCACCGCATCCAGCGCCATTTGAAACGCCGGTGCGCCTTTGGCCACCGAGCCAAACCCAACCACGGCGCACGTGTTGGCAATGGCAATTACCGCGCCAGTGGCCCCCAGGGTAACCGCACCACCAAAATCGGTAAAACGCCTAAAGTTAAAAATTGTTGCTACGGCAATGCCAGCGGCCAGGGCGATGACCAGCGCAAGAGAACCATACGTTTCATGAAAAATTTTGGATGAAACCAAGACCGCAAGAAGTGGCAGCAGGGACAGAAGCGGGTGCGGCATGGTCGCGGGTGATCTGGGTTCCGGGTCTTCTGCGCGACCATGAAAACTTTCGCCATTGGCAACGGCCTTGTTCATCATCCGGGACAGCCAGTAATAGCCCGTCAGGGCCATAAACAGGGCCACGACAAGGCTAACCTGCCAACCGGCATAGGGTGTCGTGCCAAGGTAGGGGATAGGGATCCAGTTCTGAATTTCTGGTGAACCTGCCGAGGTCATGGTGAAGGTCACCGAGCCAAAGGCAATCGTTCCGGGCAAAAACCGGCGCGGCAAATTGGCCTCACGAAACAGGCCCACCGCCATGGGGTAGACCGAAAAGGCGACGATGAAGACACTAACCCCGCCATACGTCAGAATGGCACACGCCACGACAACAGCCAGCATGGCGTGCCTGACGCCCAGCTTGTCAACAACCCAGTGGGCAACAGAGTGCGCCGCACCGCTATCCTCCATAACCTTGCCAAAGATCGCCCCCAGCAGGAACATTAAAAACCAGTCACGGAAAAAACCGGTAAAGCCAGTCATGTAGCTAACCGTAAAAGACGCATCGGTTGAGCCAGTTTGAGGCAGTAAAGCCAATCCAGAGGTTAGCGCAATTATCACTGCACACAGGGGCGCGGCGACAAGGATGCTCATGCCGCGCATGGCCAGATACACCAAAAGTGCCAAAGCCAGTGCCAATCCAAGTATGCTAATCATTAGGATCAGGCCTCATCAATACCATGCAATTCACCAGTAATCAGGATGTGCCTTGACGCCCGGTTGCGCAACCCTAATTGTAGGGGGATTAAAATGATTTTTGCTACGATACAAGGACAGACGTTTTGACTGAAACGATTGATTATATATCAACAGATGGCTTGAAGTTGTTCGCAAAGTCCTATGGCCCTGTGGATGCACCCCTTAGCGTTTTATGTCTGCATGGCTTGACGCGCAATAGTAAGGATTTTGAACCTATGATTGCTGCTCTTGGTAATACGCACCGTTTCATTGCCGTAGATGTACGGGGCCGTGGACGCTCAGCCTATGACCCTGACCCTTCGCATTATACGCCGCAGGTTTATGCCTCTGACATGCAGACGTTGCTCGATCATCTTGGTATTGAAAACGTTGCACTCATCGGCACCTCCATGGGTGGGTTAATGTCCATGTTGATGATGAAGATGATGCCAGAGCGGATTAGCGGTGTCGTTCTGAATGATATTGGCCCTTCGGTTGATAAGGCCGGGTTAAAACGTATCGCCGGATATGTTGGCAAGAACATACCATTGGAAAGCTGGGAGGTGGCAGCGGAAGTTTTACAAAACATGCAAGGGCCATTTTTCCCCAATTTTGGCCCGGATGACTGGATGATATTTGCGAAAAGAACGTTTCGAGAAATGGATGATGGCCGTGTGATACTGGACTATGACCCAGCCATCGCCAGTGCATTTGGTACGGGAAAGATCAGTCTTTATTTGCGGTTTGTTATGTGGCAACTTTTCAAATCCATGTATGCGGCACCGCTTCTTGTCATCCGTGGTCAATTGTCTGATCTTTTCTCACAAAAGACCATGAAGACCATGGTAAATCGCCACCCCAATGCTCGTGCCGTAACTATACCGGAAGTGGGTCACGCCCCCATTCTGGATGAGCCAGATGCAGTTCGTGCAATTGCTGAGTTTTTGTCACAATGTGCAAAGGGTCAGTAGGCAAACATACTTTTTCTCTGACAAAGTATTGGCTCTGCTCTAGGGTCAGGCCAGATTGCCAGTTTGTGAACGGGAGATAAAATAATGCAATTGATGGCGACCAGTGCGGACGATCTACAGGTGGTGTCCGCCCTGACACAGGATGGTGTTGCCCGTATCCGTGATTTGCATCGCGATGCGACATCACGGCGCTTTACCCTGGGCTTTAACCGGTTTCGCTGGGAGCTGGTCAGCCAGGGAAAACAGCCATCCCGGGTGCGTACCGGTTTGATGGTTGAAGGGGTGAGTGCGGTGCGCACACAATCCTTGAGCCGCGCTAACCCGGACGCAGTCATTGATATTCTCTCTTTGGAATTCACACCCGATGATGCCAATCCCCCAGCGGGTATTTTGCGTATTCTTCTGGCCGGGGGCGGACAAATAGAGCTGGATGTTGAGTGCATTGATGTGACCCTTGCCGATGTCAGCAAGACATGGCGAACCCGTCATCAGCCGGATCATGAAAGTGATGCCTGAAGAAGCCCGATCAGACCGCATTGCCAAACTTGAGCTTGATGAGCGGTCGCTCTCCGCTCTTTCAGCAGATTCCGAACATGAACGCCGGGTGGCTATTTTTGATTTGCTGGAGGAAAACACCTTTCGCCCAACGGGCGCACCCGACGGCCCCTATGCCGTGGATCTATCGATAGTTGATCGCAAGCTGGTATTTGATATTTCACTTGTTAATGGCACATTGGTGCGTCGGGTAATTCTTTCGCTAACGCCTTTTCGACGTATTGTGCGGGATTATTTTATGATTTGTGAAAGTTATTACGACGCCATCCGTAGCGCAGCGCCGGCACAAATCGAAGCCATAGATATGGGCCGCCGTGGCATCCACAATGAAGGATCTGAATTGCTGGAAGAACGACTTTCCGGCAAAGTGGACATGGACTTTGATACCGCACGGCGTCTGTTCACCCTCATCAGCGCCCTGCATGTAAGGAATTAAACCAATGACCAAGCCATCAGGGCCTAAATCAGTTTTATTTTCCTGCACCATGAATTCTATCCGTTCGCCCATGGCAGCGGCATTGTTACGGCGGCGGTTTGGCAAAGCTATTAAAGCCGACTCCTGCGGCGTTTATGAAGGTTATCTTGATCCCTTCATGGTGCAGGTTATGGAGGAATGGGGGGTAGATCTGGCAGAGCATGAGCCAAAAAGCTTTTCTGATCTGGAGCCATCCGCGTTTGATCTTGTGATTGTGCTGACCCGTGATGCAGAGGAAAATGCCAAAGAATTTTTGGAGCAAGGTGACATGACACCAGAGTATTGGGATACGCCCAATCCTACCGATGAAATGTTCGGGCCACGGGATTTGCGTATTCAGGCGTATCGTGATTGCCGCAATTTTCTTGACCGCAAAATTGCCGCACATTTCGGCCCTGCAAAAGCTTAAAACAGCACTCTGGGGTTCATAATATTATCGGGATCAAGGGCGGACTTGACGGCACGCATCATCTGCATTTCCACATCACTTTTTTGAGTGCAAAGTTCGGATTTTTTCAAAACACCAATGCCGTGTTCTGCAGAAATTGAACCACCAAGGGCATCAACCTGGTCATATACTGCTTTGGTAATGCGTGCGCCTTGCTGCTTAAAAGCATCCGGGTTCATGCCGATGGGTTGCAGGATATTAAAATGAACATTGCCATCACCCACATGACCAAAAGCGAAGACGCGACATGACGGGATGATCCTGACCGCCTCCTGTGAAGCTTCATGGATAAACCGTGCGATCTTTGAAGCCGGTACGGATATATCATGCTTTAGCGTCAAACCCTCACTTTTTTGAGCCGCAGAAAGTGATTCGCGTAACCGTAAAAATGCCTCTGCCTGATGTAGTGACTGGGCGATAACAGCATCCTGAACAAGGCCTTGTTTCATTGCCTTATTCAGCAAGGCCTCCAACATATCATTTATGTGTTGTTGGTCGAAAAACCCAAACTCTATCAACACCTGCCATGGTGTGGGTTTTGCCAGTGGTGCCTGATTTCCCGGCACGTTTTTGACTGCATAGTCCACGCCAATTTGTGGGATCAGTTCAAATTTGGTGAGGGCATCACCGGTTTTTTCGCGCATCAGTGCCAGCAACGCAATAGCGTCCTCTACGCACGAAAGACCGCACCACGCGCTTTGTCGAACGAGCGGCGCGGGAAACAGCTTTAGCACCGCCGCCGTAATGATGCCCAATGTCCCCTCTGCGCCAATGAAAACCTGTTTGAGATCATAACCGGTATTGTCTTTGCGCAAGCCCTTAAGGGCGTGCCAGACCTGGCCATCGGCGGTAACCACTTCCAGCCCAAGGGTAAGATCACGAGCGTTGCCATAGCGCAGCACTTCCATACCACCGGCATTGGTTGAGAGTATACCGCCAATGGTCGCCGAGCCTTCACTGGCCAATGATAACGGAAGCAGCAACCCTGCTTCCTGTGCAGTGTCTCTTGCCTGCGCCAGGGTAACCCCTGCCTCAAGCGTCATCGTGGCATTATTGCTATCCAGTGACCGGATGTGGTTAAGGCGCCGTGTTGAAACCAGCAATTCGCCTTGCGGCATTTGTCCGCCGACCAAGCCGGTATTGCCGCCCTGAGTGGTAATGGGGATATGGTTGCGTGCGCAAAACCTGACCAGTTGAGCTGTGGTCTCGGTATTTTTGGGTAGCGCCAGAAGTGGTGTTTTCCCCTGCCAGCGATCGCGCCATTCGGTTAAATACGGCAAGAGGTCATTGGCATCCTCTTTCCAGCCTTGCACCCCAAGAATGGTTTTAATGCTGGCAAGGTGGTCTCTACTAATGCTCATGCTGGGTTTTTCGTGTTTGGAAAAGGGGTGAGCACATCCAGTATCTCGCTCCGCTTTATGTCGCCTTCACGTAAAATGCGTACCTTGTCATTACCAAGTTCCACCAGTGTTGATGAGGCACCATTGGTGCAGGATACGTTTTCAATGCAAAGCGCAACACCAGCCAGAATCACAGATGAAATATCCTTGGAAGCTGTTGGTGCAGGCTGACCTGCCCTATTGGCGCTGGGAGCGGCAAGCGCACCGCCAAATTGCGCGATCAAGCCCCGGGTTCCTTCATGATCCGGGATACGCAAGCCGATGTTTTCATGCGCGCCGATCACGTTTGGGCAAACCGCCGCCGTATCGTGTTTTGGCACGATCAGGGTCAGCGCCCCTGGCCAGAACTGTTTGGCAAGAGCATGGGCGCGGGCATCAAAAATGCCGTATCGCTCGGCCATGTTCTGGTCAGAAACCAACAGGCTGAACGGCTGCTCCGAAGGGCGTTGTTTTAGGGTATAGAGACGCTGCATTGCCTTGGCATTATTGGCATCGGCCACCAACCCATACACCGTATCGGTGGGGACAATTACCAGCTCTGCCGCTCGCAGGGCGGTAAGCGCAAATCGTGTTTCATCACGGTAATTTTTTGTATCTGGCTTCATGCATGCATTAGAACGCTTTGCCTCCAATGCCTCAAGGGGCCGGACGGCGTTTGGCCTTCACCCTAAAGCGAACCTGCACAAGCTTTGAAATTGTGGTGGCACCAGGATCCGTATTGGCCCCAATGCCAAAGGCCAGACGATCAAGAGACGCAACGCCTTGTGCGAAGGCTTCATCCCCATCAATGTCGAGGCCAAAGATCAGGGAAAGTGGCAAATGCAAACCCCGCAGTGATAAACGTCCCGCCATTACATATTCGCCATCGTCATTTTTGTGAATGCTTTGGCTCTGAAACACGGCTTCACTGGCACTGGCAATGTCAAACCAGTCTGCCTCGGGCAGTGCCATGTCATAACTGACATCAGCTGTGTTCGCCGATCCAAGGTCAATGCGAACGGTGATATTGGCTGCGGCCAGATCATCCGGGTCGAACAATATATCCGCATCCCAGCGCGTAAAACTGCCTTCTACCTCACTACCCGTATGGGTGAAGGCGAAGATCAGCTTGCTGTTATCTGGCTCCACAATCCAGTTGCCCTGGGTCGAGGCAGGGGCGTTTGTTGTGATCGATGGAGCCGCTTCTCCGGCTCGATTGCCAAGAAACGCGATGGCAATAAAAAGCAAAAGCGTGCTGCCAAAGACCAGCGCCGCACCACGGGGTTTTGTTGAAGGTGGCGTGCTTTTCCCCATAGCCGGGATCATACGGGTCATCTCATTATCCTTGTTGATAAACTGATGTTTCAGGGCCGCGCCTACGTGCAAAACCATCAAGCCGATTGTGCCAAAGGCCAGTAATTCGTGAATTTCATGCAACCCATCGGCAATTGTTTTTTTCTGCTCAGCGGCCATTTGTGCCAAAAACCAGATATGCGGCCAATGCATGATTGTTAAAAACATGGTGGGGATGTTTTTTGGTGACGCCGAAACCATCATCCAGCCTGAAAGCGGGATAGCAATGATAAGTCCATAAAACACCAGATGCGTTGCGTGTGCCGCAAACTTTTCAATAGGTTTCATCGTATCGGGCAAGGGTGGTGGCGGGTTCATAAACCGCCAGCCCAGGCGTGCCAATGACAGGAACAGCACCATCAAACCAAAGCTTTTGTGCATTTGATAGATATTAAGTTGTATGGCCTTGGGTGCATCCTCCATCCATAAACCAACAGGAACAAGTGCCAGAATAAACCCTGCAATCAGCCAGTGAAGCGTAATCGCAACCCGGTTATAACGTTCCATGTATCAGGGTCCAAACTCATTCAAATTGTTTAACTTCATGCTCTTTTTGAGGTCTTGAATGGAAGACAGCAAATGCAGGTAAGGCTGGTAGCCTTTCCAAGGCTGGTTGTCGATCAGGCAGGGCTTCACAAGAGCACCCGCCAGGAAAGCATAGGGGGGGCGAGGCAGGTTTATTGCTTAAATGCGTCGAAACGCTTTGAAAATACACCATATTTCCTGCACCCTTTCTCCTGCTTAATCAATAAACCTGCTCTCGTGAAATCAATAATCTGAATGAGTTTGAACCCTAGTCCTTAGGCTGTATGAACTCTGCCTCAATGATGATTTGCACCTCATCCCCCACGACTGCAGGTAAATAGGTGTTTAGTCCCCAGTCAGATCGTTTTATGGTGGTTTTGGCGGAAAATCCCAGCGTTGGAACACCAGCAAAGAGGCGCTTTTCATGGCTGCCATTCAAAGTCACGTCAAGTATGACTGGTCTGGTTACCCCCAACAGACTCAAGTCTCCGGTTATTTTTCCGGTATTATCGCCGGTCAATTCAATGCCCGTGGCCTTGAAGGTGATTTCAGGAAAGGCATCGGCGTTAAACCATTTCGCATCAGTGGACAGAACCTTGTCAAAATCCTCCTCTTCGGAATGAGGCCAATCGGTGCGAATTGATGTGGGGTTTATGCTCGCCTCAAGAGTGCTTTGTGCCGGATGCTTCGCATCAAAGCTCAGAGTGATATCAAAGTCAGTAAAACGGGCGGTGTAAAAGGAAAGGCCCATATGCTTTACGCGCCAGATCAAACTGGCATGGGTTTTATCCAGCTCATATTTTCCCGAAAGCACGGGCGATAGTTCCGTGCTTGCTGCTTTCACGTCGGCACCGGCTTTATTATGAGCCTCATGGGCATGGGAAATGCCAGTGAAAAGAAAGGCGATGCTGGTGGCCAGAATTATTATTTTCATTTCATATTCCTTGTGAGTTGAAAATTTCGAGACATTATTCAGGTTTTCAAGAACTCGGCTTCGATATGTATCTTGATTTCATCACCAACGCCAAAATTTGACCAGGCGTTTGCCCCAAATGTGCTACGGGAAAATTGACCATCGGCAGAAAACCCAAGCACCTGAGCGCCGCGCAAAGGATCGCGGGCACTGCCGTTAAAATGCACCAGAAGTGTGACCACTTGCGAGATACCACGCAAGGTTAACTGGCCTGATACTGTCCCATCCTGTGGGCCGTTCAGTATTATGTCAGTGGACACAAACCGAATTTGTGGATGGGCGTTGGCGTCGAGCAAATTCTTTGTTCCAGCGAGTTTTTTATCAAACTCTGCCATACCGGTATTGATCGAGGCTGTTTCAATCACCACGCTCAGACGGCTTTTTTCGGGCTGATTCGGGTCAAAATCCAGCACGGCATCAAAATCATCAAACCGGGCTGTGAACATGGACAGGCCGGCACCATGCTCAAGCCGCAATATCAGGCTGGCATGGCTTTTGTCGAGCGTGTAGGCACCATGCGGTGCGGCAGAAGGGATGGGGTCTGGTGCGGTAATGCACGCAGCCAGTAACAGGCAGAACCCAAAGACAAGATATTCTTTCATTTGTACACGTTACGGCAATTTTCAGTGCCAGAGAACAAATTTGTTTTCACGATCAATTGATAATGAATCATCCCTATGGCGATGAAACCGATCAGTCTTCAGGGCTATAACCCGCAAGTCCGGCTGCATATGCCATTATATGAAAAATTGTATTTTCCTCAATTGCACCATGAACCAGCCATGCCGATGGCCCGTCAGCATAAACCGGCACATCCTCGCCAGTGTGCATGCTGTAGCGCGAGGGGATAAGTGCCTGTTGCACATAGTCATGATCCATCACCTCGCTGGCTTGCGGATCCGGACGTGTCACCAGCTTTGCGCCGTCCTTGTCTGCCTCAGAACTGAGGGAGTATTTGCCTGGAACAATAGTGCGATATTGATCCGGCCTTGCAAACATCGAGCCTGGCCCGGTGGAATAGAGCAAGGTTGTATAAGGTTTGCCATCGGCACCTTTCATCGGTTTCCCGTCCAGTGAATTGGTAAGCCCCAGGATAGGATTATTACGTTTTGGATAGCCATTTATGGTCAATCCGTGACTGTGGTCGGCGGTCACGATAATCAGTGTTTCATTCGGGTCTGTCATGTCGCGAGCAATTTTGACCGCCGCGTCAAAGGCCATGACATCTTCCAGGGCACGCGCCGCGTTATTGCCATGATTGGCCATGTCTATTAGCCCGCCTTCGACCATCAGTACAAACCCATCCTCGTCCTGGGAAAGCCGGGTAATGGCGGCGCGGGTCATATCAGCCAAAGACGGCTCACCTCCGGCGTCTGTGGGGCGATCGCCTTCATATTGCATGCGCGATGGCTCAAACAGACCAAGAATTTTCTGAGGCCCTGAAAAATCAATATCGGCAAACTGGGCGCTATTCCAAATCCATTTATGATCTGGTTTTGCGGCCCATTCGTCGGCAATATTGCGCCCGTCACTGCGCTTTCCGTGCCGGCCAGTATATTCAGGGTCATCACTATCTTTGGGCAGAAAATTTTCCCGGCCCCCACCAAGGGCAATCTCCAATCCGTCACCTCTTGGCCATTCAACAAGCTGTCGCGCCAGATCAATACAGCCAGATGTTTTTGCTTCATCGTCCATGACACTATCGTTTTCCCAGCCACGATTGGCCACATGGCCATAGACCCCGGCGGGCGTTGCGTGGGTGATGCGTGCGGTAGAGACCATGCCGGTGGCACGGCCATCGTCTTCGGCCAATTCAAAGAGAGAGGTCAGTTCATGCCCTTTTGAGGCATCACAATTGTCGTATGGTACTGTCTGGTCGACACCGATGGTGCGGATGCTGGTTTTGGCTCCGGTTGTCAGGGCGGTTACAGTTGAGGCGGAATCCGAAACTTGCGCATCATGGGCATAGGTACGTGAAAAAGCCGTATAGGGCAGTTTTTCCATTTCCAGAATATAACTTTCACCGTCCAGGTCTTTGGCCTGCCCGGTAAAAATACGACCGGCCGTGACGGTGGAAATACCCATGCCATCACCGATCATCAGAATGATGTTTTTAGCCCGGCCTTTGGTCGCTTTTTGATTGAGCGCGGCGTTTAGCTGGGCAGCACCGAATTGGTAATAATCATCATTTGTTTGCACTGGTTTTGCGGTGATGGGCGTTTGTATGTTTGGCGCAGCAATGGGTAAAATTTCAGGGTTATTCGTACCCAACCCAATATATGCGCACCCACTCAGACAAAAAGCAGCGGCGGCCAGAAAGGTTATTTTTATTGAAAAATGTTTGGTCATGTTCTTCAGTCTTGGTTTTATAAAAAAGTGGTTTTCCATAAAACCCATAGATAGTTAACATTACGTGTGGTGCATTTGATAAAATGGATCACACAGAGTGCTGTTAACACCCAAAAGGTAACTTGCTCCTTCCAAAGCCAGCGTCTAGGGTCGCGCCCAATCAATCGCCAAGAGAAAGGCCACGGGGAAACATGGAAAGTCTTGTAGCACTGTTAAACACTATTGATGGAATGGTCTGGGGTAAGCCGCTGGTTGCCTTGTTGTTTGGTACCGGGCTTTATCTCACCATAGGTATGCGTTTCATGTCCATCCGCAGGCTACCTTATGCCATTTCCTTGCTGTTTGCGGGCAAGAAAAAGACCTCTGGTAAAGGCAGTGAGGGTGAAATTTCGCCGGTGGCGGCTCTGTTTACTGCCCTTTCAGCCACGATCGGCACCGGGAACATTGCCGGGGTTGCCATTGCCATTTCTCTGGGTGGGCCGGGGGCAGTGTTCTGGATGTGGATGACGGCTGTGTTTGGCATGGCTACCAAATATTCAGAAGCTTTGCTGGCCGTGCGCTTTCGTGAGGTTGATGAGCGTGGCATGCACGTTGGTGGGCCGATGTATTATATCAAAAACGGCATGGGCAAAAACTGGGTGTGGCTGGCCTTTGCCTACGCAATTTTAACCTCCATTGCTGCGCCTGGCACCGGTAATCTGGTGCAAGCCAATGAAGTGGCGGCATTGCTGCATGAAAACGTTGGTATTGAGACATGGAAAAGCGGGCTGGTGATGGCTGGTCTGGTGTTTCTGGTAATAATGGGCGGGGTGCGATCTATCGCACGGGTGGCTTCGTTTCTGGTGCCGATCATGGCGCTGTTCTACGTTGGCGGCGCGCTGCTGGTATTGAGCATGAATGTCGAACTGATCCCGGCTGCCTTTGGCCAGATCTTTCACGGTGTGGTTTCACCGTCTGCCGCCGTTGGCGGTTTCCTCGGCGCCTCCATCATGATGGCCATTAGCCAGGGTGCCAATCGTGGCTCGTTCTCCAATGAGGCCGGGCTTGGCTCTGCGGCCATCGCCCACGCCTCGGCCAAGACCAATGACCCGGTGCGTCAGGGCACCATTGCCATGCTCGGTACCTTTATTGATACGATTGTTGTCTGTACCATGACGGCACTGGTTATCCTGACCGCCCCCATGATGTTTGACTGGACGAACGCTGAAGGCGTTGTAAATAATGCCCTGCCGATCTGGCAAACCGGCATTTCCTCTGGGGCAACCATAACGGCCAGCGCCTTTGGGGCGGCATTGCCGGGTGGGCAATGGATTGTCACCATTGGCCTTGCGGTGTTTGCTTTCACCACCATTCTTGGCTGGGCGCTTTATGGAGAGCGCTCAATGGAGTTCCTGTTCGGCGTAAAAGTCATTCCCTTTTACCGGATTGGCTGGTGCATTGTGGTATATCTGGGTGCGGTTTATACCAGTGATCTGGCCTGGACACTGGCCTCCATTGGTAATGGTATGATGGCAGCACCAAACCTCATCGCGCTGTTGGGATTATCCGGGGTGATTTTTGCCATGACCAGAAAAGATCAGGAAGAACGCAAGGCCGCAAAGGCTGACCCAAAATCAAACCCTGCTGAGTAGGGAGATTAGCCCTCTATTACTGTTGGGCGGTTGCCCGCCCCAACGCGCTCGCCAGTTTCACTGATCCCCTCAGGGGGGTCATTCTTGCGACGCCATGGGCCGCGAAACACAGGGTCTTGCCTGCGCCGACGGTCAGGGCCGAAATAGGAAGATGTACGCACAAACTGGCGGGGATTATCAATGCACGATACCAGTTTTTTGAATAAATCCATGGGCGTTACCGGCTTGACCATAAACTCATTGGCACCGGCACGTAAGGATTCCATCACCGTTTTGCGATCACCGTGAGCCGTAACCATGACGATCTGGATGTACGGATTTGGGCTGTCATCCGCATTGCGGATAAGTTGTATAAATTCGGTGCCATCAAGATCGCCCAGATTTTGGTCTACCAGTGCGATGTCGATATGGTTGTCCTTGATAATCTCAAAAGCCGTGGCCGCATCGCGGGCTTCGCGGATGTCACGTAAACCAAATCCACGCATAATCTCGCGCAGGATAAGGGCCATATGGGAATTATCCTCAAGAACCAGTATAGTAACTTTTTCAAGACCTGACATGGTATCGCGCTAATACTCCATCCGCCTTTGGCGAATTTGCATGAACTTATAACGCAATAACCTTAACCGTTAGTCACTATTTGTGAACATGTTTAGAATCAGGTTTTCCCAGCCCAGGTCAAACGGCGACGGGGTGTAATAACGGGTGCTGGCTGGTTCTTGTATTGTGGCAAAATGCTTGTGGGTACTTCACCGGGTGGAATACGCGATATGATCTCGCCCTCACGGTAAACCGGTTGGTTTGGCAGTATACCTCCATCAGGTGCGCCGGCCAGAGCCGTGTATGCAGAGCTATCGACAAAGGCATGTGCCTCTGCTCTTGCCTGTGCAACGCTGTGCACTGGTTCGCGGCGCCCGGCCTGCAAAGCATCCATGGTATCCAGTGATAAATACCCGCCATGGGGGATACCGACGGCGTGTTGATAATCTCTAATGGCATTTTCAGTGGACAGGCCAAGATTGCCATCAAGTTGTCCATTATAATAGCCAAGCTGTTGCAAGTGGGTTTGTACGCCTGATATGGCCGCTGGTGTCGCATTGGTTTTGCACAACACCTTGATCCAGTCATAGCGTTCAGGGGCAATCATCACTCGCCCGGCAATCCTTTTGCTGCGCGGGGCTATGGCGACACTGCGCTGCCCAGCCGGATGGGTCAAAACCTGGGTCGTGAAACTGGCGTATTGACCAGGTACAGGAATTTCCTGCACGCCGCCTGGATCAACCAGCACCTGGCGGGAAATGTTGCGGTAAACCGGCGGCACAGAAACGCTGCGGACAGTTTCAGGGCGAATTTGAATTTTTCTGCTGACGGTTTTTGTTTCTGGCGGAATTTCTACAAGGCAATAAACCTCGCCATGATTGTTTTTTGTTGCTTTTACACCGGACCAGTCGGCAAGGGATTTACCCGGTTTCCATGCTGTGCGGGCCGGGGCAATTTGTACCTGTTCAGTAACCGTGCGGTACTGCGCCTGTTGCACCGCAAGGCGCTCATAACCAGGGCGAACCATAACCTGTTCATGCACAGCTTTATAAACAGGCTGTCGCACAACATAGCGCATTCCTTCGTCGCGGACTAAAATTTGTTGGGTTTGTGAGGCAAACTGTGCGTCGCTGACCTCTATGCGGTTTCCACCTTCGTCCACCATTACATCCTGATAGTGGGTTTCATACTGCGCGGGCACCATAACGCGGGCAAAACATTCACCCGCACGGGCTTCTGGAATTCTATCAAACGGTGAACCGCCGGGAGAGCCTGCCTGTGCCGGGGCAATACTACCAAGCCCCACAGCCACTATTGTGCAAACAGAAGTGGTTTGGCGTAAACGTTTGCGAAGGGCTGAAATAGTCATGTCACACCTGAATGATATATACACTAATGCTCGTTTGGGCACAGTTGTACTTTCCCATGCAAAATTGATGCCTTGTCGTATTGATGCACTTATTTGATGAAATTTCATGTAAAAATACTCATTTCTTAAAAAAAGCACGCATTAGCGGATCAATATGTGCCCAGCCCTTATAGGCACGCACCTCTGCGGACGCCTGTGTCCAGTTCTGATACAAGGTTTGCTGTTGTATCTCTGAGAGTGCATGCAGGGGATCTATGCACACCCGTATGCAAAACAGAACGGCCCGAGTTTTGGGCAAACGTACAATGGTTTGACGTTCAACGCGCAAATGCAAAACCCGGCCACAATCCTTTAGCGGGGTTTGCGCCGCCAGAGCGCGCATAGGGGCAGCGTCTGGCATAAAGCGCATGGCCCCGGCCTGAACAGTCCAGTTAAACCGTTCAATCACTAGCCCCGGAGCAATTCGGTCAAACATCATCTCGATTTTTCCCGATAGGGCAGGCGCACCGTCAGGTACAGGTTTATGCAGTCCGGCCATTGAGCCACCCAGCACTCTGGCCAGTGAAAAATGTGTCGGTGAGCACAGGGATGCCGCCGTTAAAATCCAGCCACTATCCTGCTTTTCCATCAGGCACAAATCATCAGAGATCAGTCTGGACACAGCCAATAACGGTGCCTCCCTGTTAGCAGGAAGAGGCACACCCAATGCGGCACAAACCATTTGCGTTGCCTCAACTTGCGCCGGGCGAGAGGCATCGGTTTGTCCAAAAACCTCTGATAACCGGGTTTGGAAAAGTTCGTGCTTTTGGGGTAATGCCGCCTCGCATTCAGTATCAGGAACAAGCCAGTTTGATTGTTCAATACGGCGCAAACCTGGAACAAACTGCGGGGAACCTTCCATAAAAGGCAAATGCGGCGGGCGGTTCATCTGCGGAATAATCGTCTGCTGGCCGTTAGTCCGGTGAGTGCACCAAGAGCGTCGGCCAACAGATCAAGCCATGACGCCGTGCGGCCAATCCAGGGTATGGTCTGGGCAATCTCGATTATCCCACCCAGGATTATCAGTGCGATAAGGGCCGTCAGAACATGACGCACCCCTTTGACAGGCCAGCCCACACCCACAAGCCCCCCCAGGGCAAGATAGGCAAGAAAGTGACCGACCTTGTCAGAAATATGAAAGCTGTGGGTATTGAACGGGTTGGGCCAAAGCGACAAACCCAGCACCATTAGCAGGGTCAGCCAGAACAGCACCCGCACAGTGCGTTGATTATGGGTAAGCGATTTGGAAATCATGATTTATGGGATAATCCCTGCCCCGCGTGCCCAGCCACTATAGGTGCTTGTCTGTCTGGCTTTCAGGGCATCTGCATCGGGTTTTTCAAAAGCCGGTTTGGGGCTAATGCCAGAGCCATCCAATACCCGGTTCATAAAGTTAAAGAGCGCACAGACCAGCACTGCATCATGCAAGGCCTCTTCTGACCATCCGGCGGCAAAAACAGCATCCGCATCACCTTGCACCATTTTTGAAGGTGTCAGGGTCAGTTTGCGCACATATCGCAGGATCGGTTTCAGTTTTTCATCAATCGGAGCACTATCAATATCCTCGACCAGTGCCGTAATGGTTTCTTCCTCAAGGCCAAACGCCATGGCCATGGTTTTGTGCGCCCCAAAGCAGAAATCACAAGCATTAACACCGGAGACCAGTGCTGCAATAATCTCCCGTTCAGCAATGGACAGGGGGCTGTCATCATTGCGCAAAACCGCATCATGAAAAGCGATCAATGGCCCGGTGCCACGTGGAAACTGCAAAAACAGGTCTTCCAGATAAGCCGGGTTTTTCAAAGAGGGATAAACACTCATTTTATTGCCCTAATGATTTTATATGGCGCATGCTATTCCGGTGCCTTTCAGGCCACAATAACCGTCCTTGTTCCTGGCCAGATATTGCTGGTGGTATTCTTCTGCATAATAAAAATGTGTTGTAGGCACAATCTCTGTTGTAATGTCTCCCATCCCTTTGGCAGCAAGACTTTGCTGAAACCGGTCTTTTGTAGACTGCGCAAGGCTCATTTGTTCATTATTGCGGGCAAAGATCATTGATCTGTATTGCGAACCAATATCATTGCCCTGGCGCATACCCTGGGTCGGATTGTGGCTTTCCCAAAATATTTGCAAAAGTTGTTTATAGGTTATGATTGCCGGGTCATAAATCACTCGTACCACTTCGGCATGCCCGGTTTCGCCAGAGCATACAGATGTGTAGTTTGGTGCAGGATTATCATCCCCACCCGCATACCCAACCATGGTTACCCAGACGCCAGACGCTTGCCAAAAGAGGCGTTCTGCACCCCAGAAACAACCCATGGCAAATGTGGCTTCTTCATAATATTGCGGCCAGGGTGGTAAAAGCGACCTATTGCTGACCGCGTGTGTGGGCAGAGACTTTTCTACAAGACTATTGGCATTTTGTGTCATTGTGTGGTTTTCCAAAGATCAAGGTCAGGATCGAACACCAACTCAATTGGTATACTGTGGTAGAATATACAAGTCCTGAACATCAACATGCGCTAATGGTTGCACGCCCCAAAGCGCGCATTTTGTTGCGCCAGCGTTTGCGCCAATGGCGCCAGCCCCATTTGCGCACGGCGTTCATCAACCTGCTCGGGGTTTTCGGTAATATCGGCCACCCGGTGTTTATCCTCGCACAGGGTTTTTGTTCCATAACGTTGTGGATTACCCTTTGCCCGTGCCAGCGTGTCATAAAGACGGGCATAGCGGCGACCATCAAATTCACCGGCAAGGGCGCGTGGCTCGATAGCCGCCAACACCTTTTCCTGAAACTCAAAATCGTGATTGGCATGCATGACAATCAGCCAGGCATCCTGTTCGGCAAATTTGCCAATCTTTTGTGGATCGAACCAGGGGGCATCGCCTATCAATGATTTAAGGCTGGTTAAATGCTGCTCATCCATTTCATCCACTTGGGCGCTCGCATATAAAAGTGTCAACATGGCTGTAGCCGAGGGAATATCTTCATTATTACGCGTGCGTTTTTCAAACAATTCACGCACAGCCCTATCTTTGGTTGCCATTGCGCCAAGCCGGCCCACTTTCCATTGGCTCGAATTGATACTGTTTTTGAAATTCTCATCAGATTTTTGCGCCGCTTCGTGTGCCACCTGCCAGCCTTCCAGCGATTTTGCCAATTGTGCTGCGATGATCCCCTGTCCAACGCGGGTACGCAATATCCGTACCGGGCCAGTATCAGCAGGTTCTATGCTTTCGGCCCATTTTCCCAAGGCTTCAAAAGCTTTTTCCCCTGTTTCACCTTTGCCATAGGCAAGCGCGCCGTAATCAAAATCATTTGCGGTTCCCATCACCATATCTGCAGGAGCCAAAAGCATATTGATATAAAAAAGGGCTTGCTCTTTGGCCGCAAGGCCGGTTTGGGTAATCTCATCCATAAATTCGGGATGTTCATAATCCCAATAACTGTCGGCGGCATTGGCGCGGGCAATGCCGACGGCAATGGCCGGATCATCCATGCTTGCCAACTGCTCAAACGCCCGCTTGCCGGGGCGGCCCAGTTCAAAGCGTAAAAACCCGAAATCGAACGTTTCGGCTGTTACTTTGCCACTAAGTAAACGTCCGGCCTGATTGCGGGCCGAAACCCCGACAGGATCAAGAAGCGGCGTTTGCATCAACACCAGTGTGAGCATCCACACAATCGCCATAACCGTGTTCAGTTTTGCCACTGGCGGCATCCAGCCAGTGAAACGGCGCGCCATAATTTCGCTGACCAGGCCCGCCAGTAATAAAATTGTATAGCTGGCCGTCAGGGTAAGCGCGATAAGGGCAATCATGCGCGACGGTGTAAGGCCGTAGGCATCCACCCGCATCCACAATGCCGCCGCAGCGGCAACAGTATAAACAGGCAGAATAATCAATGCTACCCAGGTTGAAATACGCAACCAGCGCGGCGGTGTTTTGGCACCATCCTGATATACGCCGTTAAAAACCAACTCGGACATTAAAGCCAGGGCCAGCAAAAGGCCCGCAGGGGTTAATGGCACTTTTTCAAGGCTGGCAGCACCACCACCAATAAGACCAAAGGCAAAAACCAGTGAAAACAAGGCGGCAAGCGGCAGGCCTATCCGGCATCCGATCAGCAAGATGCTGCGCACAGCCTCACCCAGCCGGGCATTACTGCGCGCCAACCCAGCCGCCAGTCCGGCGGTGGCACCACCCAGAGGTAAAAGGAAGGCTGGACTATGCGCAATTGTTGCCGCCCACGTCATGCCAAAAGACTTAAACGCTGCCCCCCATAACGCAACAAAACCAATGGCGGCAACGCCGACAGCGCCCGCAATCAGTGTGTCTGCGAGAATGGATGAACCGGATTGCCACAGAGCTTTATACGGCCAGAAAAGGCGGCGTTGGCGAAAACTGGCACGGGCAAAGGCGGCCATTAAAAATCCCATCAGGGGGCCACCAACCAACATCCAAAATATCATAGGGGCGGAATCATTATGGTCACTGTTCCAAAGGCTTAACCAGGTTAGTCCGGCCAAAAGCAAGGCTTGTAAAAAAACAAAACCCAACCGGGAAGCAATATTTTCACGGCGCCATAAAAGGTAAAACCCGGCAGCGAAAGAGAGCACAAAAGCGGCAAGTTGTAATTTCAACCCATCATCAACGACCTTGTCATCCCCGATCAGCCATAATGCCCCGCCAGATACAGCACCAGTGATTGCCAAAAACAGATAATCGATTGCCACAAACTGATGCGGGTTTGCTGGCGCATTCTGTTTGTCAATTGCCGGGTTAGTCATGAGTTTTCTCTTGCTGGTGAGAGTGGTAGTGTATCCGAAAACCAGAACTTCGTCATGCACTCATATTGTGACCAAATCATGCAGACGATTCCGAATTATTCCCCATCCAGGCGTCGCTTGTCTTTTAAGGCACCTTTTATCATTTTGCCAAATGCACGATCGCTGGCCCGGCGCTGGGCGTTTGTTGCTGTGTTATGGGCTTCTTCGGCAACCAGTTTTTGCCAGCGTTTGAGGCGTTTTTCATCAAAAATACCTTCCTTGATCGCCGTACGAATGGCGCACTCTGGTTCTGTCTCATGCTGGCAATTGCTAAACCGGCACGCCTGGGCCAGCGTCACAATATCGGCAAATACATCGTCAATACCTGCCTTGACATCGGTCAGTTGCAATTCGCGCATACCCGGTGTGTCCAGTATCCAGCCACCATCCGGCAGAGAATGAAGCGATCGTCCGGTTGTTGTATGCCGTCCCTTGGCGTCATCACCACGGATCGCCTGTGTGGCAATCTGGCCCTTGCCGGTCAGAGTGTTGACCAGCGTTGATTTTCCAACACCGGATGAACCAACAAGAGCGATCGTCTGCCCCCGTGCAACCCAGGGCAACAGGCAGGCAACATTGTCTGTATCCCGAGCATCGATGATCTCCACCAACAATCCGGGTAATAACCGGGCAGCGTTGCGGACATAATCTTCGGGCGTTTGTGTCAAATCCGCCTTGGTGATGACCACAATCGGCATAACATCCGCCTCACGTGCCAGAACCAGATAGCGTTCAAGCCGGGCAATGTTGAAATCCTGATTGCAGGATGTGACGATGAATAGGGTATCAATGTTGGCGGCGATAAGTTGTACCTTGCCAGAGGTGCCTGCGGCCCGGCGTTTGAACAGGCTCTTTCGTGCTAACAAATGTACGGGTCGAAACGTTTCAGGGTCTATAAGCAGCCAGTCGCCCACCGTGGCAATGCTCTGGGTATCGGGATTGTCTGCATTAAAGGCAGGGATTAGCCGTTCCATGCCCGGCGCAGCAATTTCAAGACCATTACGATGTACCGCCATTACCCGAACAGGAATGGCAGAGGCATGAACTGCCTGGTCAAGTTGAGTATAAAAATGAGAATTCCAGCCAAAATCGGCCAGATCAGGAATTTGTAATGTCATTGGTTTTGCACCAGATTGGTATAACGCCTTCAGGCGCATACACAGAAAAAACAGTATAGCTATGCCGGATGTTTTGCCCGTGGAAAAACACGTCAACTATCAACCGGAACTGGAGCAAATGGATAATGCGGTCAGGCGGTTATCCGGTCTCCACCGGTTAAGCGGGACACAATGACAATCATAAAAAAACCTTCCCAACTTTGTTCTGTCTGCAACCAGTTTAGGCGCGATCTGCCTCTGATGCAAATGGCTCTGCGGCGCAATGCGGGAATCAGTATATCAGAGCGTCAGGAGTTGGTCATGAAGCCATATTTGGATCTTTTGCGAGATGTCTATGAGCATGGTGTCGAGCGCACCGATCGCACTGGCGTGGGGACGCGCGGCGTGTTTGGTCGGCAAATCCGCTTTGACCTTGGTGATGGCTTTCCGGTGCTGACCACCAAAAAGCTACACCTGAAATCTATAATCCATGAACTTTTATGGTTTCTGAAAGGCAGCACAAATGTTGCCTATTTGCGCGAAAATGGCGTGCGCATATGGGATGACTGGGCCGATGAGAATGGTGAGCTTGGCCCGGTTTACGGCAAGCAATGGCGTAGCTGGGCAGCGCCGGATGGGCGCTTGATCGACCAGATAAGCGGGGCCATCGGGCAAATACGGGATAACCCCCATTCGCGCCGTATCATTGTATCGGCATGGAATCCTGCCGATGTGGACACCATGGCTTTACCGCCCTGCCATTGCCTGTTTCAGTTTTTTGTGGCGGAGGGAAAACTATCCTGTCAGCTTTACCAGCGTTCTGCCGATATATTTCTGGGCGTGCCGTTTAATATCGCATCTTATGCGTTGCTGACCATGATGATGGCACAGGTTACGGGATTAAAGCCCGGTGAATTTATTCACAGCTTTGGCGATTTGCATCTCTATCTTAATCATCTGGATCAGGCCGAAGAACAATTAAGCCGTGCGCCACGCACTTTGCCGCATATGGTGATGAACTCACAGATCAAAGATATTTTTGCCTTTACCTATGATGATTTCACACTGAACGGTTATGACCCGCACCCGCATATCGCCGCCAGGGTCGCGGTTTAGATTTTACGCTGCTCGCCGCGCCAGACTACCCATGACACCACAACAGCGCCGACCATTTTTCCCGCCACAGACATGACGATATTGGCCAGGGTAAACGATCCGGTACGGATAAAATTGGCTCCATAGAGGAAAGCCACGCTATCGATCGGTGCGGCGATGAGGCTGGAAACAAACACCCGGCGCGATAGCGGCCATTTGGTGAATGTAAATATCGCCCAGTCCACCAGTTCAGCAATGGCAAAAGCAGCGCCCGATGCCAGGGCCAGTTGCGGCCCCGCCAGCCAAACCGTGAGCGCCAGGGCAACCACCATGGCGATCAACACCCGGTGTCCGATTTCGCGCTGGGCAAAGTCTCGCACCACCAGCACCAGTCCGGTTACCACTGTTACCGGATTAAATGACCACCCTTCGACAAGCGTAAAATTTGGTGCCCAGGTAAATGACCAGTTCACCAAGGGAATGATGGCAATATAAACCAGTGTCCATTTGATCGCGCCGATGCGCGTGATAAGAGCAGGCATATTATTTCCCCGTTTGGCAGGTTCAAGTTTAACTCATGAGTTCAAAAGATAAAATACGTCTCTCATTGATTGTTGCCCGTGCCAGAAATGGTGTTATTGGTTTTGAAGGAAAAATGCCATGGCATATTCCATCCGAACTGGCGCATTTCAAACGAACAACAAAGGGCAAACCGGTGCTCATGGGTCGTAAAACCTGGGAATCCTTACACGTTCAACCCTTGCCAGAGCGAAATAATCTGGTGCTGACACGGGACAAGGCCTTTCGCGCGGCAGGTGCCGAGTGTTTTACCGAGTTTGGAGATATGCATACACGAGGTAAGGCATTGGCACGGGTTTGCGGTGTCAGTGAAATAATTGTCATAGGTGGTGCCATGCTTTATGAGCTGGCATTACCCGTTGCGGATCGGGTTTATCTGACTGAAATTGATGCTGATCTGCCAGGGGATACCTGGTTTGCTGATCTTGACCAATCGAAATGGCATTTGACTTCTGCTTTACCCGGCCAGTGCAAAAGTACGGATGAATATCAATTTTTCATCAAAACATTCAACCGGCTATAATATTTATTCAACAAATTTGGCCGTATTTACTTGCGACAATTTGTCACAGTATGGTATTTTTCTACTGGGTATACTCTTATTTTTAAGAATAAAATTATGAAGAAGATATTACCACAAAAAAACAACTATTTTGTGAAAATTTTTTAACGAAAATGTTGTTTATGTTGTGAGAAATATTGTTATTATTTGCGCTAATTATGGACTTTAATCTTGAGATTATTTACATAATATTGTCGAATTCAATGAATAACGATTACTGTTTGTTAAAAATGGAAAGCTGACAATGCTTAATAAAAAATCTCTTTCAATTGCCGGTCACCGCACATCGCTGGCGCTTGAGTCCGAGTTTTGGGCAGCTCTGGAGCGTGCCGCAATAGAAGAAGGCAAGCCAGTGGCGCGTCTGGTTGCAGAAATTGATAAATCCCGTGAAGCAAATGCTGAAAAAAGCGGGCTGGCCAGCGCCGTACGGGTCTGGTTATTTCAGCGTAATTCACTATCAAGCCATTTGTAGGGCGTTAATCACCAAGCACTGCATGAGCAATGGTGTAGCCAGTGTGACAAGCTGGCTGAATATTGTGTAATCCAATTGAGTCCAGACCCTAATTACGTTGAACGTCTGATACGTTCATAATCTGCAAACCTGATAAAAGAAAAATCGGCGCGTGCAAAGCCGCCTAAAATCTGACACGATAACCGCTACAGTGTGTAATCCAGTTGGGTACAGACCCTAAAATCGTGGGGATTTTTATGAGTAATGCCAACACGAACAAAATACGGTTTACCGGGCCTGGGCAGTATTTAACCTGGATGCTGGGGTTTCTAACCCTTGTCGGGGCATTGGTTTACGCCTTGCAGACAGAGATATTGATGGCCTTCGAGAGCAACCGTGCCATTAACGGTCTTATCATTGTGGTGTTCGTCATTGCTGTGCTTTACACATTTCGACAGACCCTGGCCATTGGCCCGGCGGCGCGTTGGGTGCGGCGCCTGACCGCGGCCAATGATTTTTCAAATTTGCATCGTCCACCGGGGCTGATCGCGCCTATGGCGGTGTTGCTATCAGAAACACCGGGGCATTTGAAATTATCCTCTGCCTCCACGCGATCTATTCTGGATGCGGTGTCATCGCGTATGGCCGAATCGGGCGAGATCACCCGCTATCTTGGTCGACTTTTGATTTTTCTGGGTCTGCTTGGCACATTTTGGGGGTTGTTGCAGACGGTCAGTTCTGTTGGTGCTGCGGTTAGTGCGCTGTCTGGTTCTGCAGGTGGTGAGGAAGATATTCTAAAACTCATGCAAGCCCTGGAAGAGCCTATCAAAGGCATGGGTACCGCGTTTTCCTCGTCTCTTTTTGGGTTGGCTGGCTCGCTGGTTATTGGTTTTCTGGATTTGCAAGCCGGGCAATCACAAAACCGGTTTTTTAACGAAATTGAAGACTGGATTGCCACCATCAGCCGCGTTGCGGTGGCTGGTAAAGAGGCCGATCCGGGCAGTCCTGCCTATACATCGGCCTTGCTGGAACAGGCGGCAGAAAATATAGCGGCGCTGGAAAAAGTTATTCGCCAAAGCGAGGAACATCGCGTCATAGGCATAGAGGCTGTACGTGAGGAGATAAAAATCCTCACCAAAACCATGATTACCTTATCACGGGGTGACCAACCGTAATGGCTGGCCCGCGATTATCGCGGCGCGGCGCCGGGGCCGAGGATTATTGGCCCGGGTTTGTCGATGCGCTGGCTACGCTGCTTTTGGTGGTGGTGTTTTTATTATCACTGTTTATCGCCGCGCAGTTCACCCTTGGGCGTGCACTTTCTAACCGTGATGCAGAACTGGCGCGGCTGAACACGCGCCTGTCAGACCTGGCCAATATGCTGGCGTTGGAAGAAGACAAAAACAAAAGCGCACAGGAACGCATCACTCTGCTGCTGGTCACATTAGAGCAAAAAAACAGTGAAATGGATGCGTTGCAAGAAACCCTGGCCAACACACTAACCGCATCAACTGACATACAAACCGCACTGGATGCCGAAAAGGAAATATCGCAAAATGCGCGTGATGAAATTGCTGTGCTGGCCGCACAAATCGCGGCGCTCAACGTACAACTGGCGACGCTGAATGCGGCGCTGGAGGCGGCCGAGAAAAAGGACGCAGAGCAAAAAACCCGGATCGTTAATCTGGGCAAACGCCTTAACGCCGCACTGGCGCAAAAAGTTTCAGAACTGGCGCGTTATAAATCCGAATTTTTTGGTCGCTTGCTGGAGGTTCTGGGTGATCGCGAGGGTGTGCGCGTGGTGGGTGATCGCTTTGTTTTTGAAACCGATGTGTTGTTTGCCTCCGCCTCGGCGGAGCTGAACCCGGCGGGCGAACAATCATTGGCGCAAATCGCGGCGGCTATTATCACCGTATCGACAGAAATTCCCGCCGATATTGACTGGGTTATCCGGGTTGATGGTCATACGGACAACATACCTATCCGCACCGGCTATGCCTCCAACTGGGAGCTGTCGGCCGCACGGGCAATTTCTGTGGTGAAATTTTTTATCCGCGCCGGGGTGCCGCCCAAACGCCTGGTCGCTGCCGGTTTTGGTGAATTTCATCCCATAGATCGTGGTCGCTCCAGCGCAGCTCTGGCCCGCAATCGCCGGATAGAGTTGAAAATGGATGCGCGGTAGGGCCGGCTATGTTTCAGGGCGGTTAATTCTTTGGCGTTTGACGCTTAAAAAAATACGTCCCAACTATAGACGGGATAAAGCAGGATGCCGGTTGTGTTGACAATTTGTCTATTTTGTCCATTATGGACAATAATGGAGATGTGTCATGGAAAAGGTAACAGCAGCCAAAGCCAAACAGAATTTTGGCGAACTGCTCGACAAGGCGCAGCGCGGCCCCGTCGAAATCACCAAACACGGACGCAGGGTCGGGGTTTTGATAGCGGCTGAAGATTATCCTGCTCTTGATGTTGAGCTGGAACCCTGGATGGTCGAGCGTATCAAAAAAGGCCTGGCCCAAGCCCGCCGGGGCGAAGGATCGCCGGATCAAGATGTTTACGCACGTTTGCGCCAGCAGCTTCTTGACTGGCAAAGCGAGGCCACAAAAAAACGCATGGACAGTTAATGCGCATTTTCTATATGCCGGAGGCCGAGAAGAATCTTAAGGAAATCCTTGAATACGGCATGGAAAACTGGGGTCTGGAACAGGCTCTGTTATTTATGGAGGATTTGCGAACGACCATATCCGTATTGCTGGAATACCCGCAATTGGGGCCAAGTTACCATGATCCGAAACTCGACAAGGATGCTCAAAGCCTACGTAGTCTTGTCTATAAGCAATATAGAATTGTCTATGAGACCGACAACAATCTGATCCGGATCATCGCCATCCTGCCCAAAGGCCGCCCGCGGGGGCTTTCGCCCACACCCGCCGTATCGAGTTGAAAATGGATGCGCGATAGCATTACAGTTACGGTAATGAATAGTTTCGATTCCTGTACCATCGTAACTTGAATAGTATAGACCCTAACAGAGGTGCAAAATGAAATCGTTTATATATTTGATTTTTGTGACATTCCTTACTGGATGCTCAACAAACCAGCGACCCTTGGCAGAATATGAAGGTCTCTACGAGTATCAAAACGATAGCACTCTTATCATGGTTGCGGGGCCAAAACGCGAAATTCTGTACGCCACCATCAATGGCGCGCGGTATCCATTGAAACCCACTCGGGGGGATGTGTTCTTGAACGCCGGCGATGTTGAGGTGGAGTTCGTGCGAGACAAAAGCGGAAGCATATTGGGCTACCGTGAAAACAAGGGTGACGCCGCCACTAAGAACCCCATCTATGCCTTGCTCGACAGCAACCAAACACTACCGTCCTCGATCTGGATCGCAAAGCCGGAAAATGTAGCTATCCCGTATACCTATAAAGCCCCACCGAAATTAAATGATGGCATTCCCAGCAGAGCAATTCAGGCGGATAATCCTCTCGCGGTTCAATTGGTTGCCATGACTAATTCGATCTATGGTGAAGCGTATCCATATACGCAAAGCATACTCGTCTATCACGATGGCGCGCTTGTTTATGAGGAATATTTCTATGAATATGACCGTAAGAAACAACACCAACTTCGATCCGCTACAAAATCGCTGATGGCCATTCTGGCAGGTATCGCCGTTGACCAAGGGCTGATTCCGTCCGTCAACGAAGCTGTTTTGCCTTACTTTGATGAATATTCCGATATTCAGAATATCGATAAAGGCAAACGGGCGATAACGGTTGAAGACCTTTTGAGCATGCAATCTGGTTTTGATTGCAATGATTGGGATGGGGATTCTCCGGGCAATGAAAGCAAGATGGCCTCTGCGCAAGATTGGGCTCGGTTCATGGTGGATCTTCCCATGTCGAGCGAACCCGGAACTACTGGGTCATATTGTTCGGGCAATGTTGTCCTCGTCGGTCGCATCATTGAAAAAGTTACTGGCAAATCGCTAAAAGAATTTGCTGATGAGTTTTTATTCACACCTCTCGGTATCACTGACTATCAATGGGACTTTAGACCCGATCATTCGAATATCGACAATTTTACGCAAGCGTGGCTGCGTCCGCGCGACATGATGAAAATTGGAATACTGTTAGACAGGCGGGGCGAGTGGAATGACATTGCAGTCGTATCTGGTGAATGGATAGATTATATGACAGATGCACAATCCATGATTGGCGACACACCATACGGATATTTCTTTTGGCTGCGCTATTTGGTGCCGACTGGAGACAGACGCTTTGAAATCCCGCAAATGTCAGGGAATGGCGGGCAGAAAGTCATCCTCCTCAAAGAGCAAAATGCCATCGTCGTGCTCACAGGCGGCAATTACAATCAGTCTTCACACACGAATGACTTGCTTGCCGATTATATTCTGAAGGGGTTAAACTAAAGCACGCTGGTTACGGATTATTGTCCGGATTATAAAGTTATGTATCTTGCCACATTCACACCCTATAATTACTGTAATGTGAGAATGAATAGACAGCAACCGATTAGCCCACCCCCTTGGCCTTGATGTTTAGCGCATGAAGTGAGCCAGCGAATTCATCGCCTAGTTCAGCCATAACGGCGCGGTGCATGGCGATACGGCTCAGGCCATCAAAAGCGGCGGTAGTAATCTCTACTTCAAAATGTGTATTCCCGCCGGGTCTTGCCCCTGCATGGCCGGCATGGCTCGCCGAAACATCGCGGACAATCAGGGATTGGGGCGCAAAGACGCGCTCAAGTTTTGCCTCTATTTGTGTTGCCATGCCTGACATAGGTGTATTGCCCCATAGACGTTAGTAAATGCTCTGTCCTATATGGGGTCATGGATGATGATTTTGAATACGAGCCGAAGCTTTTTGACATACGGGTCAAACCGCCAGGCAAGGACGACGCCAAAAAGGGCGATCAGACCTGTGAGTGGGATGGTTGTGTCTCCAAAGGCGATTGCAAGGCACCGCAATCACCAGACAAAATCAATGAATTTTTCTTTTTTTGCAAAAAGCATGCCGCTCAATACAACAAAACCTGGAATTTTTTCCATGGCATGAGTGATGGCGCTGTGCGTTCCTATCAAGCCGATCAGTCCACCGGCAATCGCCCGACCTGGAACATGAACCGCAACCTGGACGGCAAAGGTCAAGGCAATTCATCGGTACGGTTCAAGGACACGTTTGGCATTATGGGCGAAAAAGCCGCCGGTGAAGCCAGCGCCCGCAAACGCAGCCTTGGTCGTTTGCAATCTCTGGCGATGGATAGCCTTGGTCTGGACTATGATAGCGGGCCAAAGCTGGTGCGGGCACGTTATCTGAAACTGGTCAAACAGTTTCACCCCGATGCCAATAAGGGCGACCGCTCAACCGAAGAACGCTTGCAGCAGGTCATTCGTGCCTATCAGGTCTTGAAAACGTCTCGTCTGGCTTGATGCATAGCCCGTAGTGGCGCATAGAAGGGCCAAGTAAAATAAGAGTAGAAATATGTCTGAGCACGACCCCGCTTTTCCTATTTGGGCACCGGATACAAAAGTTTCCGTAGCCAAAACCTTTGATTTTGATAGCAAGGAGCAGGTTCCGGCATTTTCTGCGCCCAATGAACTGGTGCCTGATCTGGATACGGCATATAAGTTTGACCCGTTGACCACGCGGGCCATTCTGGCAGGGTTTTCCCATAATCGCCGGGTCATGGTGCAGGGCTATCACGGCACCGGTAAATCCACTCATATTGAACAGGTGGCCGCACGGCTGAACTGGCCCATGGTGCGGGTCAACCTTGATAGCCACATCAGCCGCATTGACCTTATCGGCAAGGACGCCATCGTTCTAAAAGAAGGACAACAGGTGACGGAATTTCGTGAAGGCCTGTTGCCCTGGGCTTTGCAACGCCCGGTGGCTTTGGTGTTTGACGAATATGATGCCGGGCGCCCCGATGTGATGTTTGTCATTCAACGCATTTTGGAAGCCTCGGGCAAACTGACCCTGCTGGATCAGAACAAGGTCATTCGGGCACATCCGTATTTTCGCCTGTTTGCCACCACCAATACGGTGGGTCTGGGCGATGCCACCGGGCTATACCATGGCACGCAGCAACTCAATCAGGGGCAGATGGATCGCTGGTCTATTGTGGCCACGCTGAATTATCTGGAACATGATGTTGAGGAAGGCATTATCCTTGCCAAAATGCCGGACATGCAAAACGCGCAAGGTCGTGAAGTTGTCAAGGCCATGGTGCGGGTTGCCGACATGAGCCGAAACGCCTTTATGAATGGCGATATTTCAACGGTTATGTCACCGCGCACCGTGCTGACCTGGGCGGAGAACACGGCCATATTTGGCGGCGATACCGCCGAAGCGTTTCGCCTGACATTCCTCAACAAGTGTGACGAGATGGAACGCCCGGCCATATCCGAGTTCTACCAGCGCGCCTTTGCGCAAGACCTGCCCGAAAGCGCCGCACGGGTGCAAGTCGCATAGCCTCAATGACGACACGCGAATCCCGAAACGACGCATTCAAGCGCGCCCTGGGGGCCACCACCCGGGCGTTATCTGGCAAACGTGCGCTTGATGTGCGTTTTGGCGGCGATCAGGCGGCACTGATTGATGATGCGGTTACTTTGCCCGTGCCACCGCCTAAACCCAATGCAAAAACCATTGCTGCGGCGCGGGGTCAAGCCGATGCGCTGGCACTACGCCTTGCCCATCATAATGCCTGCACCCATGCACAACTCATTCCCGGTAATCCGCAAGGTAAGGAAGTGTTTGAAGCCCTGGAGCAGGTGCGTTGCGAAACCCTTGGCGCGGCGGCTCTTAAAGGGGCTGGCAAGAATATGCACGCTGCCCTTGCGGAGCGTTGTGCAAAACGTGGGTTTTCCAGCCTGACGACACGTGAGACTGCGCCTCTGGCCGATGCGGTTGCGCTGATTGCCCGGGAGCGCATCACCGGTGTGCCAGCACCAAAAGAGGCGCAAGGTCTGCTGGCTTTATGGCGTGGTGAGATAGAGAAAAAAGCTAGCGCAGCCCTTGATGAGTTGCGCGGAGGGCTTGCTGACCAACGCGCCTTTGCCGAACTGGCCAGGGCATTGTTGAATGATCTTGACCTTGGCGATATGCAGACTTTACCCGAGCCATCAGAAGACGAAAATTCTGAGGACGATGAAGGCAATCCCAACGCGCAAGACGGCGAGGATAACCCGGGCGAGAACGAAGAAATGCCCCCCGATGGCTCTGCCGATCAGGGCGAGGGTGACGAATCCGAGCAACAAGCGGCTTTGCTGGATGAGCAAAGCGATATTGATGATGCTCAAGATGGTGCTGGCGAAGACTTGCCCGTTCGCCCGAACTATCAACCCGGCGGCGGCGATGGTGCAAGTTATCATGTTTTCACCAACAAACATGATGAGGAAATCCGCGCCGAGGACTTGTGCGAACCACCAGAACTGGAACGCTTGCGCGGGTATCTGGATCGGCAACTGGACAAGCTGCGCGGTGCGGTGGCTCGTCTGGCCAACAAACTGCAAAGGCGGTTGATGGCCCAGCAACAACGCTCGTGGGTTTTTGATCTGGAGGAGGGCGTTCTGGATCCTGCACGCCTTACCCGGGTTATCATTGATCCCTTGTCACCGCTTTCATTCAAGGAAGAAACAGAGACTGACTTTCGCGACACTGTTGTGACCTTGCTGCTTGATAATTCAGGCTCTATGCGTGGTCGCCCGATCATGATTGCGGCTTTGAGCGCAGATATTCTTTCGCGAACGCTGGAGCGTTGCGGCGTCAAGGTTGAGATACTGGGTTTCACCACCCGCGCCTGGAAAGGCGGTCAGTCAAAGGAAGACTGGATGGTCGCGAACAAACCCCTGAACCCGGGCCGTCTTAACGACCTTCGCCATATTATTTACAAGGCCGCCGATGTACCCATGCGCCGGGCAAAGAACAATCTGGGTCTGATGATGCGCGAAGGTTTGCTCAAAGAAAATATTGATGGTGAGGCGCTGTTATGGGCGCACTCACGCTTGCAGGCTCGCCCCGAAGCGCGGCGCATTTTGATGGTGATCTCGGACGGTGCCCCGGTGGATGACACCACCCAGTCACATAATCCGGGCGGTTATCTTGAGACACATCTACGTCAGGTTATTGCCGAGATTGAAACCTATTCCGATGTGCAATTGATCGCCATTGGCATCGGCCATGATGTCACCCGCTGGTATTCCCGCGCCGTGACCCTGACCGATGCTGAACAACTTGGCGGTGCCATTACTGAACAATTGGCAGATTTGTTTGATGAAAATCAAGAAGATAGGCGAAAAATAAAGCGCGGGCGCTGATCCTAACTTCTTGAAGTCACTGTTTTAACTTCAAGAAAACCGGCAAGTCCCCACGGGCCAAGTTCTCGCCCAATGCCTGATTGCTTGAAACCACCCCAACTGGTTTCTGGCGGTATGGCAACCGAAACATTGGTGTAGACGTGACCGGCGTCAAGCTGTGCCGCCACCCGTTCGGCGCGGGTCTCGTCTTCTGTGACGATCGTGGCCGCCAGGCCGTATTCGGTGTCATTGCCCTCGGTAATGGCTTCGGCCTCGCTGGAAAAACTGCGCAAACACAGAACTGGCCCAAAAATTTCCTCGTTCCACAGGCGCGATGATTTTGGCACATCGGTATAGAGCGTCGGTTCGACAAAATAGCCGGTATTGAACTGCGCCGCACGGCCCCCGCCGGTGCGACAGTTCAGGCCTTCCTGACGAGCAATATCCTGATAGCCAGTGACCTTGTCATATTGCGGTTTTGAGGCCAGTGGCCCCATGGTCATGTTTGGCGCATCAGGCACACCCAACACAACCGCCTTGCATAGTTCTTCTATTTTTGTTGCCAGGGTTTCCTTGATGCTTTCATGAACCAGCAATCGGCCTGTGGCATTGCAGCACTGGCCTGAATTATAAAACACACCCTCGGCAGCAAGGCGGGCGGCAAGATCAAGATCGGCATCTTCAAAGACCAGTATGGGCGATTTACCACCAAGTTCCAGGCCAATGTTTTTCACATCGTCCGCCGCCGCTTTCATGATCGTTTTGCCGGTGCGTGTTGAGCCAGTGAACGAAATTTTGCGCAGCCCGGGATGTGATGATAATGCAGCACCGGTGATGGCTCCACGACCGTTGACCACATTCAGTACGCCAGGTGGCAGCGCCGCCAGTTCTGCTGCCTTGCCCCAGAAGGTGTCGGTGAAAGGGGTGATCTCGGACGGTTTGATGACCACAGTACACCCCGCTGCCAGGGCTGGCCCCAGTTTCCAGGAACAGATTTTCATGGGAAAATTCCATGGGAGTATGAAGCCCACCGGCCCCATTGGCTCCATTCGCGTGGTCGAACGATAGCCCGGAATATCATAATCAACCGGCATTTGCTGGCGGGCATCAAGTTCCTCGGCGCGGGTGGCAAAATAATCAATGCAGTCCACACTGCCGACAATATCCGCCTCGGCCTCGGCCCGGGGCTTGCCGCAATTGGCCATTTGCATGACAATCAGGTCATCCAGATGCGCGCGGATCGCGGCAGTTATTTTGCGCATATACGTGGCACGCTGTGCACCTGTAAGGGCGCTCCATCCGGCAAATGCGGCGTTTGCGGCGCTAACCGCCCGATCGACATCATCGGCACTGGTTTCATGAAAATGGCCAATGGGTTGTTCAGTTGAGGGATTGATGACGGCTATTTTTTCCCCGTTGCCGACAGTCCACTCACCGTTGATATAGTTTTTTTCTATAATGACATCGCGCGCGCTCATGGGTTTTCCTCTGGCTGAATTATCAAGGTCGATCATGCCAAAAACATGGGGCAAAGGGCAAGGCATGAATACCCTGCAAAACAGAGGTTTTGCAAAACTTACAATGGTAAACCCGTGCAATTCTTGCTTTGTAAGCAAAAAATGCTGTATAACGGGGCATGGGCATAACGGCTCAGGCCTGATCGTATAGTGGTCAGGCCATTGGTATAGCGTATTTGGGGGTAATCATGCCAATAGTAAGATTTTTATTTCGCGAGGGTTCGCCCTTCGTATTTTCAGTGTTTATCGCGTTGTTTTCTTTGCAAAACATTCCGTTTCTATCCTTACCAGCAGATGCCTTTGGCATGTTCGTGGTTGGCGCCTTCAGTCTTGCCTACTTGTCCATGCAAATGGCATTGATTGCTTTTTCAAGGGTTGGCAGGGATGGGCCGTTGTTAGACCTGTTTTTGTCACTCATCCCACTGATTACACTGATTATTCTTGCGGTGCTGGATATTGTTGGCAAGCTGGATCTGTCCCTGTTTCAAATCCTGGGTCTTGGCATTGCCGGTATCGTTGTGTTGATGGATATTATTTTCAACACCCTGGTTTTGTTCAAAATGAACCGCCTGGCCAGCGATTTTGTGCAAATGGAATAACGCAGAAGGAAGACGGTGCGCATTGCCAGCAACAATGTTCTGGATGAAATCATTATCCAAATTGCACGATTATAACTGCTCCTGATCGGGTGGGGATAAGTATTTTTAGTGTGCTCATATAGCAAAGCGATAGCACAAGAATCACGTGCTCATATAGCGAGGTTTACCGTCGCGATAGCACCAGTAAATAAGGGACAATAAGGGTCAAATGAGGGGCGTTTATGGGTCAAAAGTTGCGCCATAAGGGTCAATTAAGGGGTGCATGTAGGACGCCCAAGGGTCACCGCCTACCCTGAAGTGACCCTTGGGTGCGTGAATGGGGATAAGAAGGTTGTTATCCCCACCTCGTCATATACTTCGATGGGCGTTTAGATGAAATACTGGACATCTAAATCCTAACCTGACACAGAATTTTGAACAGTCTCCGGCCTGCGCCGCAACGACGCCGTGTTGGAGATTTGACTTTGTTAGAAACACTCCAAACTTATCCAACCGGGGACGCTGTGGGGGTATAGTGTTGGCAAGTTGGGAGACTGTTCAAAATTCTGTGTCAGGTTAGGGTTTAGATGTCCAGTATTTCATCTAAACGCCCATCGAAGTATATGGCGAGTTGTGAGAGGGTCAAGTTCCAGTTTTGAATTGGCATTGTCCATTTTTTTGTCATGTTTTTTATGCCGACATAGAGGAGTTTCAGGAGGCTGT
>JAJFFQ010000016.1 GCA_021776565.1 Robiginitomaculum sp. | reverse complement strand
GCTCCTTCGACAAGCTCAGGATGAGGGCAGGGGAGGAAAAAGTTGGTGGTGCAAAAATCCTGTCCTGAAGAGCCTTTTTCACCATAACAGATTGTGTCTATTATTCTTTTTGACCCAAGTTAAATCTAAACCGGACAGTAGTGGAATGAACCGGGTGATGACACTCTCTGGAAAATCAAACGCAAAACGATCAAGACTATTAGAAACCATAAATCAGGCGGCACCGAAGCACCGCCTGATTTATTAGTATAGACCGGTTTTTTAGCTTGCTGCCGGGCCGTACTGGTTTTCTTCCGGATCACTTTTCAAAAGCTTGTTGGCACCAAACACGATAACCAAGCCAACGATGGCACCGGAAATTGCATTGGGCAGGATCAAGGCCTTGGATGCTGTTTGTACAGCAGAAAACATACCCATAATGCCACCATCGGCATTCATGGCTGCTTCCTGTAAGGCCGCCTGATCCACACCGACGATCATGTTCACCACTTGCGATGCAATCATGCTGAGTATTATCATGACCAGAAGGATCAATAGTAACATCCAGCCAGATTTGCCCGCATCATGCAGGCGTTTGATCCAGATGCATATCCATGGCCAGATCAAAATGATACCGACAAGCCCCAGGATTGCCGCCAAACCAAATGACAATAATGGTAACACATTCAATATAAAACTGATGGCGATCAGTGTGATCGCCGCCTGTTGAAAGGCTGCCGGGCCAATGCGTCCTTTTGGACTGAAATATAAATTTCCCATGAAGTTTCCCCTGTGAATCACGGTCTGGTAAAACCCAGACACAGAAATGATAGGCCTTAGCCAGCCAATCGGCAAGTTTTGCCTCGTATTTAGAGTGTATATGTTCTATCCGTCTGTCATTACCCGACTTGTTCGGGTAATCCAGACAAGAGGTGCAAAGCAAGACTGGATTGCCGGAATGAATCCGGCAATGACAGCTTGTGTCATTTCGTGGATATAAATGCCCCAAACCGTTCCGGCAGAATTACCACCTGGCCTACTCTTTCAGAATGTAGCGCACCTCTGCCAGATTGCCGTCGGTTTTTGCGGGCGTGATCCCTAAAACCTGAGCAATCAGGCCATAAACATTCACATTATCAAAGGCTTCGGCCATGATGCCATCCTGAAACGCCGGGCCATCGGCAATGAACGTGCCATACATATCCTGAAAATGGCGCTCATAGCCGTGCATGCCCAGGGGAGCGTGTTCGTATTTTGAGGTCAAACCGCGAGCAAAAATCATCCAGCCAGGGGAGGCCACGGCAACAATGTCACCGGTACGATCTGCATTATTGAGGTGCCAGCGTTTTGGCAGATTGCCCCGTCGATACACTTGCAAATTCGGGTGTGCATTGGCCAGCTTGTGATAAACCTCATCTACATTACCATTTTTGACAAACAGGTGCAGGACCGAGTCGCCAGAGGGGCCGTCTCTGCTGGCAAATTTTGGCACCATCACCTCATCCAGGTTGATATAATCATCAAGAAAAACCAGCGCATCTTTCTTGATCTCAGTCATGCCATGATCGGAAACAATGATAAGGTTTACACGGCTCTCCAACCCCAATTCCCTGATCCCGGCCACGAGGTCTCCCACATGCCTGTCTACATCGGCAATGGCGGCGGCTTCTTCGGGTGTCTCAACGCCATAGCGGTGTTCAGCCGAGTCCACATCATGAAAATAAAGCGTGATGAGGCGCGGGCGGGTCTCCTCTGGCATGGCCAGCCAGTCCAGCACCTGAGCAATGCGCTCGCTCTTTGGTTTGTTATGCTCATAGGGGAACCAGTGGGTCGGGCGTTTGCCGGCAATCTTCGCTTCTGATCCTAACCAGAACATGGCTGCGGTGCGCAAACCCTGTTTTTCTGCGGTGACCCATATTGGCTCGCCGCCCCACCATGCGCTTGTCCCATGGGTGCCGCGCTCCATCAGGCGATCCATTTTGCGCGAATAGGCAAGGTTGGAGATTATGCCGGTGTGTTCGGTATAAAGCCCGGTGGCGATAGAGTAAAAATTGGCAAAGGTAACGCTGGGCATAACCGGGATCAGCCCCTGGGCGCGCACACCATTTTTGGCCAGCATGGAAAGGGTGGGGGCGGGATTGCGGTCTATGGCATCCCAACGCAGACCATCTATGCCGATCATCACCACAATGGGGGCCTCATTGCTACTGGCTATTGGTGGCGGGGCTTGCGGCGTTTGTATTTCTGTTGCCGGTGCTATTGGGGCCGTATCTGCGCCCTGCATGGTTGTGCACCCTGTAAAGGCCAGCACAGAGGTAATAACCAAACCCAATATACGCATAGTGCGAATCTCCCTTTTCCCGTTGCGTTCTTCTAGCGGGTTTTGCAGACCATTGCAGGTTACAAATTTATCATGCGCACGATGTCGGATACTGCATTTTGATATTGGTTGGACCTTTTGTATTGTTTATTTTCTGTATTGTTCCAGTGCGTTTGCCGTGGCCGTTATGGCGCGTTCTATGTCTGTAATGGTCGTGCGCCAGTTAACCACACTAATCCGCATAGTTCGTCGCCCTTGCCATGTGGTACCGGAGAAAAATGCTTCGCCATTGGTGTTGATGGCCTCAATGATTTTATCATTATAGGTATCTTGATCTTCGGGTGTTGCATTTGAATCGGGGTGAATAAAGCACACAAGCCCTTGATTAAGCGTTGGTTGTACAACGATATCCGCACCATGAAGTTCACCTATGCCGGTGGTGAGGGTGGAGCAATAATCACAACATCGATCTACCAGGTCTTCCACGCCTTGGCGGCCAAGCTCTCTGAGTGCTGCATAAACAGGCACGCCACGCGCGCGTCTGGACCATTCAGGATTCCAGTCAAGTTGATCGCGCGCACCATCATTGGCTGTAATGTATGAAGCAGATAGTGTCATAGCCGCCTTATGGGCATCTGCATCCTTTATGATTGCCATACCGCAATCAAAGGGCACATTAAGCCATTTGTGAGCGTCGGTTGCCCAGCTATCGGCCAGATCAACTCCATCAAGCATGTGTCTTCGGGCGCGGCTGGTTCTGGCAAACAAGCCAAACGCACCATCAATGTGAACCCATGCACCCGCTTTATGCGCCAGAGGAATAAGGTCATTGAATAAATCGCAAGCACCAATATTCAGGTCTGCGGCGTTAAGAATAAGAATGGTCGGGCTATCATCTAAAGCACCTGCAAGTTCTTCGTAAACAATCTGACCTTGGGGGTTCGTGCGCAACGGGACAATGCAACGGCTTCCAAGCCCTAAATAATTAACCGCCCGTTCGACAGAGCCATGTTTTTGATCGCTCACCAAAATCCTTATTTTTGGTGCTCCAAACAAGCCGTTTTCTGCAACATTCCAACCTACGCGTTTCAATACGGCGTGACGTGCTGCTGCCAGAGCAGTAAAGTGCGCAAGCTGACACCCGGTGGTAAAGGCAAAGGAGGCTTCACGTGGTAGATCGAGTAATTCTTTCATCCAGTTGCCCGCTATTTCTTCAATAACGGAAACAGCAGGGCCACAGCCGTATAGTGCAGCATTTTGATCCCAAGTGGAAACTAACCAGTCAGCCGCCAGAGCCGATTCGGTTGACCCACCAATGACCCAGGCAAAAAAACGACCGCTGGCGTTACCAAGCAGGCCACCTTTGGTCATGGCTACTAAGTCATCGATGACTTGCTCTGGTGGTGTGCCTGTCTCGGGGAACTCTACGTTTAGTCGTTCTTGCAGCTTCTTCAGGCCGGATGTTGCGCCAACGTGACGCTGATCCAGGCCCGAAAGCCAGTTACTGGCGTATGTGAAGGCTTGTTGAAGTGCTGTAGGCATAAGTTTTCCTGTTCTCACACGAAAGAAACTTGATTGTTGATGAAAATATAAAAGCAAGACACCCGAATATTGCTATTGGGAATCTGACCTACATCCGAAACACCCCAAATCTGGTGTCTTCAACCGGCGCATTTTTGCTGGCGGTTATGGCCATACCCAACACCCGGCGGGTATCTGCCGGGGCGATAATGCCATCATCCCAGAGCCGTGCTGTAGAGTAATAAGGCGAGCCTTCTTGCTCATATTTTTCGCGAATGGGTGCCTGAAACTCTGCTTCTTCTTTTTTGCTCCATTTTTCGCCTCGCGCTTCCATGCCGTCGCGCTTGACGGTGGCCAGAACGCTGGCGGCCTGTTCGCCGCCCATCACCGATATACGCGCATTTGGCCACATGAACAGGAAACGCGGACTGTATGCCCGCCCGCACATGCCATAATTGCCCGCCCCATATGAGCCACCAATGACCATTGTAAATTTTGGAACTTTGGCGCAGGCCACGGCCATGACCATTTTGGCGCCATCCTTGGCGATACCGCCGGCCTCATACTTGCCGCCGACCATAAATCCGGAAATATTTTGCAGGAACACCAGCGGGATATTACGCTGGCAGCATAATTCTATGAAATGCGCTGCCTTTTGTGCAGATTCGGAAAACAGGATGCCATTATTGGCAATAATGCCGACGCGTTGGCCGTAAATGCGGGCAAAACCGGTGACCAGGGTTTCACCGTACAGTTTTTTGAACTCGTCAAATTCACTGCCATCAACGATGCGGGCGATTACCTCACGCACGTCATAGGGCGCACGAACATCGTCGGGTACAATGCCGTTCAGTTCGTCGGCGGCAAATAGCGGCTCTTGCGATGTCTGTGACACACCGGCGCTGCGCGGCAAGTTGAGGTGGCGAACAATGCGCCGGGCCAGATAAAGCGCGTGTTCATCATCATTGGCATAATGATCGACAACGCCGGATTTGCGCGCATGGACATCTGCGCCGCCCAAATCCTCAGCCGAGATCACCTCTCCCGTTGCTGCTTTAACCAAAGGCGGCCCGGCCAGAAAGATAGTGCCTTGTTTACGCACAATGATGGTTTCATCCGACATGGCCGGCACATAAGCCCCCCCTGCCGTGCATGACCCCATCACCACGGCGATCTGGGCAATGCCTTTGGAAGACATGATCGCCTGATTATAAAAAATGCGGCCAAAATGCTCACGATCCGGGAATACTTCTGCCTGATGGGGCAGGTTGGCACCACCCGAATCGACCAGGTATATGCACGGTAAATGGTTCTCCAGCGCGATTTCCTGCGCCCGCAAATGCTTCTTAACCGTCATCGGGTAATAGGTGCCGCCCTTGACCGTCGCATCATTGGCCAGCACCATCACCTCTCGGCCCTCAACCCGGCCAATCCCGGCGATCAGTCCGGCACCGTTAATGCCGCCGCCATACATATCATTTGCGGCCAGTGCAGAAAGCTCCAGAAATGGTGTGCCGGGATCCAGCAGATGCTCGACGCGCTGTCTGGGCAGCAGTTTGCCGCGTGCCAAATGCTTGTCCCGGGATCGTTGTGGCCCGCCAAGGGCCGCCTGTGCAGTTGTTTGGCGTAAGGTATCAAGCAACAGTCCCATGGCTTTGGCATTGGCCTTGAAAGTTTTATCGCTGGTATCCACGCTTGATGTAAGGACGGTCATCTTGTTTCCCTTTGCCAGAGACTCACATGGGCAGACTAAAGCAGGTGCTGAGCATTTGCTCAATCTCTATACCCTGTTTATGAGTTTATGAGGTGGAGCATATTCATTTTGAATGTCATGCCGGGCTTGTTCCACTGCTGTCCGGTTTAGCGATTATTTTTGTTTTCCTCCTCCGCAAGCAGGGGAGGAAAGAACTGTGGGAACGAAATCCTGTCCTGAAGAGCCTTTTTCACCAGAACAGATTGTGTCTATTATTCTTTTTGACCCAAGTTAAATCTAAACCGGACAGTAGTGGGATGAACCGGTAATCCAGTCTATCGTGTCGCTTCTGCTCTGGATTGCCCGAACCAGTCGTGCAATGACAATCAAAAGGTATGTCTTGATCCTGAGCATTGGAGCAACCTATGAGTGACAATTCTTTTCAAATATCTCAGGACGGGCCGGTTGCTCGTCTGACCTTGAACCGCCCCAACAAGCGCAATGCCCTGAATGCACATTTCTGGCAACAATTTCCAGGATGTATCAGGGCGCTTTCCAATGCCGGGAAAACCCGGGTGCTGATTATTGATGCACAGGGGCCGCATTTTACCGCCGGGATAGACCTGGCCATGTTTGCCGATATGAGTGCCGCCACCGATGATGCACAGGCCCGCGAAGCCTTCACCCACAAGCTGTCCTATATGCAGAGCGGGTTTGATGCGCTTGAGGCGGCGCGTTTTCCGGTTATTGCTGCCATACAAGGCTGCTGTATTGGTGCCGGTGTGGATATGGTCAGCGCCTGTGATATCCGTCTTGCCACAAAAGACGCCTGGTTTCGTATTGAGGAAATCAATGTGGGCATGATGGCCGATGTGGGCACCTTGCAGCGATTACCCAAAATGTTGCCTTTGGGCATTGTGCGTGAACTGGCCTTTACCGGGAATACCCTGTCTGCGGAGCGTGGCCACGCCCTTGGGTTTGTAAATGTGCTTTGCCAGGATACTGAGGAATTGCTGGTTCAGGCCAATACCATGGCGGAGCAAATTGCACAAAAGCCGCCTATCGCCATTGCCGCCTCAAAGGATTGCATCAACCATGCCCGCGATCATGGTGTGGCAGAGTCCATGCGCTATATGCGGGCGTTGCAAGCGGGGGTATTTAATCCGGCTGACATACTGACTGCTGTTTCTTCACGAGCAGAGGGGGCAAACGCAACTTTTGCTGATCTCACGCCTGTAGGCAAGGAGAATTGATCCATTACCCCCTTTCTTGTGAAGCCTGAATTTTATAGTCTGGGGCATGGCTCAAATGATTCCAACAGGTGGTTTTACCTTGCTCTTGCGTGAGGGTGCCTGAGCAATGGCTACAACCTCCCCAATACTGAACGCGGAAGACCTGGCCGAAATTTCTATCCTTGCCGATGCTCCAAAAGGGGCATTGAAGGCGGCAGCCAAACAGGTTGAATGGTTTTCCCTGCCCGGTGGCCGTGCGCTATTTCATCCCGGCGAGGTTGCCGATAGCATTTATTTTTTGCGCTCAGGTGTGCTTGGTGTTTTTAATGCCGGTGCCGATGGCAAGCCAGAATTTGTTGGTCATATTCGCACAGGTGAGCCGGTGGGTGAAATGGCGTTTTTGGGCGGTGCGCCCCATACGGCTTCTGTTTTTGCCATGCGCGATTCAGAGATTGTTCGCTTGCCACGTGCTGGTTTTGAAAAACTGATAAAACGTCATCCGACCCTGATGCGTTCGCTCGCGCAAATGATGGTCACCCGAATGAGGCTGAACCGCAGGGAGGCTTTTGGTGCCCGTAGTGAACCCAAAGTCTTTGCTCTGTTGGCCACCTCACCAACGATCAATTGCCAACATATCGCCGGACAACTGGCCGATGCTTTGGGGCAGCTTGGGCGCAGTTCGGTTATTGTTGGCCCCGAGGCAGAGGACAGCCCCAGTGAGTGGTTTGACCAGTTGGAACAGTCTCATGATGTTGTGCTTCTTCACGCGCCGGTGGCCGATACGCACTGGTTCCGCCTGTGTTTGCGCCAGGCCGACAGGTTATGGATACTGGCGCGCCCCGATGCCCGGCCATCAGAGCCATTATTGCCTCCCGATCGATCTCCGGCACGGATGTTTCGCCTGATTGATGTTATCTTGCTGCATAATCAGGGCGAACGGGCGGTTTCGGACGGCTGTGACTGGAAACGTGCCGCCAATGCCGAACGGGTGTTTCACTGGCATCAGGGCAGCAAGAATGACGTGGCCAGCATTGCCCGTACCGCCGCCGGGCGTTCGGTCGGACTGGTGCTTTCGGGTGGGGGGGCACGGTGTTACGCGCACATCGGCGCAATCCGGGCCTTGAACGAGGCGGGCATAACCATAGATTTTGCCGGTGGTACGTCTATGGGTGGTATCATTGCCGCCGGGTTGGCGCTGGGCTGGGATGATGACACCATGGAGGCCAACATTTGCGAAGCCTTTGTCCATTCCAACCCGCTTAATGATTACACGCTGCCAGTGGTTGCGTTGACCAAAGGGCTTAAAGTCAATCGAAGGCTCAAGCGATTTTTTGGTGATACCAGGATTGAAAATCTGGCTATGCCCTTTTTTTGTATTTCCAGCAATCTGGCCGATGGCTGTGCAACAATTCACCGCGAAGGGCTTTTGCGTGATGCGCTACGGGCATCCATTGCCTTGCCGGGCATATTACCACCATTGGTGATGAATGGCGCCGTGCATGTTGATGGTGCGGTGGTTAATAATTTTCCCGTTGATGTGATGGCACATTTACACCGCGGATTGACCGTTGGCGTGGATGTGGCGCGCCAAAAAGGGCTTAATGCCGAAGATTTTATCAATCCCCCGGGCTTCTTTGGCTGGGCTTTGCAACATGGCTTGTCGGAAGCGCCGCCCATCGCCAGTCTATTGATGCGCACCGCAACCATCTCTCATGGTGACCCGGCAACAGCCCGCCAGAATGTCGATGTTTTGGTTCTTCCCGATATTGAAGGCATCGAACTACGTGACTGGAAAGCCTATGACGCTGCCGTTGAGGCCGGGTATCGCGGCATGGTTGAGGTCTTGAAAAACGGGGCGCTGGAACGCCTGAAAACTGGCTAATCCAGCAGTTTTTTACGCAAAATTTCATTCACTGCTTGCGGGTTGGCTTTGCCTTTACTGACCTGCATCACCTGACCAACAAACCAGCCGAGCGTTTTGGGTTTATCCCTGACCTTGGCGGCCTGATCCGGGTTTGCAGTAATAATTTCATCAATCATGGCCTCGATCGCACCGGTATCAGTGACCTGTTTCAGGCCGCGTTCTTCGACAATGCCTGCCGGATCTCCGCCATCTTCCCAGCAAATTTCAAAGACCTGCTTTGCAATTTTTCCAGAAATGGTTTTATCAGAAATCATGCCGACAATGGCGCGGTTGGCGACAGCGGAAACCGGGCTGTCCAATATGTCCACATTTTCCTTGTTGAGCTTGCCAAAGACCTCGTTCAGAAGCCAGTTTGCAGCCAGTTTTTTGTCATTACCCTCGGCGACCTCTTCATAATAGGCAGCCTTTTCGCGATCACTGACCAGCACGCTGGCATCGTAATCTGATAATCCGTAATCACTGACAAAGCGGGCTTTCTTCTCGTCGGGCAATTCAGGTAAATCAGCCTTGATTGCCGCCAGCCATTGCTCACTTAACTTTACCGGCAACAAATCCGGATCAGGGAAATAACGATAATCATGGGCATCTTCCTTGGAGCGCATGGTTCTCGTTTCGCCGGTATCGGTATTATATAGCCGGGTTTCCTGATCGATTTCGCCACCATTTTCCAGAATTTCAATCTGACGACGGGCTTCATATTCAATAGCTTGCTGGATAAACCTCATGGAGTTTAGATTTTTGATCTCACACCGTGTGCCAAGCTCGCCGCCGGGGCGACGCACGGACACATTCACATCGGCGCGCAAATTGCCCTTTTCCATATCGCCATCACATGTACCCAGGTACCGCACCAACGCCCGCAGTTTACGCACATAGGCGGCGGCCTCGCGGGATGAGCGCATGTCTGGCTTGGAGACAATTTCCATCAAGGCCACGCCGCACCGGTTCAGATCAACATACGTGGAGTTTGGGTCCAGATCGTGTATGGATTTACCGGCGTCCTGTTCAAGGTGCAACCGTTCAATACCCACGGTGATACTCTCACCCTCATCCAGCTCAACCAACATTTTACCTTCGCCAACAATGGGGTGATAGAGCTGACTGATTTGATAGCCCTGGGGCAGGTCGGGATAGAAATAGTTTTTGCGGTCAAAGCGCGAAAATGAATTGATTTGCGCCTTCATACCCATGCCGGTGCGCACGGCCTGTTCCACGCAATACTCGTTCAGAACAGGCAACATGCCAGGCATAGCCGCATCGACCAGTGTCACTTGTGTGTTTGGTTCCGCGCCATATTGCGTTGGCGCGCCAGAAAATAGTTTGGCTTCTGAGGCCACTTGTGCATGGATTTCCAGACCGATAATGATTTCCCAATCACCGGTATCTGTGGTGATCCAGTCAGATTTGTCGGCAACGCGTTCAGCAGTAAACATTACTTTTTCTCTTCTTTTTTAATCCTCCCCCTTTATGGGGGAGGTGGGTGCGAAGCACCAGGAGGGGGTACTGTAATAAGGTTTTCGTTGATTTTGGTCAGCACGCCATCGATATTATGGTCGACTTCATTATTCCAGAATCTCAAAACCGTAAATCCTTCGGATTGGAGAATTTTATCACGCAAATTATCCCGTTTCTGATGCTTTTCTTCATTATGTTGCCCACCATCAATTTCAATCACCAATCTTGAAAAATAACATACAAAATCAAGGATGTAGTTCTGAAAAGGCGCTTGGCGACGAAAATGATGACCTTGTTTTTTGAATGTTTTCAGGTGAACCCATAATTTGACTTCTTGTGGCGTCATTTTCTTGCGCATAGCCCGCGCCAGTTTTTTTAACCGATGTGTCACCCCCTCCGCCCCGCCAAAGTATTTGGCGCGGCACCTCCCCCATCAAGGGGGAGGAAAGTAACGCTGCGTCTCTTTTTATCCTCCCCCTTTATGGGGGAGGTGGGTGCGTAGCACCCGGAGGGGGTCGTCACCACCACTTATCCGGTTTGGCATTAAAATCAGCAGCGCGCTCTAACGCACCACCAATTGCAAAGCAGGTTTCTTCATCCAGCGCCTTGCCAATCACCTGTAGCCCGAGCGGCAAGCCGGAACTATCCAGAGCGGCGGGAACAGAGATGCCCGGCAACCCGGCAAGGTTGGCGGTCACCGTGAAAATGTCGTTCAGATACATTTGCACCGGGTCATTCAGGCGTGATCCGATACCAAAGGCGGCACTTGGTGCCGTGGGGGTGAGCAGCGCATCGCACCTCTCAAAGACATTTTTGAAGTCTTCGGCAATGCGCGCTCGCACTTTTTGGGCGCGAATGTAATAGGCATCATAGAACCCGGCAGAGAGCACATAGGCACCGATCATAATGCGGCGGCGCACTTCTTCGCCAAATCCCTGTCCGCGTGATTTTTCGTAAGTTTCTGTCAGATCAGTTCCGTCAACACGAACGCCATAACGCATGCCGTCATAACGGGCGAGGTTCGATGAAGCTTCTGCCGGGGCAATAATATAATAAGCGGGCAGGGCGTATTTAGTGTGTGGCAGGCTGACATCAACAATCTCACAGCCTTCCGCGCGCAACCAGTTCATGCCATCGGCCCAAAGTTTTTCGATCTCAGCGGGCATTCCTTCTACCCGGTATTCTTTTGGAACACCTATGCGCAAGCCTTTGAGCGAGCGCGTGCAAGACGCGGCAAAGTCGGGGACCTCGGCCTTGATCGAGGTGGAATCCTTTGGGTCATATCCGGCCATGGAGCCGAGCATAATGGCGGCATCTTTGACGGTGCGGGTAATTGGCCCAGCCTGATCCAGCGATGAGGCAAAGGCGACGATACCCCACCGGGAGCAGCGTCCATAGGTGGGTTTAATGCCCACCGTGCCGGTAAAACTGGCCGGTTGACGGATCGAACCGCCGGTGTCAGTGGCCGTGGCCCCAAGGCATAGCCCGGCGGTAACGGCAGCCGCAGAGCCGCCAGAGGAGCCGCCCGGCACCAGTTTTTGTGTTTTACCTTTGGCGCGCCAGGGGTTAACCACCGGGCCAAAGGCCGAATTCTCATTGGACGAACCCATGGCAAATTCATCCATGTTCAACTTGCCCAGCATCACCGCGCCATCGCGCCATAAATTGGCACTGACGGTGCTTTCATAAGTCGGTGTAAATTCACCCAGAATTTTACTGCCAGCCGTAGTGCGCGTACCCTTGGTGCAAAACAAATCCTTGATCCCCAGGGGGATACCATCCAGTGGGCCAACATCGCCTCTGGCGCGCCGTACATCCGAAGCATCTGCCATGTTCAGTGCCGCTTCTTTGGTGGTCACCAAAAAAGCATTCAGCGCATCGGCATCAGCAATAGCATCCAGATGGGTCTGGGTGAGTTCCCGCGATGAAAAATCCTTGTTCTTCATGCCGCTGATTGCACCCGCCAGGGTCAGCTCATTTAGCGTGCTCATTATTCAACCGCCTTGGGCATAACAAAAAAGCCTTCTTCTGTGCGCGGCGCATTGGCCAGAACATCTTCGCGGGTATTGTCAATGCTCACCACATCCTTGCGAACCGGCGTTGAAACATCCTCTACCGACGCCATGGGGGCAATGCCCTCTACATCCACCTCGTTCAATTGTTCGATCCAGTGCAAAATACCATTGAGTTCATCGGCGAGCGGGGCAAGCCGTTCTTCGGCCACCTCAATGCGGGCCAGATGGGCAATTTTGCGCACGGTTTTTGCGTCAACAGACATGGGCGAAATCCTAAATTTCCATACAGGATGCTGGCCTAACAAAGCCCGGCTGAAAGGGCAAGCAGGGCGTGCGGCGCAAGGCAGCTTGCACTTGGCGATCAAGCGCGCTAGAGGGTCTCTTTGCATGGCAAATTCGTATCGCGATACTTTCACCGGCCCACATTTGCTGGGCATTGCCGGATTAAACCGGCTGGAAGTGGATTCGCTTCTGGATCGTACTGCAGACTTCATGGTGCTTAACCGGCAGCGCAACAAACATTCAGACGTGCTTGGCGGGCAAACACTGATCAATCTTTTCTTTGAACCCTCTACCCGCACCCAAGGATCATTCGAGCTGGCGGGCAAGCGCCTTGGCGCCGATGTCATCAATATGGCCATCAAGTCTTCATCCGTGGCCAAAGGCGAGACGCTGATTGATACGGCGGTCACATTGAATGCCATGCATCCGGATTTGCTGGTTGTGCGCCATAGCGCCTCTGGTGCGGCAGAACTGCTTAGTCAGAAAGTGGATTGTGCGGTTATCAATGCGGGCGATGGTTCTCATGAACACCCGACACAGGCGCTTTTGGACGCCTTTACCCTACGGGCGCATTTTGGTGATCTGGCCGGGTTGCGCATCGCCATCTGCGGCGATGTGGTTCACAGCCGCGTAGCGCGTTCTGATATTACCCTGCTGACCTTATTGGGGGCTGAGGTGCGCCTGTGCGCACCGCCAACCCTATTGCCGGGTAGTGCGCGGGAGTGGGGTGTTCAGGTGTTTTACAATATGGGCGAGGCGCTTGATGGTTGCGATGTGGTGATGGTGCTGCGTCTACAGCGGGAGCGTATGACCAGTGCGTGTGTACCCTCCACGCGTGAATATTTTCGATATTATGGTCTGGATCGGGCCAAACTTAGCGCCGCCAAGGAAAGCGCGCTGGTCATGCATCCCGGGCCAATGAACCGGGGCGTGGAAATTGATTCTGAAATAGCTGACGACCCTAATATCAGTCTGATTACTGAACAGGTGGAATCCGGTGTGGCATTACGCATGGCGGTGCTGGCTGCATTGGCAGAGGGGCGGACATGACAGCACGCAAAGCCAATTCTGTGCTGATTACGGGTGCGCGGGTGATGGATCCGGCAAGCGGGCGCGATGAGATCACAGATGTTTTGATTGAAAACGGCCAGATCAGTGCGCTCGGGGCGGGTGTGCAAAGCAAAGGCGTTGAAAAAATTAATGCGAGTGGTTTGATCCTTGCCCCGGGCCTGATTGATGTTTTGGTTAAAACCGGTGAGCCAGGCGCAGAGCAGCGTGAAACCTTGCGCTCTGCGGGCAATGCAGCGGCGGCTGGCGGGGTAACAACCCTGATTATTTCACCGCAAAGCACACCTGCGATAGATGATCCGGCCATGGTGGATTTTATTATGCGCAGGGGGCGAGAGCGCGCCGTTGTGCATATCATCCCCGCAGGGGGCTTAACCCCGGGGCTTGCTGGTAACGGGTTGGCCGAAATCGGGCTGATGCAAGAGGCGGGTGCGGTGTTGTTTTCCAACGGGGACAAGGCCATCGGTAATACAGCAATTATGCGCAATGTTCTTGTTTATGCTCATGGTATGAACGCACTGGTGAGCAATCGTCCTGTTGAGCCTGATCTTGGCATCAATGGGGTCATGAACGGGGGGGATTTTGCCTCTCGCCTGGGCCTGGGCGGCATCCCTGCCGTGGCTGAACGCATCATGGTCGAGCGCGACATTGCCCTTGCTGAAACATACGGCGCGAGAATTTTAATAGACCAGCTTTCAACCGGGGCAGCACTTGATGCTGTGCGCCGTGCCAAGGCACGCGGTGTGCAGGTTTATTGTTCGACGTCTATACATCATTTGACATTGAATGAGCTGGATGTGGGTGATTATCGTACCTTTGCCAGACTGTCTCCGCCGCTGCGTACCGAAGAAGACCGCAATGCATTGATCGTAGGACTAAAAGACGGCACGATTGATGCAATTGTATCAGGGCATGATCCGCGCCCGGCAGAAGAAAAACGCCTGCCATTTGCACAAAGCTCTCCCGGGGCAGTAGGGCTGGAAACGCTATTGAGCGGGGCATTATCACTTGTCCATAATGGTGATGCTTCGCTTTTGAATATATTGCGCGCCCTCACCAAAGGGCCTGCTAAAATGCTTGGATTGCCATCGGGGAAAATCGCACCGGGAGCCGTCGCCGATCTGGTTTTGTTTGATCTGGACAAGCCGTGGGTCTGTGATGCAAACAAGCTGCGCTCAAAATCCAAGAATACACCTTTTGACGGTCGCCGCATGCAGGGCAGGGCGGTCATGACCTTTGTTGGTGGGCATTGCGTATTTAACGCCCAGGACAGAGTTTAGTTGAAAAATTTTCCAGTGTCATTACCCGGTTTATCCGGGTAATCCAGTTTTGTTGTCATGATTGTAATCTGGATTGCCGGAACAAGTCCGGCAATGACAAACTATGGTATAATAAAAAGGGGCCGACATTGCTGTCAGCCCCTCATATTATTTACAGCCAAAGCTGCATATCTAGCAAACCCGGTTTAGAAGTTTTTGCGTAAAGATACACCGTATGTGCGTGGCTGGTTCGGATAGACGTTAACCGTTCCGGCTTGCACAACACCCGGGAAGGCGCTGAGGAAGTTTTTGTCGTTAAACAAGTTTCTTGCCCAGAAGCGAATGTCCAGACCATTTTCCCAGTTCAGACCGGCACTGGCGTTTACCGTGCTAACCTTGCGCCGTGGGCCAGTGATGGCTTCCACGACCTGAACGCCGCTTTCATACTGATAGTCAGCACGAAGGAAACCGGTCGTCCCATTTGCGTAATTATGGGTATAGGTCGCCGCGGTGGCAATACTGACCGATGGAATACCAGCCGGTTTTTGACCGGAAAGATCAACTACGGTGCTGTTAGGCCCAGGGCCGTTAACAAAGGAGTCAAACACAGGATCCAGCAAGGTCATCGCAAAGGTAAGTTTCAGAGGATCAACAGGAACATATGTTGCGTCAAGCTCGATACCTTGTGTGGACTGTTTACCGGCATTACCCAGAACAAAGCCTGTGCCAAGGAAGGTATTGGACTGGAAGCCTTTAATGGTTTGATCGAAAACGGCAATGTTAATTGCGCCTCTCTCGAAGCGGGCTTTCAAACCCAGTTCAAACACTGTGGCTTCTTCAGGCCCGGCGAAGCGCGTGCCGAAGCTCTGGTTAGCCAAAGCCAATCCACCGCCGTTGATTGCGGCTGCATCGCTAGTGGCCGGACGGGAATCCCGTGACAAGTTCCAGGACGTGGCTTTATAACCGGTGGCGGCACTGGCATAGACGCTGACACTGTCACTGGCGTCATAGGCCAGACGCGCAGTCCAGGTCAGCTTGTTATCATGGGTCTTGCCATTTTCCACTGCATTGGGGAAGCCAAGGAATGGTGGCAGGAATTGAAATGCCTGAAAAGCCAGGAAAGGATTCTGTGCTGGATCAGAAAGATCAAGCGACCCAACACCTGCAGCAACTTGTTGCTGTAAACCACCAAAAGCGACGGCACCGGGAATTCCGCCCAAAGCAGGGCAGGAGGCAACGCCAAGAACGGCGCCGACATTAGCTGGTGAGAATGGCAAGAAACCAAGTCCGCAAGCAGCGGCTATGTTTGGAAAATTCGCGGCCAGGCCAGCAAGGACGAGGGAATTGAAGCCGCCCGCACCGGCCAGATCAACACCGGAGAATGGTTCTGTAACCAGGGCGCTGCCGGTGACGGTCTTTTTGTCATCGGTATAGTTTACGCCGCCTGTCAGGGTTAAACGATCGGTGAGATGAAAATCAAGCGTTGCAAATGCAGACCAGGCTTCATTATCCTGGGTAAAGGTATCAAACAAACCGGTGCCCGGTGCATAGAAAGCGCCAGGAGCAAAACCGTTGGCAGCTTCAATAGCTCCCAAAGCGGCAGGGCCGCCAGCAAGAATATCTGCAAAAGCCCTGAAATCACTACCAACAACAACGTCGTCTTCGACAACAACATCTTCATTGAAGTAATAGCCACCGACCATCCAGTCTACACGATCATCACCGGTTGAGGTAAGTCGTAATTCCTGGGTGAAAGTATCAATCTCATTTCTGATACTTACATCGCTGAGCAATTCAGCGGTGCTGAAATCAGCATCATAGCTGGAATCTAGTTTATTAGAACGATAAGAGGTAATCGAAGTGACGGTGAAGCTGTCAAAATCGCGGTCAATGTGCATGGAAATGCCACCGTCCTCGACTTTGTTTCTTGGATCTTTATTGGTGAAAGATACAAAGCCAAACGGATCGTTATCTGGGGCAACAGCACCGCCAAGTAAGGCAATGGCACCTGCGGTTGGGCCGTTTGTAAAGTTGGCCACTGTACAGCAAACTTCGTCAATCTCGCTATAGTCTGCGATAAAGCGAACATCAAGATTATCAGAAGGCTGGATCAGCACTTGAGCGCGAATGTTAAACCTGTCGCGGTCATTGAGTTTGCTGCCACCAGTGGCGCTTTCTGTATAGCCTCTGCGTTTATTCACGCTACCGCCAATACTGGCTGCAATATTTTCAGACACCGGGCCAGAAATGTAACCTTTGACAAGGCGCAATTGGTGATTACCGGTACCGAGCTCAACATAGCCGGTTCTTTCAAAGGAAGGCTTTTCCGTAACAATGCTGATAACACCGGCAGATGCGTTTTTACCAAACAGAGTGCTTTGCGGCCCTCTTAGCACTTCAATACGGTTGAGCTTTGGAAGATCGCCGATCTGAGCCGCAGAGCGTGACCGGTACACGCCGTCAATGAATACGCCAACCGAAGGCTCGATGCCGGCATTATTGGCACCGTTACCAAAGCCGCGAATGATAAAGTTGGTGTTTGCAGATGTTTGCAGCGAATAAACCCGCAAGGACGGAGCCACGGATTGCAAATCATTTATATCAAGTATTTGTGTTTTCTGAATGGTGTCGGCAGATGTTACCGTAACAGCAACAGGTGTTTGTTGCAGCGTTTTTTCACGCTTGGTTGCGGTGACGACAATCTCGTCTTCCATTTGGGCAAATACGACGCCCGGCATAGCAAAGGATGCTACCAGTGCAGTTGTTGCAATGGCTCTTAGTTTAAGCTTACTCATTTTCTTCCCCTCGAAAATAGCGATTCAACACGCCTTGCTTCTTTACACCATTTTGTTTGCGGTTCGTCCAGTGCTGTTTTGGGGAATTATTGCGTCTAAATGGGGAATTTCTTCAAAGTTTACAATCTGCGTGCGCAAATTTGGCGACTTGAGCACGAATTTCCGGGAACCAACCCTTTACGCCAAGAAAAGCCATGCACTTTTCCTTGAGGGATTTAAAGCGGGGATCATTTCCCAAATCAGCCAGAACACTGTCTACACTAATCTCCTCAGGAGACATGCGTACCCCCCCGCCTGATGTGGTATCCAGCATCATGAGGCGGGCTTGTTGATCTCCCCAAAACCGCCATTGCGGTAAATTACCATTCATACCGCGCCCTGGTTGTCCGTTTGTGGCAAAGGCGGCCCAATAAGACATCATGGCTTGGGACAGCGCATCACGCTCCACTGCTTTGGATTTTGGGAAAATTCGTCCGCCACCAACCGGGAAGTTTTCAAAGCCATTAAAGACAAAAGGAAGTTCCATTGCATGACCTGCGCCCAACAGAAGGGAGAAATCCGTACCCAGAAATGAGCCTTCTTCATCCCAGTCAAAACGATAAGCATAGAGCGCAGAATTGCCTGCTGCGTTTAACCGCCTTGCTTGTGTGTCAACGGAACGTGCCCGCCACATAGCACTTTCATACTCGGCCTGCAGGGCATAGGTGTTGGCATTGCGAGGCCGTGGCAGGATACCAAACAGTTTTTTGACCAGCAGTTTGTTGGTGACGTTGAAAAGTTTGGTTTCATCGCGATTAGTGCCGGTAATGACCGGCACAACAGTAAATCCGGGATTATCCAGCGCCGCTTCAAGGCTCGTTGCGGTCAGCAAAATGCCATCCGCAATAATCAACGGAGACCCTGGCTCTGTATCGCCATCTTCTTGCGAAGCCACATAAATGTCCTCCGCAGAGGCATCACGCATAAAGGCAGCCAGTTCAAGGTCATTCAACCCGGCAGGAGGATCAAGAGCATCCAGAATGGCCCTGGCGCCTTTGTAATTCCACCCTGTGTCCTTGGGTACACCGTTTTCAGCACTATCGAGAGCATGAGAGGTGAAATATCCGCTTTGGATGATCGCCCCTTTGAAAAGTCCCTGAGCGCGGGGCAGGGCAATAAGGCTTGCCACATCATGCCCGCCGGCAGATTCGCCAAAAATAGTAACCCGTGCCGGATCGCCACCAAAACTGGATATGTTGCGCTTTACCCATTCAAGGGCGGCAATCATATCATAATTTGCGAAATTTGGGCTTTGGTCAGGCCCGCTAAGTGCAGTTTCGCGCACGGCCGGGTGGGCAAACCAGCCAAATGCCCCCAGTCTGTAATTGATCGAAATTACGATCAGGTTATGGCGCGTGGCCAGGTGTTGGCCATCATACTGACCACCATAGCCCCATACGTTACTGCCGCCATGGATAAAGAGCATAACGGGCAGCCGGTCATTGGCTTTTGGTATGGCGTCTGGATCAAAGGCTGGAGTCCAGACATTCAAGACCAGACAATCCTCGCTGCCGACCAATGCACCCAGATCATCATAAATATCAGCCGAGCGGGCGCGCTGAATGCAGCGCACGCTTGTATCAATGACTTGTTTTTGCCCATCCCAAGACACTGGCGGACGAGGTGCGCGCCAGCGTAAATCGCCAACCGGTGGTGCTGCATATGGAATGGCTGCCCATTGATAGGCACCTGTTGGGCTGGTGATTGAACCAACAACATCTCCGGTTTCAATATGGCGCAGTGTTTTGCTGCTCGCTTGCGGCAATTCAGGGGTTTTTGATGTTTTTTGACAGGCTGAAAGGCCAAAAATGATTAAGACGAGTACTGCAATGGAGGGGGGCAGGCGCATATTACATTTCCTTCGGGCGTCAAATAACGGGTGTTGTTGTGGGTAAAGACGGTTGCACGGCAGTCTTGTCAATACACATAAAGGTTATGAAACAAGGAAATGCGTAGTCCGGAGTAATTGCTGGTTAAGAACCATGAATCAAATGTAACTAGAAGTCATTGTTTTTACGAATAAAAAATCTTTATTACTTTAACTTATTTGCAACCGTATGAAGGAAAAATGTGGTCTGTGGCTTGACCACGAATGGTGAAAACAAACTCGACCCTTGGGAGAAAATCAGGGCGGGACTTGAAACAGGGGAGATAAAAATGGCGTTTACGGATGTCGAAGTGCAAGAGGCACATAGTGCAATAACCGGGGCACCGGAAGCTGAAGACCTAAATCGGCTGGGTCTGATTTACTCGTCCGGTGAAGGTCAGGAGCTGGATCTGGTAGAAGCGCATAAATGGTTCAATCTGGCCGCAGTGCTGGGGTTTGACGCCGCCAAAATTTACCGGCAGGAAGTTTCAGACCAAATGGACAACAGCCAGATTGTCAAGGCGCAGCGTGCGGCTCGCAAATGGCTGCAAGGACATAATTGCTAATCCTGCGAGAGATATATGAGTATTAAACAATCTACTTAAAGCCCCGCATTTGCGGGGTTTTTTACTGCCCTGACGATCCTGATGAGGCCAGGTCATAGGTGAAGCCAAAGCTGATCGGCAGGGCATCGCGGATATATTGCCGCATAAAGAGGTTGATTTCCGCGATATTTGAGCGCGGGACAAAAACCACATCGCCGCGTTGCAGGGGCAAAATATCTTGTGGGGCGCCTTTATGAAGAACAGATTTCAGATTGATAACCTTCATCATCGGGCCACCATCCGGGTGACGCCGTACCAGAATAACCCGGCTGGATTTGGCCGTCTCAGTCATGCCGCCGGCCATCATCACCGCTTCCAGTGCCCCGATCTGCCCCGGTAGTTCAAACATGCCCGGTTGCCCAACCTCTCCGCCCACATAAATACGCTGTGAGCCAAAAGCGCGTGGTGTGATTTCAACGCTGGGGTTTATCAACTGGGTGGAAAGGGCGGCGCTAAGAGTGCGTTTTAATTGATCGATTGTTAAGTTGGCGGCCATGACAGCCGGGGCCAGAGGCATTTGCACCCGTCCATCCGGCCCGACCAGCAGCAAGCGTGACAGTTCCGGTGCAGAATAGACGATAATATCCAGCTGATCGCCCGGCAACAGGCGGTATTGAGGATCAGTAATTTTCCAGGTGCGAAATCCTGCCGGAATGGTGTTTTGGCCTGTGTTAAAACCGTCAGTCTGGGCATTGGCACCATCCCGATATTTGCCAGCCGTGCCTGTGGGGTAGCGTTGATAACCGCTGCCACTGGTACATGCGCTAACAAACAACAATGCGCCAATGGCAAATAATGCGGATTTTCCTTGCCCAATCACTGTGATTTTCCTGTTCAAAAAAGAATTTACGTAAATGTTAACAAAAATGGTTAGGAATTATTAAAGATGGTGCGCGAATGATAGCGACATTGATGGTTTAGGTTCTAAAAGATTCGATGACGCATTACACGACAACAACATCAAAGCATATACCAAACTCGGCGAGTGCAAATGGTTGGTCGCGTCTTGCAGGTGTATCTTTTGCTGAACTTTTGTCATTTTTGTGGGCGCGTAAACTTCTGATGTTGCTGGTATTTGTCCTGGTCTTTGGGGCCGCTATGGCGGGGGTCATGACCCTGAAGAAAACCTATACAGCCAAGGGCAGGGTGCTGGTGCAGTTTGGCGAGGAATATATTTATAACCCCATTATCGGCACTGCGGGGCAGGGTACGGCCTATTCCGCAGATCAGATGATTCAGGCCGAAGTCGGGTTCATAACAGCTGCCGAACTGAAAGAACGGGTTTTGAACAAAATAGGCCTGAGGCGGCTTTATCCAAAACTGGCATTGGACTTTGAGACCGAGCCGGGCAAAAGGGACGAGATACGCGGCCTGGCTCTTGAGAACATGGATAAGGCTCTTGGTGCCTTTACCGCACCTAACCAGCCTATGGTCACAATAACATTTCGCCATACTGACCCGCAAACGGCTCAAATTGCGCTCAGTGCCTTTATTGAGGAATACCAGGCCTACCGCCGTGAAATTTTGCTGGATGACAGTGAGGGTGGATTTGAGGCAGAGCGCAAGTCATCCGAAAAAGCCTTGCGTGAAGTCAATACGAAAATGGAACGATTTTTAACGCGCAATGGCATTGGTGATTTTGTCGCCGAGCGTATATCACTTGGCGCCAGTATTGCCACACTGCGCGAGCAATTGCTGGTTGCCGAAGCCCGCCGCCAGGAAATTTCAGGTTCCCTGTCCGTTGTGAACGTGAAAATACAACAAACGCCACAAACAATTGAACAATTTACCGATGACGCCAGTTCTGGTCAGTTAGCGAACTTAAAACTGGAGCGGGAGCAGCTGTTGGCCCGCTACAAGCCGCAATCAAGCCCGGTGCAGGAAATCAATGCGCGAATCACCCGTTTGGAACGCTACCTGCAAGGTGGGGCAAGCCGCAGCACCGGCACCAAGCGCACGGGTATCAATACAGTTTATCAGAGCTTGCAAACCAACAAGATGACGCTGGAGACCGAGCAAAGATCCAATGCCGCTAGGATTGTGGTGCTTAGCGCGCAAATCGCAAAAATAAATGCCCGACAACAACGGTTTCAAAAACTGTTTCCAGAATATCAACGCCTTTCCAGCCAGGCCCTAATTATGGAGAGCAATTATGTGCAATTTGCCACTCGAGAGCAGGAAAACAAAACCTTGCGAAATCTTGCGGCCTTGCAATCTGATAATATACGCATCATTGAGCGCCCCGTCGTGCCGGTTCAAGGCAAGTCCTTAAAAAAACCGGCGGCAGTTCTGGCGGTTTTGTTTGCTGGTTTTACCGCACTTAGTGTGGGGCTTTTTTCTTCCCTGATTGCCCTGATGCGCATGCCAGCACGGGCAATTCCTGTTCGTGTTGATGCTGGTGATAGGTTTGACCCGGCAAGGCCAGTTGCGCCGGGTGTGAACCCCTATGCCACGCCGCCACCGGCCCAGCATATGGCCCCGTCATACCCCTATATCCAGACACAGGATCCGCGTGTGGCCGGCACGCACGATCAGGATTTGCCGGTTTTGGGCAATATTGCTAACCGGGCATAGGATTTATGGAAAGCGCGTTAAATGCTGCTGGCGTCATCTAGTCCGGGATGTTGTCATCCCGATAGTCATCAATGAAGATACGCCATTTGGCACCTTCCATATCATCATACTGGCCGGATTTTACCGTCCAGATAAAGGCGCCAAGGCCCAACAAGGCCAAAAACAAGGCCGCAGGGATAAGATAGATCAGCGCCGTCATGATTTTTCTTTATGCAAAAATGGCCGCAAGGCATTTAAGGTCACCACGATGGACGAAGACGACATGGCAATGGCCGCAATCATCGGCGTAACAAAGCCAAACACGGCCAATGGTACCGCAATAACGTTATAGACAGCGGCAAAGCCAAAGTTTTGCAAAATGCGCCGCCGTGCAGCGCGGGAAATATCAATCGCCGCCAGCACGGGTGACAAGGTTTCGCCCTGCAACACCATGTCGGCGGCGGCCTGACTGGCATCGGCGGCACTGGCCAGCGACATGGATACATTGGCTGCGGCCAATGACGGGGCATCGTTTAGCCCGTCGCCAATCATCAAAACTTTCTTGCCATCCCGAACAAGAGTTTCGACGCGGGAAATTTTCTCTTGTGGTGTCATGCCAAATGAAACCTTGTCTATGCCTGCCTCAAAGGCGGCGGCGCGGGCTGGCTTCTCGCGGTCACCGGAAAGCATTTCAACACCAAGGCCGCGTGAAACCAGTCCGGCAACCATTTTCGCCGCGTCCACACGTAATGTATCCTCAAAAATAAAATGAACAGGGTCGCGGCCTTTTACCACCAGCCACAACCCGCTGGTGTTGTCTGCACCGTCCTTTGTACAGGCCTTTGCCCCGGCCCACTCAGCACGCCCAAGACGTACCGATACACCATCAATTTTCCCTTCAACGCCATACCCCGGAGTTTCTTTTGTTTTAGTAGCGATAGCACCCGGCCCGGCCAGATCGGCAATGGCGCGCGATAACGGATGACGACTGGAACGGGCCAGTTTGGCCGCTAGTTCCAAAACGTCGGCGCTAATACCTTTCGCATTGACCAGATGAGGTTTGCCAAGGGTGAGCGTGCCGGTCTTGTCCAGTAATACTGTGTCTATTTCGGCAAGGCGTTCCAGCGCGTCGCCGGATTTTACCAGCACGCCGCGCTTGAATAATCGCCCCACAGCCACGATCTGCACCGCTGGTGCCGCCAAGCCGAGCGCGCACGGGCAGGTAATGATGAGCACCGCCGCCGCCGTCAGGATCGCGTGGTGCGCCCCGGCGCCGGCAATCAACCAACCTATAAATGACAAAAGGGCCAGAGTGTGGACTATTGGTACATAGGCTTGCGCCGCACGATCAGCCAGTTTGACGAAACGCCCGCGTGCGGTTTCGCCTGCCTCTACAAGGCGAGTCAGCTCTGCCAGCAGGGAATCTTCGGTGCTCGCACTGGCCATCATCACCAGCTTGTCAGTCAGATTGACCATGCCGGCGCGAATTGTTTTGCCCTTTTGCACCAGTTCCGGCGCGCTTTCACCGCTGACCAGCGCCATGTCCACATCCGATGTACCTTCAAGAATCTGCCCGTCCACCGGCGTGCGATCACCGGGCCAGAGGATGATGGTATCGCCAGGCACAATGTCGCGAGCTTGCACAGCACGCACCGTACCATCGCTTTGCTGCCGGTTAGCCGTTGCCGATTGCAATGACAAAAGCTCTTGCGCGGCAAGGCGTGTCTGTCCGCGAAGACGATGATCCAGCCAACGTCCGATAAGCAGGAAGAACAACAGCATAACGGCGGCATCAAAATAGGTCTCGGAACCGCCAATAATGGTTTCATAAAGGCTGACGCCCAATGCCAACAACACCGCCAGAGATATGGGCACATCCATATTGGCCTTGCCTTTATGCAATGACGCAAAGGCAGAGCGGAAAAACGGTTGCCCGGCAAAGGCGGCGGCGGGCATGGCAATCAGAGCCGACAACCAGTGAAACAATGTGCGGGTATTATCCTGCATTTCGCCGGAAAACCCGGCCCAGACCGACACTGAAAATAACATGATGTTCATCGCGGCAAAGCCGGACACGGCCATGCAGAGCAACAAGAACCGTCCGTGCTTATCGCGCTCGATCTCGGCCTCACCCGGATCATAGGGCGAGACCTGATAGCCAAGATCAGCCACCGTGCGTGCAATAACGCCAGGGTCTGCTGACCCCGGTGACCAGTTTACGAAAAGTTTGCCGGTACTCAGATTAAACTGGCAGGTTTGCACACCGGTTATGGCATTGATGCCTTTTTCAATCTTTGAGATACATCCAGCGCACCGCGCACCGCGCACCAGCAGGTCAAGATGTTCAAGACCATCATCTTCGGTTCGCACAAAGGCAGATGGGTCTGCCGCTGCGCCTTTGGCCGCAACTGGCCCGCCCATGGTCGGGCAGCCCCGGGCATCGTTTGTATCGTTGATACTCACAGGTGTCCTTCAAATGCAAAGGCCCAATCGGTTGAAGGCCATATCGCATTACCGATGATGAGTAATTTACGCCCTTTGAGCCGTTCAAACTCATCCAGGGTAACCTGATACGTGCCTGGCCCGCTGGCCAATAATGTCAACCTACGATCCCGATCAGGTAACCCTGGCCAAACAAGGTGTATATTGACCTCAAGACCATCAACCGGGCCATTCTCATTGGTGATATGGATAACAAGTAGACTTGAATTGCTTATCGTTATGTTGGCTTGCCAATTTCCTGCCTCAGCCTGCTGGCGCTGTTGCAATGTCAGATTATACCGCAAGCCTTTTTCATAGGGACGTTCCACACTTTCACCTGGAAAAGAGCGGGCAGCAAACGTAATAAAGGTCACATTGACGGCAATTATAATGCCGAAGAAGGCAATTAACCCGGCCAGAACATACCAGCCTTTGATCCTGAATGGTTCGCTACTCATTTATTACCTGACAGAAAAACGGTGTTGTTGATGGCTCGCTCACCGCCATCAACCTCCTCTACAATAATGGCGATGGGCGTAGACTCATTCAAGTCTTTGGTGATTGGAGCGGGCACGGTGATATAGATTTTCAAGGCACGTACCCTGTCCGGTTCAGCACTGACAAATACGGAACTGCCATCACTGTTCAGGCCAATGGCTTTTAACGTCGCGCCCTCAATCCCATCCAACCGCACAAAAAAATCACGGGCAATGGTCGCTTTATTGATTATTTTTAGTGTGTAGCCATTGCGAACAGCCCCATCGGAAAGGCGCACGAATGTCGGGCTGCGATCACGCAAGGTATTCAGATCAAGCGTTGAACGGGACATAAGGCCGTAAACCATAATTGCAGCAATGCCGCCGACGAGTATGGCATAAAGCACAATGCGAATGCGAAACGGCTTGTAAACCGGCTTTTTACCCACGGACAAAAGCTTACGATTGCGATCTGTATCATAGGCGATCAGCCCCTTGGGACGGCCAATTTTCACCATCACGTTATCACAGGCATCAATACACAAGGCGCAATTGATACATTCAAGCTGGTCGCCATCACGAATATCAATACCCATGGGGCATACGGCAACGCATAACTTGCAATCGATACAATCCCCGCGTCCGTCCCAACTATCGTTCTTTTTATGTGGTGCGCGCGGTTCACCACGCCAGGCGCGGTAAGTGACCTCAAAGCTATCCTCGTCAGTCAGAGCGCCCTGTATTCGCGGCCAGGGACACATATAGGTGCACACCTGTTCACGCATGATGCCGGCCAGTGAATAGGTGGTGAAGGTCAGCATGCCGGCAAAGAGGTAAGCGGACAGAGGCGCATGGCCGGTAAAAAACCCGAGTGTGACCGTCGGCGCATCATGAAAGTAGAGAACAAATACGCCGCCGGTCAGAAAGGAAATCAGCACCCACGCTGCATGTTTAATGACTTTTTTGACCAGTTTTGCGCCTTTGAGTGGCTGACGGGCAAGTTTGATGCGCGCATTACGGTCACCCTCGACCATGCGTTCAACGGCAATAAACAGATCAGTCCACACGGTTTGCGGACAGGCATAGCCGCACCAGACCCGGCCAAATAATGAGGTGGCCATGAAAAGGCCAAAGGAAGCCAGCATCAAAAGACCGGTAATATAATAGACTTCCTGTGGCCATATCTCGATAAAGAAAAAATAAAAACGACGCCCGGAAAAATCCGCAAGAACTGCTTGATCTGGCGCGCCCTCGCCCCGATCCCAGCGGATGTACGGGACAATGTAATACACCCCCAGCAGGACAAACAGGAACGCCCATTTTATTTTACGAAATATCCCGTGCGCCAACTTTGGATAAATCGGGATGCGTTTTTGGTAAAGCTCGCGGTGTTCAGGCGTGTTTACGGCTGTGACATCAATTTTTTTGATGCCAGGTGCTGCGATTTGAGGCCCGCCGGTTTTACCCGGCGAGCCTCCAATAATCGTGGTTTTTGACAATTTGGCCTCCAGAGCGTGCCGACTTATTCCCCGCCGCCAAGCGCGTGAACATAAACCGCCAGCGCATCAATAGTCCAAGGCTCCAATCGGCCAGACCAGGTTGGCATAACGCCATTACGGCTATTGGTTATTGTCTCGGCAATTGACGCACGATCACCACCAAAAAGCCAGTCAGCGTCTGTCAGGTCAGGAGCACCCAATTCGCGCATGCCCTTGGCCGTTTCACCGTGACAGACCGAACAATTATCTTCAAACGTGAGTTGCGCACGCTGGGCCGCTTTTACATCAGCTTCGCCGCCAGAAACACTCACCACATATTCAACCAGGTCATTGATTTCACCTTTGGTCAGCATTTCGTCTCTGCCAAACGCAGGCATTTGTGAAAAGCGTGTGTCTTCACTGGTGCCACGAATACCATGAGTGATGGTAAATTTGATGTCTTCCAGCGAGCCACCCCACAGCCATACATCATCAACCAATGCCGGATAACCGATCGTACCCACGCCACCAGAGCCATGGCATGTGGCGCAATTATCACCAAATGCGGATTTGCCAGCGGCCATGGCAAAATTGAGCAATTCAGGGTCATTCTCCACCGCGTCCAGCGCCGTATTGGCCAGTTTTTGCTCAGCCGGGCCACGTGATGCGGCCAGCTTGACCATATCCTTCTCAAAATTTGCCCGTTCAGAATAATTGCGCAGGCCTTTCAAATAGGTGTCTGCCCAAGGCAATGGCCATGAAGGCATCAGCACCATATAAACGAGGGCAATGGCAATTGTGCCTAGCCATATGGTCATCCACCACCGTGGCAACGGGGTATTCAGTTCTTTAATCTCATCCCAGGTATGACCGGTGGTTTCGGTTCCTGAATGGTCGTCAACTTCTGGACGGTCAGTCATTTTTATTCTCCCCATCGTCAAGAGGCCCGTCTTCAAGCGGTATACGTGCCGCTTCATCAAACTGTTTCTGGTTTCCAGGCCAAAGCGCATACACCAGCACCAGGGCAAAAATCAGGGCAAAATAGACCAGACCCCAGGTCTGCGCGAATGTGGCAACAGTTTCGTATGTCATGACGATTTCCTAGCGCAAATTGTCTTCGGAATTGGCTTCATAGGTCGAAAAATCGACCAGTGTACCCAGCATTTGCAAATACGCGATCAGCGCATCCATCTCGGTTAAATGTTCTGGATCACCATCAAAATCACGAACATTGGCACCGGGATAGCGGGCCATGAACCCATCAAAACCATCGGCATATTCATCTACTTGCGTGAACAGATCAGCCTTTGCCGCAGCGATTTGCTCATCTGTGTAGGGCACGCCAACTATACGGTTGGTTTTTAGCTGTGCTTCGATTGTTCGACCGTCCAGAATGTTATCATTCAAAAAGCGGTAGGGTGGCATAACGGATTCTGGCACCACCGACTGTGGGCGGTTCATATGCGCCAGATGCCATTCATCTGAATACTTGGCACCAACACGTGCCAGATCAGGCCCGGTGCGTTTGGATCCCCATTGGAACGGGTGGTCATACATGCTTTCTGCGGCCAGAGAGTAATGGCCGTAACGCTCGGCTTCATCGCGCAAGGGGCGGATCATCTGGCTATGACACAGATAACATCCTTCGCGGACATAAACATCACGTCCGGTCAACTCCAGCGGCGTATAGGGTCGCATACCATCCACCTTCTCAATTGTGCTTGAGAGGTAGAACAGTGGTGCGATCTCAACCAGGCCGCCTATGGACACCACAACCAGAATAGCCAGGGTGAGAAGAATGGAATTTTTTTCCAGTATTTCATGTTTGAAAGCCATTATTCTCTCCTCTATTGCACGGCTGGAATGGCGATAGAAAGCGGCGCTGCATCGGGCACGTTTTCGCCCTTGCGGACATCCCCGCGTGCCGTGCGCCACAGATTATAAGCCATAATCAAGGCACCGATCAGGAACAGCAGACCACCTATGGCCCGAATGATATAATACGGGTGCATGGCTTCGACAGTTTCCACAAAAGAGTATTCCAGAAATCCGAAGCTGTTATAGGCGCGCCACATCAGGCCTTGCATGATGCCACTGACCCACATGGATGTGATGTAAAACACAATGCCGATGGTGGAAATCCAGAAATGCCATTCTACCAGATCATTGGAATACAGTCGTGCCCGTTTCCATACCCAGGGTACCAGACAATAAAGCGCACCAAAGCTGACATAGGCTACCCAGCCAAGCGCCCCGGAATGTACGTGGCCGATTGTCCAGTCTGTATAATGCGACAGTGAGTTTACGGCACGGATGGACATGACCGGCCCTTCAAAGGTGCTCATGCCATAAAAGGCCACCGAGACAACCAGCATACGCATGACCGGGTCAGTGCGCAGCTTGTCCCAGGCACCAGAAAGGGTCATCAGGCCATTTATCATCCCGCCCCAGGATGGCATCCACAACATGATCGAGAACGTCATCCCCAGGGTCTGCGCCCACATGGGCAGTGCGGTATAGTGCAAATGGTGTGGCCCGGCCCAGATGTAGATAAAGATCAATGACCAGAAGTGAACGATGGACAACCGATAAGAATAAACAGGTCGCTCTGCCCGCTTGGGCACAAAGTAATACATAATGCCCAAAAACCCGGAGGTCAGAAAAAAGCCAACAGCATTATGACCATACCACCATTGGGTCATGGCATCCTGAACCCCTGCAAAGAGCGAATAACTCTTGTGCTCGGTAAGCCCGATGGGGATCGAGATGTTGTTGATGATGTGCAACATGGCAACGGTAACAATGAAGGACAGATAAAACCAGTTTGCCACGTAAATGTGCTTGATTTTGCGCTTCCATAATGTGCCAAGAAACACCAGTAAATACGTCACCCAGACAATGGTAAGCCAGATGTCAATATACCATTCCGGTTCGGCATATTCCTTGCCCTGGGTTACGCCGCTGACATAGCCCGTTGCCGCCAAAACGATAAACAGCTGATAACCCCAAAAGACAAACCATGGCCAGACACCACCGGCAAGACGTGCATGATTGGTACGTTGCACAACGTAAAACGAGGTGACCATCAGCGCATTACCGCCAAAGGCAAATATTACCGCCGAGGTGTGTACAGGACGCAAGCGCCCAAAGTTCAGCCAGCCGATATTTTCAAAATACAAGAGGTTTGGAAACGCAAGCTGTGAGGCGATAATAACGCCGACCAAAAACCCCACCAACCCCCATAAGGTTGTCGCAATTACCCCGGCCTTGATAATACCCTCCTCATAACGGGACTGATCGAAATTCAGCCCCCCTGCGGCGCGCATAAACAGGCCGACAATGCCCAACACAGAAGCAGCCAATAGAATGACCGCATGAACTTTCATCAAGGGATCATGAGTGTTGGCCGTCAAAAACAGGCTGACCAAAGCCATAACACTCAAGAACAAGCCCAGTGTTATAACGTCCAATCCCATACCCTTGCGGGCACTAGAGTCGCTCATCGTGAGCCTCCCCCTTGTTTCGCCATGACCAGTCACAGCAATTCATACCACTTGAACGCTAGTTCGCGCAGTTTCTCAAGGGTAAAACCGACGCATACATTTGGTTGCGTTAATATGTCGCAATACAGACGATAACCCTTCGCAGAAGCAAATTCTTACGTCACAGTATAGCGTTAAATGCAGATTCGGAGGCCGGGCAAAATGAATTCACACATATCGCAAGCAATGACGTTCACACAAGATGTGAGCGCAAAGCAATGGCTCGGCACACTCGCTGTGCTGGCCCTGATTGCCTCATGTATTTCCATGACCGCACTTTATCAGGATCCATTTGCCCACATAAAAATCTGTTTTGGTGGTGCTGTTCAAACGCCTGAAATAGGCGTATTTTTGTTGTTGGGGCATTGCACCTGGTGTTATCTGGGGGCGGGACTTGGCCTTGCTGCACTCATCGTGCCGCCTAAACAATAAAGTTTACGCCAGTCTAAATGCCATTGTTCGATCCAAACGCCTTAGCACGCGCCCCGGCAGATGCGACACTGGCCCTAATGGCAAGGCCTCAAAACCTTTTTGCACCATGTGTGCACTCTGGCGACAAAAAGCGCCAAGGGATGGCGACATGGCGGTGCCGGAGCCAAGGCTGACAGTTTCACCGCCAAATTGATGCTTATAGCGAAAGTCACCGACACCCAAATGCACCTGGCTGATCCCGGATGTGGCGTGATCTTTAATCATACCCAGCAGCAATCTATGCCCTGGGCCAAAGCGTGCAAACTCTGGGTCATATGCGGGAAACCAGTAATGCGCGGCGTGCCTGCTTCTCATGCCAAAATGCACAGCGACCAGACGCCCATCTGCACGCAAGGTTGAAAGATGTCCGGCAAAATCATCACTTTGCACCCCCCAAATGGCGCGCAACAGGGCACTTGTCCAGGGAACAGAAAAAACATCAAAAAATTTGGTGGCGTGATATTGTGCACTTTTCCAGGCAAGCAATGTTTCAAATGCTGCCGGGTCACGGTCATCCATAGTGAAAATTAGCTCTCCATGGGCCTTTTCCATTTGCCGGGCTTTGGCCTCATAGCGTTTCAGGCTTTTTTTATGGGCCGCCATACGATCCGCATACCAGGCATCAAAACCGGATTTCAAATTGGCGCTATGGCAATCATCCTGCGTTTCAAAACTTGAAGTGAAACTCTCCTGGGTGACAGGTACAAAGCCAAAAGGATATACGCTTATACCAGATGCACGCATGATCGCGGGCAAGTCCAGCTTCAAACCTTTTGCGGCAATCAAGCCCTGAAAATCACCAAGCGGGCCGCCCAAAGGCAGACCATACCCCAAAGGCCCGCGATGAAAGGGCAAAAAACCCTTTACAACGCCGTTGTCACGTAACACCGCCACCCGCGTATCGCTGCGTACCTGATCGCACGCCAATGCAAACTCAATGGTGAAATACGGGCTGTGCAATGCCGGGTCAGCAACCTGAAAAGTGCGCCAGGCATCAATTTCAATTTCGGATAGAGCAGACGGCCTTTTGACTTCAACTTCCACAATAAATGACTTTCACAACTTTATTGGTTTTGTTCACCAGGAATTAGTGCGTTTGTCATAACATCAAATCCCTAACAACGCGCTAGCGCGGACGGAATACGGGATAAAACATGCTCTGGCGCCATTTACTTGGATATTTACCGGTTAACATTGCCCAGGCACTGGCCGGTTTTGGCAGCATATTTTTGCTGACACGCCTGTTAACGCCAGAAGATTACGGTCGTTATGGCTTGGCCTTTGCCGTGATGACGCTGTTTCATTCTCTGCTGTTTACCTGGCTGGAAGGCGCAATGGCGCGCTTTTATGCCCATGCCGAGGCCAAACACAAACTTCAGGATCATTTAACCAGCGCCTATAGTGTGTTGGCGGTTTTAGCTGTTGCTGGTGGTCTGGTTGGTGGGTTGCTCATAACATTTTTACCGCTTTCTACTGATTTCAAGTCCATATTGGGGTTTGCTCTTGCCGCCGCTATCTTGCGCGCAGCGATGAACCTGACCATGGAGGCTCGCCGTGCAGCCCGCGAGGTCAGTCGCTATAGCCTGATCGAATTTTTTCATATCATAACGGGTTTTAGCCTTGGTATTTTGCTGGTCGTGGCCACAGACCTTCGTGCCGCCGGGCCATTTGCCGGCATGGTAGTTGCTGCTGGTATGGCATTATTATTTGACCTGCCACACATGCTAAGGCGTGCCAAAGGTGGAAATGGCTCATTTGCAGATTTCAAGGGTTTTGCCGTTTATGGTTTGCCGATCTCACTGTCTTTGGTGTTGGCACTGGCTATGTCCTCTGCAGATCGGTTTTTAATTGCCGGATTTTTGGACACTGCTTCAGTGGGCGTTTATACCGCCGGTTATAATCTGGCCAACAGAACCCTGGATATTATCTTTATCTGGGCTGGTATGGCGGCGGCGCCCCTGACCATTGCTGCCCTGGAACATGGCGGACTTGAGGACGCTCGGGCCATGGCTCGCAAGGCCTTTGGTCTGATGGCGCTGGCCACATTTCCTGCGGCTACTGGACTGGCGCTGGTGGCCGGGCCACTGGCCACAGTTATGATTGGGCCAGCCTTTCGCGAACAAGCTGCGCAGATTATCCCCTGGATTACCCTCGCAGGGGTGATGAACGGGGTCATGACCTATTATTTTCATGAGGCCTTCACCCTTGCCAAACGCACCGGAATGATGGCTGCCGTCATGGCATTTCCGGCGCTTTTGAATATTGTACTCAATATCATTTTACTGCCACGCTTTGGTATACAGGGCGCGGTGATTGCCACCGTCATTGCCTATTTCTTTGGATTGCTGGCCAGCGCCGTGATCGGTTTGCGCTATTTCCCACTTCCCGTGCCTGTTATGGCGGCAACCAAAACACTTGTGGCCTGTGCCGTCATGGCTATTGGCATTCTGGTTATCCCCTGGCCACAGACCTGGCCTGCGTTTGTGTTGTTATTTGGACAGGTCGGGTTTGGCGGGCTTCTATATGGTGGTGCGGCCATTGCACTTAACCTTGCCGGTTGTCGTGATTATCTGATGAAATTCATAGGGCGGTTGCGCAAGCGCGCCGCGATGGTGGCCTGATGAACGCCCCATTACCAACGCCTGACATCATCACCAATACGGCCTGGCAACAAAGAGCAGGGATTACATTAAGCGTGCTCATTCCTTTTTATAATGATGACCCGCAAACTCTGTTACATCAACTTGGGCGAAATCTGCCAGCACAGTGCGAAATTATCTTCTATAACGATGGCAGTGATGATCCACTTTTACGCAAGAACATGAGCACAGCCGTATCCGGTTTGTCCCTGCCGGTTCAACTCATCAACGGCGCAGTCAATCGGGGACGATCTGCCGCCCGCAATGCCCTTATCAAAGCGGCACGCGGGCAATGGGTTTTGTTTCTTGATGCGGACATGATGCCAGAAGACGAAAATTTTCTGCAAAACTGGTGTGACTGTATTGCGCAACAAAACCCGGCCATTGTTTTTGGTGGTTTTAGCGTTGAGACCATAGAGAGCATTGAGCCGGCACTGGCCTTGCATCAGGCATTTTCACAAAGTTCTGACTGCCTGCCCGCGCAAGTGCGTGCAGTGAACCCTGCCAAACATGTCTGCACGTCAAACTTGCTGGTGCGGCGCGATGTGTTGCATGATTGCCCGTTTGATAATGGCTTCTCCGGTTGGGGTTGGGAGGATGTGGAATGGGCTGCACGGGCATCCAAAACCTGGTCTGTCAGTCATATAGATAACCCGGCCCGTCATCTTGGCCTGGAAAGTGCCGACACACTGGTGCGCAGGTTCAAACAGTCAGCCCCGAACTATGCCCGGTTTGTGCAACAGCACCCGGCGCTGGCGCAAACACTGCCTAGCTGGAAAGCCGCACAAATGATCCGCAAAATTCCGGGTGTTTCGGTTTTCCTCCCCGTTTTTGCCGTTATAGCCCGTGATAAAGTTGGTGTTTTGCCGCTGTGGTTGCGCGTTTTGGCGTTAAAACTGTGGCGTTCCTGCTGGTATGCGCAGGCCCTGTCATGAACGCACCCTATATTCCTTCAAAAGGCCTTGTGAGTGCCTTGAAACGCCGGTTAACAAGACTACAGGCGCGCAAACCCTTTGATGGTGCACAAAAGCGTTTTCTGGTCAGCTTCAGCTTTGATGACTTTCCTCATAGTGCCGCCAGCACCGGCGCACAAATTCTGGAACAATTTGGCTGGCGCGGTACATATTATGCCAGTGCTGCCTTTGAGAATTCATCCAACCATTTAGGCAATCTTTTTCGTACTGATGATCTTGGCACGCTGGCTTCAAACGGCCATGAAATTGGTTGTCATACAGAACACCATATCGATTGCGCCCTTAATCCGCCCATCGTTATTGAGCGCGAAATACGCCGCAACCAGAAACACCTGCGCACACTGGGCATACCGGCCTCACGCTCTTTCGCTTATCCTTATGGTGAGACCTCGGCGGCGGCAAAAGATATACTGGGACAACATTATGCGTCTTTGCGCGGTGTGCGCCCGGGCATTAACCGCCGCCACAGCGACGCTCATCAACTAAATGCCGTGCCAATAGAGGGTGATTTTGCGGCAAAGGGTTTGGCGCTTTCCTATGTCAAGAGCCTTGAGGCAGAACCGGGCTGGCTGATCTTTTATACCCATGACGTGCGCAATAATCCAAGCGAATGGGGATGCACACCAGAGCTGTTCAAAGCCATTTGCTCGGCGGTGCAAAGGGCCGAATTTGAGGTCATGACCGTGGGTGGTGCGTTTGAAGCCCTCTCTACTGCGGAGAAAGCAGCATGAAACCTGATGTATCAGTGGTCATACCAACATTTAGGCGACCGGACAGGATAAAACGCGCCGTCAACAGCGTGCTGGCCCAAAAAATTCATGCACTGGTTGAGATTGTGGTGCTGGATAATGATCCGGATGCTTCTGCACGAGATATGGTGCGCTCATTGGCCGCTGGTATACGCTGGCCTATTGTTTATGGACACGAACCGGAACCAGGTGTCGCCAATGCCCGCAATGCAGCCATGAAACTGGCGCAGGCAAAGCTGATTGTTTTTCTGGACGATGATGAAACAGCCGCCAGTGAAAACTGGCTTGAAAATTTGCTGGATGTTCAGGCGCAAACCGGGGCTGATCTGGTTTTTGGGCCGGTGCAGGGAAGGGTAGAGGGAAACGTTCCACACAAGGCCTATATCGAGGCCCGCTTTACCCGTGAAGGGCCAGAACAGTCAGGCCTGATTGACACGTATTACGGATGCGGAAACTCGCTGCTCAAGCGTGCCAAATTCTTTTCTGATTCACCCATTTTTGATCCGGCCATGAATGAAATAGGCGGCGAGGATGATGCCTTGTTCTCGAAGGCTCTGGCCGATGGGGCCAAGATTGCCTGGGCGGCTAGCGCCCTTGTTTATGAAGAGATTTTGCCAGAACGCGCCACATTGTCCTATTCCCTTTCCAAGGCCTTTGCTTTTGGTCAGGGGCCATCTCAAACCTGTTGGCAACGCCGTAAAATCTTTGGCGTTATCTACTGGATGGCGGTTGGCCTTGGGCAATTTTGTGTATTTGGTGGTCTTTACGCACTGCGGTGGGTCGTGCGGGCAAAAAAGCGACCAGAATTACTGGATCGTGCAGCACAGGGGCTTGGCAAACTGTTGTGGTTCAAAGGTCTGGAGCCGCGTTTTTACGGCGCTTCTGCTCTGTGATTTTTGCGGCGTGGCCCCGCGCCGAACAACTTGGCTGCTGTTGCCGCAAAAACAATCCATCCCAGATTGTTTTGTTGCAAGATATTGCTCTCTGACATTGAGAACAAGAAAAACACCAGTGTAGAAATAAGCGCCCAATAGGCGGTTTTATCACGCAATACACCGCGCAAAGCCGCAATGATGGCGCTGATATAAGTCAACGCAAAGAGAAAGACACCAAGAAGTCCAATCGACAACCAGGTCTCCAGCCAGCCATTATGCGCCGTTGGTACCAGCCATTCTGTACGTTGGCGCACCCAAAATGCCGGGCCGGTCTCGTCCAGCCAGAATACTGCGTAACCGTGGCCAAACCACGGATGATCCTTGATTTGCGCAAAAAGCGCCGCCCAAATATCTGTGCGACCGGTTAGCGTCGGGTCTTTGCCAATCAGGCCAAACATAAACTTGGGCGCAAACTCAATTCCAAGTACCAGGGCTGTGCCAAATATCACCCCAAAATAGACCAAAGGTATTCCAATGATCGGACTGCGTTTGAAAATATAAAGTGCGCCAACACCGCCAATTGCCAATATCATGGCCAGCAATGACGTTTTGGATGTTGATAACAAAACCAGTGCAACAGACAAGAGCAACAAGGCACCCCATATCCATTTACGCTGCGGTCTGAAAATCAGCGCACACAGACATAAATGCGTGGCCTTGGCCATGTTCATGCCAAGATCGTTTTTTTCCCACCACAGGCCCGACCATGCACCGACATGGGTTGTTTGCATGATGCCCTTGTCGGGCACCAACAACACGAACAGCAAACTGAACACCGCCAGCAAGCCATAGGTTGCCGCCAGGACTTCTATCAACCCGGCCCAGTCATATCGCGATGCCAGATAAATCGCGAAAGCCGTCGTCATCATCAAGGCAATGGAGCGGCGAAATGTGTAGCCTGAATCAAGAGACCAAAAAGTAGAAGCCATAGCCAGAAACACAGGAAGAAGTAGCAAAAAGCTGCGGATAAAACTGCTTGCCGTGGTCATTGGGCGTCTAAGCGCCAGTATAATTACCAGAGCATAAATCGGATAGTACAACAATTTTGCCAAAGGCGTATCGGAAGCAGAGATTTTACTCTCCAACAATGGGCCAAAGAAAATTCCCGAAAACACCAGCAGAAACCCCAGCGTTACGCCCCATTCCAGCACGCCGCCAACCTGACCCAGTGTGAACGGGCGCCCGGCTGTCCGGGGCGTATATTCCAAAGCCAGACTCATAAGAAAATCCACATTGCTGCGAGGCCAGTAAAAATGCTTATGGTTAACAAGGTGTGGACGTCAGATCTGGTTTCACTGGTGCAATTTTGCCCGCAAGGCAGACATATGCCGCTCGACCAGTTGATACATCAATGCCGAAAACCCGATGGTAAGAGCAAAGGCAAGGATAATTGCTAAAATACCCTGTGTTTGCAGGTAGTTATGACTCAGCGTAATTGCTGTGGGGTGAATCAGGTAAGCGGTGTAGGAAATTTTACCTATATAGCGCAATACGCTCCAGTTGAGCCAGGCAAACAGCGGCCAGTGACTTTTGGTAATGGCAAAATAAAACACCGGGAACAAGGCAAGGCCTTGCAAGCTGTATCGATATGTCTCGCGAAAGGCCGGATCACGATACAACAGGCAAAACAGCAACACCGCCCCGGCACCGGCCAGTATGCTCAAAACCACAACCTGGCTCCTGTCCTTGACCGGGTCGAGCACCGGATTATTCCACAACGCCATAAGGCAACCAAACATAATGGAATCAATGCGCGTATCGGTGGCATAATAGGTGCGCAATTGCGGTGCATTTTGCCCGTACACCAGATAAATTCGCCAGAGCAAAACAAGAAGGCAAATCGACGCAATCACCCCCGCCATTCCCCCATGACCAAACCGCCTTGCCAGCACCATAAAGACCAACGGGAAAAGCAGATAAAAATGCTCCTCTACCGATAGTGACCACAAAACCGTCAACCCCGGTGCCGTATGGTCTGCATTGCCATAAATAAGATAATAGTTGGTGAGTTGAGCACTTTGCGCCAACAGTGCGTCCCACTTCATATCGTTGGGCAAAATACCGGTCAGTGCCAACAGAACCACAAGACCTAAAACCAGATAAAAGGGCGGGAAAATGCGATAAACCCGTCGCAGATAAAACTTTGAAAAACTGATGCTGCCGTTTTTTTCATACTCCTGACGCATCAATGTGGTGATTAAAAACCCACTCAGGAAGAAGAATATCGTTACCCCCAACCCGCCAGGAACGATATGACCAAACCCTGCATGGCCCACAAAAACCAGCAGCACAGCAACAGCGCGCAGCCCGTCAAGCGATTGTATATAAAAACCTTTTTGGGACATTTTGGTCACTATCTCGGGGTCAAACGATCATTTGCCGGTTCACTTACTGGGCGGCATATTGCGCCGTATCAAGTCCTTGTCCGGTTGCATCGTTAAAAATAACTCCCAGGCATCGTCCGCCTCTGCCTTCGATTTGTTGGCGCAAATGTGATACCGGCGCACCGGCGTCTGTTGGGTGAGCAACAATGAAAACACCATCTGAATCAGCGGCGGTGGTCAACCCGCCACGCCCCCGGTTCAATACTGGCGAGTCAATAATGGCGAGGTCAGTTTTTGCCCGAACCATTGCCCAATACTGTTTTGCGGGCCGGAGGTTGACGTGTTGCTTTGCCCGTAAAAGGTCATTGCGAAAGCGACTAACGTAAAGGCAATGAGTGCCAATTTGGTGCATGTTAAGGTAATAACGATCACCAGCCTTTCGGCCATCCTTGCGCACCAGTTCAGGGTGGATACGCCAAAATAGCGGGGCATTGCCCATGCTGGCATCACGGGCTGGCCCAACGGCACCATAAAGTGCCTGCGCCTTTTTGCTGGCCAATGCCTGAAATTGTGTATTGGCATAAAAATCAAGATCAAACAGCCAGACACCACGCCGTGTCCTTGGTGTTATCATGCGGGCAAAAGCTCGAGCGCATGTTGAAACACCAACACCTGTGCGCACGCCCATGAACTGCAACACGACGCCATTTTTGCGCGTGGCAAATTGTTCATAAACCTGGCAAAGGCCAGCCAGCTCTCTGCTAAGATCAATCATAGAATTTTTGTCCGAATCCCATACGTCCAGTAAAGATAATCTTTATTAACGAGATGTGACTAAAGACCACTGGCGTTAAGATAATCATCAGGGGTCAGAAGGAAAATGGAACTTCAAGCCAGAATGAGAACTCATCAAACAAAATTAAATGAGCCGATAAAGGAGGCGTTGCAGAGCTATTCCTCGATCGGGCCAACCATTTCCCGATAGGCGTGCCAGGTGGCGTGGCCCATGATCGGAAACACAAAAATCAGCCCCAAAAACGCGAATGCCAGCCCAAAGGCGGTGTAAAGCGCAATCAGCCATGCCCAGACCAACATGGGGCCGGGGTGTTTTAACACCATGCGCACACTGGCTGAAATGGCAGTGACCGCATCCACATGATGCTCTAGCAATATCGGGATCGACAAGGCGCTGATGGAAAATACGAAAATCGAGATAACCAGGCCAATGAGGCTGCCAATGCTGGCCATGGTAAGCCCTGCTTTGGTGCTAAACACATAGGAGGTGAAATCTTGCAAGGCCAGCGTGTGACCATGAGAGAATAGTGCAAACAGTAAAAGCGCCACCTGCATCCAGACAATAAAAGCGAGCGTCAGGGCAAGGGCCACATAGGCAAGCTGTTTTGGTTCGGCAAAACGGTTGGGAATCAGCACTGACAAGTCCAGAGGCTTACCCTCTTCATCGCGCCGCGAAATGCCGTATAGCCCAACAGCCAGAAGTGGTGCCAGCATGATAAATCCCCCGGCGGCTGCGGGTATTAAAGCGGCCCAGCCCAGCTTGAACAGCACATACATTATGAGGAGACCGCCGGCGGTAAAGGTAAAGCCATAGCCAAGTGAGTAGGCCGGATGTCGCAAAACATCGTCCCAACCGGCCCCGATCCACCGCATGGGTGAACCCATAGTGGGGGCCTTGAGAGTGAGTTTCTCCATATGCCGTATTTGCTGGGCATCTGCCGGTTTTTTATTGTTCAAAATTGCCTCCCGATGTTTTCTGATTGCCTATGCTAGCAAAAAAACTTGCAGCCCAAAAGGTTCCCTCTAAAGTGAACACTGTTAGCACAATTGCTCAGGGGCGAGTATGCCACTTTATAATTTTGACTTTACAGGCAAGATTGCCTTTGTGAATGGGGCGTCGCGCGGCATAGGTGCGGCGATTGCGCACGGTCTGGCGGCACGCGGTGCGCATGTGATTTGCGCCAGCCGCAAGCTGGAGGGGTGTTCCACCGTTGCACAGGGCATTATTGATGCGGGCGGCAGTGCCCACGCATTGGCCTGCCATGCTGGCGATATGGAGCAAATTACCGCCGTCATTGACCTCATTAGAACCACTCATGGAAAACTGGATATTCTTGTCAATAATGCCGCGACCAATCCGTATTTTGGCCCAGGCATTGATACACCAGAGAGCGCATTTGACAAAACCATTGAGGTCAATCTCAAGGGGCCGTTTTTCTTTTGCGCGCAGGCGATTCCCCTGATGCGCGAAGGCGGGGGTGGTGCGATCGTCAATATTTCATCGATCAATGCTGTGGAACCGGGCCTCAATCAGGCGGTATATTCCATGACCAAGGCGGCGCTGATAAACATGACCAAGGCGCTGGCCAAGGAAAACGCCCGCAACAACATTCGCGTTAATGCAATCTTGCCGGGCTTTACCGATACGAAAATGACCGCTGTTTTCAAGGCTGATGAGGATGGCCTGAAAACCCTGCTGGATGAGAATGTGCCCATGAACCGTATGGCGCAACCAGAAGAAATGGTCGGCGCGGTATTGTATCTGGCCTCTGATGAGGCATCTTATACCACCGGCGCGCAAATTCTTGTGGATGGAGGATACTTGCTTTGAGCGTTGAAAATACCTCTATTGAAGTGCGCAAGGGTGAGGAACTGGACGTAAATGCCGTTGATGACTGCCTGAAGGCGCATATTGATGGCCTGACCGGCACGCCGACAATTCGTCAATACCCCTCTGGTGCTTCAAATCTGACCTATGCGGTAAACTATCCGGGACGCTCATTGGTGTTGCGCCGGCCACCCGCCGGGGACAAGCCAAAGTCCGGTCATGACATGGGCCGGGAATACCGCATCATGAACGCCCTCAAGGATGTCTATGCGGTTCCAGAAACCTTCTATTACACTGAAGATACCAGCATTATCGGCGCACCATTTTACGTGATGGAACGCGCCGAGGGTGTATTGATTAAAGGTGATATTCCCAAAGAGTGGGGGTGGAGCGAGATTGAGGGGCGCAAACTATGCACGGCGTTTTTCGACAAGCTGATCGAATTGCACGCCATAGATTATAAAGCTGTGGGTCTGGCCGATTTTGGCAAGCCAGAGGGCTATGTTGAGCGTCAGATTATGGGGTGGGATCGACGTTATGATCGTGCGCGCACCCCCGATGTCGATGCCTTTGACGATGTGCGAGCATGGCTGAAAGATAATATCCCGGCGGTGGAGCACGCGCCAGCTATTTTGCATGGTGATTTTCGTATTGATAACATGATCCTGGACGCCAATAACCCGTTTGAAATCCGCGCTGTGCTGGATTGGGAAATTTCGGCGCTGGGTGATCCGCTTATGGATCTTGGCAATACGCTGGCCTATTGGACAGAGGCGGGTGACCCGCAATCCATGCGCGAACTGGCGCGCCAGCCCAGTTGGGCGCCCGGCATGATGAACCGTGCAGAAGTGCTTGAATATTATGCGCAAAAAACAGGTCGTGACGTCAGTAACTTTTCGTTCTATTACGCTTATGGTATTTGGCGGCTTGCGGTGATTTTGCAACAAATTTATTATCGGTTTTATCATGGGCAGACCAAAAATGCTGCTTTTGCGAATTTTGCCAAGGGTGTAAATGGCCTGGGGCAATACTGCCGTTCGGTTATTGAAAAATCATGAGTGTGTCTGAGTTGAACAGACCTTGCTGTCATTACCCGATTTATTCGGGTAATCCAGTATTTCGTCCTGTCACCATGACTGGATTACCGGGACAAGCCCGGTAATGACAGTTTTTTTGGATGTTTCTAAAGGAGAGACAAATTGAGTGATTTAGAAGAATTTCGCAAGGAAACTTGTGCATGGCTGGAGGAAAACTGCCCTGCCGCCATGCGCAAACCCATGCGAAGTGAAGCCGATGCCTGTTGGGGTGGGCGTAATGCGGTGTTTACCTGCGATGAACAAAAATTGTGGATGGAACGTGCCGGGGCCAAGGGGTGGACAGCGCCCGAATGGCCAATCGAGTATGGCGGTGGCGGTTTAACACGCGAACAAGCCAAAATCCTCAAAGAGGAAATGGCAGCCATCAAGGCACGTAGCCCTCTGGTGAGTTTTGGCATCTGGATGCTTGGCCCGGCGCTTCTCAAGTATGGCTCTGAGCAACAGAAAAAACATTATTTACCACAGATTGTGCGCGGTGAAATTCGTTGGTGTCAGGGTTATTCAGAGCCTAATGCCGGATCAGACCTGGCGAGCTTGCAAACCCGTTGCGAGGACAAGGGCGACTTTTATGAAATTACCGGGCAAAAGGTCTGGACATCCTACGCAGACAAGGCCGACTGGATTTTCTGTCTGGTGCGTACGGATCGTGACGTGCCAAAACATAACGGCATTTCGTTTATCCTTTTTGACATGCAGAGCAAGGGAGCTACCGTCAAACCAATTACTCTGATCTCTGGTCGCTCGCCGTTTTGCGAGACATTTTTTGATGCGGTCAAGGTGCCAAAAGAAAACCTTGTTGGCACACTGAACAAGGGCTGGGACATCGCCAAATATCTGCTGACCCATGAACGCGCCATGATTGGCGATTCGGGCAGCGGCGGCGATATAGGCGGGCGTTCAATTGGGCAGATTACGGTGGATAGCCTGGGAACGGATGCGCAAGGGCGTCTGGCCGATAGCGCCTTACGGGCCGATCTGGCACGTGCAGAAATTGATGGATGGGCCTTTATGCTGACTATGGAGCGCATGAAGGATGAGGCCAAAGCCGGGCAGGGCATTGGCGCGCGGTCGTCGATGCTCAAATACTATGGTACCGAGCTGAACAAGCGCCGATATGAGCTACTTATGGCCTCAAAGGGTCATGCGGGGCTGGAATGGGAGGGCGAAAAATCCCGTGATGGTGAATTGCCCAGGGCGTGGTTGCGCACCAAGGGCAATTCCATTGAAGGTGGCACATCAGAGGTGCAACTAAACATTATTTCCAAACGCATTTTGGGGCTTCCAGCCTCATAAGGGACAACTTTTATGGCACTTGTACTAAACGAAGAAGACGACATGCTGCGTGATGCGGCAAGGGGGTTTCTGGCCGACAAGGCACCTGTGGCGGCTTTGCGTAAATTACGTGATGAGGATGATCCACTGGGCTGGTCACGGGCGCTTTGGGCCGAGATGGCGCAGATGGGCTGGGCAGGCATTTTGGTGCCAGAGGAATATGGTGGCATTGATTATGGCATGGTGGGTGCCGGGTTAATTGTTCAGGAAATGGGCCGTAATTTGACCGCTTCACCGTTTATCAGCACCGCGATGATGGCGGTGACGGCGTTGCGTGCGGGTAGCGAGGAACAAAAACAGAAATGGTTGCCCGCCATAGCCGAAGGCAAAAGCATTATCGCTATGGCCGTGGATGAAGGCGTCAAGCATGACCCGGCCAAAACCGCACTGAAGGCAGAAGCTTACGGCAATGGGTATCGCCTGAATGGCAGCAAAGCCTATGTCATTGACGGATTTGATGCCGATGCCCTGATTGTGGCGGCGCGCACCTCTGGTGAGCCGGGCGATGAGGCGGGTATATCATTGTTTATTGTTGAAAAAGATACCGAGGGGCTATCATCTTTGCGCACCAAACTGCTGGATTCGCGCAATTATGCCTTGAATGCCTTTGACGATGTTGATGTGGCCGGGGATGCGCTTATTGGCACGCTGGATGAAGGGTTTGGCTTACTGGAAAGCGTGTTGAATGTTGGGCGCACCGGCCTTGCGGCAGAGATGCTGGGGGCAGCAGAGCAAAGCTTTGACATGACCGTGGATTATCTCAAGGAGCGCAAGCAATTCGGTACCATTGTGGGCACGTTCCAGGGATTGCAACATCGCTCGGCACATTTGTATTCCGAGATTGAACTGGTCAAATCAGCGGTGCTGAAAGCCTTGCAAATGTTTGCTGATGCTCCGACTATGGCTGGGGCCGGTGCGGCGCTGGCCAAAGCCAAGGCGGGAGAGGTGGCTATTCTGGCGGCCAATGAGGCGGTGCAAATGCACGGCGGTATTGGCATGACCGATGAATTTGATATCGGGTTTTATATGAAGCGTATTCGCGCAGCACAGGAACTTCTGGGCGATTACGCCTTTCAGGCCGACAGGCTGGCCAGTTTACGGGGATTTTGATTATGGATTTAGGGATTTCAAAGAAAGTTCAACCATTGCTGGATCAGGTTCGCGCCATGGTGCGAAACGACATCATGCCGCTGGAGGAGGAATACTTTGCGCAAGTTGGCACAGCCCCTGGCGGCGAACGCTTTGTCTTTACGCCCCGGCAGGAGGAAATTCGCGAAGGCCTGAAGGCCAAGGCACGTAAAAAAGGCTTGTGGAATTTCTGGCTAACGGATTCAAAACGTGGTTATGGTCTCAGTACGGTGGAATATGCTCATCTGGCTGAGGAAATGGGTTGGTCACATCTGGCGCCAGAGGTGTTTAACTGTGCCGCGCCGGATACCGGCAATATGGAGGTGATTGAACGTTATGGCACGAAAGAGCAAAAGGAAAAATGGTTAAAACCATTGCTTGAGGGCAAAATTCGCTCTGCCTATGTCATGACCGAGCCAGATGTGGCCTCATCGGATGCTACCAATATTTGTATGCCGGCTGTTCTAAAAGACGGTTATTGGGTGATGAATGGTGAAAAAGTCTGGTCATCAGGCGCGGGCGACCCGCGCTGTAAAATTCATATTGTTATGGTCAAAACCAACCCCGATGGGCCGCGCCATGCGCAACATTCAATGATCCTGGTTCCCGCCGATACGCCGGGGCTGGAAAGTCTGCGCGCCATGACCATTTTTGGCGCCGATGATGCCCCCCATGGACATATGCACTTGCGCTTTACCGATGTGAAAGTTCCCGAAGATCACATGATTGCCGGGCCGGGGCGCGGCTTTGAAGTCGCGCAGGGGCGTCTTGGCCCTGGCCGTATTCACCATTGTATGCGTGCGATCGGCCAGGCAGAACGGGCGCTGGAACTTCTGTGCAAGCGATCCGTCAGCCGCATAGCCTTCGGGCGTCCTTTGGCAAAACTTGGGGCAAATTACGATATTATTGCCAATTGCCGCATCGAGATTGAACAGGCTCGGCTGTTATGCCTGAAAGCGGCCTGGATGATGGATACCCGGGGCGTAAAAGAGGCGCAGACGTTTATTTCCATGATTAAGGTGGCGGCACCCAGTGTGGCATTACAAGTGGTGGATGAAGCCATGCAGATGCACGGTGGTTTTGGTGTTAGCCAGGATACACCATTGGCTGGCATGTGGACGGCGCTGCGCACTTTGCGTTTTGCCGATGGCCCGGATGCGGTGCACCGTATGCAAGTCGCCCGTCAGGAATTGCGCCAATATGTCAATGAAAAGGTATGAAGTTAATGTCAAAACTATTTGATATTGCAGGAAAAACAGTTCTTGTAACCGGCGGCGCATCGGGCATTGGCCTGATGGCCGCTCGGGCTTTTGCCTCTGCCAGGTGCACGGTCATGATTGCGTCTCGCAAGGGTGCAGTATGCGAGGGCGCAGCAGCGGTCATTAACGAAGAGCTTGGCCGTGAAGCGGCACACGGGTTTGCGGCTGACCTTTCATCTGATGAAGGCATTGCAGCGGTGGAAGCGGCAGTTTCGGCCCGTACTGACAAGCTGGATATTTTGATGAACAATGCCGGTGCCACCTGGGGTGCCCCCATGGGGCAATTTCCACGCTCGGGCTGGGACAAGATCATGAATGTCAATGTCACCGGCGTATTTATGCTAACCCAGGCCTTGCTACCCTTGCTTGAAAAGTCTGCAAGCGTGGCTGATCCGGCACGAATTGTTAATGTTGGCTCTATTGTTGGCACCCGGGCGGTGGGCAATAATGCCTATTCCTACACCGCATCAAAGGCGGCAGTGCATCATCTGACCAAAGTTCTCTCGAACGAGCTGGCGGCGCGTAATATTACCGTCAATGCCATTGCGCCGGGGCCATTTCCCTCGCGGATGATGGCTTTTGTTACCGAAAATGAAGAGCTGGCTGCTTTGGCACGTGCCGATGTGCCACTTGGCCGTCTGGGTGAGCCTGATGATGTGGCCGGGGTATTACAGTTTTTATGCAGCCGTGCCGGTGCCTATGTTAACGGCGCAATCATTCCGCTTGATGGCGGCATGTCCGCAAAACCGTGAAGGAAAAAAAATGGTAAAAATCGTTTCAAAAGAAGAGCTTCTGGCCGCCAATGGCAAGGATTTGGGTCATTCGGACTGGTTTACAATCGATCAGGATCGCATCAATACATTTGCCGATGCAACACTGGATCACCAGTTTATCCATGTTGACGTTGAGGCAGCAGCCAAAACTCCGTTTGGCGGCACTATCGCCCACGGGTTTTTGACCCTCTCGATGTTGCCGTATTTGATGAAAGATCTGACCCTGATCCCTGAAAATATCGTCATGGGGGTGAATTATGGTTTTAACAGTTTGCGGTTTTTGAACCCGGTGGTGGTTAATTCAAAAATACGTGCCGCTGCAACCATCAAGGACGTTGTAGAAAAGAAGCCCGGCCAGTTTCTGGTGACCTATATGGTTAGCATTGAAATTGAAGGCGCTGACAAGCCTGCTTTGGTCGCCGAATGGCTGGGGATGAGTTTTACCGGGTAGGTTTACTCTTTTTATCCCTCATCCTTCGACAAGCTCAGGATGAGGGGGTTATGAGAATATGACAAAAGGACAAGAACATGAGCATACGATTTGATAACAGGGTGGCGATTGTCACCGGGGCGGGAAATGGTCTTGGACGCACCCATGCACTGGGACTGGCCGCACGAGGTGCCAAGGTGGTGGTCAACGATCTGGGCGGTGCCCGTGATGGTACGGGTGGCTCATTATCTGCCGCCGAGACTGTGGTGGCGCAGATCAAGGCGGCGGGCGGCGAAGCCATTGCCAACGGTGCCAATGTAACCAATGCAGATGAAGTTAACGCCATGGTCGCTGAGGCCATGAAACTATGGGGTCGGGTTGATATTCTGGTCAATAATGCCGGTATATTGCGCGACAAAACTTTTCTTAAAATGGGCATTTTAGATTTTCAAAGCGTCGTTGATGTGCACCTCATGGGATCGGTCAATTGCACCAGGGCCGTGTGGGAGATCATGCGTGAGCAGGGATATGGCCGTATCGCCATGACCACATCATCATCCGGGCTGTATGGGAACTTTGGTCAGGCTAATTATGGCGCTGCCAAACTGGGTTTGGTGGGTTTTATGAATACGCTTCATCTGGAAGGTGCCAAGTATGACATACGCGTCAACGCCCTGTCCCCGGTTGCCGGAACGCGCATGACAGAAGACATCATGCCGCAAGAAGTGCTGGACGTGATGACGCCCGAGTCTGTTTCGGCGGGTCTGATCTATCTGGTGAGCGAGGATGGGCCAAAGCGCACCATTCTGGCTGCAGGTTCTGGCGGGTATGCGTGCGCCAGGATCACAGAAACACCCGGAATTTATCTCAAACCGGAGGATCAGTCCCCTGAAAATATTGCTGCCCAGTGGGATGCCATTACTGCCCCGGAGGGTGCCGAGGAATATACCATGGGCGCGCAACAATCGATGAAGTTTCTGGAAAAGGCCAGCAAGGCGCTCGGCCTGGATTTGAAACGATGAAGGCGGTCATTTGCAAAGCATACGGAAATTACCGTGATCTTGCCCTTGAGGACATGGATGACCCGGCACCCGGCCCCGGTCAGGTGCTTATCGATGTGCGTGCAGCAGGGATGAATTTTCCAGACCTGTTACTGGTACAGGGTCTATATCAAATGAAACCGCCCACGCCATTTGTCCCGGGTGCGGAATGTGCCGGTGTCATTAGTGCGCTTGGCGAAGGCGTGACGCGCTATGACATTGGTGACCGGGTGATTGCCTATGCCATGAATGGCGCTTTTGCGCAAAAAATTGTGGTGGCACAGGAGGCCTTGGCGCGTCTGCCCGAAGGCATGGACTTTGATGTGGGTGCGGGGATTACCACCACCTATGCGACCTCATATTATGCCTTGAAACAGCGGGCCAATTTGCAAGCAGGTGAAACTCTGGCTGTATTGGGTGCGGCGGGCGGTGTTGGTCTTGCGGCGGTTGAACTGGGTGTTGCCATGGGCGCAAAGGTGATTGCGGCGGCCAGTACAGATGAGAAGCTGACGCTGACCAAAGCGCATGGTGCTGACAGTTTGATAAATTACGAAAAAGAAGACCTGAAAGCTGCCATCAAGGATGCCACCGGCGGCAAGGGTGCCGACGTGATCTATGATCCTGTTGGAGGCAAATACGCAGAACCGGCCTTGCGCGCTATCAGCTGGAAAGGACGTTATCTGGTTATCGGTTTTGCAGCGGGCGATATTCCCAAAATACCGCTTAATCTGGTGCTTCTCAAAACAGCGTCAATTGTTGGTGTATTCTGGGGCGCATGGGCCATGCGTGATCCGGCGGCCCATGTACAGAACATGGCAGAAATTTTTGATATGTTTGCCCAGGGTAAAATCAAGGCAACGGTGACCAAACGCTATGCGCTGGAAGATTTCATGCAAGGCTTTGATGCACTGGCCAATCGCGAAGCCAAGGGCAAGCTCGTCCTTGTTTCGTCCTGATTTGCTCATAATGTTTTCATAATTTCCGCTTTAGATGTTGTATGACTGAAAAAATTATTCCACCTGATTTTGCTGATGTAGAGGCGGCATATGAGCGCATAAAGAGCCGTGTTGTACGCACGCCGCTATTGCGTTGCGATATGCTGGATGAAAAGGCCAATCGGGCCGTATTCATCAAGGCTGAATGTTTGCAAAAAACCGGCTCGTTCAAATATCGCGGGGCCAGCAACCGGTTGATGCAAGTTGATCCCCAGGCATATCCCGGTGGGGTTGTCGCATTTTCATCGGGCAATCATGCGCAAGGGGTGGCCGCTGCGGCTGCCGAGGCTAGCCTGAAGGCCGCTATCGTTATGCCAGAAGATGCACCTTTGGTGAAAAGCGAAGGCGTGCGTTATCTGGGGGCCGAGGTGGTGAGTTATAATCGCGCCAGTGATGATCGTGAACGCATTGCCCGAGACCTTGCAGCTCGGCGCAAGGCACTGCTGATCCCTTCCTATGATGATCCGCTTATTATTGCCGGGCAAGGCAGTGTCGGGTTGGAAATTGCAAAACAGTGTGGTGAAACAGGCGTTCAGCTTGAGGCGCTGGCCTGTGGTGCGGGGGGCGGCGGGTTAATGGCCGGCATCTCGCTGGCTATGAGCGAATTAAGTTCAACGACAAAAATATATACTGTGGAACCGGACGGTTTTGATGACCATAAACGCTCATTCCTGGCGGGTAAAAGGGTGAGCAATGCGCCTGATGCGCAATCCATCTGTGATGCGATCATGACCCCGATGCCTGGCGCCATGCCGTTTGCCATCAACAAGGAACTTGTTAGCGCAGGCTTTGCCGTCAGTGATGATGAGGTGAGGGCGGCCATGCGTTTTGCTTTCAAATACCTCAAAATCGTGATCGAGCCAGGTGGCGCAGTGTCTTTGGCCGCCGCCTTACAAGGTAAAGTGCCGGGTAATGGCCCGCTTTGTGTTGTGGCTACCGGCGGTAATGTTGATCCTGTGTTGTTTGCTGGTGTTTTGTCATCATGATATGATGTCAAACCGCCAATGCGCTGTTGCCATGTCCGGCGGCGAGGTATGCGCTGCTTTGCATTTCGATCAACCGTGAGGCGGTGCGTTCAAACTCAAACTCGCCTGTGTTGGCCTGATAAAGTTTGCCCGGCTCGGCCTCGGCACTGATTATCAGTTTTACCCTGGCCTCATATAAAGCATCAATCAGGGAGACAAAACGTTTTGCCGCGCCTGCATGTGCGTCATCAAGAATGGGCACATTATCCAGCACCAATGTATGGAATTGCCGGGCCAGTTCCAGATAATCGGCAGCACCGCGTGCTTCCTCGCATACTTGCGCAAAAGAAAGACGGGCAACGCCGCCTGCCGTGTTTTCAATGTCCCAATGACGACCAGACAAGCTGATGCGTCTGGCATGTTGGCCAAGCCCCATGGTCAGTTTTTGCGCCAGTGCGTCAATTTTTTTGCGGGTGTCTTCATTCAGAGGCGCATACCAGGTTTTATCTTCGCGCAGCTTTCCCAGACGGTAATCGCGCACTGATTCCAGTGCGTGAACAGCAAGGCGGGATTTTATCTGGGCAATAAAGGGCAGAAAACGCTGGCGGTTCAGACCGTCCTTGTAAAGGTCATCCGGGGGGCGGTTGGATGTGGTAACAACCACCACACCGCGCTCAAAGAGTTGTTCAAACAAACGCCCCAGCAACATGGCATCGGCAATATCGTTCACCTGCATTTCATCAAAGCATAGAACCCAGGTCACTTTGGCTATGGCTTTGGCAATTGGGGGGATCGGGTCATCACCACATCCACGCACAAAATCAGGGTGCTTGCGCCTTTCCCGATCATCCAGCTTGCGCCAGCGGGCAAGGGCAGCATGGGTTGCCAGCATAAATTCCTGAAAGTGCACACGCTGTTTTTGTTCAAAAGGCACAGATTCAAAAAACATATCCATCAACATGGATTTACCGCGCCCAACACCACCATAAAGATAAACGCCTTCGGGTTCCGGTTCGGGACGTCCAAATAGAAGACGTCGCTTGCCTGGACGCCAGCCTTTAAGACGTCCGTGCAGCACGCTAAGTATTTGCGCTGCGCGTTCCTGGGCCGGGTCTGGCTCCAGTGCGCCCTGCGCAACCAGCGCCCGCCATCGTGAAATTGGTGTGTTCATAAATGCACTATGACGGCAAAGAATGAAAAAGCGATTGTCGGACTGAATGAAACCTCCAAATTTCTCAGGGTAAGTGCTTGCACATAAAAAGCTTTAACGCTATGTCCGCGCAAGAGTTGGGGCAGTGCGTCGCATGTGTGGCTCCGTAATTGTCAAATGACAAGATGGGAAAATCATTATGAGTATGGAACTAATGCTGGTTATTGCTGCCGGCCTGATTGCGCTGGTTTATAGTGCGGTACAAACGCAGACACTTCTGAAAGCCAGTGTTGGCTCGGACAAGATGCAGGAAATTGCCAAAGCCATTCAGGAAGGGGCCAATGCCTATCTGAAACGGCAATACACCACCATCGGTATGGTTGGTGTGGCTATCCTGGTTCTGATCTTTTTCCTTCTTGGCTGGGAAGTCGCAATTGGGTTTATTATCGGCGCTGTTCTTTCTGGTGCCGCCGGATTTATCGGTATGCTGGTTTCGGTTCGCGCCAATGTACGCACCGCAGAGGCAGCTCGTAATTCACTGTCCAAAGGTCTGGACGTGGCGTTTCGTGCCGGCGCCATAACAGGCATGCTGGTTGCGGGCTTCGCGCTTATTGGCGTCGCCGGTTATTACGCCATGTTGATCGGCCCTATGGGCTTTGACATTACTGACCGTACCGTTGTTGACGCGCTGGTGGCGCTCGGCTTTGGTGCCTCACTGATTTCCATCTTTGCTCGTCTTGGCGGCGGTATCTTCACCAAGGGTGCGGACGTTGGCGGCGACATGGTTGGCAAGGTTGAAGCGGGTATCCCCGAAGATGATCCACGCAACCCGGCCACCATAGCCGATAACGTAGGCGATAATGTTGGCGATTGCGCCGGTATGGCCGCCGACCTGTTTGAAACCTATGCGGTGACTATTGTCGCCACCATGGTTCTGGCCTCGATTTATTTTTCCGGCTCGTCCGAAATGATGTTGTTGCCATTGGCCATTGGCGGGGTTTGTATCATCACCTCGATCATCGGCACATTTTTTGTCAAACTGGGTAAATCAAACAATGTTATGGGCGCGCTTTATAAAGGCATTATTGCCGCCGGTGTTTTATCGGTGGGTGCCATTGGCCTTGTCATCAACAAGGTGCTCCCCAATGGCTTTGGCCCCATTGAAGGCACAGACATGACGGGCATGGCGCTTTATCAGGCCGGTATTGTTGGCCTTGTGGTTACGGCGCTCATCATCTGGGTTACCGAATACTATACGGGCACAAACTATCGCCCGGTGCGCTCCATCGCCAAGGCTTCCGAATCCGGTCACGGCACCAACGTCATTCAGGGGCTTGCGGTATCGCTTGAATCCACGGCTCTGCCGGCTTTGATTATCATTGTTGGTATTCTGGTCACCTTTAACCTGGCCGGTCTATTCGGTATCGCCATTTCTGTGACCACCATGCTGGCGCTAGCCGGGCTTATTGTTGCACTGGATGCCTTTGGCCCGGTGACCGATAATGCTGGCGGTATTGCCGAAATGGCTCAAATGGATGAGGAGGTTCGTAAAACCACCGATACCCTGGATGCTGTGGGCAACACTACCAAGGCAGTGACCAAGGGCTATGCCATTGGCTCTGCCGGTCTTGGTGCGCTGGTATTGTTTGCCGCCTACACCGAAGACCTCAAACACTTTTCTGCTGATGCAGTGAACTTCCCGTTCTTTGCCGGTGTGAATGTGGATTTCTCGCTGACCAATCCATACGTGATTGTCGGGTTGTTGTTTGGTGGTTTGTTGCCTTACCTCTTTGGTGGCATGTCGATGATGGCCGTTGGCCGCGCCGCAACCGCCGTGGTGGCCGAAGTTCGCCGCCAGTTTCGTGAAATCCCGGGCATTATGGAATACAAGGCCAAGCCGGATTATGGCCGCGCTGTTGATCTTCTGACCAAGGCAGCGATCAAGGAAATGATCGTGCCGTCCCTGCTGCCTGTTCTTTCCCCGGTTATCCTGTTCTTTGCCATTACCATGTTCGCCGATAAATCGGCTGCGTTTTCGGCGCTGGGCGCAATGCTGCTGGGTGTGATCGTCAATGGTCTTTTTGTGGCCGTGTCCATGACCGTCGGTGGCGGTGCCTGGGACAATGCCAAAAAATACATCGAAGACGGTGCTCATGGCGGCAAAGGTTCGGAGGCCCACAAGGCCTCGGTTACCGGCGATACGGTTGGTGATCCTTATAAGGATACAGCCGGCCCGGCGGTTAACCCGATGATTAAGATTACTAACATTGTTGCCTTGCTGCTATTGGCAGTCTTGGCACAAATGAGTTGAAGATAAGTATCGGGGCTGTCATAGCCGGGCTTGTTCCGGCTATCCAGTTCTTATGATGCTCGCCTGGATTACCCGAATAAATCGGGTAATGACAAATGTAGAGCTTTCACGAAAAACCCCGGCCTTCACGGTCGGGGTTTTTTGTTGGTGGCAGGGTATACGGCAGACTTTCCCCTGGACGTCATTCCGATGCAAATCGGAATCCAGTCATTGGACGCTCATCCTCTCCATATGGCTTAATTTGACATATATCCGTTACGGATATATCGTGAAGCATGATAAAGAATAAAACCAGTGCACCCCTCACGCCGGCAGTGCTTCATATCCTCCTCGCGCTTTGCACAAGAGAGCGGCACGGGTATGGCATTATGAAGCAGGTCGAAGCGGATTCGCAGGGAAAAGTAAAGATGGGGCCGGGCACGCTCTATGGCTCGATTGGCCGTATGATTGATGCCGGATTTATACGCGAGAGCGATAATAAAACAGACCCGAAAATGAACGACGAGCGACGAGTTTATTATAAAATTACCGGCCTTGGCCAAAAATCGTTAACGGCGGAACTGGATCGCTATCGCGGCGTTGTCGCTGTCGCAAAACAGAAATTGCTTTCGCCGAGAATTTTTGCCTATGGCATTTGAACATCCAATACGACGCTACCGGCACTTGTATGCAAAACTGCTCCGCCTTTATTCCAGGCCGTATTATGAGCGTTTTGGGAAAGGGATGGAGCAAACCTTCAACGATCTTCTCCAGGAGCGCGCAGAAGCAGATAGAGGATTATTAGGGTGTGTTCTTTGGATGTTCGTCGAAACATTTATGGGCATATTAAGGGAGACCGTACCAGTTATGTTAAAACAAAATAAATCCACTGTTGGTGTCGTCCTCGGCTCCGCCTTTATATTGCTCATTCCCCTGGTGGCTATGCAATTTACCAATGAAGTGAACTGGTACCTGGGCGATTTTGTTATCGCCGGTATCTTGCTGGTTGGTATTGGTGTTGCTTTCGTTCTGGTCATGAGAAAAGCGAGGAATGTGGGTAATATCGCCTATCGAATTGCTATTGGCCTCGCGCTTGCTGCGACACTCATTCTCGTCTGGATGATCGGAGCCGTCGGCCTTATCGGCGCAGAGGGCAACGCCTTCGACTTGATTTATGGCGGGGTGCTCGCCGTCGGGGTCATTGGGGCCATCATCGCGCGCTTTCAGCCACGCGCAATGGCGTACGCATTATTCGCCACAGCACTGGCACAGGGACTGATCGCCTTGATCGTCCTGACCGTTATTAAACATTATACTGTAGTTAGTCCCCTGGGGCCGATTTTGTTGTCCAATGGATTGTTCATTGCGCTGTGGATTGGATCGGCTTTGTTGTTTCTACGTGCGAGCACCACGGGATTGAAATAAATTATGGGTTCAAAACCTATTGCCGCCGTGGGCCACCAGCGCCGCCGGGCAGGTTCTGGTTGTCGCCAAGTGAGCCTTGTGGCAGTCGGCCAACGCCGCCCAGCAATTGCTGCATGATTGAAAGTTCGCGGCCCCTTGTGGGGGTTTTGCGCCCGACGAGCGAGATAATGCGGCCATCCTTGATGGAGTAAATGGACACATCATCAACGATACCCTCATCGCTAAACAGGACGGCGGTAATGGTTCGCGTTTTGGTTTGCGGCCGTAAATAACCAAGCTGCTCGCGCAGTTCTGACATATAATACCATTTGTTGTTTTCAAAAACGCCAGTGAGCGAGGGGTTGCCGAATTTGGACAGCACCGTTGTTTTGGTATCAACACCAGATTCAATATCGCCAGGTGCTTCCTTGGACGTGACAAAACCATGATTGCGCGAAATGGGCATGCAGGCACTGGCAAGTAGGGCGAGGCAACCTGTGGCAAGCAGTTTGGAAAGGGCTTTATGCATGGAAAACGTCCTTGGCAATGGATTGCCCGGTTGACCTAACCGGCATCGTGCATAAGTTCAAGTCTTGGGTTCATGACCTAATGCGTAATCCAGGCAAGAATGTGACTGTTGATGAACTTGTTTTCTCACTTTTTTGGGGATCGTAAATCTCGTGCTTTGGCACGCAGACTTTATGACCACGCACTGACCGCATCCCGACAAGTGGTGTTATATGCCAATAATGGTGTTCCTGATACGGTTGATGGGCGCTTTGATCTGTTGGTTATCCATGTCTGGTTGTTGATCCGTCGCCTTAACAAAGAAAATGCACAGGCGCTGGGGCAGGGGGTTTTTGATGCGATGTTTTCCGAAATGGACAACAGCTTGCGAGAACTGGGTACCAGTGACACATCCGTGGGCAAGCGTATCAAGGACATGGCCAAGGTGTTTTATGGACGGACAGAGGTTTATAATGCTGCCCTGGATACAGCAGATATTCAGGCATTGAAGATCGCGCTGGAGCATAATTTATTTGCAGAGGCTCCGCTGCCCAAGAAGTTTTGCACCCGCCTTGCCCAACATATGCAAGGCACCGATCAGTCTTTGGCGAAACAGGATTTTGCAGACATCATAAAATTTGGCCCCTGTTATCCACCGTTTGCATAGTCCGACTTGTCGGCTATCGTCTTTTGCACAAAAGAAGCAAAGATTTCTTTGATAAGAAACTGTATGGGATGGAAATGCCTAAATCTGTAGTAATTTCTATTGACGCCATGGGTGGAGATCATGCGCCGGCTATTGTAGTTGATGGCGTGCAAATCCTGGCCAAAAAAGCCAAAAATGGTTCCCTGAAGATACTGCTTCATGGCGTGGCCTCTGAAATAGAGCCATTATTGGCTAAAAACCCTGCCGCCGCCCGGATTAGTCAGGTGCGCCACACTGATACCTTTGTGGCGATGACCGACAAGCCCAGCCAGGCCATCCGCAAAGCGCGTGGCTCCAGCATGTGGAACGCTATCGAGGCTGTTAAAACCGGCGAGGCTCATGCCTGTGTTTCGGCGGGAAATACCGGTGCCTTGATGGTGCTCTCCAAAGTGCTGCTTCATATGGCACCCAATGCGCACCGTCCGGTGATTGCGGCCAGCTGGCCTACAGCACGCGGTGCTTCTGTGGTGCTGGATTGCGGGGCTAATGTTGAATGTGCAGCATCACAACTGGTCGAATTTGCCATAATGGGCGAGGCATTTTTTTCGGCATTGCATGGCACAAAAAAACCCAGCATTGGCCTTTTGAACATTGGCACCGAAGACCTGAAAGGCAATGGTATCGTGCGCGAGGCCGATGCCTTGATCCGTCGGGCTGATCTTGGTTTGAACTATCAAGGATATATAGAGGGTGATGGTATTTCCATGGGCGCGGTAGATGTGGTGGTCACTGATGGATTTACCGGCAATGTTGCCCTAAAAACCGCCGAGGGTACGGCCAAGTTGGCGGCAGAGTTTTTGCGCCAAAGCATGAAGCGGTCATTGTTGACCATGGTGGGCGGGCTTTTGAGCAAAAGTGCCTTTAAGGAATTGAAGTCGCGCATGGATCCCAGAAAATTTAACGGCGGTGTGTTTTTGGGCCTGGGCGGTGTTGTGGTGAAAAGCCATGGTGGCACGGACGGTTACGGGTTTTCAAATGCCCTGAACGTGGCCTTGAATATGGCCCGTTCCGATTATGCGGAACATATTGCTATCAATCTTGAAGAACTGGCCAAGGTCACAAGCAAGGTCGAACAGGAGGGTGTCAGCCAATGAGCCGTTTTCGTTCCGTAATTGCCGGTGTTGGCTCTTGCTTGCCCAAAAAAGTATTGTCCAATGCAGACTTGGCAAAAATGGTCGATACCTCGGACGAATGGATCAGAAAACGCACCGGGATCAAGCGTCGTCATATCGCCTCTGATGGTGAAACCACCGCTAATCTGGGTACAGATGCGGCCAAACGGGCGCTAGAAGCAGCCGGTATGGAAGCTGGCGATATGGATCTTCTTATTCTTGCCACAGCGACGCCAGACCTTACATTTCCGGCAACGGCGACAATGATTCAAGCTAACCTTGGCATGGTGCGCGGATTTGCCTTTGATATTAACGCGGTGTGTTCGGGCTTTCTATATGCGCTGGCCACGGCGGACAGTTTTATTGCCCGGGGGCAGGCTCGCAACGCCCTGGTGATCGGGGCCGAGACATTTTCACGTATTCTTGACTGGGAAGATCGCTCAACCTGCGTGCTGTTCGGCGATGGCGCCGGGGCCGTTGTTCTTAGCGGTCAGCCAGGTGCCCCCGGTATGGGCGAACGAGGAATTGTTCATAGTTATCTTCGTTCTGATGGGCGCTTTACTGACCTTCTCTATGTGGATGGCGGGCCATCACGAACCCAGACAGTTGGCCATTTGCGTATGTCTGGCAATCAGGTGTTTCGCCACGCCATTACCAATATTTCGGCCTCGATTGCCAAGGTGCTCGATGATGCCGGTTTGACCGTTAGTGATGTGGACTGGTTTGTTCCTCATCAGGCCAATCAGCGTATTCTTGAAGGCATCTCACGTCGTCTGGGCCTGCCCGAGGATCGTGTGGTGTCAACCGTGGCCGAGCATGGCAACACCTCTGCCGCCTCCATACCGCTGGCACTGGATACCGCAGTCAGGGACGGGCGCATCAAAAAAGGTGATCTGGTGCTGATGGAGGCACTGGGTGGAGGGTTTACCTGGGGCGCTGCTCTGGTGAGGATGTAGGAATTATAGTTCTATCTTCTAAGATATTGTATTGACGGCGTTTCCTTTGCCACTTAGCTTATGTTCAGGGAGAGCGTTGGCCAATGAGCAATAAAACATTAACACGGGTAGATCTTGCAAACGCGGTGGTTCGCGAAGTCGGGTTGTCACGCCAGGATTCGGCGGAGTTTGTTGATACGATACTCAGCAAGGTTACTGATGCGCTGGTGCGAGGGGAAAGTGTAAAATTATCTTCTTTTGGTGCTTTTCACGTGCGCGATAAAAATCAGCGTATGGGCCGTAACCCGAAGACTGGCCAGGAAGTACCAATTTCTGCGCGCCGGGTGGTGGTGTTCAAGGCTTCCCAGGTATTGAAGGATCGTGTGGATTCGTAACCGAGTAGAAAACGCCACTGAATAACAGGAGCGCAAACTGGTTGACAAAAAGCCAAATGCCTATCGCACTATCAGCGAAGCTGCGCAGGAGGTAGGCGTTCCAGCGCATGTGTTGCGGTTTTGGGAAAGTCGGTTTTCTCAGATCAGCCCCATGAAAAAGGGCGGCGGGCGGCGCTATTATCGCCGCGAAGATATTACGCTTTTGTCTGGAATACGCGCATTGCTTTATGATGACGGGCTATCGATCAAGGATGTTCAAAAGCAATTGAAGGCGGAAGGTGTTGCCGATGTTGCTGCGCGTGCAGAACAAACTTCGCCACATAGAACTGACGTCAGTGATACAGAATTACCAGTTTCTGATCCGGGCGCAGACGAAGATGAAGACGACGGTTCTACGCCAGAGTCCGAGCCGGGCGAAACTCATGAACGTCTTTCCGGGGCACTGGAAAAATTGCTTAAAGCCCGAAAGCAACTGAATGAAACTCTGGAAAAACACTGAGCAGTATTGCGTGCCTTCCTTGCGCCACATATAAGATGCGCCTCCACTTTGTGGAATGTCGGAGCGTGGCGCAGCTCGGTTAGCGCACCGGTCTGGGGGACCGGGGGTCGTAGGTTCAAATCCTATCGCTCCGACCATCCGCCTTCGCTGTTTTTGGCAACGCCAAAAAACTAGCTACGGCGTGATTGGGTGCAACCCTGTCAAAGTTGTTGCGTGCGAGGCGGATGCCACGACGAAGCGCCTTAAGCGCGAAGGTGGGCAATTATGAAATTTCCTTGGGGCTGTCCCAGATAACACCTAATCGGCGTTATCTGGGACAGCCCCATAACTTATTGTTTGAAAAGTTCACCAAAATTTGCTATATATTTTATTGACGATACTGTTTGGGTAACAACCTTGAAAAGTATAAATTGTACATAGTAACCTTTATTGCTTTTGCTGAATTTGTGGGAATAATGTTAAACAACAAACGTTTAAGCGCCATATATTTTATTGCTGTTGCGCTATTATCTTTTTCTTTACCGACTGCGTTACATGCCCAAATCAATGGTCTAAATGCCGCCGTATTGCCATCAAGCCGGGCCGTTGCCATTGGTGAACAGGCAACTTTTTTTGCCGTATTGGCAAACTCGGGTACCAGCGCCGTTACCAATTGCCGAATTGCCCTGGCTGGCACTGCTCCGGCAGGGATGAGTGCCGGTTTTCAAACCACTGATACAAATAATCAATTGACCGGAACCACAGATACTGCAGTGGGTATTGCCGCCGGAGCGGCGCAGAATTATCTGGTTCGTGTATCATCACCGGCAGCTTTTGAAGGCAAAGCTCCGCTCGTCTTTATCTGTGATGAGGGTTCTGCTTTTTCTTTTAACGCAGTCAATCAACCAGATTTGCGCGTTACGTCCTCTGCCGGGCCGGATATTGTTGCGCTGGGTTCCACTATTTCCGGTGACGGTATTGTTAATGTTGATCTGAATAATCGCCTTGGTGCGATGAGTATCGCCGCCATTAATGTGGGGGCGGCAATTGCTGCCGAAACACCCGAAGGTCTGTCCAAACCTGCAGCCAATGAAGCTGTGATTACAATAGCCGGGGAGATTAGCGCGTTTTTGCTCAATACCGGTATTCAGATATTTGTCTGTGAAACCGACGCCGGGGGTGTTTGTCTGGCACCTTTGGCATTGAGTGTGGACGCCAACATTGGGGACGGGGGCAGCACATTCAGTGCTTTTGCGGTCAAAGCTGATGACCCTGCGCGCGGGGTGCCATTCATACCCAATTATTTTCGCTTAAAAGTTACATTTAAAGATGCCAATGGGAAATTGGTTGGTTCAACCAGTGCGGCCTTGAATTCGGCGGCTCCGCCCAACCCTTCTGATAAACCGGTTGGTGTGTGGGAGTTGATTATGCGTGATTTGTCTGATCCGGCAGGGGCGTTTGAACGCCGGGGTTATCTGGTTGTGCCTCCCGATGGCGGCAATGTTGAGGGTATTGTTTTTCGCGAAGATTTCTCATCAGGTACGGGCAAGTTAATCCCGGTTCCGATCAGAATTATAGGACAGTTTGATACCAACACCCAATCGCTTGTCGGTACTATGATTTTTGCTGCCAAGGGGACCCTTGGCGAGGCTAGTGCGCCAATTGCCCTTAGCTATACCAATGGCCAGGTTATGTCGATTTCCTACGACAATACGGCTGCTGCCGAAGGGCCAGAAAAGGGCGGTGAAAACGGGCTTGCCAGGCCAACAGTTAACCCCCTGACTGGCAATGGGTTCTTTTCGATACAATATGCGTTTTCAGATTCAAATGGTGACGATGTTGAAACGGTACTGGATAGTATTTTTGGTGAAGAAAAAGCGGTTCAAACCAGAGCCGGCAACACATGGAACCTATCAGAAGATTTCCTAAACACAGGTATCGGAGCCATTAGAAACATCAAGGGCAAAATCGAGGGCTGTGACATGAATATGGACGTGCTTAAATTTATGGGCAATCGTCAGCAAGCCGTTTTATTTGGTACCTTAACCAATTGCCCCAATACCGGCCAGGGTGAAGTAACTGATGGCACGTATTCCGGGCCGTTTTTCTTTGATGGTATTGGAAATGGGAATGGCGATTTTGATCGTGTCAATGCAGCCATTTTTTCTGATGGATTTGAATCAGGGAATACTTCGGCCTGGTCAGACAGTTTTGATTAGCCACAATTTGAAAAATGCTCGCAAGCGTGCAGATATCTGTATCTAATCAATCCTGAGCCTGTCGAAGGAGAGGGGGAAACCGGAGATAACCAACCGCTTATCCCCGCTCACACGCTCAAGGGTCACCCAAGGGTATGACCTGACCCTCGAGCACCCTTTATGTGACCCTTGGGTGACCCTTATGGCGCAACTTTTGACCCATAAATGATACTCAAATGCCCCTTATTGTCCCTTGTTTACTGGTGCTATCGCGACGGTAAACCTCGCTATATGAGCACGTGATTCTTGTGCTATCGCTTCGCTATATGAGCACACGAAAATAACTTATCCCCACCCCCTCAGGAGCAACTATAATCGTGTAATTTATATGACGGGTTTATTCAAAACATAACGCAAAATTCCCGTTGCTACCTAAATTGACTCTGGTGGCGAATAGGTTGGCGTTACAAAAGCATACTGGCCTGTTCAGGCGTGCTAACCCATCGGTAACCCAGTTGTGCTGCAATGCGTTTTCCAATGAGGAGAACAGCATGGCACGCACAGATAAATTAATCGAACAATATGGCAAGTTTTCACCCATGAACGTTAACGCGGCTTGTACTCTGGCAAACAAGGTGTTTGGAGACAAACCGGCAAACCGGGAGGAAGCCGAAATTCTGCTGGGTGTCTCGGCATTATTTTCCAGTGCAGACATTGGATGGCAGCAGATTGTAACGCACGAAGTGCGGCGGCATTTGTTGCCAGGCCCATCACATGGTGCATTGCAAGAGGGCGCAGAAAACTGGCTGATTGCCACATTGGCGACGGTGCAGGCTGAGCAAAAACTGGTGCTGGCACTGGTGCAGGATGTAATACACCATGCAGATAACGCTAGCGAAAAACTGGGTCGGCTTGGGCTTCATGCGGCGCTGGCCTCAATGAAAGCGGTTGCACCTGGTGTGCAAAACCTGGACGTGAAAACCGCCTAAGACGCTGTTATTTTCTGCGCATAGGATTTAGGTACCAGAAAAACGGCGCAAGGCGCTTCACGCACGATGTCTCGTGATGCGGCCCCATCGAAAAGGGCTTTCCATGCACCTTTTTGGTGTGTGCCTACGACGATAACGTCTGCATCCTTGCTTTGGGCAAATTCAGCGATTTCTCTGGCTGGGTCGCCTTTCAGTACAATAGCCTCTGCACCGGGTGAGATACTGGTAGTCAATGCGCCGAGTTTTTCCCTCCGAGAGGCTTTGGCTTTGTGGTCTTCCTGCACATTGGCTTCTGATGGGATCATGGCAGCGGCACCCAGTGGGTCGGCAATGCCGGTGGTCATGGCATAATGTAAATCCGGCCAGACATCGACAACCCATAATTTAGCCTTGTCGCGTTTGGCCAGCGCGACGGCGGTTAGCAGCACACCGTGCGCAAGGTCATCATCAAGGTTAATCGCGGCGACAATAGTTTGAAATTTCATTTTGCTCTCCCAAACTTGAGGTTCAGACTCTAATATGGGGATGATGTTGAGCAATGAACAGAGACCATGGGTCGCAGGGTGAAAACAGACAAAATTCAACAAAGGTCTTTCCATTGAGGCATATTCCCTATCAAACTCGCCATGAATAAGGGGGAGTAATTATATGAGGTCTCTAATCGGGGAAACTGCAACCGCTTTGGTCAAAGCGATAAAGGCAAAAAAAGTCAGTGTGCTAGAGGTGTTGCAAGCCCATCTGGCATGTATAGAAACCCGTAACGGTGCGATCAATGCCATTGTAACGCTGGATGAGGAACGCGCCATAATGCGCGCCAAAGAAGCCGATGAGGCTCTGGCCAGAGGTGAAGACTGGGGGCCATTGCACGGCTTGCCCATGACCATCAAGGATAGTTGGGAAACGGCAGACTTGCGTACCACTGCCGGGGCAAAAGACTATGCGAACCATGTACCCAGGGTGGATGCAGTGCCGGTGGCGCGCTTAAAAGCCGCCGGTGCCATTGTCTTTGGTAAAACTAATTTGCCAGCCCATGCGGCTGACATTCAAACCGATAACCCGTTATTTGGTAAAACGAATAACCCCTGGGATCAGAGCCGCACTGCGGGTGGATCCTCTGGCGGTGCGGCGGCGGCATTGGCCACAGGTATGACGCCTTTGGAATTGGGTAGTGATCTGGCCGGGTCCATCCGGGTTCCGGCTGCCATGTGCGGGGTTTATGGTCACAAACCAAGCTTTCGGGCCATCCCTATGCTGGGGCATGTGCCCGGCCCTCCGGGGGCGTTAAGCGAAGCCGATCTGGCCGTTGCCGGGCCATTGGCGCGCGATGCAAACGATCTGAAACTTGCCATGGAGGTTCTGACTGGCCCCGGTGCGCGGGATGACGTGGCCTGGTCACTCAAATTTCCCAAACCCCGGCACAAGGCGCTAAAAAACTATCGCGTGGCATGTTGGTTTAATGATCCGTATTGCCAGGTGCTGGGCGCATTGCGCGATCAACTGGACGCGATGGCAAATGCACTTGAAGTTGAGGGCGTTACGGTAGATCGAAATGCCCGCCCGCCATTTTCCTTGCAACAAAACCACGAAATTTATTTTAGTTTGCTGGCCGCTGTTGCCGCCGCTGGACTGCCGCCCGAGGTGTTCTCAAACCTGGGCCGCGCTCTGCCATTATTGAAGCTTGCGGCGCGCTTTGGCATGGTACCCGAGGCTCTGGCCGCCTATGCCAAGGGCGCAACCCAACAGGCCAAGGACTGGATCGGGGTGAATGAGGCGCGGGCGCATTTGCGCGCCGGTTGGGATCAATTTTTCTCTGAATATGATCTACTTCTCGCTCCGGTATTACCGACCAATGCCTTCCCCCATACCACCAAAGGCAGTGTGGTAAAACGCAAGCTGGATATTGACGGGGTGTCGCGCAGTTATCTTGATCTGTTTGTCTGGCCCGGGTTGGCTGGTGCCAGTTACTTGCCTGCCAGTGTTGCCCCTATCGGGATTAGCAAGGACGGCTTTCCTGCTGCGGTACAGATCATCGGCCCCTATCTTGAAGATTATACGTGCATAGATTTTGCCACAAAACTGGGCAAGGTTTTTGGTGGATTTATGCCGCCGCCGCAATAAAACCTTTGCGAAAGCAGCAGACAGGCATTACCGTCCAAAATACAATTGGTGGGGAGACAAGCCATGAAAAGACGTGAGTTTTTGTATAGCGCAGCCGCATTGGGGGCTTTGGCCGGGTGCAAGCCAAAAGGTCAGGGGGCGGTTGCGGTGGTCGCGCCAAAAATTAAACAGCAAGCCTCATGGATGAAGGATGGGCTGGCCCATGGTGAGATGATTGCCAGTGGCGAAATGAACGCGCTGGAACAGACTAATGTTGCTGTTTCACGGGCTGAGAGGCTCAACAAGACACTGAATTTTCTGGTTACGCCCAGTTTTGAAAAAGCCAGAATGCTGGCACAGAGCGAATTACCGGCTGGCCCGTTTTCCGGTATTCCCACCCTGACCAAGGATTTGGTGGCCACCAAAGGTTTGCGCACGGCCTATGGCTCACGGGCTTTTGCAGACAACATTTCAAAGGCGAACCATGGCTTTGCCGATGTGATGGAACAGGCCGGGCTGGTCTCCATCGGCAAATCCTCGACGCCTGAATTTGGCTTTTTGCCAACTACAGAACCCCTGGTGTTTGGCCCGACGCGCAACCCGTGGAACCCTGAGCATAGTTCGGGTGGCTCTTCGGGCGGCTCGGCGGCGGCGGTAGCCGCTGGTGTGGTGCCCATGGCGCAGGCCTCCGATGGCGGTGGATCAATCCGCATCCCGTCCAATTGCTGTGGCCTGTTTGGCATGAAGGCATCCCGGGGGCGCTGGCCGGATTCTGATGGCACCCCTTGGGAGTTGAGCGTGCGGGGGTTTGTCACCCATTCTGTGCGTGATTCGCAAACCGCCATGGCGATGATGGCGGCAACGGACAATGGATTGCCATCGCCTGTATTACCAGCGGGTGCAGCAGAAAAACCATACAAAATCGGCTTTTCTACCAAGGATGCCTGGGGCAATGAAGTTCACCCGGATTGTAAATGGGCAGTATTACATGCCGCCAAAACCTGTGCAGAACTTGGTCACCATGTGGAAGAGGCGGCCCCGGCCTATAGCGCGCAAGGGTTCTATGATGCTTTCATGACGTTATGGTCATTTGGTGCCAAACAGGTCGTTGGTAATGTCTCCCAGGCACTGGGCGGCAAGCCTGTGCCACCGGAATTGATGGAGCCGTTTACCTGGTGGCTCTATGCACAAGTTGCCGATAAAGAACCTAGCGTGCTGGAAGAGGTTTATGCGCAATTTGCTGTTGAGCGTGAAGCCTCGCGCGCGTTCCATTCAGACTTTGACTTTTATCTCAGCCCGGTCTTGGGCGAGCCACCGGTGAAGATTGGTCGTATCGATCAAAGCGGTGATCTGGATGCTTTGGGAGAATGGCTCAAGTCCTATGTGGCCTTTACGCCCTATGCCAATGCCACCGGGCATCCGGCCATGTCTGTACCTACCTTGTGGACGAAAGACCATTTACCTGTGGGTGTTCAGTTTGAAGCGAATATGGGTAATGAGGCCAATCTTTTTGCACTGGCTAGCCAGATTGAGGAGGCCGCCCCCTGGGCGCATCTTTGGCCGGAAATGGCACTGGCTTGATTAACAGGTTCTGACCCCAAGTATTCTCAAACTGTCATTACCCCACTCGTTCGGGCAATCCAGTCAATTTGCAAAAATTTTCTGGATTACCGGTTCATCCCACTACTGTCCGGTTTAGATTTAACTTGGGTCAAAAAGAATAATAGACACAATCTGTTATGATGAAAAAGGCTCTTCAGGACAGGATTTTTGCACCGCCAACTTTTTCCTCCCCTGCCCTCATCCTGAGCTTGTCGAAGGAGCGGGGGAGGTGGGCGCGGATGCGCTCGGAGGGGGGCTGACGGGTCATCGTATTGATAATCATGGTTTTTGACATTCCTGCCCCCTCCGCCTTCGCTTTGCTACGGCACCTCCC
>JAJFFQ010000015.1 GCA_021776565.1 Robiginitomaculum sp. | reverse complement strand
TGGTGGTGCATGAGGCCAGCATTCAGGATCGCGATGGGGCTATCCCAGTGTTGCAATCCATACGCCGGTTTTATCCCTTTTTACGTCACGTCTTTGCCGATGGGGGCTATGCCGGACCAAAACTGCGGGGCGCTCTCAAGACGAAGGGACACTGGACAATCCAGATCGTCAAACGCTCAGATAAGGCCAAAGGCTTTGAGATCATTCCCCGCCGTTGGGTGGTGGAGCGAACCTTCGCATGGTTGGGACGGTGTCGCAGACTGGCTAAGGATTATGAGGCCAGCATCGAAAGCTCTACCGCATGGACCCTCATCGCCCATATCCGTATCCTCATCAGGCGTATCGCAAGGCACTATAATCAAACATAAACTTTCGAGTCAGACTCTAAGGCTTTTTACGTCGTAGTCTTTTGGGCAAGCGGGGGCGGACTTTACCGCCAAGACGTTTCAGACGTTTCCAGAAACGCCGCCGTTCCGGCCCGGGGGGAACTTCAAGATTTTTAACAAAGTCTTCCGCACAGGATTTCCATGAATAGGTTTGTGCATGAGCGCGCGCTATTTCACGATCCAGTTCCAGACAAGCAATACTGGCGGAGCGCAAATCATGATCGAAAACCCCGGCACCAGAGGTGCCAATAATATCTTGTGGCCCCGGCACGGGAAAAGACGAAACCGGTGTGCCGCATGCCATGGCTTCAAGATTGACCAGCCCAAAGGTGTCTGTCCGGCTGGGAAATACGAATACATCCGCATCGGCAAAATGACGGGCAAGGTCTTTGTCATACTTTGCGCCGGTGAAGACAGCATCGGGGTATTTTCGCCTTAGCTCGCCCAGCTGCGGCCCATCGCCAACCACGACTTTGGTGCCGGGCAGGTCAAGTTCTAAAAAACCCTCCATATTTTTTTCAACGGCAATGCGCCCGACATTGACAAATATTGGGCGTTGCAGCCCTGCATAGACACCATTTTCAACATCGCGCAGTTGCGGGTTAAACAACACAGTATCAACGCCGCGCGCCCAGGCGCTGATATTGCGAAAACCCTTGGCCAACAACTCATCACGCATGCTGGGTGTGGTGACCATCATTCGCCCGCCGGAATTATGAAACCGGCGCATAAACGCATAACCCCATGATAACGGCACAAAGGGCAGGCGGGCATGGATATATTCCGGAAACTGGGTGTGATAGCTGGTGGTAAACGGCCAGTTCCATTTCAGGCATACGGCACGGGCAGCCAGCCCTATTGTGCCTTCTGTGGCAATGTGAATGGCATCTGGTTCAAACTTTTCAATTCGTCGCTGAATATCTTTTTTGGCAAAAAAAGCCAGTTTGATTTCAGGATAGGTCGGCAGGGGAAAGGTTAGATACCCGTCATTTGGCGAGATGACTTCAACCGTATGCCCCATCTGGCGGCACTCTGCCACGGTGCGACTTAGTGTACGGACAACGCCATTAACCTGTGGTTCCCAGGCGTCAGTGACAAGAATAATGCGCATACTGGTAGATTATCCTGATGGTGAGTTTCGTGATCTGTCTAGACTACAATCTGAAAAGTGGAAACCGGTTTTGTGATTGTGCTATTGAGGCTTCACACCTAGACAGGGTAGAGATGACACCACAAAGCGCAAAATAGATGGCTTCACCAGCACCAGATAAACAAGAGAGTTCCCGTTTGCAACATTCCCGTGCGGTTTGGCAGCGATGGCTGGTGCGTCGATTTCGCTATCATGCGGATCATCCGGTATGGCTGTGGCTGACCGCAGCCCTGGTTGGCATCATTGCCGGTTTTGCGGCTATGGGGTTTCGATTGTCCATCCTTGCCATTCAGGGCATTTTTTACGGTAATAACGAAGAGCGCCTTGCCAGCACGGCTGCCAGTTTGCCATGGAGCCATGTCTGGCTGGCACCGGTCATAGGCGGGGTGTTGGTCGGCGGATTGTTGTATCTGGCCGAACGTTTTGGTGTTTTGAATGAAACAAGGGCACAAAGTGTTGCCGAAGTTATCGAGGCGCGGGCAATAGGCAAGGGTAAAATCGGGTTTTGGCCAGGCGTATTTTCTGCGGTGATTACCGCCATTTCATTGGGTAGTGGTGCCAGTGCAGGCCGCGAAGGGCCGGCGGTACATCTGGGTGGTGTACTGGCGTCCATGGTTTCGCGTGTTCTTAATCTGGGTGCAAGAAATGCACGCACGCTGCTGGCTTGCGGCGTAGCCGGTGCTGTGGCGGCATCATTTAATGCCCCCCTGGCGGGCTTGTTGTTCGCGCTGGAGGTGGTGCTGGGACATTATGCCTTGCGTGTTATTGCGCCAACGGCGGTTGCGGCCACGGCAGGGGCTGTGGTTGCGCGATCATTTTTGGGGGCGCAGCCGGCATTTTTGCTACCCCCGGTACCTGGTGCCAGCCTGGTAGATTTTCCGGCCTCGGTTGTGTTGGGTCTGATCTGCGCCGGTATTGCCATTGTTTTTGTAAGATTTATCGTCAAGGGGCCATTGATCGTTGAAAAATTTGCGCAACAGCATGGCATACCTTTGTGGTCATTGCCGCCAATAGGCGGTTTATTTGTGGGGGCAATTGGCATTGCGTTTCCGCAAGTACTGGGCGTTGGTTATGAAGCCACCAGCGCGGCACTGCATGGAGAGTATGTTTTTGGTTTGCTGCTGTTTCTAATTGGCGCAAAAATTGTTGCAACCATGCTGTCCCTGTCGTTTCGGTTTGGTGGCGGTGTGTTTTCTCCATCGATTTATCTTGGCGCAATGACAGGCGCTGCCTTTGGGGTGATGGCTGGTGCAGTACTGGGGGACGGTGCCACCCCGCCAGCATTTTTTGCCATTGTCGGCATGGGAGCATTGTCCGGCGCGGTACTCGGTGCGCCAATATCAACGACGCTGATCGTGTTTGAATTAACCCAGTCTTATGAAGCGTCCATAGCTGTTCTTTTGGCGGTATCACTGGCCACAGTGATTACCCAGGCGGTGCGGCGCGGCAATGTATTTCAAAAACAAATTGAATTGCGCGGGTATATTTTGCGCGAAGGCCCGCAGCGTTTGATTTTGCAAACGGTATTGGTGCGCGATTTTATGACGCCCATAAACCGCCTGCAAAAAGAGGTTAGCATGGAAGGTGCGGTGCTTTATGCCGATGATACGCTGGGCAAGGCGCTTGGCCTTCTCAAAGCTGAAAACCTTGATGGAACACCCGTAAAGTCACGCTTTGGAGAGCAAAAAATAATCGGCTATATCTCACGGGAAGATGCTCTGCTGGCCTATAACCAGCGTCTGGTCGAGGAACACGAGGAGCGTAGCGGTTAGCGGTGCTCGCCGCGTGGGCTTAGCAATGGCATAAGGACGGTCTTGTTCACTGTGATTCGTGTTTATGCCTCATTCTTCCGCTGGCCCAGAAATAGAACGCCTGATTACTCTGCTGTCACGCCTTCCGGGGTTGGGGCCGCGTTCAGCACGCCGGGCGGTTTTACACCTCATTCGCAAAAAAACGGCGCTCATGGTGCCATTGGCTGATGCCCTTGATGTGGCCGCACAGCAAATCAACCCATGCAGCCAGTGCGGCAATATCGACGTTAGCAACCCGTGTGCCATCTGCGCCGCCCCCGGTCGCGACCAGAGCCGGATTTGTGTGGTCGAGCAGGTCGGCGATCTATGGGCGCTGGAACGCGCCGGGGCGTATCGCGGGCGTTATCATGTATTGGGCGGCGTTTTGTCGGCACTGGATGGTGTCAGGCCAGAAGATTTGCGCATAGGCGGACTTGTCGCTCGTGCCAGGGCTGCTGATGTCAGTGAAATCATTCTGGCGCTTAATGCCAATGTCGATGGACAGACAACGGGGCATTATATTCATGATGCCTTAAAAGATGCGGACGTGCAGGTTTCAACCATTGCCAGAGGGGTGCCTGTGGGCGGGGAACTGGACTATCTTGACGATGGTACGCTAAGCGCCGCACTCAAGGCCAGAAAACCGCTCTGACGAAAGGTGATGACCTGCACCTAGGCCATAAATCCATAAACAGGATCACAATGGTATGTGGTAATTTGTTCGGATAACAGGCGCAAAACCGCAGGAAGCCCTAAGGCTTTGCAACGCATTAGCCGGACAAATTGGCCATACAGCTTTGGACGGGCAACCCGCGTCAATCTGCTACGTCGAAGCCTTTAACCGTGCCCAAGGCACGCTTTTCAGCCTTCTTCTTACATATTTTAGCAGGTTAACCCGCCATTTTGACCCTGTTTGTGGGTTTACGGCCTAGGACGCTTGCGCGGACGGCGATCTTCGCCTATAGACCGCGCTCGAATTTACGCGGCACTTTTTAAGTGCGCGGGCGTTTGTGCGCCGAAGTTATTTGTGAGACTTTGAAAATCAAGGAACCGGATCGATGGCCGATATTCTTCTTTCTGTTGACGTGCGCGAGCGCACTGGCACTGGTGGTGCTCGTCAGACGCGCCGCGAGGGTCTGATCCCGGGCATTCTTTATGGCGGCACGCTTGGCAATGTTGCCATTAGCCTCAAAGAAAACGAAGTGCGCAAGGCGTTTAACTCTGGCGATTTTATTGCCCAGACAGTGACCATTGAGCACAAGGGTGAAAAGCAACTGGTTCTGACCCGCGACATTCAATATCATCCGGTGAATGATCGCCCAATGCATGTTGACCTTTATCGCGTGGACGCCGATCAGATGATTGAAGTTGATGTGTCTGTGCGCTTTATCAATGAAGAAGAATCGCCTGGCCTGAAACGTGGCGGTGTTCTCAACGTTGTGCGTCATGATCTGGCGCTCATGTGTCCGGCTGGTTCTATTCCAGAGGCGATCGAAATTGACCTGACCGGTTATGATATTGGCGATTCGGCTCATATTTCATCTGTGAAACTTCCAAAAGGTGTCACTTCGGCCATTACTGATCGTGATTTCACTATCGTCACCGTTGTTGGCTCACGTGCTGCCATCTCCGAGGCCGAAGAAGAAGCCATGGCAGAAGCCGCAGCAGAGGCATTGGCCGAAGCTGGTGAAGAGGGTGAAGAAGGCGAAGAGGGTACTGGAACTGGCGAGGGCGACGAGGAATAAACCATTCCCCTCCCTCTTCCCTGGCCACGTCCGTCCTTCTGGCAAAATTTGTTTTCACGCCAGCAGGAGGCACCTGTGCTCATCATCGCCGGTCTGGGTAATCCTGAAGCAAAATATGCGGGCAACCGCCATAATGCCGGATTTATGGCCGTAGATGCCATTGCACACGCCCATGGCTTTGGCCCGTGGCGTAGCAAATTTAGCGCACTGGTTTGCGATGGATTTTTTGAAACAGAGACCGGGCGCATCAAGGCGCTGCTGCTAAAGCCGCAAACCTATTATAACCAGTCCGGTCGGGCGCTATTGGCAGCGACAAAATTTTATAAACTTGCGCCAAAGGACGTTATTGTTTTTCATGACGAGCTTGATCTGACACCCGGCAAGTTCCGCCTTAAAACCGGTGGCGGTGCGGCGGGCAATAATGGTATTAAATCCATCGCTTTGGCACTGGGGCCGGATTTTCGCCGCGCCCGCATTGGCATCGGTCATCCGGGCGACAAGGCCAGAGTGACGGCCTATGTCTTGAAAGACTTTGCCAAGGCCGATACTGACTGGCTGCAACCATTACTGGAAGCCATCAACAATGCTGCGCCATTACTGGCCGATGGTAAGGACGATGCCTTCCAGACACAGGTTAATCATCGTTAGGGTTGTTTTTCATAATAATACTGTGTGCTAATTTTTTCGATTATTTTGCAATTTGGCAGTCTGCTCTGGATATTTTTCTGTAAGCCATTCCAGTATTTCTAGTTGATCTTCAGATCTTGCACGCCTGATTTGTACCAATAGTTTCATTGCGGATGGCCTATCCATGGTCAGGTTTGCAGCCCCTTCATTACATACTGAACATAGCGCCCGAAGATTTGTTGCGTCATCGCCGCCGCCAAGGGATTTGTCAATGATGTGACCGATATGGAGACGCGTCTTGCGTGTATTGTCATATGGATGAGGTTCGCCCGCAACGGCTCCGCACATTTGACATGTAAAACCATTGCGATCTAATACAAAAGCCCGAATTTCTTTTGAAATGTTGCGTTCAAAAGCAGGTTTTGGTGTTGGGTTCTCTAACAGATATTCACCTGGTATCAAATTGCTACGGTCATTGTGCGTTAGTATCTGATACCCCTCCTCTCCACGAAGTTCACGTACCCGGCGTGCCCATTCAGTTATTCCACCGGCAACTTCACGTAGTTCATCAGAACCCATAACTCTGCCTATATTGGCCAGAAAGTGAGTACGTAATTTTGTTCTTGCGCCTATACGCTTTCCTTTTTCCAAATCCTGGATGCTCCTTGATAGGTTTGAGGCACAATGGCTTGATGAATACGTCTTGCCACAGCCTGTGCAACGGGTGATGGAAACGCATTTCCCACTTGTCTATAGGCAGCTGTTTTCTTTCCCCAAATTTCCCATTCATCTGGAAATCCCTGAATTCTGGCAACCATGCGAACTGTCAATCTGGGATCCAGCTCAAAACCAGGTTCAGGTTCAGTATCGGCAATTGACTTACCGTTGACGCCAAGTTTTGCCCACGCTTGGCGCGCTCTCGTTGGGCCTAAGTCAGGCCCGCCATGTTTTTTTGAGCCGCCAACGATGGTCGGTGCAATGGTGTTAGCCCGCTCGCGCCATTCATCAACGCGCCGCCAACCTTTTAGCCCCATCAAGTCATAAAGTGTATTACCAACAGTTTTCGCGGGAATACCACCTTCTGGCCACTTGAATTCCGCGGCATATTCTTTTTTTAATGCAATAAGAATAGCGCGTGGCCGTAGCTGTGGGACTCCAAAGTCGCAAGCATGTATTAGTCTCCATTCAGCAATGTATCCCATTTTGTGTAAACGCTTTTCGATCCACTCGCGGTATATTGCAAATGGTTTTCCCAACATGCCTCGGACATTCTCAAACATTACAGCCTTTGGTCTGAGTTCATCTACATAGTTTATGCCAACATTGAACAGGTTGCGCTCATCTTTTTCGCCAAGCTGTTTACCAGCAATTGAGAATGGAGGACATGGCAACCCACCCGCTAAAAGGTCTATGCCTTTAAATTCAGTAATGTTTAAATTTTCAAAAAGGTCATGCTCAATGACGTTCCAATTAGGTCTGTTCAGTCGAAGGGTGTTGCAGGCGGCGTAATCATTTTCAATAAGCCCGGCATGACTAAACCCTGCCTGTTCAAGTCCAAATGCTTGACCTCCTGCGCCGGCGCACAATTCAAGTGATGCAGGTTTCATGTTTTTGTCCTTTTGATTCGCCAATTATAATTTCGTATGATTCAGCATCTTTGGCAATTTGCATAATCGTTTATTACCAAGATAATCACAAAAAGAACAAAAAGGCAACAATGTAATGGTGGCAATGTGGGATTTTCGCCGCGCCCGCATTGGCATCGGTCATCCGGGCGACAAGGCCAGAGTCACGGCTTATGTCTTGAAAGACTTTGCCAAAGCCGATGCTGACTGGCTGGTTCCATTACTGGAAGCCATCAACAATGCTGCGCCATTACTTGCCGATGGTAAGGACGATGCTTTCCAGACACAGGTTAATTATCGCTAAACACGTTTAGAAAATTTTATATTGAATTCAACTTTACTTATGCCTTCGGGGGGGGTAGCTTCTGATTGGTATTCAAACAAATTCTGGAGATTGCTATGCGTAAGTTTCTGATTTTTGCTTCGGTAGTATTGGCGGTGCTTGCTGGCCCGGTATTGGCGCAACATCTGAATAATCCCGACGTTGGGATTGGTGAAAATGGGGCGATCAGTCAGCCAGGAAAAAGTCTTGGTGTGGTTCGTGCTCATAATCTTAGAGGTGAGTTGGAAATAATTAAAGTTCAGCTCCCTATGGCTTTAGTAACCGTTGTGCGCAATGGCAATAAAATCCTTGCTGCACAATATGATACTACCTTTACCGCAAAAGAAAAACCGTATTATGGATTTAGTAGAACAACCGATACAGACCTTGTGATAACTCCAATTCCAGGAGGTGACCCGGGCTTCACCCTGTACGATGTAACCAATGCCACTACCGGTGAGCACCTGTTCTTTATTTTATGGAATAATGTAAACAATACATATCAAATAATTCCTTGAAACTTTAATGCGCCGTTAGTGTTGCATTGCATAAAAATCAACAGCACCCGTGAGAACATTCTCGCGGGTGTTTTCTTGTGACGTGTTACCCCGCAGTCCTGCGTTGACTTGCTATACCGAAGGCGTAACTTTGCGTCCATGTGGTCGCTATTGCGCCGCGTGAGTCGTTGGGCAATCGAAAGAGGGCAAGGCATGAGTGAAAACGGGTCTGATCTACGGCCTTTGTCACCGTTTACAACTGTCTGGCGCTGGCATGTGACCATGGTGACATCCATTTTGCACCGGGCCAGTGGTGTGGCACTGGTCGGTGGTGTGATGGTTCTGGTGACCTGGCTCTATGCTGCTGCACAGGGGCCGGAAAGCTATTCCATACTAATGGCCCTGATGGCCTCCTGGCCGGGCCGGGCCTTGCTCTTTGGCTTTACTCTGGCGCTTTGCTTTCACCTGCTTAATGGCGTGCGTTATCTGATGTGGGATATTGGCCATGGCTATGAGAAGCAAACAGCAGATCGCACGGCATGGTTTGCCATAGTGGGGGCGGCTCTGCTGACGCTTGCCCTTTGGGCTTTTGCCTATTGGCGTCTTGATCTTTTGTCCGGCCAGTTCCAGGGGGGAGGCTGATCCATGCGCACTTCATACAAAAACATCACCGGTCTTGGTTCGGCCCATAAAGGCGTTGGCCATTTCATCAAACAACGGGTTAGCGCGATTGCGCTGCTGATCCTTGTGCCGCTGTTTTTGTTCCAGTTTCTGGCCAGTTTTACCACGGGCTATAGCGGCGTGATGGCCTGGCTTGGCTCGCCTTTTGGTGCAGCCGTTACCTTCCTCATCGTTAGCGCCATGGTCGTGCATATGCGCCTGGGGCTGCAAATCGCAATAGAAGATTATTTTGGCGGTGCAATACGAACAGTAGCACTGCTGCTTAACAGCTTCATCGCATTGATGCTGTGGCTCATTGCGCTTTATGCGCTCATCAAAATCAGTTTTGGAGGTTAAGGTCTTGGCGAATGAGTGGATTGACCACACCTTTGACGTGATTGTGGTGGGGGCCGGTGGCGCCGGGCTTCGTGCGGCGCTGGGTGCGGCACAGGGCGGCCTGAAAACCGCGTGCATCACCAAGGTGTTTCCCACTCGCAGCCATACTGTGGCGGCGCAAGGCGGCATAGCGGCATCCCTGGGCAATATGTCTGACGATAGCTGGCAATGGCATATGTATGACACAGTCAAAGGCTCTGACTGGCTGGGCGATCAGGACGCCATTGAATATATGTGCCGCGAGGCACCGCAGACGGTGTTTGAGCTGGAGCATTGGGGTCTGCCGTTTTCGCGCACCGAAGAGGGCAAAATTTACCAACGGCCTTTCGGGGGCCACATGAAAGAATTTGGCAAAACACCGGCGCAACGCGCCTGCGCCGCCGCTGACCGCACCGGGCATACCCTGATCCATACGCTTTATGGTGAATGTATACGTGAACAGACGGAATTTTTTATCGAATACTTTGTGCTCGATCTCATCATGGAGGATGGAGTTTGCCGGGGGGTTCTGGCGTGGAAGCTGGACGATGGCACCTTGCACAGGTTCAAGGCGCAGTCGGTGATTTTGGCTACTGGCGGCTTTGGCCGGGCGTTTTTCTCTTGCACTTCGGCTCATACCTGCACAGGTGATGGCGGTGCTATGGTGTTGCGTGCCGGCCTGCCAATGCAGGATATGGAATTTGTGCAGTTTCACCCCACCGGCATTTATGGTGGGGGTATGCTCATTACCGAGGGCGCACGCGGCGAGGGCGGTTATCTGGTAAACTCCGAAGGCGAGCGGTTTATGGAACGCTATGCCCCCACGGCCAAGGATCTGGCCAGCCGCGATGTGGTCAGCCGTGCCATGACCATTGAAATTCGCGAAGGGCGCGGGGTTGGCCCCAAAAAAGATCATATTTATCTGCACCTGGATCATTTACCGGCTGATTTGTTGCACAAGCGTCTGCCAGGCATTTCGGAAAGTGCCAAAATTTTTGCCGGTGTTGATGTTACAAAAGAACCCATTCCGGTGCTGCCCACGGTGCATTATAATATGGGCGGTATCCCGACGAATTATCATGGTGAAGTGGTCTGCCCCAAAGACGGCGATCCGGATGCTATCGTCACCGGGCTTTATGCGGCGGGCGAGGCAGCGTCTTCCTCGGTGCACGGGGCCAACCGGCTGGGCTGTAATTCATTATTGGATATTGTGGTCTTTGGTCGCTCTGCCGGGCAACGCTGCGCCGAGAAACTAACCCCCGGTGCGCGTCAGCGCGATTTGCCAAAGGATGCTGGTGATGCGGCCCTTGACGGGTTTAACAAGGTACGAAACGCTGATGGGAATACCTCAACCGCTGATCTGCGTTTGAAAATGCAGGAAACCATGCAGTCCTTTGCCGCCGTGTTCCGCACCGGCGAGACCCTGGCTGAGGGCAAGGCAGAAATTGCCAAACTGTGGAGCCAGACCAAAGACATGAAGGTCTCGGATCGCTCGATGATCTGGAATTCTGATCTGGTGGAAAGCCTTGAATTTTATAATTTGCTTTGTCAGGCCAGTGTCTTGATGGAAGGCGCACTGGCGCGCGAAGAAAGCCGGGGTGCCCATGCCCGCGAGGATTTCGCCGATCGCGATGATAAAAAGTGGATGAAGCATACTCTGGCGACCATAGATTTTGATGGCCAAGTCAGCCTCGATTATCGCCCGGTGCACACTTACACGCTCACCGACGAGATTGATTATATCGAACCAGCAGTGCGGGTGTATTAACATGGCCCGTGGCCCGGTAATTCCCAGTTTTTTTGCACCGGATATGGAACAAACCCTTGCATTTTATACAGGCGTACTGGGGTTCTCCCAAACAGGGTGCTGGACAGACAAGGAAGAAACGGTTTGGGCTGAGCTTGCTTTGGGTGATGCGAAGCTATGGTTTTTTAGACATGCACTCGACCAACACCCAGACCCGGTTTTTAGCGGTTTGGTTTACATTTTTATTGAGGATGTTGATGAGATGGCTAACCAATTGCATGGCAAAGTGGATATTGAATGGGGGCCGGAATCACAGGAATACGGTCTGCGTGAACTCGGCATTAAAGACAATAACGGGTATTTTATTGTTTTCGCCAAAGATATGGAAATACCAAAAACAGCGGGAAAGACTTGATCTATGGCCCAGCTAACCCTACCCAAAAACTCCACCATAACCAAAGGCAAGCACTGGCCAGCGCCAGATGGCGCAGACCCCAAAAACCTCCGCCAGTTCAGGGTTTACCGGTATGACCCGGACAGCGGGGAGAACCCGCGCTGGGATACCTATGATCTGGACACATCCGAGTTTGGCCCCATGGCCCTGCACGCGATTATCCATATCAAGGATACGGTGGATGCGACACTGACATTTCGGCGCTCTTGCCGCGAGGGTGTGTGTGGTTCCTGCGCCATGAACATTGACGGACGTAACACCATTGCCTGCACCAAGCCTCTGGATGAAATTAAATCCAAAGTGATTACCATTTCGCCTTTACCCCATCAGGCGGTGGTCAAGGATCTGGTGCCGGATTTGAACAATTTTTATGCCCAGCACGCGGCCATGCAGCCATACTTGAAAACCACCACCGCCGCACCGGACAAGGAGTGGAAACAGTCTATTGAGGATCGGGAAAAACTTGATGGATTGTATGAGTGCATTATGTGCGCGTCGTGCTCGACCGCCTGCCCCAGTTATTGGTGGAATGGTGATCGCTATCTCGGCCCGGCGGCATTATTGCAAGCCTATCGCTGGCTGATCGATAGCCGCGATGAAGCCACGGGTGAGCGCCTTGATGCACTGGAAGATCCGTTTCGGCTGTATCGCTGCCACACCATTATGAATTGCACGCAGGTTTGCCCCAAGGGGTTGAACCCGGCAAAAGCCATTGGCGAGATCAAAAAAATGCTGGTGGAGCGGGCGATATAGATCACCTCTGTCGGCTCGCTCATTTATTTCGAGGGTGCTTCGCGCACCTCAGGATGAGGAAGAAGATAATACTTGCCCGGCCTCAGGCTGAGGGATTGCGGTTACGCAATCTGCTCGAACCTTGTTTTATTGTTGTTAATACAGATAAAAACGAATGGGGCTGACATTGGGTTTTTAGATGATATATGTTTGGTTTGTACTTTCTTGTTCCAATCGAAAATAGACAAAGTTTTTGTCGCAATGCATCGTCTTTGATGCCTCTTAGTTCCATATTCTGGAGAAAATAAATGCTTCTTCCAATACTTGCTTCGCCAATTTTTATAATGCCTATGCTTGTTCTGGGATTAATTGTCATTTTAGCAATTATGTTCCGCCGCGTTGTGAAAACCAACATGGTGCATATTGTACAGAGCCGTCGCAAGACGACACCGTTTGGCTCCGGTCAGAAATCTGGCAATGTGTATTACCGTTGGCCGGCCTGGGTTCCGTTTTTTGGCATAACGGTCATTGAGCTTCCGGTCAGCAACTTCGATTTATCTCTGGAAAGCTATGAAGCATATGATAAAGACCGGGTTCCTTTTGTTGTTGATGTTGTTGCATTTTTTCGCATAAATGACACTGCTCGTGCTGCACAGCGTGTGGAAAATGTCCATGAACTTGAAAATCAGCTTTTGCAAATAATTCAAGGTGCTGTGGGGTTGTTGAAAAAGTCATGATTTTCTGATTCAGTTTGCGCATTGATTTGTTGCTGTTTTGGGAGAATTTCATGCTTGGATCCAAACCGCGCGGACAGATGGAGATGGTGTTTGCCGGGTGTATCGGGGATTTTGTGCCCCAGACCCACATCTTGAAGCGGGTGGACAAGGTGCTTGATTTATCGTGGCTGGCAGGTGAAGTGGCCGGTTGCTACAGCCAAGGCACCGGGCGTCCGGGGATTGACCCGGAAGCTGCGGTGCGACTGATGCTGGCCGGATTTTTGTGTAACATTGTCCACGACCGGCGGCTGATGCGCGAGGCGCAGGTAAATCTGGCCATTCGCTGGTTTGCCGGGTTTGGTTTGAACGAGGCATTGCCGGATCACTCATCGCTGACCCGCATTCGTCAGCGTTGGGGATCGGCACTGTTCAAGCGTATTTTCGAGCGTTCGGTTGAGGCCTGCGTGGTGGCCAACCTTGTCGGCGGCGACATGCTGCATGTTGATGCCACCCTGATCCGCGCCGATGTCAGTTGGTCGAGCCTTGCCGTTGAGCATGTGGAGGCGGTGAACAAGGTCAATGAGGATGACACCTCACCACCACGCGGTTCAGATGGTTCCGGTCAATCTGGCACAAACCCGGCAAAGACAAAGAAAGTCAAACGCAGCCGCACCGATAATGATGCGCGCATGGCCACCAACAAGTATAATCAGCGCCTTGAGCCGTGCTTCAAGCAACACACAGGCGTTGATGCCAAATTTGAGGTACAGGTGGATGTGTGCGTGGAGCGCGCAGATGTGCATGAGGGCGCGATGTTGGTCACACAGGTTGAGCGGGTCGAACAGCTGACCGGCAAAAAGCTGTCCGTGGTCACGGCGGACAAGGGCTATGCCTCTGCTGCCAATTTTGCCGCCATTGAGGCTCGTGGCATGACGGGCATTATCCCGCCAGCGCGAACCAGACCGGCAAAAGTGCCCCTGTCGCGCTTTCGTTTTGATCAGTTGAATGATCTGTTGCGTTGCCCCAGGGGGCACCATCTCAGACCAGGGAGCCAAACCATTCGCGGCCGTTTCTATCGCTCAAAAGCCAAAGACTGCAAGAGGTGCTCTCTGGCTCGTGACTGCCTGCCCAAAACCGGCAAATCTCGCGCCATCATCATTCAAGACGGCCATGGTGCGTTGCTTCGCGCACGGCGCAGATACCTGAAAAAGCTGCCCGCTGACAGAGCCGCTTACCACTCCCACCGCTTTCGGGTGGAAGGCATTCACGGTGAAGCCAAAACCTGCCATGGCCTCAATCGCGCCATCAGGCGGGGCCTTGACAACATCGCCATACAAACCTGGCTCACCGCCGCTGCCATCAACCTCAAACGCCTTGCAAAGGCCGCCTTTTGGCTCCATTTAGCACTATGGCACCAATTTACTCGCCAAAACCGGATTGCAATCAACCTGTTAGGCCATTTCGACCAATGTGGAAGCGGAAGGTTGAAAAAAGCATAATCAAAACAAACCATACGAATATATACCTTTTTCAACACCCCC
>JAJFFQ010000014.1 GCA_021776565.1 Robiginitomaculum sp. | reverse complement strand
TACGCCCGGATGCTCCCCCAGTACCATGTTGCCCAGATGCGAGAACCGATACCCCATGCTGCCATTGTATTTATAAATGCGGGTATCCTCTGCGCCATAAACGTATGAGGCATCCGTGCTGCCCAGAGCAATGCTGGCCGTTACCATGCGATTGTTGGCATCATGGGTGTAGCTCAGGGTGGTCACAGAGAGCGGGTTCACCGGATCAGCACCAATGGTGCGCACATCCGTGTTCAGATTACCCGAGGCGTCATAGGAGAGCGCGGCATTCTCGGGCGTATACTCCACCCCGTCCGAACAGGCCGGGGGCACCCCCGGTGGTGGGTTGATACAGGCATCCGAGGTATCGGGAAAACTGCTCTGGGTACGGATGTACCCGGTCAACTGATCCAGGGTGTTGGCAGGAGCATAGGCGACGTTACGCGCCGTGCCCGGGCGCCACATCCAGGCCGGGTCAGAGATGGTCTCTTTGGTCAGTCGCCCCGCAGCATCGGTCTGAAAATCAAAGTCAAAGATTCACTCATCCCCGGTTTTTTTCTTTTTCTTCTTTTTGAACAGGCTTTTCAAGGCGTCCATAGCCAGTTCTTCATCGGTTTTTTCGCGCGGCGTTTCCTCATCAGCAGCATCCGGGTCTTCGGGCGGGGTGTCTGGCACACCAAAGAGAGATTTAAGTGTGGCCCCAGCGTCACCACCAAGGTTTTGATCGATCAGTCTGCCCACTTCTTTCTTGATTTTCTTTTTGGCCTTTTTCTTTAACAATTTGGTATCCAGCCCTGCCTTGATTTCATTCCATGGCCCATGAATACGAAAGGGTGCCTTGATGCCGACAAGGTCGCTTTTGCCGCCCTGCCCTTTCAGCGAGGCAACGGCGCGGGGGGTGAGGCGAAAATCAACGCTCTGGCCACCAATATCCAGCGTGCCTTTGCCGGGTACCCGCAATACCGGGGCCAGCATGAGAAAATCACCGGTTTTCGCCATACCGTCAGCAATTGTGAAACTGGCCGTCAGGTCAGTAAAATCCGTTGCCTGGGTCTCATTGGCTTTTAGGGGTAAGGCACCACTAAGAATATATGTCTGTGCGCTGCGCAGCACCGAGGCCAAATTGATGCCGATAATCTGCCCATCGTTCAGGTGTAGATTACCGGCCCCGGAAATGTCGCCCATAATTTCCGCCTGGGAAGCGCCAACACCAAGCAGTGAAAATTTAACCGCCCCGGTGCCGGCCAGGCGCTTGAATTTTATTGCATCGATCAAAAGCGGTTGAAATTCAACCCTGGCAATATCGGCGGCAAGTGAAAATGACGGTGTTGCGCCTCGTGAATTGGCCACTATCTTGCCGGTGCCCTGCCCGCCGTAAAGCTCCATTTCGATCAGATTGGCTTGCAAGCGACCATTGACCAGCGCCGCTTTCATCGCACTTTTGCCAATTTTAATCTCGCGAGCCTGCAAAGTGCCCAGCGCCAGTGTAAAATTGGCATCAACCACTTTGAGCATATCAAGGTTGAAGCTGGTCGTGCTCCAGGGCGGCACCCCTTGCCCCCGTGATGCGGGGGGCGGCAAATAGGGTGTAAGATCAAGGCGATCAATGTCCAGATTGCCAGTAAGTTTTGGCCTGGCACCGGCAAACACGGCCCCAAAACTGCCGGTACCATTGATGTCGTCAAAACTTAATTTTGCCTCTTTGAAAGAAAGCCGTTTGGTATTGACACTTGCGGTTCCGGTCACGTCAAAGGCACCAAATGTCCCCGGGGTTTGGGTTAAAACCGTTCCGGCAGAGGCGGCCAGCTTGCGCACCGAGGGAGTAGTCAGCGTCAATGTTCCTGTGGCCGCAATTTTACGGCTGTTGTCAAAGACGCCATCAAAACGGGCATTGAACAAGATGCTTTGCAGGTTTAGCGAGAGCGGCGTTTCCTCACCTTCCAAAAATTGCCGTAATCCACCCAGTTTTGCATCAAGGCTATAGCCCTGGCCATTGAGCGTCAGTGCGCCTTTGGCGGTCATTGGTGCATCAAGGGCGGGCATGTTCAGGTTCAGATTAACGTTGGCAAAATGGTGTTCATTCCCCTTGGCATGATCGACGATTTTAATGTCGCCACCGATCAAACGTATCTCGCCCAATGAGGCCTCCAGGGGCAGTGCTCCCGGTTCACGCACAAACCCGGCATTGGCGCTGGCCCGCGTGCTGGCGTGGGATGCACTGCCGATCGCCCAGTTGACAGCACCATCGCGGCGTTTCTCCAGCACGATTTGCGGCTCTTCCAGTATAAATTCCCTGATCTCCACCCGGCGCGAGAACAACGGCATTATGGCAATGCTGGTGCGCATGACTTTCATGCTGGCAAAGTTGGGGTTTGAAAACCCCGGCGGGTTGGCCAGTGTGACGGTTTGCGCCCGCGCTTGTATTGTCGGCCAGAATTGCAGGGAAACCGGCCCCTGAATACGCAAGTCCCGCCCCAGCAAGGCGCTGGCTTGCTCCTCGATTTTTTGTTTGTAAAATTCTGGTGGAATTAAAAACGCAGCGGCGGCCATGGTTCCACCAATGAGCAGCACCAAAAGGGTGAAAAACAGGCTGAGTTTGCGCATTGTGTTCTCCGGCGAATTATTGCCCCTCGCAAATGATTCCCAACCCAAGTCTTCTATATTCGGTATTTCAGGTATAGGCTATGGCAAATCAGTGGCTGTTTTATGGCGACGTAAAAAAAGGAGCGTTTTATGGAAGTTACAATGTCACGCCGGGCGCTGATCCGTGGACTTGCTGCGGGTACAGTGGTGCCTCTGGCGCTTAGTGGATGTGCCACCAACCCTGAAACCGGGCGTTCGCAATTCATGCTGGTTTCCCAAGGTCAGCTTGCCAAACTGTCTGCCAGCGCCTGGTCTGATGTAAAGGAAGAAACACCGGTTTCCATTGATCCTGCGCTGAATAATCAGTTGCGACGTGTGGGTGGACGCATAGCTAAAGGTGCCAACCGCCAAAATGAAAACTGGGAATATGCGGTATTCGACACTGACGAAAAAAACGCTTTTGTTATGCCCGGTGGCAAGGTCGGGTTTTATCGCGGCATTATGGAATTTAGCGAAAATGACGACCAGATTGCCGCCATTATGGGTCATGAAACCGGGCATGTTAGCGCCCGCCATGCTGCCGAACGCTATAGCCAGCAAATGGCCGCCGGTGTTGGCATGCAGGTCGCCAATGTTGCATTATCGCAGCGCGACAGCCGTTATAAAGGGGAAATTGCTGCCATTTTGGGAATCGGTGTTCAGTTTGGCATTATTCTGCCGTTTTCGCGTAAACATGAACTGGAGGCCGACAAGCTGGGTGTCGATTATATGCACCGGGCCGGTTATGATGTGCGCCAGTCAGTACGCCTGTGGGAACGCATGGGTGCCGAGGGCGGCGGACGTCGTCAGCCGGAGCTTCTATCCACCCATCCATCACCGGAAACCCGGGTGCGTGAACTGGATGCCTATATCCGTCAACGTGGATACGCATGACTGCTTTGAACGACTTGCCCTTGCGCGGATGGCGCATTAGGTTCCGCGCCCGCAAGACGACGAATTTGTGCCGCCTTAGCTCAGTAGGTTAGAGCGCCGGTTTGTGGAACCGGAGGTCCTTGGTTCGAGACCAAGAGGCGGTACCATTCTTTAGTGTGCTATCGCGATGTATATGGCACGAGCCTTTTTATTGCTCCAGAATGTTTCACGTTTCATTGGGTTCAACCCGGACGTTTTTCTCCTTCCCCCGCTCCTTCGAGGGCGCTTTGCGCCACCTCAGGATGAGGAACGGGTTGGTTGTTTTTGTCGTCTTTGCTTGTCATTACCCGATTCTCATCCTGAGCTTGTCGAAGGACGGGTAATCCAGAACGGCGTTACAAAGCAAGACTGGATTACCGGGACAAGCCCGGCAATGACAGCATGGAGAATGTTCTTAATGCCAAAACAGCAGGGAAAATCCCGAAAAATCAAGTGAGTTGATGAGGGCAGGGGAGGGATATGTGCGCCCGTTTTGTTTGTCCTAGTGCGGTGCAGCGACGCCAACGAAAAGCGTAGATGCCTCGTTAATTCTATAGCGCCCATGCTCATCACGCCGCATGGTAATGGGCCGTGATGTCGGTTGACCAGAGGTATAAACCTTGACCCGGTATTCATGATTACCCAGATCAAACCGTTTATCGCGGGTGAAATGGATGGCCCACGGTGCTTCGGGCATGGTATAGCCATTTTCCGGTTTGGCCCCGTTAACGTAGGAGCGTGCAATTTCGGGATGGCGGTCAATGCCGACCTCAATCAGATATTCAACATCATGGCTGAGTTTACCGTTGCTGAGATACCTGTCATCGACGATACGGGTCATGCAGTCCCGGGCAATTTCCTTGTCAAACTGATAGGTAATGAGCGCGGCAACAAAAACTACGGCTGCGGATTCTGGTGATTGCGCCTCTTTCCAGGCGGTCTCGCAGGCTTCGCCACTAGGCAAGGTGCCCGGCAAGGATATGGTTTGATCTGCGTGTGCCAGTCCTGCAACAGCATAGATCGCCAGTGTTGTTGTGATCGTGCGAATGTTCATTGTGTTCTCCAATTTAGTCCCTGCGAGTAGCAAATCCACTGTCATACACAAACAAGGCTTTTTCTAGCCATACTGTATTATTTCTGGCCCAGTTTTCTTTTTACTTTACCAATTCCATGGTGCCTCTATGATGCGTGCCAGAACCTGAACCTGTTTTGAATATAGGAAAACAAAATGAACATGCGTCACCTGATTGGTATATTCGCTCTCGTTTCTTTGGCGGCATGTCAGCAAGCCATGTCACCTTCTAATACAGAGGTCGTCATTACTTTACCGCCGGGCGTTACACTGGTTGAAACAACAACCAAAGAGGCCGGTGAAATATCAATTCCGTATTCCAAATACAGACTGGATAACGGGCTGACCGTGATTTTGCATGAAGATCATTCTGATCCTCTGGTTCATGTTGATGTGACCTATCATGTCGGTTCTGGCCGTGAAGATGTTGGCAAGTCCGGATTTGCACACTTTTTTGAACACATGATGTTTCAGGGGTCTGAAAATGTTGGCGATGAGCAGCATTTCAAAATTATATCCGAATCCGGTGGTACGTTAAACGGCACCACTAACACTGATCGCACCAACTATTTTGAGACAATTCCCAATAACCAGCTTGAAAAAATCCTGTGGCTGGAGGCAGATCGCATGGGGTTCCTGCTGGACGCGGTAACTCAGGAGAAGTTTGAGGTTCAGCGCGAAACTGTCAAAAACGAACGTGGCCAGAATTATGACAACCGGCCCTATGGGCTGCTGCGTGAGCGGGTGAACGAGGCCCTGTTTCCAAAAGGCCATCCGTATTCATGGCTTACCATTGGTTATATTGAGGATCTGAACCGGGTTGATGTTAACGATCTGAAGAAGTTTTTCCTGCGCTGGTACGGGCCGAACAATGCAACCCTGACCATTGGCGGTGATCTTGACCAGGCCCAAACCCTGGCATGGGTGGTGAAATACTATGGCTCCATCCCCCGTGGCCCTGATGTTGTCATGCCGGAAAAACCACAATTCACCCTGGATGCCGATCGCTATATTTCGATGGAAGATAATGTGGCGCTATCGCTGCTTTACATGTCCTGGCCCACAGTATCTGCCCGCCATGCGGACGAGGCACCGCTTGATGTGCTTATGTCCATACTTGGTGGTGGCAAAACCTCGCTTTTGTACAAAAACATGGTCAAAAACAGATTTGCCGTTCAAGCCAGCACCGGCCATGGCTGTGCTGAACTTTCCTGTCAGTTTACCATTATCGCCTTGCCCAACCCGGCCAGTGGCAAGTCCCTGGCGGATCTGGAAACAATTGCCCGCGATTCCCTAACTGAATTTGAAGCCCGTGGGGTGGAAGATGATGACCTGATCCGGGTTAAGGCCGGTATCGTTTCGGGCATGATTTATGGCCTGGAAAGTGTGCGCGGCAAAGTCAGCCAACTGGCCGCGTATCAGACCTTTACCGATAACCCTGATTATATTGGCAAGGATATTGCGCGCTATGACAGCGTCACCAAGGATGATGTCATGCGTGTCTATAATCAATATATCAAAGGTAAACCCGCCGTCATCATGAGCATTGTCCCCAAAGGCAAGGGCGACACGATTGCGCGCGCAGACACGTGGCAACGTCAGGAACGTGTGTTTCCTGAACATCAAAAAGTTGATGCCGATAGCCTGGCCGTTCGTACCGCCAGTGACGATTTTGATCGAAGCGTACAACCGGCATCGGGGCCAAACCCGGCCCTGACTTTGCCACCGATCTGGCGGGATAAACTGGCCAATGACGTTGCTATACTGGGTGCGCTTAATGATGAAGCGCCAACAATGACCATTAGCTTGCGTATTCCCGCAGGGCATAAAATTGACCCTGTGGCCAAGGTTGGCCTGGCCAGCATGACCGCCGCGATGATGAATGAGGCGACGAACAAATCAACCAATGAAGAGCTGAGCAATCGTTTGCAAAAACTGGGATCGTCGGTAAATTTTTTCGCGGGTGATAATGTTACAATCATGAACATCCGCACGCTAACAGACAATCTGGATGCCACGCTGCAGATTGCCGCCGAAAAATTATTGGAACCAAAGTTTGATCCTGCCGATTTTAATCGGGTGAAGGCACAAACTATTCAGGGCATAGAGGCTGGCAAGAAGAATGCGTCCCAAACGGCGACAAACATTTTTCGCAAATTACTCTATGGTGAAGCCAATGCCTTTGCCTGGCCCAGCTCTGGCGTAACGCAAACGGTGAAAGCCATTACACTGGATGACGTCAAGGCGTTTTATGCAGGGCATTATTCACCCCAGGGTGCAGCATTTATTGCGGTTGGTGATTTGCCCAGGGCTGACCTGGTTCAAAAACTGGGTGCCTTTGCCAATTGGTCGGGCGCAGCCATGACAGCGCCAGTGATACAGCCATTTCCCGCGCTTGCCGCCGGAACGCTTTATCTGATCGACAAGCCGGGCGCAGCCCAGTCTGAAATTCGCATTGGCAAGCGTTCGCTTACCTATGATGCTACTGGCGAGTATTATCGTGCCGGATTGATGAACTATAATCTGGGTGGTGCGTTCAATAGTCGTATCAATATCAATTTGCGTGAGGACAAGGGCTATACCTATGGTGCCAGATCAGGTTTTGGCGCGGATAAGGATGCGGGCCGCTATACAGCACAGGCCGGTGTGCGCGCCAATGTTACTGACAAGTCAATCATTGAGTTTGAAAAGGAAATTGCCGAGTTTTCTGAAACCGGCATGACCGATGAAGAATTGGCTTTTCTGAAAAGCGCCCTTGGGCAACGCGATGCACGGGCGTATGAAACACCGCGTCAAAAAGCAGGATTTTTGGGCAGGATACTGACGTACAATCTGCCGGATGATTTTGTCGACCAGCAGAACGTAATTCTGGGCGATATTGGTCGGGAGGAGCTAAATGCACTGGCTGCCAAGCATCTCACACTGGATGATATGATTTTGGTGGTGGTTGGCGACAAGGCAAGTATTCTGCCTGGTTTGCAAGCCCTCGGGCATCCTGTTGTTGAACTTGATGCGGATGGTAACCCTCTTTAGGAATTAGGGTTGTGACTTTCATGAGGTATTAAATGCTCAACCTGTCATTACCCGACTTGTTCGGGTAATCCACCCTTCGTCCTTCGAGACGGCCCTGCGGGCCTCCTCAGGATGAGGTGGATTTAGTTTGAACTGGATTGCCGGAACAAGCCCGGCAATGACAATCCGGTGATGTTTCGTGAGTGAGATAAAAAGTAAAAACTCTACTTCTGTTTCTGCTCATAGGCTTTGATTTTTTGTGTCATCGCACCGGCCAAATCGTTGGGAATGGGAAATGTCAGATGATACTGGCTGATTTTCCATCCCTCGCGTGTGCGCACAAGTACGCCAGTGCCTCGGCTGGTGCCATAGTTCTCACTATCCAGAACTTCGTCAAACCAGGCCATATTGCTCATCGGCGATAAAACAACATGGCGTTCGCGCGGGATATAGCGCCAACCCCTCCCTTGGCTGAAAATCGGCTCTGCGTAGGCCTGAAACTGCGCCCTTGTCCACCGCTCTGACACGTCAGTGCCGATAAATATGGCCTCTTCACTATAGAGGGCAAAATAAGCCTCACCATCAGCATTGGCCGCATGTTTGTGCAAACTATCCAGAACAGTGTTGATTTTTTCGATCTCAATATCCTTACCCAGCGTACTGGCCTGCAGACCTTGTAAAACCGGAGTGTAGAGCAGGTTTGGAATGGGGATACCCATGACAAGTTGAGTGATCTTCCATGCCCCGTCTTCAATTTCCATTACGCCGGTTGGGCGTAATAAATAATCAGTGTTGTTAAAATGGGCCAGCTCGGCAAACCAGGCAATATCGCCATTTTGCGACAGGGTGAGGCGGCGGTCTTTGAGATCAAAATCCCAACCCAGACCGGTGCTAAAGCTTTCTTTAATGCTGGGGGCAAATTGTTCATAGGGCCAAATTTCCGTGGCGTCAGTGCCATAAAACTCGGCACTTTTTGAAAATAAAGCAATAAAACTGTCAAAGTCTGCCTTGCCTACGGCTTCATAATACTGATCCAGCACGGCTTCTGCGTTTTGTTTGGCGTTATGATTTTTAGTGGCTGATAGGGGTTTATTGTCAGCACAACCGGATAACAACAAAATTATAATCGCTGAAACAACAGAAAAAAGGCGCATACTAATCTCCCAAAACTCTCTTGGGATTTAGCATACGCCGATTAGGTATTCAGGTCGACATAACTCAGAGTTTTGAGGCGCAGTTATACACTTTGGCAATGCCATCGGTGCCGGGTTTGTAAACCCCGACGGCAAGGCCACCTTTTCCGGGTAGCTTGCGGATCAACATTTTATTTTGAAATGTATCATTGTCACCACGACCAAACGGGTGATCGACAATGACCGTAAACGACACGGTTATGGATCTTTTTGTTTTGCCACTGGCACCATTTAATGCCCACTGTTTATTGGCCTCGCGGCATATCTGCCCGCGTTCCAGCACATCGCTCAAGGCATTGGAAAGGGCAATGCCTGCAACCTCAATCGCTTCTGTTGGGCTAATGACCCCGTCAGACAGCACGTCTACCAAATCAGAAGTAGTCACGCCCTGGGGCTGGATGACGATCGTCAACCCTTCGGCTTGGGCAGGTAATGACAGACTGCCGGTAAGGGCAACTATAGCCGCCATTTTTGCAAATGAAAGTTTCATGATGGTTCTCCCAAAACGCCCTCGCACCACATGATTACACTAAAACCGAGGCAAAGTGCTATAGCACACAAGCACTATTTCCCGTTTTTGCCTGTATGTGCTATGGTTAACAGGCGACGGACATAAACTTGGGGAACATTATGAAAAAAATTATCCTTGCACTTGGCCTAGCCAGTGCCTTAACACTCAGCCCGTCTGCCGGTTTGGCGGCAGGTAATGTCATGGTGACGACACTCGTCGAGGACTTTGTCGTAACAGGCGGTAATATTGGTTGTCCGAAGGGGCCATGGGGCAATGCCTTTGCCGTGGACATTGAAAATTTGATGGGCAAGATGGACGAGCGTTCCATGACTGAACTGATGGAGTTGATTGGTCAGTTCGAAGCAGAGCATGGTGTGAATGTCAATTCCAAGACCAGAGTGAATAATTTCCAGACCACCTCCGATGTTATTCGAACCAGAACCACTGGCCCCCTGGAGGGTATTGGCGCGCAGCTTTGTGAGTTGGCAGGCGCATTCGTCTGAGGTTTGAACAAAGCAGGTGGTTATGAACCACCGTTCTTTTTCGCCTGCTTTTTCGCTTTTTTCTCAGCTTTGGCTAATGCCCGTGCTTCCATGTCTTTGCCAGCAATGGCAAAGGCCTGTTCGCGGCTGTCTACTTCGCGTATCCATTTCACCGGACACAAATCGCCTTCGCTGCGAATGTGTTCGTGAAAGGGTGGGCAGGTGCGTTTATTGGCAAAGCTGGTAGTCAGGCGTGTGGAAAAATCAATATCGCGACAGGAACGGCGCATGGTGACCAGAAAAAGTTCTGAATTTGTGCGCCCTTCAATCAAAACATGATAATCATCTATGGGTTGATATTCATGCAGCGAAAATATCCGCACACATTTTCGTGCCGATCCTTCAGCCATGGCTGGCAAGCCCAGTGCCAACAACCCCAGGACTGTGAGTAATAGTCGCATGATCCAATCTCCTCTTGCTACCAGCCCAACGCAATCATATCACCAAACTCGTAACTTGGCACGGAACATTTTTCCCAATCATTATGAACACCAAAAACCGCAAATTTGCCTGTCCTCGTGTCCTCGTCATTGGTGGTGGTTTGATGGGCCTGTGGCCAGCGGCATTGTTGGCGCAGCGCGGATGCGCGGTAACGGTTCTGGAGGCGGGTAAAAAGTCTATTGGCGCAAGCTGGGCAGCGGCGGGGATGTTGGCACCGGCGAGCGAGGCCGGTGAAAGGTTAGAGCCAGCCGCTGTGCTGGACGCCTTTGCTGTCCATAATTTTGGTTTATGGAAAGACTGGGCCGCCCGCTTTGAAGATGCCGGACATGACATATGCTGGCGACCCTTTGGCGGTCTGTTAAGTGCCTTTGATGAGGCTGGCTTGCAAAGGCTGGAGCGGACAAGTACCGCCGCATCTGTTCTTGACCTGAAAGCAGCGCGATTAAATGCAGTGGCAATGATTGCGCGTGAACCCGCGCTTTGTCGCAAGGTGCTTGCCGGGCTTCTCATTACCGAAGAGGCAAGTGTTGACCCGCGCCTTGTTCTGACGGCGTTAAAGGCTTTGCTGGACAATGCAGGGGGGGCGGTGCGCTATAACCAACAGGTTGTGGGGATTGAACAGCATAATGGTATATTGCGTGTCGTTTGTGCCAATGGACAGGCGTTTGAGGCAGATCGGATTATTGTTGCCGCCGGGTTTTGGGCTGGCAAGATAGAGGGCGTGGGTGAGTTAAAAGCGGCCCTGCGCCCGGTCAAGGGGCAAATGCTGGCTCTTGAGGCACCGGATAACCCGGTGCGTTGTGTGATACGGGAGGTGCGCGCCTATATTGTGCCACGGGGTAATGGTCAGATTGTTATTGGTGCAACATCTGAACCGGGGCTTGAGGATGTTGATACGCACACCATTGATATTGCCCGGTTGCACGCAGGTGCCGCAAAAATTATTCCGGTTCTTGCCCGCTGCCAGCGTCTGGGCAGTTGGGCCGGGGTGCGCCCGCAAAGCATTGATGAACAGCCAATGATCGGCCCGCTATCTTTGCCGGGCGTTATTGCCACTTGCGGCCATCATCGTAATGGTGTGCTTTTGGCACCGGCCAGTGCCGACATGGTTTGCGCCATGATAATGGATGAAGAACCTGGTGTTTATGCGGATGCATTTTTGCCGGGCCGGTTTTTACCTTGTTAACCACAAGTTAGGGCGTCTCTGTGCAAGTTTTGGCACGTTTGGGCAAATTTGCTCATACATGCTGATCTGGATCGCTCATGTCGACCCCCATTGCCGCCCTTCCTGCTTCCCTGTCCAGAGCACTGCAAAGTGCCGCCGGGCGAGCTGGTGTGTCGTTTGACTTTATGATGCGCACGGCGGCGCGTGAAAGCGGTATGGATAGCTCTGCCAAAGCAGCGACATCATCGGCGGCGGGACTTTTCCAGTTTGTTGAACAAACCTGGCTGAACATGGTGTCTCGTCATGGTGGCACCCATGGGTTAGCCGTAGAAGCCAAGGCTATTGTTGAAAGCCCAACCGGGCGTTTGAGCGTTGCCGACAAGGCCCAGCGTCAACGAATATTGAACTTGCGCTTTGATCCCAAAATTTCTGCGCAAATGGCCGGTGAGCTGACCCGGGAAAATGCACGGGTTCTGGAGCAGCATCTTGGTCATAAACCAGAAGAAGCTGAGCTGTATATTGCCCATTTCATGGGCGCAGGTCAGGCTTCGGCATTGATAAATGCCGCAGATGTTACGCCGGGCGCACGCGCTTCCACACTGTTTCCAAAAGAAGCCAAAGCCAACCGCCCGATATTTTTTGCATCCAACGGGGCAGCTCGTTCGGTACGTGAGGTATTGAGTGCTCTTAAAAGCGCCCATGAACCACAAGACAAAGCTTTGGGTGAAGTGGCCGGGAACAATGCTCTAACTGCCGCGCCCATCGTCAAATCATTATCGCCACACGCGCCTTTTTTACGTGCCTTTGGCGCACCAATTTTGCATCTTACACCGGCAATCATCCAGATATTGTCCGAATTCTCTGCGCCCCAAAGACACGGAGAGTTGGATCAGGAGGCGGCGCAGCGTGATAAACAAACGCAGCCCTTTGAGTTTTGAAATTGTTTTAGCAAGACTTCATTAAGCATAACACGCGACACTGCGTTATGAATACAATTGCCAAAAGGTGCTTCAATGCCTGTTTCCGCCATGCGCGCTAAACTCACCGAAGATGATGTCCACCGCCTTGTCAAAGGCAAGGACGATGAAGAGCGGGCCATAGCGGCCCATAAAATTTGCCGTTCAATAGATCAGGCACCATTATCAAGAACCGAGCGCCAGAGCGCCGAAGCCATTATGGAAATCATGGCTGCTGATGCTGTGGATCTTGTGCGGCGATCACTGGCCGTGACGTTAAAAAATTCGCCCCATCTGCCACGACATATTGCGCAAAAACTCTCAAAAGATATTGATTCTATTGCTTTTCCGGTTATTTCCTCATCCCCATCACTTACCGATGATGATTTGATAGAGGTTGTGCGTTCTGGGACTGCCCTTCGCCAGGTTGCCGTTGCCAAACGCAAGACGGTGACGGCTAAAGTGGTCAATGTTCTGGCCAAAGATGGTCGCGAGATCGCCGTTGCCACTGCGGTGCGCAATAACGGAGCCACGTTTGATACTCAGGCCTATGATACGGCACTGGGCCGGTTTGGTGACCGTGCCAAGGTGACCGATGCCTTTATAGACCGTGAGGTATTGCCGGTTCATATCACTGAAAAATTGATCTCGCTTATCAGTGATGAAGCTATAGGTCGTTTGGTAAAACGCCATGAACTTCCCCCGCAATTGGCTGTGGAACTTGCCGAAGGGGCGCGAGAGCGCGCCACCATCGATCTTGTCGATCAGGCCGGGCAAACCAAAGATATGCGCCGCTTTGTCCAGCAACTACATCTGAACGGGCGGCTTGGCCCCTCAATTATTTTGCGTGGGTTATGTACGGGGCATATCCGCTTTGTTGAATGGGCCTTGGCAGAACTGGCGGCCATACCACACCAGCGTGCCTGGCTGATGGTTCATGATGCTGGCTCACTGGGCCTTCGCGCCGTTTATGAGCGGGCCGGGTTGCCACAAAGGCTTTTTTCAGCGTTTCGTGCGGGCATCGATATTTATCATGAAATGGAATATGATGGCGGAAGCAAAGATCGCGAGCGTTTCACAAAACGGATGATGGAACGTGTATTGACCCAGTTTCAGGCCTTGCCACGTGAAGAACTGGATTATTTGCTGGATAAGCTTGATGCCAGAGAAGGTGAGCAAACCCCGGCAGCCGAAGCGGCTTAGGGCTATAAACTCATAATAAGGCGTTCCCGCACAGCCCTGGCATTGACCCCGCTTTCGCGCAGGCTTTGTAGCGTTGTGGCGCGATCACGTTTGGCCAGGCGTTTACCCGCCTCATCGGTGATTAAGTGGTGATGGTGATAAACGGGTGTTGGCAGACCAAGCAAGGCCTGTAGCAAAACATGAATATGGGTGATTTCAAAAAGATCATTCCCGCGAATAATGTGAGTAATACCCTGCGCATCATCATCATGGGTGACCGCCAGATGATATGATGTGGCAATATCTTTACGGGCCAGAATAACATCGCCCAGTAATTCAGGCTGTGCCTGTATCAATGCTGGCGTACCATTTGGGCTGGCAATTTGTTCATGAAAATCAAGGTCATGCCATTGATGGCCCAGCACTTCACGCGCGGCGCGTAAAGAAAGGCGCCAGGCAAAACCATCACCCTTGTCAAGGCGTGTCGCCTCATCATGCTCACTCATGGGCGTATCTGGCCCCATATAAACGTCGCCTGTTCCATGGGGGGCGCGCACCATGTCATTGATAATTTCACGTCGTGTTAAAAAACAACGATACAGCACGCCCATTTGCTGCAATCGTCCAAGCGTCGTCGCATAGTCGACCAGGTGTTCTGTCTGGCGGCGCACAGGCCTCTCCCAGCGCAAGCCCAACCAGTGCAAGTCGTCAATTATGGCGCGTTCAAACGCCGGTTTGCAGCGTGTGGTGTCGATGTCTTCAATGCGCAAGATAAATCGCCCGCCAGCCTCTTGTGCAGCGTTAAAAGCGTACAAGGCGCTAAAGGCATGGCCTAAATGCAAATGCCCAGACGGCGATGGTGCAAACCGGGTAACAAAGGTGTTCATACCCCTGCTTTGCCGTAAATATATCTATGCCGCAAGAGATTGCGAACCTCGTCATAATGGTTAGGCTTAAGTTTTGATTCAAAGGCAAAGAGAGACCACATGTCACTAACCGGCCCGCGCCATGCACCCCGATCCGGCGGCGCACCCAAATCACTTGTTATTCTGTGTCATGGCTATGGCTCCAATGGCGATGATCTTATTGGTCTTGCTCCGCATTGGGCGTTTGCATTGCCCGATACGGCGTTTGTCGCCCCCAACGCACCAGAGGGTGTTCCTGGCATGGCAGGGGCGTATCAATGGTTTGGTGTTTCCAGTCTTGACCCGAAGATTATGGCCGATGGTGCCAACATTGCCGGGCCGATGCTGGATGCCTTTATTGACGAGGAACTGGCGCGTACGGGCCTTGGCGCAGACAGGCTGGCACTGGTGGGGTTTAGCCAGGGGACAATGCTGGCCTTGCATGTGGGGCTACGCCGCAAAGAGCAAATTGCCGGTATATTGGGATATTCGGGCGCACTGGCGGCTCCTGAGTTGCTGGCCGAACAGATGCTCTCCAAACCACAGGTGCAGCTAATCCATGGTGATGCGGATGATGTTCTGCCCGTCGCCTTTAGCGTGAAAGCCATGGAGACCTTGCGTGAAAATGGTGTCCCCACGCGCTGGCACATCAGTCATGGTATTGCCCATTCCATTGGTCAGGATGGCTTGAGCATTGGCGGCAATTTCTTGCAAGAGGTGTTGCAAAACCAATAGCGGCATGGTCAATTCTGTCTTGGCAGGTTCATAAAACTTGCGTTAGGGTAATTAGAATTAAAGGCAGGCGCACAGGCGCAAAAAGGGGTAACGAGGCTTTCAGAGGGTATAGAGTACAATCAGCGCACCCGATTTGGGGACGATACGCATGACCGCCGCAGCCCTTATTACGGCCAGGGCGCGCGGTTGGCCTTGTCTTGTGCTCAACGCCGATTACCAACCGCTTAGTTATCATCCCTTGTCACTATTGCCCTGGAAGGAAGCCATCAAGGCGGTGTTTCTGGAGCGTGTGAATATTGTTGCCCAATACGATCATCGCGTACATTCTCCGACGCAAAGCATGTCGCTGCCCAGTGTGGTTGCGTTAAAGGATTATGTAAAACAAAACCGCGTTCCTGCCTTTACCCGATTTAACGTGTTTTTAAGGGACGGTTTCTCTTGCGTTTATTGTGGCGTGGGTGAAGACCTGACCTTCGATCACCTCATTCCACGCTCAAAGGGTGGAACAACCAGGTGGGATAATATCGTTACCGCGTGCTCACCGTGCAATTTGCGTAAAGGGGGCCGTTTGGCACGCCAGGCTGGTATGATACCCGCGCATCCACCGCGCCGACCAACGGCGTTTGAATTGCAGGCACAGGGTCGACGGTTTCCACCGGGTTTTTTGCACGAAAGCTGGCTGGATTTTCTCTATTGGGACGCAGAACTGGAAGCATAGGTCATAGGCTATGAACAGGGGCAGATGGTAACCAACGTGCAACTCGTGTCACCCTGCGACCTTGAATACCTGAACCGTGCATCAGGCAAGATTTGCGATCTTTCCTTGAAATCATAAGAAGGCGCTAACCATACAGTTCATCAAGACTTTCCAGCGAGAATTATTCTTCCAGTGTTCCCAGAAGATCACCAAGTGGATCGCCCGGTTGCGGGTTAGCCTCGGCGCGGGTTGGCGGTTTTGGAGCAAGGGCCAGCATAGCAATGGCGGGGTTTGGTGTCACTGGCTCCATAACCGGAACGCCCCGCAAGACTTCGGCCATATAATTATGCCAGATTTGCGCAGGCAGCGTACCACCCGTTATTTTTTGCATGGCCCGGTTTTTATCATCACCGACCCAGACCCCGGCAATATGGCCACTGGCATACCCGGCAAACCAGGCATCGCGAAAATCATTGGTGGTGCCTGTTTTACCGGCACTGGGGCGATCGCTTAGCCGCGCCCGCCGCCCGGTGCCGTCGCTCATCACCCGTTGCAGCATGACATTCATCAGGGCATAGGCGCGAGCGGTTAATACCTGTTTGCGTACTGGTGCTTCACGTTCCCATAATATATCGCCTTGCCGGGTGGAAATGCGCGTCAGGCCAAAGGGGCGCGCCAGTGTGCCACCATTGGCAAACGGCGCATAGGCAGAGGTCAGCTCGATCAGGCTGGTTTCATTGGAACCAAGCGGCATGGAGCGGGTCAGGCCGATATGGGATTCAAACCCCAGACGATGGGCGGCACCGGCAATGCGATCACGCCCGACTTCATTGGCCACTATGACTGCGACGGTATTTATGGATTTTGCCAGCGCGGTAACAAACGACATATCACCAGCATATTTGCCGGAATAGTTTTGTGGTTGCCAGTCGCCGATGCGTACCGGGGCGTCTTCGCGTATTGTCCAGGGGGACAGGCCAGCCTCTATTGCCGCCAGATAAACAAAAGGTTTGAAGGCCGAGCCGGGTTGTCGTCGCGCCTGAACCGCCCGGTTAAACTGGCTGCGTGCATAGGAGACCCCGCCGGCCATGGCCCGCACTGCGCCGTCACTGTCCAGCGCCACAAGTGCGCCCTGATTGGCACCGCGCTCACGCGCCTTGTGGTCTAGAACATTCAAAACAGCCCGCTCTGCGGCGCGCTGATTATCCAGGTCAAGGGTTGTTTCAATCAGTAAATCTGCATCCACATCCCCGGTTAGTTCGCGTACTTGCGGGGCCAGCCAGTCAACAAAATAAAGGGCTGCAGGGCTGGCCTGCGAGCGACGCACATGCACAGGTCTTGCGAAGGCGTCTTCGCGCATGGCAACACTGATTTTTTTTGTTTTTACCATGACATCAAGCACAACAGTGGCGCGGCGCTCTGCGCGGGCCAGATCAGCGGTTGGACTATAGCGGTTGGGGGCTTTCAAAAGGCCGGCAATCATGGCCGCTTCACCAAGGCTCAAATCCGTTGCCGGTTTGGCAAAATAGCGTTGCGATGCGGCCTCTACCCCCCAGGCACCGCGTCCAAAATAAACCCGGTTGAGATAAAGCGAGAGGATTTCTTTTTTGGAAAAACGACTTTCCAGCCAAAATGCCAGCAATACCTCTTTGGCTTTGCGTTTATAGGTACGCTCATTGGTCAGAAACAGGTTTTTGGCCAATTGCTGCGTTAACGTGGAGCCACCTTGCACCACCCCGCCTTTGCGAAAATTGGCCACTATGGCGCGCGTCAGGCCAATGGGATCAACACCAAAATGATAATAAAACCGCTTGTCCTCGATGGACAGGACGGCATCAATTAAATGCGGTGGTAATTCATCCACATGCACCGGCGGCGCATAGGCAGCACCACGCACGGCGATCTGGTTGCCGTTTATATCCACATAGGTAATGCTGGGCTGGCGCTCGACCTCCCACAGGCTGGAGGTATCAGGAAGATCGGAGGCCAGCAATAAAAGTCCGGCCCCACCAATAAGGCCCAGCCATAATCCGGTGACCATGCCCCAATAAATCATGCGCCCGAAAAGCCTTCGCCAGAAACCTGAACCGGTTTTTCCCGATTTGCGGCGCGTGTTTGCTGACTTTTTGCGCGTTCCCCCAATGGTTGGGGCTTGCCTACGCACTGAAATACCCCGGCGTTTTGGCCTTTTGGGCGCGCCTGGTTTTTTCCTGCCGCCTGTCGGCATAACTGAACCCCTGAGGTGTAAACGAAGTATTTAGTTTCGCAGAGGCGCAGTTAAGGTCAGGTGAATCAATTAGGGTCTGGACTTAGGTGTTTCTACACTTGCTGTCTGGCGATAAGTTTTCTAGGCTTGCACTATGTCAATTATTGTCACCCTTGATATCATGCTGGCCCGGCGCAAAATGAAAGCGCGGGATCTGGCTGAGCATGTTGGTATTACCGAGCAAAATTTGTCGCTATTGCGCACCGGCAAGGTCAAGGGTGTGCGCTTTTCTACGCTGGAAAAAATTTGTGAGGCGCTGGAGTGCAAGCCCGGTGATATTCTGGACTATGAAAATTAATTTTCATCTGTAGCGCCAGGCATAAAAACAACCAACACATTTCCTGCCCCGCCTTTGGGTGGTCTGGATGGCCCCAACAGAGCCAACGCGCCGCCTAACCCACGTTCCGCAACCAGTTCAGCATTGTCTGGCAAACCGGCAATGGCTGCTTCAAGATCATGGGTCTCGTCAAGTTCAATTGTGTGAAATCGCCATCCCTGCCAATAATCACGGATCAGGCTGTTATAATTTCGCCCGCGGGCCATGACCGTTCGCCCCCGTGCGGTAAAGACTATGCTGTCTTCGCCATTATCAGGGTCATCATGAACGCTGAGTTGAAAGACCTTGTGGCGGCCAAGTTCGGGGGCAAATTCAATACACACCAGGGCATTATAGGCTTCGTTGGATGATGCGCTAAGCAACCAGTTGATCTGGGCATGATCCAGTTTTTCTTCCGCACTTTCAGAAAGCACTTCTCCATGAAATACCTTGATGCCGGCAAGGCGTGCACGGCGTAAATTCTGCCAACTTTTGTCTGCCAGTACCACCGGTGCGCCCACTTCGACAAGGGTTTTGGCAAGCGCAATGGTAAACGGATTGGCTCCGACAAGTAAAAGCCCTTCCGGGCCGGAATGGGACAGCCCCAGCATGCGCGCCAGAGGAGCAATTGAAAACCCGTGCGCCAAAACAGTTGCAAACACCATGGCAAAAACAAATGTTGTCAGGACTGTTGCGTCGGCACGACCTGCGGCAGCCAGCTCCGTTGCAAAATACCCGGCCACGGCAACCGCGACGATACCGCGCGGCGCAATCCAGCCAATGAGCAGGGTTTCGCGCCAGTTCAGTTCTGATCCAAACGTCGCGATCCACACGACCAATGGACGCACAGCGATCAACATAACCGCGACAAAGCCAAGGACACGCCAGTCAAACGAGGCAAAATCGTGCACAGTTAGCCCGGCGGTTAACGTGACAAACAGTGCCGAGACCAGCAAAATAGCCACCCCTTCCTTGAAGCGGCGTAATTCCTCTATGGCGGCAAAGCGAACATTGGCCAATGTCACACCCAGCGCCGTGACGGCCACCAGTCCGGTCTCGTTGGCTATGATTTCAGCCATCACGTAAACGACCATGACGGTGACCAGCATCAGGGGTGCCTTGAGGTATTCCGGCACCCACCCACGGCGAAAAGACAGTGCCAGTGCGTATCCGGCAGCAATACCAGCCAGCGCACCGAGCACGACGGCAATGATGAGCACAAGTACGGCGCTTAACGGCCCACCCTCATGGGCATTGAGGGTACTGCCAATGGTGATGAATTCAAAAATCAGAACCGCAAATACGGCCCCCAGAGGGTCATTGATGATCCCCTCCCATTTCAGAACCGATGCCGGTCGGGCGCTAAGGCGTGCCTGACGGAGCAGCGGGATAATCACGGTGGGGCCAGTGACCACCAGTATGCCGCCCAGTAGTGCAGAAATATCCCATGGCAAACCGGCGGCGTAATGGGCTGCACCTGTACCCAACAGCCAGCCTAAAGGCGCGCCTATGAGAACCAGACGCAGCACAGCACCCGATGTTGCCCGTATTTCAGAAAAGCGAAGCCCCAGACCACCTTCAAACAATATGACCGCAACGGCCAGCGCAATTGCCGGGCGTAAAACATCACCAAAATCGTGCGCTGGTGCAATCAATGGTTCGCCCAGCACCAGTGCTGATAATGGCCCCAGCATCAATCCGGCAACACTCATCAGAACAATGGCGGGCCATTGCAGACGCCAGCCCAGCCATTGCGCCCCTATCCCGGCCCCGACAATCAGGGCAAGTTTGGCGGTTATATCGAAAGCAAGATGTAATTCCATGCTGCCTTATAGCCCGGTATTGTCTTGTGCCAAAGCCTAGGCTCAGGCTCAATTCCTCTCGCATGGGCCTTGCCAAACCGCTATGATAATGATTCGGTCTATGCTGACTTAGGGCAAACAAGCATGAGCGCGCAAACAGCATCCATTATCGTCACCCTTGGCGCGGTTTTTTTTGCCATTGCCGTAACCCTGTGGGCGTTGCGCCTGACCCGGGGGATACGTGAAGCCAATCTGGGCTGGCGGCGCCGGGCAGAAGAGTTGGAAAGCAAGCTTAATCACGCTGATTCTATTTTTGCTGCACATCCCGGGCTGGTTCTGGTTTGGCCAGATGCTGCGGATGAATCTGAGGATGAGTGGTCGATCCCACGTATCTATGGCAGTCAGGTGGCGCTTGGCAGCATGTTAAAATTTGCGGGGCGCTCTAATCGTGCTGAACCGGCAAGGGCAATTCTGGAGGGGTTGGCTGATTACGAAGCCCGCGATGCGTCGGGGGTGGAAACAACACTGCGTGAGCGATTAAAAACACTGCACGCGCTTGGTGAGCCATTTTCACTGACTATTATTGGGCCAAACGGGCATTTTCTGGAAGCCGATGGTCGCGCCGCCGGTGTGCAGATTGTACTGTGGCTAGCAGATTCCACCATTAAATGTCTGGAAGAATCCGGTGCGCGGGGTCGCCTGGAGGAATTACGGCACACCATTGCCAAAGACCCGGTTGCCTTTATCGACATGCTCTCCAAAGCACCCTTGCCGGCATGGCGATTATCTTCAGGCCTAAAGCTTGACTGGGCCAATACGGCATATTTGCGCGCTGTCGAAGCCCGTGATCTTGATGACGCCATTGAGCGTCAATTGGTGCTTGACCCGCAAACCAGTACTTTGGCGCGTGAAGTGGTCAAAACCAGCGCGATGCAACACCTGGTGCAAGCGGTGGTGATTGATGGCAAACGGCAACATTATGACATTATCTGTTTTCCTGTTTCGGGCGGTGTGGCCTGTCTGGCCCATGATGTTTCAGAGGCAGAAGCCTTGCGTGAAAATATGAGCCTGCAAGCCCGCGCCCATGATGAAACGCTCAACCATTTGGCCGATGCGGTGGTGATTTTTTCATCGCAGCAAAAACTGATTTTTCATAATACAGCATTTTTAACCCTGTTCGGTCTTGATGAGAACTGGCTGGAAACCAAACCCACTCACGGGAACTGGCTGGATTATTTACGTGAACGTCGCCGTATTCCTGAGCAGGCCAAATTTCAGGAATGGAAACAGGCCGAACTTGCCCATTATGCCGATCGCCCGGATGTAGAAGCGCCCGATGAATTATGGCACCTGCCTGATGGCCGCATTTTGCGCACGACCCGTCTGGCCCACCCCTTGGGCGGGTTATTGTTTATTTTTGAAGACATGACCGATCAGGTGAATTTGAAAGCCCGGTTTACCACGCTTATTAACGTGCAAAAGGCGACATTGGACAAGTTGACCGAAGCAGTGGCTGTCTTTGGTGCCGATGGCCGGATACGGTTGCACAATGCTGCGCTGGAGGCTTTGTGGCGACTTGGCCCGAAAGACATTGCCGAGGGTGAGCCTTTTGATGTGATCGCACAAAAATGCCGCTCTCTGTTCCCCAACGAAAAGTACTGGTCTGAGATGAAGGCCCGCATAACCGACCCTGGGGGGGAAATGCGGGTTCACAAAACCGGAGAAATCAAGCGATCGGATGGCTCGGTGCTGACCTGGCTCTCTCATCCGCTGCCTGATGGGGCTAGCGTCGTTGCCTGGTCTGATGTGACCGACAGTAAAAATGTTGAAAAATCGCTGCAAGACCGGGCCGCAGCCATACAGGCGGCGGCAGACCTGAAATCTCATTTTGTTGAGCATGTTTCCTATCAGGTGCGCGCACCGCTAACCACCATCTCTGGTTACGCAGACCTGTTGGAAAGTGGGTATGCTGGCCCACTTGGTGATAAATTAAAAGGGCCGATAGATGCCATACAAAGCGCATCAGCACAGTTGGCCACTATGCTCGAAAACATTCTTGATGTTGCAGCGGTGGAGGCCGGAACACTGGCGCTTGATCTGAACGATGTGGATCCTTTTGCCATTATTGAAGGCATGGTTGCCCTGGTGCAAACCCGGGCAGAGCAGACACGGGTTCATATCAAGGTGGATTGTCCCGAAGATATTGGCATGCTGCGTGCCGATGGGCCACGCCTGAAACAGGTGCTGTATAATCTTATGCGCAATGCGCTGACGTATACAGAGGCCGGCGGGACGATCCATATCGGTGCCGCCGCCAAAGAAGACATGGTGCGTTTTTGGGTTTTTGACGATGGTATCGGCATTGATGAAGAAAAACGTGCCAGCGTTTTTGAAGAATTTGAAAGCGGTAAAGGTGGTGGTGCCGGGCTTGGCCTGGCGCTGGTGCGCTCGTTCATAGACCTGCATGGTGGCCTGGTGAGGCTTGAATCAACAAAAGGCAAGGGCACGAAGGTGACATGCCTGTTACCGCGCAATGCCAGCGTTGAAAATGCGACCCCGGAACTTGAATTGCCAGAATTAGCACAAACCAGTTAGGTCGTGTTGACCTTTGGTGCGTTGCAGAAGAAGGTCTGCTTATGGATTGGGACAAGCTGAAAACCTTTCAGGCGGCTGCAGAAACCGGCTCGTTAACGGCGGCAGCCGAGCGGTTGGCCTTGTCGCAATCTGCTGTTTCGCGCCAGATCGCTTCACTGGAAGACGATCTTGGTATGCCGCTGTTTCATCGCCATGCCCGGGGACTGTTGCTGACCGAGCAGGGTCAGATTTTACAAGACACTACGGATGGTATGAGCGAGCGCGTGGCGCTGGCGCAATCGCGTTTGCGCGACAGCCGTGAAAAACCGTTTGGGCCTTTGCGTGTGACCACCACCGTTGCCATGGGATCCATCTGGTTAACGCCGCGTCTGGTGGAGTTTACCCGCGATTACCCTGATATTGTCATTAACCTCATGCTCACCGACCACAGCCTTGATCTTGGCAAACTGGAGGCCGATTGTGCCATTCGTTTGTGGCGGCCAACCCAGGTTGATCTCATTCAACGCAAGCTGTTCACCGTTGGCCAGAGCCTTTATGCTTCGCGGGCATATTTAAGCGAGCATGGCAGCCCGAACAGCATGGAGGATTTGGATAATCATCCAATTATCCTTTATGGTGCCACCGGCGCATTGCGCGATGTTGACTGGCTAGCCACTCATGGGCGTGCCACCAATAACCCGCGCAAACCTGCGCTCATCCTTGATAATATCTACGGGGTAATGAAAGCGGCGCAGTTTGGTGTTGGTATTGCCGGTCTGCCAAACTATGTCGCCAGAGGTAATCCAGAGCTTGTCCGGATTTTGCCCGATGTGCGTGGCCCGGAGTTTGATATTTATTTTGTCTATCCGGAAGAGTTACGCCGATCAAAAAGGATCAAGGCCTTTTCTGATTTTCTATCCAGGCAAATCCGTATGTGGCAAAGTGGCTCAGGGGTTTGAAACCATGACGAACAGGTCTTTGTGGTTTGGCTGGGTTCTCTTGTTTCTGTTACTCATTTTCTCAAACCCTGGCTTTGCAAAACCGCAAAGTAATTGTCGCCTAAACCTTTTTGTTCTGGGCAATGCACAGGATGCTGGAAAACCGCAAATTGCTCATCACACTGATCCGGCATGGCAAAATAACGGGTTGAGCAGGCTGCCAAGCTCCATCGCTATTGTCGATAAAACCAGTGGCGGGCGTTATTTGTTTGACGCAACGCCAGATATAAAGCGTCAACTTTATAATCTTGATTTACTGAGCGGCAAAACCGGGTTTGCTCTGGATGGTATATTTATAACTCACGCCCATATTGGCCATTATCTTGGCCTGGCACAGCTTGGCCGTGAAGCCATGGGGGCCAAAACAATACCCGTTTACACTATGCCGAAGATGACAAGGTTTCTTGAGCAAAATGCGCCGTGGAGCCAGTTGGTGAAACTTGATAATATCGCACTGAACCTTTTACGCGCTGGCTTTGCTGTTTCACTTGCTAACCAGCTAAGGGTAACGCCATTTTTGGTGCCACACCGGGATGAATTTGCAGAAACCGTCGGCTTTCAAATTCAGGGTCCAGGCAAATCAGTTCTCTATCTTCCTGATATAGATGCGTGGGAGCAATGGAACGTCATGGGCACCCATCTGGAAGATCTGATTGCGGCCAATGATTTGTTGTTTCTTGATGGGACTTTTTTCAGTGGCAATGAATTGCCGGGGCGCGATATGTCAACAATTCCGCATCCGACAATCACCCACACTATGAACCGCCTTAAAAACCTGAGACCAGCAGACAAAATGAAGATACGCTTCATCCACCTGAATCATTCCAATCCTGCCCATGATAAAAAGAGTGCAGCGTATAAAATGATCCGTACTGCGGGTTTCTTAGTGGCGCAGGAAAGTGAGCACCATTGCCTGGATTAACCAGGCCTGACCCCTTCGATGTTATGAAGTAATGCATTCTACAATTAACGTTTTCTAAAGCGAAGCAATTGACGTTTGCAAAGCTATTTTGTCATTGTGCATATGGGCGGCAATGACGGAGAAATTTTGATTTTATTCCACTGATTTCGGAGTCAATGGTGAAAATTCATCACTCAGGTACGCACCGGATGAAAAGGAAAATCATCATGACCGTTTCATTTCATCGTTTTATCAAGCCAATTTTTTGGCTCTCTGCTTTTTTGCTTTCACTTGTTGCAAGCGGCCCAGCTTTTGCCGAAGAACATGGTGAAACAGAACATCATTTTCCCAGAAATGTCGTTGGTGTTTTTTTGGGAGCCACGGATGCGGACACCACTGAATTAACCATCGGGGTTGAATTTGAACACCGTTTTACCGAGAAGTTTGGGCTTGGTGTGGTTGTTGAACACACCCCGGATGCTCATCACAAAGACGGCGTTAGTGTCGCCCTTGCCGCCGTCCATTTTCACCCAGGTGGTGGTTTTAGATTAACCGGCGGCATCGGTTTCGAGGAAATACACGGTGCCCATGGGCATACTAATACCCTTTATCGTGTTGGCGTGGCATATGATATTGAAATGGGAAGCTTTGCTTTGGCGCCAACAATCAATGTTGATTTTATAGACGGCGAAGAAGCCATAGTCTTTGGTGTGGTCTTGTCGCGCCATTTCTAATTTTGTAATTTACACCCGCCACAGTTACTAGGGTTCAAACCATTTGAATGAGTTTGAACCCTAGGTGACGGCGTGGGCAAGCCTTCGGGCAGCCCCGCGCAAGCGTCCGGCCCAGTCCGGGTGACAGGCCGCCAAAAATTCATGCGCATTGGCAAGACGTGCAGGTGCTCCGGCAAGAAGTTTACCACCAACATGGTCAATCAGGTAGTGTTTGTGGGCCGTCAGACCTCCGCCCAAAACCTTGCCCTGGCCAAGTGCGATCTCGTCATTGGCATAATATTTTTTGTAATGGTCATGCCCGGCACCCAAATCAACATTGGTGATGCCAAGAGTGTCGGCATTTTGTAAAACGCCCTCTAACAGCAACAAGCCGGGCGAACAACGGCAAAGCGCAGGATCATAGGCAGCAATCCATGAATGATAGGTGCCATTGCTCATCAGGCCAATTTCAGCGGCGGCAGGTTGTCCCCCCAGATAAAGCACGTTCAGCACTGCACGCACACGCCCATTTGTTTGCCACAGGCTATGCAAAAGGCCGGTTATCCAGTCGGATGCCAGAACGTCGCACTTGCGGGTACGGCGATACTGGTCACGTTTCCACGCCAACAGAGCTTCAAAATCAGCTTCATCATGAGAATCAAGTACCAGTTTCATTGTTCCATGATCGCGCACGGCACCTCTGGCACGTTGGCGCATTTTTTTGAAATGCCGACCAAAACGCTCCTGTTGAGCTGCGAAATATTGCCCGGAACCAGTGCCTAGATCAGCAATATGTGAAACAGCATTTTCCTTAGCTACAGTCTTTAATCTTGCTTCAGGATCATTCATGCCCACGAAACTAAAAACACTGATCTTCGCCCCTTCCAGCACTTCATTGATGCTGGCAAAAAATCCGGGTTCAGTAATAAATGCCTGATGATCTGATACGGGTGCACCAAGCGGGCGGGCGTATCCGCCACGGCGTTTCTGGATGCCAAGGATACCGAGCAACCCTTGATGATCTTTTGCAATAATGATGCGGGCATCATCGCGTTGATTGCCCACGTGCATGGCAAATTCCGGTGTCAGAAACGGGCTGTTCCAGCATTTGTTTGTTGCCAGTGCTGCTAGCCAGCGCACTGTGATGTCAAATGGAACTTCAGATGGGCGAACGACAGATACGCTGTGCAACATGATGATTTCCCCTTGGTAAAATCTGGTTCGTTTTGGTATTGTTGTGGTTTGGACTGCAAAAATCGCGCCTGAGGCGAGTCCCGGTGTGAAACACAGTGCCAATTGGGGAAAATTCAGGGGTAGGGTCTGTCTCGTCATTGATGTATCTACGACCTATATTGGGTAAGACGATTCGAGGGTGCCTATTTCATCTGCGCCGTAATCAGGGTTTCACATGACCATTTATCTTCATAAACATGATTTGCCAGACGGCATTATTTTTACCGACGGTGTGGCGGTGGATACCGAAACACTGGGGTTATCGCTTACCCGCGATCCTTTATGCCTGGTACAGCTTAGTGCGGGCGATGGTGATGCCCATTTGGTTCAGCTTGACCGGGCGAAATACAATTGCCCCAATCTAAAGGCACTGCTTGGCGACCCGGGTATCCAGAAGATATTTCATTTTGCCCGTTTTGATGTGGCAATGGTCCAGCAATATCTGGGCGTGACGATGACGCCTGTCTATTGCACCAAAATTGCCTCCAAACTGGTACGAACTTACACTGACCGGCACGGCCTGAAAGATTTAACCCGTGAATTGATTGGCAAGGATATGTCAAAGCAGCAACAAAGCTCTGATTGGGGGGCCGATGAGTTATCACAGGCACAGCAAGCGTATGCAGCCTCTGATGTGCTTTATTTGCATCAGTTGCGCGACAAGTTGAATGTCATGTTGACGCGTGAGGGACGAATGGAATTGGCGCAATCATGTTTTGATTTTCTTCCCGTTCGCGTTGCGCTTGATCTGGCCGGGTGGGCGGAAACAGATATTTTTGCCCACGCTTAACCTTTGAAGCCTAAGTATGACCTTTCGGTCTGAAAACGGCCTGATAATGACCACGATCACAGTTATTTATGGCATAAACATTATGGTGAACCGTTGGAGTATGGCGCGTGGGCCATTATATATTGAGCAACGGGGCGTGAAAACGCAAAAGCGGAAAGCGATATGAGCGCAGATTCAGGAACTGCACAACAAGAAAGCAAACTGAGCTGGGAACCCCGGCGCAGGATGACACTTGATGCTGCGCGCAAGCGCAGTGCCAACATCAAGAGGTTGCGCCTGTCTTTTCTGCTTCTGGCGGCGGTTATTGTTGCCGTGGTTTTGCTTTATATTGTGCTTAATATCTTGCGCCAGGACGCGCCGCCGCCGCCTTTGGCAGATGCGAGTGGTGAGGTGCGTATGATAAATCCGCGGTTTTCAGGTCGTGATAATGCCGGACGGCCCTATGTGGTCATTGCCGATACGGCCACCCGACGTATTGATGAACCGGAAACCACGGATATGGTCAATCCACGTCTGGATACCGCCCCTGGCGCAGACAGCTCTCAGGTGACAGCCCGACGCGGGGTTTATCAGGCGGGATTGAAGATACTCAACCTGTATGACCATGTCGTGCTGACAACGCCCAATGGCTACGAATATCAAACTGAACACGCCCGGTTCTTTATTGGCATTGATTCTATTGAAGGCGATGAGCCTGTAAGTGGCACCGGGCCTATGGGTAGTGTACGCGCTGATGGCTATGAAATTATCAATGGTGGGGAAAAGGTAACTTTTTCCGGAAACGTTGTCACTCATATTGAAAATCGCAATGACGAAGTAGGAGATTCCAATGACTAGAACCTTGTACAAAATGGCTGCGTTTGCCGTGCTTATGGGTGCAATGGCGCTCCCGGTTCACGCGCAATTAAGCGCCGAACGTGGTGCAATTTCTATCGACTCTGACAAGCTGGAGGTTTTTGACGACAAAAACCAGGCGATATTTACTGGTCAGGTCGATGCCATTCAGGATGATGCGCGACTTCGTGCGGACAAGCTTGATGTCCGTTTTGAGAACACCGGAACAGATGCCAATGCCGGAGCGCAACTTGGTTCAAGCTGGGGCGATGTTAAAACCCTAATCGCCACCGGCAATGTTTTCTACGTAACGCCCAAACAAGTGGCGAAGGCAGAAAAGGCGGTTTATGATGTTGTCAAGGATCAGGTAATAATGACGGGTAATGTGGTAGTCACCCAGGGCAAAAACGTTATTCGCGGTGACAAGCTTATTTTGCAAATAAGTACCGGGCGGGCGGTGTTTGACGCCACGCAAAGTGATGGTGCCACGTCTGGCCGCGTGCGTGCGGCGTTTTTTCCGGCAAAAAAAGCAGATGCAACACCTGATGAATGAATGAAATTAAGCAGAAAATACTGCAACTTTCATGCATAATTAAGCCTGTTCGGGGTTAATGAAACAGCGCAATGAAGCGCCCTGACACGTATGGAAACTATCGCATGTACGACCAAATGATCCCTGATGACGGTCTTTATGTGGACGGGATTGGTAAATCCTTTCGCAAGCGTGCCGTGGTCAAGGGTGTATCCCTGTCCCTTGGGCGTGGCGAAGTGGTCGGGTTGCTGGGGCCAAACGGGGCCGGTAAAACCACCTGTTTTTATATGATTACGGGACTGATTGCCGTCGATTATGGTCGGATCATGATGGATGGTCAGGATATTACCGCCCTGCCTATGTATCAGCGCGCGCGTCTGGGGCTTGGGTATTTGCCGCAGGAAACGTCTATCTTTCGCGGACTAACAGTTGAGCAAAATATTCGCGGTGTTGTTGAACTTGCAGTGCGTGAAAAAGACAAGCGCGACGAAATGGTCGAGGCTTTGCTGGCAGAGTTACACATTGAACATTTGCGCACATCACCGGCGCTGGCCTTGTCCGGGGGTGAACGCCGCCGCGTGGAAATTGCGCGGGCGTTGGCGACCAAACCATCCTTTATCCTGCTTGATGAACCGTTTGCAGGTATTGATCCGTTGGCAATTGCCGATATTCGCGAGCTGATTAAATTTTTAAGCAGGCGTGGTATTGGTATTCTCATTACCGATCACAATGTGCGTGAAACGCTGGAAATCGTAAACAGGGCTTCGATCATTTATGATGGCGAGGTTTTGTTTGAAGGTAGCCCAGATGAAATAATGTCAAACCCTGATGTACGCCGGGTGTATCTGGGCGACAGTTTTATTTAAGGATCGCAAGGATGGGCTTTGGGCAAAGAATGGAAGTCAGACAGGGGCAATCCCTGGTCATGACCCCACAATTGCAACAGGCTATAAAGCTGTTGCAAATGTCCAATTTTGAACTGAGCGCCTATGTAGAAGATGAGTTGTTGCGTAACCCGCTTTTGGAACGAAACAAGGGCGAGGTTTCAGAAGGCGAAGCACAAGGTGAGGCACAAGATGGCGAAGCCCTGCACAATGACAGGGCTGAACTAAGCCTTGATGACAGCTCTGTCGCGTCGGCCAAAGCCGCCACAGATGCAGTTGATGGCGATTATGAATCCACCTATGCCACCAGCCGTGAAGATGCGGGCGAGCAAATGCGTACCACTGATCGCATAAACAGCATATCAGGTACTGGTAGCGCAAATTCAGCCGCAGAAAGTATCTCCACCATCATCGAGCAGACGGCGACACGCGACATAACCCTGGCAGAGCATTTGTCTGCACAATTGGCATTGACCAGTTTTGACCCCAAAGATCGTATGATTGCTGCACGCCTCATCGGGTTGGTGGATGATGATGGATATATCCGGGTTGATCTTGGTGAAGAAGCCACGCGCCTGGGCGTGTCGTCGAAGTTGCTGGAAAACATTCTGGAGAAATTGCAAACTTTTGAACCAACCGGGGTTATGGGCCGTGATTTGCGCGAATGTCTTTCGCTGCAACTGATTGAGCGGGACAGGTTTGATCCGGCAATGCAGGCCATGATCGAAAATCTTGACCTTCTGGCTCGCCACGATATGGCAGCATTGCAAGAATGCTGCGGTATCGATGCCGAAGATTTAAGCGAGATGATTGGTGAATTGCGCGCCCTTACCCCCAAACCCGGGCAGGCTTTTGGCGGTGAAATGGCAGCGGTTATGGTGCCCGATGTCATCGTCGCCGAGCAAGCAGACGGGGGCTGGTCGGTGGAGTTAAATACCGAGACCCTTCCCAGGGTTCTGGTTAATTCACGCTATTATGCCGAAGTTAATGCCAATCTGCGCACCGAACAGGAAAAAACCTTCATTTCAGACTGTCACCAGAACGCAAGCTGGCTGGTCAAAAGTCTCGACCAGCGTGCACGGACAATTCTCAAGGTTTCTCGGGAACTGGTGCGCCAGCAAGATGGCTTTCTTGTTCACGGTATAGAGCATTTACGTCCGCTTAATCTGCGCACGATTGCTGATGCCATCGAAATGCACGAATCAACTGTCAGCCGGGTGACGTCTAATAAGTTTATTCAGACCCCACGCGGACTGTTTGAGCTTAAATACTTCTTTACCGCCGCTATTGCCTCTGTTGATGGCGGCGAAGCGCACTCTGCCGAAGCCGTGCGTCATCGTATTAAAGGCTTGATAGAACACGAAACCCTTGCCCAGGTATTGTCCGATGATCGTATTGTCGAACTGCTCAAAGAGGCCGGTATTGATATTGCCAGGCGCACGGTAGCGAAATACCGTGAAGCCATGCACATTCCGTCATCTGTCCAAAGACGCAGGATATTGAAGCAAAGCATTTGAAATAGAAGGAAGTTTTTCTGCTATTTTACAAAAAAACACAGACCAAATGACTTGCACGCTTCGCCTTGCGCACCGATCTGTTAAACTATACCCCAGCCAACAGGAGCACGACGATGAGCATTCAAGTTGTCAGTAAAGGGATCGATGTCAGCGAAGTTTTGCGCACGCGCATTACCGAGCGGGTAAGCGAAGGAGTTGAAAAGTATTTCAATCGTCCGTCCGAGGCTTTTATTGTCATCACTCGCGATGGTGCCGGGTTTCGTGTTGAGTGCTCCTTGCACCTTCCCTCCGGGGTTGTCTTGCACACCCAAGGCAAGTCATCAGCGGGTGACGCCTATGCAGCGGCGGATGAGGCGACTATAAAACTGGAAAAACGCCTGCGCCGATACAAACGCAAACTAAAAAATCACCATAAAAACAACAAGGGTGAATTGCCGGCAGAAGAGGCACCACTGTTTGTGCTTGAAGCAGGACGTAATGCGGTGCAGTCACTGGAAGACGACCACGATGATGATGAAGATAATGGTGCAGAACCAATAGAGGCAGTAATCATCGCAGAAAAAACGGCAGAATTGCGCACGATGAGCGTCTCAATGGCCGTTATGGAAATGGACATGACAGATGCGCCCATGCTGCTGTTTCGTAATGTTGCACATGGCGAGTTAAATGCTGTATATCGCCGCCCTGACGGTCATATCGGCTGGTTAAACCCCGGGCAAGAATAAGTTTGGGCAAATGATGGCAAGGTCTTGCTGACGTTGTCACGTAATGTTGTTTATTGAAAGCATACCATGATCCTCAAGGATATATTGAAGGATGGCGCTGTTGTTTCCGGCTTGCGGCCAACCAGTAAAAAACAGGCATTACACCTGATTAGCAGTCGGGCTGCGAACAAGCATGGCCTGTCGGCACCGGCATTACTGGATACTATACTGGAGCGTGAAAACCTTGGGTCTACGGGTGTTGGTGGCGGTGTCGCCATTCCTCATGCTCGCTGTGCCGGTTTGAAAGAAATCAGTGGATTTTTCTTTCGTTTGGATAACGGTATTGCCTTTGAGGCAATTGATGATGCGCCTGTGGACTTGATTTTCCTGCTATTGGCACCCGATACAGAAGGTGCCGGGCATTTACGGGCGCTGGCACAGGTTTCGCGCATATTGCGTCGCCCTGAAGTGTGCCAGAAAATCCGTAACGCACCAAATGAAGCCGCAATTATGGCGCTACTTTGTGATGAACCTCACAGTAACGCTGCGTAGACCCTGATTATGAGCCTATAACCTAGTCGAACATATTGTCGATTGCATCCTGGCCCAGATCTTCGTCGACAATATCACCGTCAAACAGAGCATCAATTGCATCCTGACCAGTTGCCGGGCCGTCAAGTTGCGGCCCGTTGAGCAAATTATCCTTGCGCCATTGATCTTTATCACTGGATTCTTCTTCTTCAGCATCCAGAACACCCATAACAGAGGAAAAACGCGCCACGCGCTCTTCAATATGGGTAAGCGTACTGACGACTTTAGAAACACGCTGTCCGGTAATGTCCTGAAATGAGCAGGCTTCGATCATGCCCATCATTTTTTCGTCAACCTGGGCTTTATATTGCTCAAGACTTGTCGGCTCAAGTTCCATAATGTTTTCGGCAAGTGTCATAATGGTTTCGGTGGCATTTTCGGTATCATTGACCACAGCTTCCAGTTCAGCGCCAGCTGTGGGCAGACGTGACTGGCGAATATCATTGGGCCGAAGTGCCGCAATTTCATCACGGGTTCGTGCTATATATTGCGCAATGTGTAAAAATTCACCGTGGATGGAATTATCGAGAGAACCAAAAAACAGCTTCATTGAATCGACAAGATTTTCAGCCAGGCTCAGAACTTCCATCAGGCGCGGATCGTCCAAATCTGCGGCCTTGATATCGTTGAGCGCCCCTCTGATTTTAGCGGCTACATCGGTTGCAGGCATAGTATAAATCCCCAGTATTCAAACTTTAGAAATCACCAATCACAGAGGCGATTTTCATTTTTAGCGTAGCGGCATTAAACGGTTTAACAATGTAGTTATTGACGCCGGCGCGCTTGGCGGCAATGACGTTTTCCGTTTTTGACTCTGCGGTAATCATAATAAATGGTGTGCCCTTGAGCTTTTCATCACCGCGAACCTGCTTGAGCAGCTCATATCCGGTCATGGGTTCCATATTCCAGTCAGAAATGACCAGACCGAACCCGTTATTAGCCTGCATTTTCTGAAACGCTTCTTCGCCGTCAGCGGCCTCGTCCACGTTATCAAAGCCCAGTTGTTTAAGAAGATTTCTGATGATCCGTATCATCGTCTTGTAATCGTCTACGACCAGGATGGGCATCGCCATATCGACAGCCATTCTTCACTCCATTCGCCTTGCCCATAGGGGCGGTTTATTTTTTACCGTCTTGATTGCGGCATGGTTAAGGTAAACGGTTATTGTGAAGACAGGGTTAAAGGCATAAAGAATTCACCAGTATCTAGGATCCAGACTCATTCAAATGGTTTAATTTCATGCTTTTAAGGGATGCTGAATGGAAGAAAGTCAATGCAGCAAAGGCTAATGCCCTTTGCAAGGCTGGTTTTCGACAGGCGGCTTCTCATAAAAGCATGAAATTAAACCATTTGAATGAGTCTGGACCCTAGTATATTCATAGCAGCCCAATGGCTCTGGCGTGTTGGCATTGACACGCCAAGCGGCTAGTTTGCTTTTTTGAAATTCATAATAAATGGGCAGTAAGCTTAATGAGCAGCACACTAGATCCCAGGCACGGCTATTACCTTGAAGACCTTGAGGTCGGCATGAGCCACGAGGTCACTCACACTGTAACCGAGCAAAATGTGGACGATTTCGCCCGCATATGTGGCGATTACAACCCGATCCACATGGATGAAGTCTATGCTGCCAAAACGCCGTTTGGCGGACGCATTGCCCATGGTGCGCTAACGGCGTCTTATATCTCGGCTATATTGGGCAATGATTTGCCGGGGCCGGGGGCCATTTTTATGACACTGGAGCTGAAATTTCGTGCTCCCGTTCGTATTGGCGATACTGTGGTGGCCCGCGCAGAGGTTGCCGATATTCATACACGCCGTGGCAAAGTAACAATGATGGTGCGTTGCTCGGTAGGCGAAAAGGTGGTGGTTAAGGGTGTGGCAGGTGTGATGGTAGAGAAAAAACCAACGGGCTGAACCATGCAAATATTTGAACATTATAAAAATATACCAGGTGACGCGCGTGGCACCGCCATTGCCATGGGTAATTTTGATGGGGTTCATTTGGGCCATCGGGTTGTGATTGACCGCGCCGCCCAGGCGGCAAAAAGCCTTGATGTACCGCTTGGTGTAGCCATTTTTAATCCCCATCCGCGCCGATTTTTTCAACCGGGCAGCGCACCCGAGCGTTTGCAAAGCGATGCCGCCCGTGCGCGTGTGCTGGATGCTCTGGGCGTCAGTTATCTGTTCGCCCTGCCCTTTGATCGCGCCATGAGCCTGATGAATGATCGTGTCTTTGCACGCGATGTTCTGGTTGGCGGGCTTGGTATTTCCCATGTCAGCGTCGGTGCCGATTTTCATTATGGGCGGGATCGGGTGGGGGATACCAACAGCTTGCAAGGCTTTGGTGAGGACTATGGCTTTGGTGTGGATATTGTCAGCCTTAAGGGTGGAGTGGACGAGAAACATTCATCAACGGCTGTGCGTCATGCCTTAAAAAAAGGTGACGTGGTACGGGCAACAAACATATTGGGCCGTCCATGGAACATTGAAGGTCTTGTCATGCGCGGCGAGCAGCGCGGGCGTACCATCGGTGTGCCAACGGCCAATCTCTCGCTTGGCGATTATGTGCAACCACGATTTGGGGTCTATGCCGGGCGAGCGCGTATCGGGGCAAAAGGGGCTTATCTACCGGGTGTCATCAATGTTGGGGTGCGCCCTACGGTGGACGGGGATGAGCCACGACTTGAGATTTATCTGTTCGATTTTGCCGGCGACCTTTATGGGCGCACACTTGAAGTAACCCTGGAGCACTTTATCCGGGACGAGCAAAAATTTTCCGGACTGGATGAACTAAAAGCGCAGATCGCCAGGGATATTGAGACCGCGAGAGATGCCCTTGCGCAGGACATAGAGGTAGACCGTAGTGCCTGAGGCTGGTAGACGGGTTTTCATGTTTGATTGTAACGTCATGATGAGCAAGATTATACGAATTATCTAGCCGACGCATCACCTAAAAATGGTGGCGTCGGCTTGCCAAATTCGCTATTTCTCCAATCATAATTAAAATAAAGGCCCGCCATGACGGATGATGCCCCACAATCGCCAAGCGCGCGCGATTATCGCCAAACATTGTTTTTGCCCAAAACCGACTTTCCCATGCGAGCCGGTCTGCCCAAAGCCGAGCCACAATGGTTAAAACGCTGGGAGAAACTCGACCTCTATGCACAATTGCGCAAAGCATCAAAAGGGCGCAAGCAATATGTGCTGCATGACGGCCCGCCCTATGCCAATGGTCATCTGCATATCGGCACCGCGATGAACAAAATACTCAAGGATTTTGTTGTGCGCACGCACCAGATGATGGGCTATGACGCGCAATATATACCCGGCTGGGATTGCCACGGCCTGCCCATTGAGTGGAAAGTCGAGGAGCAATACCGCAAAAAAGGGCGCAACAAGGACGATGTGCCATTGGCCGAGTTTCGCCAAGAATGTCGTGATTATGCCGCCCACTGGCTGAACATACAGCGCGAGGAATTCAAGCGCCTGGGCGTGCAGGGTGAATGGGATAATCCCTACACCACTATGGATTATTCATCCGAGGCCGCCATTGCCGGTGAGTTTTTGAAATTCGCCATGTCCAGCCAGCTTTATCGCGGCTCCAAACCGGTGATGTGGTCGCCGGTGGAGCAGACCGCTCTGGCCGAAGCCGAAGTGGAATATGCCGATCATGTGAGCACGACAATTTGGGTCAGGTTTCCTGTAACCAAAGGCCCGGATGAACTTATGGGTGCCAGCGTGCTCATCTGGACAACCACACCGTGGACGATCCCTGGCAATAGGGCTATCTCTTACAGTCCCAAAATTTCTTATGGACTTTATGAAGTCACAGCGATCGACGATAGCGACTTTACACCATGGTCGCGCGTTGGCGAGAGACTCATAGTTGCCGAGAGTCTATGGGAAGAAGTCAAGAAAACCGCTAAGATTTCGGAGTCGAAACTGATTGGCATATTTAGTGGTGAAGAAGTAAAAAACTTCGTTTGCGCCCATCCTTTCCGTGGTCAAGGTTATGACTTCCCTGTGCCGCTCCTTGCTGGCGATCATGTCACCGAGGAAGCGGGCACCGGCTTTGTGCATACCGCGCCAGGTCATGGGGCCGAGGATTATGATGTCTGGCTGGCCAACGGGCATAAAGATATTCCCGAAACCGTAGGCCCGGATGGCGCCTATTACGACCATGTACCCCTGTTTGCCGGGCTGGAAGTGATCCGCACCACGGGTAAAAAAACCGGCAAGGACGGCCCAGCCAATAAGGCGGTGGTCGATATGTTGATTGAAACCGGGGCGCTTCTGGCGCGGGGCCGGATCGAGCACTCTTATCCACATTCCTGGCGCTCAAAAGCACCGGTAATTTTCCGCAATACCCCGCAATGGTTCATTGGCTTGGGCAAGGAAGGCGACAAGGATAGCCTGCGAGCCAAGGCGCTTAATGCCATTGAAAACACCAAATTTTATCCGCCGCGTGGCAAAAATCGTCTCGCCTCCATGGTTGATGGGCGGCCAGACTGGCTGATCTCGCGCCAACGGGCATGGGGGGTGCCGCTCACCTTGTTTGTGCGCGCGGGTACCGGCGATTATTTGCAAAACGAGGCGGTTAATGAGCGCATCATCGAGGCGTTCAAGATCGAGGGTGCCGACGCCTGGTTTGCCGATAATGCGCAGGAGCGTTTTCTTTCTGGCCTTGTGGATGACTGGCAAAGCTATGAGAAAGTCGAGGATATTCTGGATGTCTGGTTTGATTCAGGCTGCACCCATAGGTTCACGCTGGAAAATCGGGAGAATTTGAAATGGCCGGCGGATTTGTACCTTGAAGGCACCGATCAGCATCGTGGCTGGTTTCAGTCGAGCTTGCTGGAAAGCTGCGGCACCCGTGGCCGTGCGCCCTATGACGCGGTGTTCACCCACGGCTTTGTTATGGCCGATGATGGCCGCAAAATGTCCAAATCCTTAGGCAACGTGATTGATCCGGCGGATATTGCCCGCACCAATGGTGTAGAGATATTACGCCTGTGGGTGGCCTCATCGGATGTGCAGGACGATATGCGCATGGGGCCGCAGATCATCAAAACTGCGGCAGATAGTTATCGCAAGGTGCGCAATACGTTGCGTTATTTGCTGGGCGCATTGCAGGGCTTTGACGAAGAAGAGCGGGTTGATCCCAAAGACATGCCATCACTGGAACGCTATGTGCTGCATCGGCTTTGGGTAATGGATAAGGAGGTGCGCGCTGCCTATAAGGCGCTGGATTATAAACGTGCCTTTTCGCTGCTGTTTGCCTTTTGCAATGAGGAGTTATCAGCGTTTTACTTTGATATTCGCAAAGATGCGCTTTATTGCGATCCACTTGGCTCGAAGCGTCGGCGGGCGGCCCGCACGGTCATGGATATGGTGTTTGAACGTCTGGTTACATGGTTTGCACCGCTCATGCCCTTCACCATGGAGGAGGTATGGCTGACGCGGTTCCCGTCCGAGACGGATTCGGTGCATCTGCGCACTTTCCCGGATACGCCTACGGATTGGCGTGATGATGAACTGGCGGAGGATTGGGTGTTGATAAAAGGTGTTCGTCGCGTCGTGACGGAGCATTTAGAGGAACAGAGGCGTAACAAAGTGATTGGTTCCAGTTTGGAAGCAGCACCAACCATCTGGTTTTCCGACAAAAATAAAAAAGAAGCTTTTGATAGACAATATATTGAACGCTTTGAGCAATCTTTTGAAGAGTTTGTCGGCGATATTCTTATTACTAGCCGCGCAATTCTAGAAGTTCATAGCTTAGAGTACATTCGAGCCAACGAACGCCCTCAAGAGAAAGAAGAATCAAAATGGCCGCGTGAAGCTATTGTTTCTGGAGAGAAGGTTTTTTTCGATTTTGAATCATCGATAGACAAAGGCTTAATCAAATGCGCCCGATCGTGGAAATATTTTGACCCCGCAACGGCAGACCCGGAACTGAAAGACATCACCCCGCGTGATGCGCTTGCTGTGCGGGAATGGGATGCGGCCCATGGATAAACCGGCTTCGCATCGCCCATTATGGCATTTTGGTCTGGCAATTTCTGCCTTGATCGTGGTGCTGGATCAGCTTTCTAAACACTGGGTGCTCAACATCCTGAAATTGCGCGATCAACCACTTGGCCATATTGAGCTATCCCATATTTTTGATCTTACCCTGGTATGGAATACCGGGGTAAGTTTTGGGCTTTTTCGGGCGGATAGCATGATCGGTCGGCTGGTGCTCTCTGGATTTGCCCTGGCTGTGATGGGCATCATGGTGATGTGGTTGTTACGGGCGGATCGACGCCTGATGGCGGCCTCATTGGGGCTAATCATTGGCGGGGCTAGTGGTAATCTGATTGACCGTTTGCGCTTTGGCAAGGTGGTCGATTTTATTGATTTTTCCGATATTCACTTCATCTGGGTGTTCAATGTGGCCGATTCGGCCATCAGTATAGGTGTTATTTTGATGCTTATTGATGCTTTTTGGGTGGATAGACAGCAAAAAAGTGTATGATTGGCTTGGCTGGCGGGGGCTGTGCGGTTAAAACCTGCACTGTCCAGGAGACTTTATGATGAATCCAATGCGTTTAGCCCTTCTCTTATCTGCCAGTTCAGCCCTGATACTGGGCGGGTGTGGCACGCTGGGTGGTGGTAAAAATCAACCTGATGAGTTCAAGGTGCTGACTATGGCTCCGCTTGTTGTGCCGCCAGAATACAATCTTCTTCCCCCGCGACCGGGCGAGATAGGGTTGCAGGATTTGCGCGCTTCGGAGGCGGCACGCCGTGCCATACTCGGGCAGGCTAGAACTGATGGTCTTGCATCTGCCGGGGAACGGGCGCTTGTCGCCAATAGTAAAAGCCGCTCATTCGATCCATCCATTCGCTCAAAACTTGATTCTGAAACGGCACAGCTGACCATCAAGCCCAAAAATTTCGCTGACCGGATTTTATTCTGGCGCGGCGGAGATACCCATATTGTTGATGAAACCATGCTGGATGCGGATGCTGAGGCAGAGCGTTTGCGGCGTCAGGAACTGGTCGAAGGATCAACCGGGGGCGGCAAGGTAAAGATTAGAAAAAGTAGTAAAATACGCTTGCCAGGTCTTTGATAAAGCGGCGGGTTTTTACATTACTGATTGCAGTTTTTTTCTGCTTGAGCGGTCTACCTGTTCTGGCCGACGCTATCCCTGCGCCTAAACTCTATAATGGCATTAGTATGGATGATCTGGCGGAAACCCTTCTGCTTGAGGGTTTGCGCTTTGTGCAAGTGCCAATTGATGGCAAAGGCGTGGTTGCCAATCAGAGGTTCGACGTCAATGACGGGGTTCAATGGTCGGTTCTGGGCTATGATTGCGAAAGGGCGGACGGGTGCTCGGAATTACAATTACGTTCGGTGTTTCGTACAAGTGCCGAGGCCACCACAGTTCTGGTGCAACTAAACCTATGGAACGCATCAAACCGGTTCACCCGCGCCTATGCCATGGGCAATTCAAACATCCTTCTGGAAATGGATATTTATCTTAGCGGTGGGCAAAGCCTGAAAAACATTCGAGAGCAAATCACCATCTGGCGTCAATCTGTGCGCCGTTTTTCCAGCACCATGACATCGGATGATGCCAATTTATGAATTTTGAACCAAGGGTTCTTTTTGTCTGTCTTGGCAATATATGTCGTTCGCCAAGTGCCGAGGGCGTGTTACGCGCCCAGGCCAAAAATGCGGGCATTGCGCTGCAGGTGGATTCAGCCGGAACCGGCAACTGGCATGTGGGCCAGGCACCCGATGAGCGCGCAATAGCCGTTGCTGCCGCGCGCGATATAGACATAAGTGGTTTACGGGCGCGACAGGTATGCGTGGAAGATTTCTCCCGTTTCACCCATATATTTGCCATGGATCAAAGCAACCTTGCCGACCTGATGTCCATGTGTCCCAAAGGAGGGGTCACACCAATGCTGTTTCTGGACGTGGTGAGCGGCCAAACTATTCGCGAAGTTCCCGACCCTTATTATGGCGGCGCGGCAGGTTTTGAGCACATGCTTGATCTTATTGAACAGGCCAGCAAAAGTTTTCTTCACTCGTGTTATCTTAAAAGTTTGACGGATGCTCCTGATGAACCGCCAAAGTAGCTTCCAGGCGTCTGCCCAGAGCGCATAGCTTGCCTTCTTCAAACAATCTGCCAATGAGCGAGATGTTCTGCGGCACCCGTACGGGGGTTTTATCGCCCGCCTCGCCAACGCCGCGCGCAGGCACGTCGTGATAACCCGCCCGCAAGGTCAGGCAGGGATGGCCGGTATAATTGGTGATAACCAGTAAGTTGGCGGCAAAATTGGGGGTGATGAGCATGTCCACATCCTCCATAACCCCATCCATGGCTAACATGACTTTGCGGCGTAACCGATCCAGCTGGATAAAATCTACCGATGACAGGAACCTGATCTGACGAAAGGAATTGGGCCAGGCATTATCATCCTGCCAGACCAAAAGGTCATCACGGTCAGACAGGGTCAGTTCCTCAAAAGCGGCGGCGGCTTCAGCAACCAGAGACAGAAACAGAACGCCATAAGGTAAATCCGGGATGCTGACAGATTTTGTTTTGACGCCCAGTTTTTTTAATGCGGCCAAAGCTGCCAGATCAATATCATTGGCACCATCGTCATCAAACCAGGCTGGATCATAACCAACAGTCAGATCGCTTTGCCCAATATCCCGCGCATAGGAAAACCCCATATCAATAGAGCTGGCATCATCAATATCAACGCCATTGATGGCACCAAGCACCATCGCCGTATCTTCAACACTGCGGCAGATCGCGCCCACCTTGTCCAGCGACCAGCAGAGCGCCATGGCCCCGGCGCGTGATACGCGTCCGAATGTGGGGCGCAATCCCGTCGTGCCGCAACGATTGGACGGCGAAACAATAGAGCCAAGAGTTTCCGTGCCAATGGAGAACCCGACCAGCCCTGCCGCTGTTGCCGATGCCGATCCGGCGCTTGAACCAGACGAGCCTTCTTTTAAGTTCCATGGATTGCGGGTTTTGCCATCAAACCAGATGTCGCCATAGGCCAGCGCGCCGCAGGTGGTTTTGCCCAAAAGAACCGCACCGGCCTCTTTCAATCTGGTGACAATATACGCATCCTCATTGGCAACACGATCCTTATAGGGCGTGGCCCCCCAGGTCGTGGCAATATCCTTGGTATCGAAAAGGTCTTTGACCCCATAAGGAATACCATGAAGCGCGCCCAAGTCCTTGCCAGCCGCCAATGCCTTGTCTGCGGCACTGGCCTGGGCCAGCGCCAGCTTGTCCGTGACTGTTACAAAACATTCCAGCTTGCCACCGAACTGCTTGATACGATCAAGGTAAATTTGGGTCAGTTTTACGCTGCTCAAACTGCCATTGCGCAGCCATTGTCCAAGCTGTGCAATGGCAGCAAAAGCTATATCATCGGCGTTTGCGGGTAGCGCGCGTTTGGCGGGTGCCGGTATTTCCACCTTGTTTTTCTGCTCGGCAAACTGTTTGCCGGGTAAGCGCGGGTCAAAGACCAGCGCCGGTGCCAGCCCGTTTTCAAATTTCTGGCCACGAAGACTGGCAATGGATTGTAACTGGTTTTCGATCCCGTTCAGGATTTGCGCACGTTCTTCTTGGGTAAATTCAATCGGCACCAGCTTTTCAGCACAGGCAATAATGCGCGGGTTCAAGGTGTCAGGTGCGGGGTCAGGTTCCGGTGTTTCATCGGGTGTCTGGTTTTCCTGGCTCATGGCGTTGCTGCCGACCAGTGCTGCACTGGCCGCGCCGGCAGCCAATATACCGCGCCTTGATACCTGTTTGCCTGATTGATTGCTCATGATGATCTCCCGTTGATATTTTTTATCAGCTTACCCTGTTATGCAAGCAGGGGGGAGTCTCAATCGTGTGGGGCGTTCAGGCTGTACGCGGCGAGGGCAGTAAGAGGTTGCAAAGCAATAAACCCCAGCCCGCGAGCAGGCTTAACCCGCCAAGAGGCGCCAAAAACCCAAGAGCAGTAAAACCGGCCAGACCATGCAGATAAAGCGGCAGAGCAAATGCGGTCGCACCAATGGCAAAGAGGATCGCTGGCAGACGAGCACCTACGCAAAGTGCAGCAAAAATCGCCAGGGCATGAAAAAGCTCTATCTGTCCGCCCCGTTGCAGAAGATCAGCAGCATTGAGACTGGTGGCAATATGGGCCGAGGCAGCAAGGGCAATGACGGCCAGCAGACCATGCAATGCCGCCGTCGCCCCGGTCAGGCGATCAAATCCGCAAAGTGTAGATTTATTCATCACGTAATTGCTCCCAGCGATTTGGTCGCACCACCATGGCACGGACATAATCAACGTTTTTGCTTGCCAGTTCGGTTGGCAGGTCTTCGGCGGCCAGGGTGCTGGCTTCGTCAAATCGTCCCTGAAGGGCGAGGACAAGTGCCAGATTTTGCCGGGCCTGAATTGGTGCATCGGGCCTTGTAACGGCCTGACGCAAATAACGCTCGGCCATGGCGGGGTCACCATCGCTGGCATAATTGAGGCCAAGATTGGAAAGAATACCAGGATTATCGGGGTTCAAGGCAAGGGCATGGGTAAAGGCAGCGCGGGCTTTTATTGATTTGCCGATCTGGTCATAGGCCACACCTAATGCCAGATGGGCACGCCAATTGCCAGGCGCCAGCATGGTTGAGGATTGTAAAAAATCTACGGCGCTGGCACCGCGCGCACTTTCAATCAGCGCCTGTCCGGCGACCAGCAAAAGATCCGGGTCTTTAGGATAAAGTGCCAGGGCTTGACTGGCGACATCGGCGGCGCGTTCAGGGTTGCCCAATGTGCGCACAATGCGGGCCAGTTCCAGTGCCGCTTCGCGATCGCCCGGATTTTTATCATACTCCTTGGCCCAAAATGCCGCCTGGGTCAGCACATCCTGACGACCAATGGTTTCACGTGCTTCGCGCGTTTGCGGCGCAATATCACGTTGCAGGTCTGCCTTTATGGCATCTTCTTCATTGGTCGGGGCGGTTGCACAGGCGCTAATGACAAGTCCTGCACCAAGTATTGCATATCGCAGATGAGAGGCTATACGCATGGGGCTGGCTCACTGGGTTATGGTTAACAATATGCAAATGTGCGCTTAAGATCGTCAAAAATGGGTTAACAACGGATCAAAATGTAATGGATATTTTTTATGCTTGATGCTGTGCTGGAGAAGGCCGACCCGAAACAAATCCCGCTTCATATTCTCTCATCAACAATGTTTGATAACTGGTTGGATAGTGCGCCGGAATGGATTGGCACACTGGTTTATGCTGCTGGATTTACCGCCAAAGTTGGTGAATTTCTGCTGCTGCCACGACCAGGCAAACCCCCATTGGCATTGTTCGGTGCGGGCCAGATAAACAATGCCTATACCCTTGGCGATGCCTGCACCACATTGCCGCAAGGTGATTATCAGCTTGCTTTTGCACCTGCCGTTCTTGATCGACAGGCTTTGGCCCTTGCCTGGTTAATGGGGGCTTACGCCTTTGAACGCTATAGTTCTCGCAAACGCTCCCCAGCGCGGATTTATATTCATGCGGCCAATGCCCCGGCGGCACGCCAAAGCGCCAAAGCCATTTATCTGGCTCGGGATCTTATCAATACACCCGCTGGCGATCTCAATACAGAAGCCATGGAACAGGCGGTGCGTGATTTGGGCAAGACATTTGGTGCAAAAGTGAAGGCGATCATTGGCGATGATCTTCTCAAAGAAAACTATCCCATGGTTCATGCAGTTGGCCGGGCGTCTACACATAAACCCCGTCTGGTGGAACTGCATTGGGGCAAGCCGGATGCGCCGCGCATTGGTCTTGTTGGCAAGGGTGTGGTGTTTGATACTGGCGGTCTGGACATCAAGTCAGCGCACTACATGCGTCTGATGAAAAAGGATATGGGCGGTGCGGCCAATGCTATGGCACTGGCGCATATGATAATGGCGGCGAGCTTGCCAGTGCGATTGCATATGGTGTTGCCTATTGTAGATAATGCCATATCGGGCGATGCGTACCGACCCAGTGATATTTTGCAAAGCCGTAAAGGGCTAAGTGTTGAAATTGATAATACCGATGCAGAGGGGCGGCTTGTCCTTGCCGATGCCCTGACCCGTGCCGGTGAGGAAGAGCCGCAATTGCTGATTGATTTTGCCACATTGACGGGTGCTGCACGGGTGGCTCTGGGGCCGGAAATGGCACCATTTTACAGCGATGATGAAAGCGTGGTTGCTGATTTGCAAAATGCAGCACAACAAACTGGCGATCCGGTTTGGCGTATGCCGCTTTGGGACGGGTATGATAAAATGCTGGATAGCCCCATTGCCGATATTTGCCATGCGGCATCCGGGCCGATGGGCGGATCAATAACGGCGGCCTTGTTCTTGCGCCGTTTTGTCGGTGATATTCCCTGGTTGCATTTCGATATTTTTGGCTGGGTATCCAGGTCGCGCCCCTCGCATCCGCAGGGCGGTGATGCGCAAGGCCCACGTGCGGTGTTTGCCATGTTGCAGGCTCGCTATGCCAAAACCTGACATATATGACCTACGCATAACCCCGGCGCGCGCTGATCTTGCTGCCAGTTCTTTACGTGGCACGGTTAAGGCAACGCACTATGCCGACGCGCAAGACATGCAGGTCTGTGTCTCGTTGGCCCCGCTTTATGGCGCACCTGATGCGACTACAATGCTGCAGACCGAACTGTTGCTGGGCGAAAGATTTGATGTTTATGAGCAAAAAAATGACTGGGTCTGGGGGCAGGCAAGGCGTGATGGCTATGTAGGTTATATGCCGACCAACAAGCTTGGCGCTCTAGCTAATGCACCAGATCACCGGATTAGTGCTTTGCGAACCCCTGTTTTTGCCACACCTGATCTGAAGGCACCCATATTGGGATATGTCCATGAAAACTCTATATTTATGTGTGCGGGAAAAGAGGGTCGTTATCTGAAACTGGCACCGGATAATGGCTGGGTGTTTGCAAAACACGCGGCACCATTGGATGCAATCGTCGCTGACTGGGTCAGTCATGCACAAGCCTATCTGGGCGCGCCCTATGTCTGGGGCGGGCGCAGCAGTTTTGGCCTTGATTGTTCTGCTCTGGTGCAAAATGCGCTGCAAGCGGGTGGAATTGCCGCACCGCGTGATAGCGATATGCAGGAAAAGGCGCTTGGTAAAGCGGTGACGATTCAAGGGGATTTATCAGGATTATTCCGGGGTGATCTGGTGTTCTGGAAGGGCCATGTGGGGATTATGCTGGATGGGAAAATGTTTCTTCATGCCAATGCGCATCATATGAAAGTAGTTCATGAACCGCTTAGTGAGGCCGTGGCGCGCATAAAAAAAACCACCGGTGCAATTACTGCGATCCGGCGGCTTTAATAGAATATCGTCAGCAGAGTTTATTCGGGTTGATCCTCGGTCGCTGGTTCTTCTGCCGGTTCATCGTCTGTAATGACATCTGCAAGGGCTTCTGCGCCGTCTTCTGCCGTATCAAAGACAGCCTCGGCAGCATCAACAATGGTTTCAATAATGCCATTGCCGCCGTCAGCGGCTTCGCTGGCGTCTGAAAGGCTGATGGGCAAGGCTGGCAGAGCCAGTGGTGCATCACTTAACGAGCGTAAATAAACCAGAATATTGGCACCATCCTTGGCCTTTTTCAGGCCAGCAAAGCTCATTGCCGTTCCCGGAACCACGGCTTTGGGGTTGGCAAGAAAGGCGTTCAGGGTTTCATAATCCCAGGTGCCGCCAAAGCCTTGCATGGCTGGCGAATATCCAAACCCGGCATTTGAGGCGGAGGGGTTGCCAAGCACGTTCCACAAATTCGGCCCGATCTTGTTGGCTCCGTCCTTATCAAAGCTGTGGCAGGCTGCGCATTTTTTGGCAACACGTTCCCCGGCAGAGGCACTGGCTTCACTTAAGCGTTGTGCCAGACTAATTTCTTCAACAGCTTCTACGGCTATTTCAGTCGCGTCGCCTTCATCGGCGATGGCGATTTTATATCCAGGTTCTGCTGGTTCATGAGGATGTATCAGGGCATGGCCAAGTTCCCTGATGCCAAAAATAGCCAATGCCGATGCCAGCAAGGCACCTATAAGTTTATTCCAAAACAGATCGCCCATCCGGCGCCCCCTCAGACTGACGCACCCAACGGGCGCGCAACGTTGCGAATCTCATTTGTTTCGCACGCAATGCACCATTTCGCAACCGCCAGAAGCGCCCGGGTGGGTCTCAAGTTTAAAAAGTTTAACTGGCAAGGCCAAGTACGGATGAAATGGCATCAAAAAATTCTAGAATTTAGACGCAGACGTGTCGATTACGGCCAACACGCGCCCACTTTGGTGGGAAAGTTTGAATTATCATAATTGTGATTGACAAAAATAGTTTATATACTATTTTATTAGCATGAATGATATTTCGCCAGTTAAAGGTATTTCAATCCCCGTGCAATCGAGGAGTCAAAAAACGCTCAACAATATTGTTGATGCAACGATCCATATCATTTCCACGAAGAGTTTTGAGCAAACAAAGGTTAGTGAAATCTGTCGGCAAGCAAACGTAACAAGTGGGGCGTTCTACGCTCGATTCACTGAAAAAAAAGACCTTCTTTTTTTATTGATTGAGCAATTAAGAAAAGAATTAAATGAATCCGTTGATCGGTTTTCCCCTTGTGTGGCTAGTGTGGACGTGGACTTGGTTGATTTTTTCGGTGATGTGTTGTTGGTGTTTCGACGTAATGCAGGACTAATTCACACGATTATTTCTCAGGCCTATCAACATGAAGACGTTGCCCTGGCATTGCGGCAGTTGAACACGGAAGTTTTTCAAAAACTGGAGTCAGCTTTGAGTGAACTGGGTTCAAAACCAGGTCAGTCGTCACCCATATCATTGAGATTTGCCTTGCTCGCTACGATGTGTGCTTTGCGTGACATCGTTTTTGACAATTTGTTTCTGCCCGGTGAAGTCAAAATTCCAGACAATGTCATAGCTACAGAACTGGCAAATATTCTTAGAGCGCATGTGAGGATTAAATGATTGTTCAAATTAGAAATTTTGAAAAAATTTGGTTAAATCAACACTCTTTTTTCAATCCACCGCTAATGTTAATGACCTGTATCTTGCTCGGGTTTGCAAGCTTAGGGGTAGCGCAGGGTCAACCTGCACCGTCTACAGAAGCAGATACAGAAAATACTCTTTCTGGCGAAATTACACTTACAGTCACGCCTGAAACCGCTTTGGTTGATGTTCCGATCACGGCTCGTCTATCGGGACTGACTATTGGTCAGCAGGTAACATTGTCTGCTTCGACAACAGATGCAAATGATGTTTTGTTTACATCACATGGCGTTTTTATGGCCAATACAGAAGGCGTAATCGATACATCAAAAATTGCCCCGATATCCGGGACTTACAGTATTGTTGAATCCTCGGGTTTGCTGTGGTCGATGCGCGCAAATAGCGGAGCAAGATGGGCAAATTTATTTAGCTGGCACGAACGAGAAATTCTAATCGAAGCGAAAATTGATAAAGATAAAACCATCCAGAAATCGATAACGCGAATTTACCCGTGGGCAAACATCAGTAACAAGTCAATTGATCTTGACGGATTTGTTGGTGACCTCTGGCTCCCTGAATCAGAACAGGATTTACCATTAATACTAAATTTGGGTGGCTATGGTTCCAATACGCAACTGGCAAAGGCCTCGCTTTTGGCGGCAAGAGGATTTGCAGTCCTAGATCTGGTGTATCATGGTCAAAAGCCGTTGCCACAGGCGTTGGAAAAAATCCCTCTTGAATATGCAAAAACTGCTATTGACTGGGCAAGCAAACAAGACGGCGTGGATGGAACAAGAATTGGTGTTCTTGGCACGTCTAAAGGTGCAGAATATGCCCTTCTGCTGGCCAGCACATACCCGGAAATAAAGGCTGTGGTAGCCGTTACACCATCAAGTGTTTCCTGGGCTGGCATCAATCCACGATCCCCCTTTACACAATCATCCTGGACATATCAGGGGCAGAACATTCCCTTTATCCCTGCGAAAGTAGGCTTGTCTGGATTATGGAGAGGGGTTCAGTTTGCAATTGGCAAACCGGTTGCATTTCATGATTCTTACGCCAGTGGGCTGGAGAATAAAGACAATGCAGAAAAAGCAGCAATCGCCGTGGAGAATATAACTGGGCCGATACTGTTGATTTCGGGCAGCGACGATCAAGTCTGGCCGGCAAAATTTATGGGCGATGTGATGATTGAGCGCCTAGCAAAAACCCAATTTTCTTACGGTTACAGGCATATTAATTTTGAAAAAGCAGGACACTCTTTTCCCTGGTCACAATGGCCGCAAGGCTCTGGCAATTCAGGTAGGTTCATCCATGGTGGTGAGCCTGAGTTCACACAAAAGGCAGGTCGTAGAGCCTGGGTAGAAACGATACATTTTTTTAAATACACGCTGCGATCGGAAGATGGTAACGGTAGGCTCCATTAAATTAATTTTGCTTTTACAGCCAGAGTAAGCAAATGCTTGCCTTTATCTCGCGCGGATCTGATAAGCTGTTTGCATGAGTGTTTTAATCATCATACCGGCACGCATGAAGTCGTCGCGATTACCCGGCAAACCGTTGATCCAAATTGGCGGCACACCCATGGTGGTCTGTGTTGCCCGGGCGGCAGAGAAGGCTGGATTTGGTGCGCCGGTGATTGCCGCGGCTGATGAGGAGATTATAAAAACGGCAGAAGCCCATGGTGTGCGTGCTGTATTGACCGAGGCAGACTTGCCATCGGGAAGTGACCGGGTGCGTGCGGCAGCGGACAGTATTGACCCAGATCGGCAGGTGGAGATTGTGGTCAATGTCCAGGGCGACATGCCCGAACTTGCGCCAGAACATGTAATGGCAGTTGTATCGGCTTTGCGGGCAGACCCGGACGCAGATATTGCCACGCTTGTTTTTGCAAGCACCTCACAAAGCGAGCGAATGGATGATGATGTAGTCAAGGTTATTTTGGCAGAATCACACGCTGGAGAACCGGTAAAGGCGCAGTGCTTTACGCGAGAAGGTGCGCAGACAGGCGTCGGGCCATTCTGGCACCATATTGGCATTTATGCCTTTCGCCGTGATGCATTGGATCGGTTTTGTAACTTGCCGCCCTCTGCAAGGGAAAAGCGCGACAGGCTGGAGCAATGGCGCGCACTGGATGACGGCATGAAAATTATTTGCGCAGGCGTTAAGGCGGATTGTCCGGGCATTGATAGTCCAAATGATCTGGTTCGTATTCGGGCGCGTTGGGGTAAGGGAAACAAAAAATGAAATTGCGTATTGCCTATCAAGGCGAGCCTGGGGCTTATTCACATTTATGCTGTGTGAAACATTATCCGGATATGGAGCCATATGCCTGTCACAGCTTTGAAGAAGCCTTCACCGCCGTTAGTGACGGGTCTGCTGACAAGGCAATGATTCCGGTTGAAAATACACTGGCTGGCCGGGTGGCAGATATTCATTATCTATTGCCGGAATCACATTTGCGCATCGAGGCAGAAAAGTTTCTACCCATACATCATCATTTACTGGGAATAAAAGGCGCCAGTCTGAAAACCGTAAAACATGCGCACAGTCATATTATGGCCCTGGGCCAATGTCGGTTGACGCTGCATCGGCTGGGCATTGGTTCTGCCCATGCGCAGGATACCGCCGGTGCCGCCCATATGGTCGCTGAACGTGGAAATCTTGAGGATGCTGCGATAGCCTCCAGACTGGCCGCAGAGATTTATGACCTGAACATTTTGGCGGAAAATATAGAAGATGCCGCCCACAACACCACGCGATTTTTGGTGATGTCGCGTACTGTAGAAATCCCGGACTATGTGCCGGAAAAATCATATGTGACCAGCTTTGTGTTTCGGGTGCGCAATATTCCGGCGGCGCTTTACAAGGCGCTTGGCGGGTTTGCCACAAATGGTGTGAACATGACCAAGCTGGAAAGTTATCAACTTGGTGGCTCTTTCACGGCTACACGGTTTTACGCCGATGTAGCGGCTCACCCGGAGGAAAAACATCTGGCCCTGGCGTTGGAAGAACTGGCGTTTTTCTCGGCAGAAATAAAGATGCTGGGTACTTATGAGGCCGATCTGTTCCGACAGAGGGCGTTGCAAAACACACAGTCGTGATCCTGGCCCGCTGGCATTTTCATTTCTAAACCCCACCTAGAGCTTCCATTCATACAGGAGAATAAACCATGACCGCGTTTAATATTTATGACGAAACCAACGCGCCAGAAGCTGCACGGCCATTTTTGACCAAATCAAAAGCCGCCTATGGCAGAGTGCCAAATTTACTGGGCGAACTGGCCGAAAGTCCGGCGGCCCTTGAAGGCTATATGGCGCTTTCGGAGATTTTCATTAAATCCACCCTTGCTCCTGAAGAGAAGCACTTGGTGCTGTTGACCGCATCGGTGGAAAACCAGTGCAAGTATTGCGTTGCCGCCCATACCGGGCTTGCCAAGGGGGCGGGTCTTGCGGGTCATGCCATTATGGCGGTGCGCGATGATGAAGATATTGATGATGACCGTCTGGAGGCTCTGCGCACTTTCACAAGAAAAATTGTCATCGAGCGTGGTGCAGTCAGCGACAAGGACGTGACCGCGTTTCTGGATGCCGGGTATACCAAAGCCAATATCCTTGAGGTTATTTTGGGCGTGGCCATGAAAACCCTGTCCAATTACACCAATCACATTGCTGAAACGCCGGTAGATGCCGGTTTTGCCATCAATAAATGGACACCACCGGGCAAAGATTGAAACCGTGCTCAAATAACTGATAGGCAATAGGGTTATAATATGAACGAGGGCTGCGCTTAGGCGCCCTCGTTCACCCATTCCTGCAATAAATGATTGGCTGCGGAAAAGGCTGTGGGTGCTTTATAGTACTCATGGGTATCGTTCAGCATGGCCCGCACATCATCGCGGGAAAACCAGCGCGCATCTTCCAGTTCGTCATCAAGGGTTATGTCTTCGCTTAAGGCTTGCGCGATCAGGCCGATCATCAATGATGAAGGAAAGGGCCATGGCTGGCTGAGACAATAGCGCACCGCGCCAATGGTCACGCCGGCCTCTTCACCAACTTCGCGGGCGCAGGCCTCTTCCAGGCTTTCACCCTGTTCAACAAATCCGGCCAGTGCCGAATAGGTGTTTTCCGGCCAGCCCGCTTGTCGCCCCATCAGGCACTGATCGCCGCGCACGGCCAGCATGATAACCACCGGGTCTGTGCGGGGGAAATGCTCAGTGCCGCAATCTTCGCATTCGCGCTTTATGCCGCCCTCTGCCGCAATTGTAACGACACCGCAATTGGCGCAAAACCGGTGCCTCTTGTGCCAGCCAAGTAACGCCGCTGCCCGCCCGACAATAGCCAGATCAGCCGCCTTGAGTAATGGTGCAGCACTGCGCAATTCCGTCCATTCGCCCAGCCCGGTCAGTGGGAAATTATCAGCGCCAGCATCATCTTGGGTCAGGCAAAAGGCAAACCATGGCTGCGCGTTTTTACCTTCCGTACCCAGTAGAACCGGCCCAGGGTCAGCAATGGATAATGTTTTCAGTGCTGCGCCTTGCACCAGAGCTGGCGTGCCGTCAGCCATCATAAATATCTGACCGCGCCAGAGCGGTAAAAACAGCGCCCGGTCACTTTGCTCCAGCGCCTTCATTGCCTGTTCATCGCGGCGCAGGTTTTCACAACGATCCAGCGGTGATCCGGCAAACGGTAATATTCTAGGAAGGGAAGACTGGGTCATAACTGGCATTTTATGCTGCTTGCTTGCTTCTCGCCAGTCATTAAGCTGTTTTGTTGTGGGCAGGTATGCTGAAAACTACCGATTGTCGTAGCTAAACAGCCAAGAGAACATTGTCCCACTTCATATGAAGACGGACAATCCTGCGCATTTTGGTGGTCTTGCTGGCTTAAGCCAGTTTTCCGGTACCCAGAACTATAGCGCCGACATCGCGTCCTAATGCGCCTAGCGTAGCGGCGGCAATGTGTTTGGCGTTCAGCCCGGCCATGTCATACATTTTATCAGGCGTATCCTGATCGATAAAAATATCCGGCAGAGTGAGGGTGCGAATTTTTACACCCCGGTCGAGCACGCCCTTTGCGGCCAACATTTCCAGCACAAAAGCACCAAAGCCGCCCCGTGCGCCTTCCTCGACTGTGATAAGCACTTCGTGTTCGCGCACGAGGCGCAGGATCAGTTCCTCATCCAGTGGCTTGGCAAAACGGGCATCAGCCAGGGTGGTGGACAGACCCTGGGCTTCCAGCATGTCGGCGGCCTTTTGCGCTTCCTGTAATCGTCCACCAAGTGAGAGAAGGGCGATGCTGGTACCCTCGCGGATAATACGCCCTTTACCAATTGGCAAAACATCAGGGTTGTCAGGTATGGCAATACCTGTGCCATTGCCGCGTGGATAGCGAAAGGCGCTGGGGCCATCGTCAATTTCTGCCGCTGTTGCTACCATACGGGCCAGTTCGGCCTCATCAGAGGCGGCCATGAGCACCAGGCCGGGCAGCGCACCGATATAGCCAACATCAAAGGCACCGGCATGGGTTGGCCCATCGGCCCCGACCAGACCGGCGCGGTCAATGGCAAAGCGTACCGGCAAGCCCTGGATGGCCACATCATGGACAAGCTGGTCATAGCCGCGTTGCAAAAAGGTTGAATAAATAGCGGCAAATGGCTTTAGGCCATCTGCGGCCAAACCGGCAGCAAAGGTAACGGCGTGCTGTTCAGCAATACCCACGTCAAACATGCGTTCCGGGAAGGCCTGACCGAAAAGATCAAGCCCGGTTCCGCCTGGCATGGCGGCGGTGACAGCAACGATACGCTCATCTTTTTTGGCCTCACCGATCAATGATTGGGCAAACACTTTGGTATAGCTGGGTGGGCCTGATTTTGCTTTTTGTTGTTCGCCGGTAATCACATTAAAGCGCGATACACCGTGATATTTGTCACTGGCCGCTTCGGCAGGTTTATAACCTTTGCCTTTTTGCGTTACCGTATGGATCAGTACCGGGCCATCCTTGAGATCGCGGACATTTTGCAGGATCGATACCAGGTGATCGAGATTGTGACCATCAATCGGGCCAACATAATAAAACCCCAATTCCTCGAATAATGTGCCGCCAGCGGCCATGCCCCGGGCATATTCTTCGGTTTTTCGGGCCGCCTCCTGTAAGGGTCGTGGTAAATGGCTGGCTACATCCTTGGCCAGTTTGCGCATGGTTGTATAGACACCGCCGGAAACCAGCCGTGCCAAATGGGCGCTTAACGCCCCCACTGGCGGGGCGATGGACATATCGTTATCATTCAGAATGACGATCAGGCGCTTGTCCATGGCACCGGCATTGTTCATGGCTTCATAAGCCATGCCGGCACTCATGGAGCCATCACCAATGACGCAGATCACATGGTTATCGTCGCCCTTCAGGTCACGGGCTACCGCCATGCCAAGGCCCGCAGAAATGGAGGTCGCAGCGTGGGCGGCACCAAAGGGGTCATAGTCACTCTCGGCGCGCTTGGTAAAGCCTGAAAGACCACCACCCTGACGCAAGGTGCGAATACGATCCCGGCGTTGGGTAAGAATTTTATGAGGATAACATTGATGACCTACATCCCAGATCAGCCGGTCTTTTGGAGTTTCAAAAACATGATGCAGGGCTACCGTCAGCTCGACCACACCAAGCCCCGCGCCCAAATGACCACCGGTTACTGATACCGTATCAATAACCTCGCTGCGCACAGCATCGGCCAGCTCACGCAGTTCACCAATGTTGAAATCCCGGGTGTCAGCGGGGCATTTTACGCGATCCAGAATGGAAGATGAATTCGTCATTACACTATCTCAAAGGTTTATCCGGTTCGCTCTACCACAAAATCAACCGATTGCCGCAAAATTGAGGCAGTTTGTCCGAAAAACTCCAGATGTCGTTTGGCTTGAGCAGCCAGCATCCGGGCGCGTTCACGGGCCTGTTCAGGGCCAAGGGCCAGAACAAAACTTGCCTTGCCCTGATCCATATCCTTGCCAACCGCCTTGCCGGTTTTGCTGGCTTCGCCTTGCGCATCCAGAAGATCATCGGTGATTTGATAGGCAAGGCCAAGGTCATGGGCAAAGCCGCCAAGCGCGGTAAATGCCTCAGGGCTTGCCTGTGCCATAACCGCACCGGCTTCGGCAGAGAACTGAAACAATGCCCCGGTTTTCATCCGTTGCATCCGGGCGATCAGTGGCATTTCAAGGGTATTGTCCTTGACCGAAATATCAATGGCCTGTCCGCCCGCCATACCCCGCACACCCGACGCAATGGCTAACCTGTGGATTAGTTCGGCTCGAACTTTTGGCCCGGAATGTGTATCTTCATGGCTAACAATTTCAAACGCCAGTGATTGCAGTGCATCGCCCGCCAGAACGGCCAATGCCTCGCTATAGGCCTTGTGGACACTGGCACGACCCCGGCGCAGGTCATCATCATCCATTGCCGGCAAGTCATCATGGATAAGCGAATAAGCATGAATACATTCCACCGCTGCGGCAACGCGGAGCAAAGATCGCTCGTTAATATCAAAAAGACGGCCACATTCGAGCACAAAAAACGGACGAATCCGCTTTCCACTGCCCAAGGCTGCGTAACGCATTGCTGATAAAAGCTGGCCTTCCGGGCCAGCAACGGAGGGGATCAGTGCATCCAGGGCGACAGTGACCTTGTCAGCCACGTTTTCCAGCCGGTCAGCGAAACTTTCCTGTATATTCATGGTCAGCTTATATCTGTCGGCGCAGTACTAACACTGCCTTGCGCGCTTAGAACAATTTTTTCAATTTTCAACCGGGCAGTTTTTAATTTTTCCTCGCAATGGGCTTTCAATGCCGAACCGCGTTCGTATATTGCAATAGATTGCTCCAGTTCTACTGCGCCGCCCTCGAGCTTTTGAACAATTTGTTCCAGCTCTTCCAGTGCCGCTTCAAAGCTTAATGATTCAATTTTTGGGACAGATGCCATTCACATTCCGTATTTATTTTGAATCAACGCACTCATAGCGCCGAAAAGACCAATAATCATCTCGCCCGTCATATACGCAATTCCAGCCATTGGCCACCAAGACCGGGCGCATCATGCGATTAAACCAGCCATGGGCGCAAACCAGAACATTTTCACCCGCACGGGCAGCAGGGTCTATTGTGGCAACCGCCGCAAAGGCACGTGTCTCAGCATCAGCCTTGCTTTCAAACCCGCCAGAGCGCCCAAGCCACCAAAGACTGCGAGACCATACATCCCAGGCCGGTGGTCGCATACGAATAAACGCCGGAAATGGCGGTGGGGGCAATGCTGCTTCGGTAAATACAGCATCATTGCGCACAATTTTGTCGCCCACAACCGCCGCCGCCGTTTCCTGAGAGCGTCTTAAATTACTGGCAAAAATTTGATCTGCGCGGTCGGCTTCCTGCAAAAGGTTTTGGGGTGGGACAGAACGTGCATCAAGGCCGCTTTCATCATATCCACGCCACCAGTTATAATACCCGTTTGCAGTAAGACGTTGGGATTTGTCAGTATCGGGACGTCCATGACGGGCCAGCACAATCGTGCCGCATTTGCCCTGTGCAGTGGGGGCGACAGGTTCGGTAGTGTCCGATGACTTCGTCATTTAATTCCTTAGAATTCTTGCCCATCCAGCGCCCGCACATGGGCGGCACTGCACCGGCCAAGCGCGGCCAAGTCGTAGCCCCCCTCAAGAACAGACACAACCCGCCCGTTTGCAGTTTTCTCGGCAAGGCGAACAAGCATGGCAGTTATCCAGAAAAAATCAGCCGAGGTAAGTTCAAATTGCGCCAAAGGATCATCACCATGACCGTCAAAGCCCGCAGATATAAATATGAACTCTGGCGCAAACAGTTCCAGTTCGGGGTGAATGATCTCGCGATACGCCCCTCGCCACACCCTGGAACCAGTACCTGCCGGCAAAGGCATATTGATGATGCGGCCACGCTTTCCAGTCTCATCAACAGTGCCGGTACCAGGATAAAGAGGAGCCTGGTGTAGTGACGCATAAAACATGCCTGGTTCATCAAACAGCATTTCCTGGGTACCATTGCCGTGGTGAACATCAAAGTCGACAATTGCCACGCGCGAAAGTCCATGCACCTGCATTGCCCTTTTGGCAGCAATAGCAATACCGTTAAAGAAGCAAAACCCCATGGCTTTGGCTGGGCGGGCATGATGCCCAGGTGGCCGCACAGCACAAAAGGCGCGGCTGTACTGTCCGGCCATTACCCCGTCAACGGCGGCAATACTGGCACCGGCGCCACGCAAGGCGGCCTCGGCAGAGCCGGGGCCAAGATATGTGTCTGCATCAAGCTGTCGCCAACCTTCATCTGGTGCACCATGCAAGATGAGATCGGCGTATTCTGTTGTATGAACGCGCAAAACATCTTCCCTCTGTGCCAGCGGGGCATCAAGACGCACAAGGTCAGGAAAGTTTTTCTCACTTAGTGCGTCCAGAACAACGCGCAGACGATCGCTCTGCTCGACATGACCGGGGGTTCCCACATGGCCAAGGCAGTCAGTATGAGTGATGAGGGCGAGTGTCATCCGCCAAGTTGCACATCCAGAACCTCAACCCCTGGCGGTGCTGGATAGCCCTCGTCGGGGACAAAAAAGTCAGGCAGAAGCGGCTGGGTTGGATCCATAAGGTATGGAGAAAAATCAGTGACACCGTTTTCAAACAGGAACGTATCGTCAATAAGAAAATTTCCAGAAAATTCGCGAGCCTTTCGGGTAAAAACAAGATAGGCCGCATCGGAAAGAATTTCCGGTTTGCGACACATTTTCATCCCGTCTTCACCAGCAAGAATGTTGGCAATAGCCGCCGTGGCTATGGCGGTGCGCGGCCACAAGGCATTAAAGGCAATGCCCTCATCCCTGAATTCGCCCGCCATGCCCAGCACGCAAAGACTCATGCCAAACTTGGCCATGGAATAGGCCGTGTGCGGGGCAAACCATTTCTCGGCCATATCCAGTGGCGGTGAAAGCATCAGCACATGCGGGTTTTGCGCCTTGCGTAGATATGGCAAGCATTTTTGCGTGCTCAGGTAGGTGCCACGCATATTGACCTGGTGCATTAAGTCAAAGCGTTTCATCGGTGTATCCAGCACCCCGCGAGGAAAAATGGCAGAGGCATTATTGACCAGAATATCAATACCGCCAAAGCGGTCGACTGCTTGTGCGACGGCATTTTCAACCTGATCTTCAAAGCGGATATCGCAAACCAGCGGTAGTGCTTCACCACCGACGGCGCGCACCTCTTCTGCTGCGGTATATATGGTGCCCGGCAAATTGGGGTGCGCTTCGGCGGATTTGGCAGCAATGACTATATTGGCACCATCGCCCGCACATTTTTTGGCGATAGCCAGACCGATGCCCCGGCTGGCACCGGTAACGAAAACGGTTTTCCCTGAAAGGTTCATTTTAGGATCAGACCTCACTAATATCATCCATTCTGCAAGAGCAGGTTTTTTGACTGAACAGGAGAAAGGATGCAGGAAATGTGGTTCATTTTCAATGCCTTTCGACGTATTCAGGCACAAAGTATGCCTTGCCGTTCCGATTTGTCATCTTCGCACAATCTGCATCGCAAACTGTCCTCGAACAGGGGTAAACCTGTCCATCGTCCACTTTACGCACATCTTATACTGACATGACAAACAGAATTGCATGATAGTAATGAGGC
>JAJFFQ010000013.1 GCA_021776565.1 Robiginitomaculum sp. | reverse complement strand
GGGCACGTGGGTATTTCTGCACCACAAGTGGTAATATCACCAATGACATTATAATGAGATATCTCGATACCCACACAAAATCACCGTAGCGGGCTTACAGCCCAAGACGAACCTACCGGCATCCGCCGGTAGTGGTTCAGTGAGCCAACTTTTGCATGGTATCGTGATGGATTTCCATAAATTCTAAAATTTCCGCTTTTTTATCATCGTTCACACCATCCTGTGAACTTCTGTCCTGTGCCTTGCGGATCAATTCACGGATAACTTCGCTGTCATTGGTGTAACCACCTTTGGCCGTTTGCGCCTTGATCCACTCATCTTGCTGGTCAGTAATTGAAATTGTTTTTCTAACGGTTGTCATTTTTGCCTCTAAATATTCATCATTTATCATAATATATCATACTTTATATGAAGAGGCCAGCTTTTTATTTGTGCTCAACTCGCAGTTTTACATTTTGGTATCCGCCGCGCGCCATAAATACCAACAGGCGACCGAGCGCCAGGGCCGCCATTGTTCGCCCAGTTTGGTAAAGGCGGCGGCATCGGGACGTGTCTCAAGCCCATAGGCGATCTGTGCACCGTTCAGCAATCCCACATCATTGAGCGGCAATACATCCGGTCGCCCAAGGGTGGACATAAGAAACATTTCGGCTGTCCAGCGCCCGACGCCGCGCACCTGTATCAGGCGCTCTATCACCGCCTCATCATCAAGGGCGGATAAATCAGTATGCGGCGGGATAGTGCCATCAAGGGTTTTGGCTGCCACATCAATTACCGCCAACGCTTTGTTGCGTGATAGTCCAACGGCGCGTAGTTCCTCCCAGTCTTTTGCCACCAAGGCATTAGCCTCTGGAAAATCAGTGTCGAACAGGCCAACAAAACGACCCATAATGGCTGTGGCTGCGGCCCCTGATATTTGCTGAAATATGATGGAGCGGATCAATGATTGATACGGGCGGGCGCCCGGGTTTGGTTTGAATGGGCAAGGGCCATGACGCACGATTAGCGACGCCATAACCGGATCAGTGCCAAGATGGGCATAGGTAGGCGTTTCGGTCATTGCATGGTCTCAATCGCGCGTAAAATAAAGGGGGCAAGGGCCAGCGCAATTACATAGCTGACCCCGGCGACCTTGTTTTGCTTGAAAGTGGCAAGACAGGCATTGGCATCGTTAAAATCGGTCTTGCTGACTTGCTCCGAGAGGAAAAAAGCAAACAAAATGGTGGGTAGCCAACCGCCGACCATGGCGGCCCGGCTGGTGTCTCCCATGGCATCTGTTTCAGAAATACCGGCAAAGGCCAACAGCACAAGCGTAGCCGCATAAATAATGACAAGAGCGGTTTTGGTGTGCCGGCCAAACAGGCGTGCCGTAGACTTAATCCCGATCAGGGCATCATCTTCCCTGTCCTGATGGGCGTAGATGGTGTCATAGCCAAGTGTCCAGAAAAACAATCCACCATAGGCCAGCAATGCTGCTGTACTGATGGTGCCGGCAACGGCCACATAGGCCACCAACACCCCCCAGTTAAAGGTCAGCCCCAACCAGGCCTGGGGCCAAAAGGTGATGCGTTTCATAAACGGATAGGCCAAAATTAGCGGCAAAGAGCCAAGCGCCACCCCGCGCGCCAGAGGCGGCAAAATCAGTAAAACAACAAGGCCGACCAGACATTGGGCAATGAGAAAAATCCAGGCCTTGTTAACGCTGACAAGTCCGGCGGCAATCGGGCGTTTGGCGGTGCGTTCAACCTTGGCATCCAGATCACGATCGACAATGTCATTATAGGTACACCCTGCACCGCGCATGAATAGTGCCCCGACCCAGAATGCCAGCGCCAGGGTAACGTCATAAAATTCCCATGGCCGGGTCAGATGCGCTAATGCCATGCCCACCCAGCACGGAATGACCAAAAGCCAAAAGCCGATGGGCCGGTCATACCGGGCCAGACGCAAATAGGGCCGCCAGCCAAGCGGTGCGCGGGTGTCCACCCAACCAAGCGGCACGGCATCCTTGATGGTTTGTTGGTCTTTTTCCATTCCTTGTTGCACCCAGTTGTAGACGTTCTGTCAAGCAGGACTTGACCTTTGGAGCGCATTTTGGTGCATTTCGTCCATGAAACCTGCACCACGTCTTTATGTTAATGAACCCCTTGTTATGGATGGGCAGATCGCCTTGTCTGGCGAGGCCTCGCATTATGTGATGAAGGTCATGCGCCGCCGTGTGGGGGATGATTTACGCCTGTTTAACGGCCAGGATGGTGAGTGGCGTGCGCAGATTACCGAGGCTGGGAAAAAACTTGCGACCTTGATAGTGGGCACGCAAACCCGCGCCTTTGCCAGGGTGCCGGACTTGTGGCTTTTGTTTGCCCCTGTAAAAAAATCGCGCACGGAATTCATTGTTGAAAAAGCAACTGAACTGGGCACGGCAGTCCTGCACCCGGTGATAACCAGTCGCACAACGGCGCGTGCCTTGCGCGATGAGCGTATGCAGATGATTTGCCGCGAGGCCGCAGAACAGACCGAGCGGCTGGATCTACCACAAATTCTGCCCCCTCAACCCCTCCAAGAGGCTTTGCAAAACCGGGAAGCGGATCGTCCGCTGATTTTTTGTGATGAAGCGGGCGATAACCAGGAAAAACCATGGGGCGGGACAAAGGGCAGGGCGCGCCCGATGCTGGAAGCTTTAAGGGAAATAGGGCCAGGCACACAAAAGGGTGCAGTACTCATTGGCCCTGAAGGCGGCTTTTCACCAGAAGAACGCGCCATGTTGCGTGCACAATCCTGTGTGTATCCGGTTACCCTGGGGCCACGGATTTTGCGTAGTGATACTGCCGTTCTGGCCGCCCTGAGCTTGTGGCAATCGGTTTGTGGTGACTGGCAACAGCAACAGTAAAATTAAGGTATTTTCATTACATCCCAAATTTGTGACTTGCAGCCTTTGTTATGGACACCTAAATCAAACCCTTGGGATTAGGGAGAGGCTGCATGTCTGCCATGGATAAAACCACACCAGTTGAAAACAAAGCTGCGCTGGTGGACTATCTTGCTTCTGGCTGCAAGCCAGCCGGGCAATGGCGCATTGGCACCGAGCATGAAAAATTTGGCTTTACCTTGAGCGATCACGGGCCACTTGCCTATGACGGCAAGGGGCCAAGCATATTAAAAATGCTGGAAGGTTTGCAACGCTTTGACTGGTCACCCATGGTTGAGGAAGGCTATCTGATTGGCCTGTCCCGCAAGGGCGCGACAATTACACTGGAACCGGGCGGCCAGTTTGAGCTTTCAGGTGCGCCGCTGGATGATATTCACCAGACCTGTGCCGAAGTAAACCAACACCTCAAAGAGGTCAAAACGATTGCAGATGAAATGGGCGCGGGGTTTTTGGGCCTGGGCTTTTCTCCCGTATGCAGCCTTGAAGACACGCCGATTATGCCCAAACCACGTTATAAAATTATGCGGGATTACATGCCAAAGGTTGGTCGTTTGGGGCGGCAGATGATGTTCCGCTCCTGTACGGTTCAGGTTAATCTTGATTTTGCCAGTGAGGCAGACATGGCAAAAAAATTCCGTACCTCTCTGGCCTTGCAGCCGGTGGCAACAGCATTGTTTGCCAACTCGCCCTTTGCCGATGGTCGCCTGAACGGGTTTTTATCATATCGCGGTTATGTCTGGGGCGATACTGATCCTGATCGTACGGGCATGTTGCCATTCGTGTTTGATGATGGTTTTGGCTTTGAGCAATATGTCGATCATTCGCTTGATGTACCGATGTATTTTGTCAAGCGTGACGGGGTTTATCTTGATGCTTCGGGCAAGAGCTTTCGTGACTTTATGGCCGGTGAACTGGATGTTGTGCCTGGTGAAAAACCGAGTCTGAAAGACTGGGAAGACCATATTTCAACACTGTTCCCTGAGGTGCGCCTGAAAACATTCCTTGAAATGCGCGGTGCCGATGGTGGCCCCTGGTCGCGCTTGTGTGCCTTGTCGGCCTTCTGGACGGGTATTTTTTACGATCAGGACGCTCTGGATGAGGCCTGGGAACTAGTCAAGGGCTGGAACGAATATGAGCGCGAGGCCCTGCGCCGTACGGCACCAACTCTGGGTTTGAACGCACCAATACGTGATACAAACCTGCAAAAAATTGCTCAAAAAGTGCTGGAAATTTCTCATAATGGCTTGAAACGCCGCGCCCGGCACAATGCCTACGGGGAAAATGAAAGCCTTTTCTTAAGCGAGATGGAAGATATTGCTCGCTCTGGCATTACGCCAGCCGAAGAACTCATTGCCTGTTATCACGGGGAATGGGAAGGCGACCTCGATATGGTTTTCAAGGCCGGTGCCTATTGAGCAAATTTCCCTGTTGGACGGCCATGCAGTTATGAAGGATTGCACATCAGGCAAAATCAGAACATAATAGAAACATTGCTTTTTGTTAATACTGGAGAGAAACGATGCTTGGATATGTAACTGTTGGCACTAATGATTTTGACGGTGCGGCAAAATTTTATGACGCTTTGCTGGCCGAACTTGGCGGCAAACGCATGATGGACGAAGAAACATTTATTGCCTGGAGCGCCGGTGGTAATGGGGCTGCGGTTTCCATTATCAAACCCTTTGATGAAAAAACAGCCACGGCAGGCAATGGCACCATGCTGGCGCTTGCGGCCAATTCAACCGATCTGGTGGATGCAGTCTATGCCAAGGCGATTGAACTTGGCGGTGCTTGCGAGGGTGCGCCCGGCCCACGCGGGGAAAGTGGCTTTTATGCCGGTTATTTTCGTGACCTTGATGGCAATAAACTGAACGCCTTTTTCATGCCGGGCATGACGGGTTGAGTATAATCTTATACGTGTCATCCCGGATTTAATCCGGGAGCCATAGTGCATATTTAATGCCGTATAGACCCCGGATAATCCTCGACAGGATTTCCGGGGTGACACGCTTGGTAATTTTGCCGCTCTGGTGTCATCCACAACCATAGTTTTCTGATCCGCTCTTGAGTGCATAGCATCATCGTGCTTTGGTGCGCGCCAACGCGTTGCTAAATGGCGCAAACATAGAGTGGGGAGTATCATCGTGGCAGCAGTAGAAGCCGGGGCGTCCGGCACCGTATCAACAGACACATCATTTTTTGGCCATCCACGCGGACTAGCAATTTTGTTTGCGACAGAAATGTGGGAACGGTTTTCCTATTACGGGATGCGTGGTCTGCTGATTCTTTATCTGACGCAGCATTTCCTGTTTTCTGATGAACGCTCTGCGGTGATGTACGGTGCCTATACGGCGCTGGTCTATGTCATGACGATTATTGGCGGCTCGCTGGCTGACAAATATCTCGGCCAGCGAAAAGCGGTGACCTTTGGGGCAATTTTGCTGGTTATGGGTCATGGATTGATGGCCTTTGAGGGCGCTGGTTCCAAGGAATGGTTGACCTATGAGGGGCAGGACTATCAGATTACGCTGGATGGTCGCGGCGGAGATGCGCTACAGATACTGGTATCAGATAGTGGACGCTCGCTCATCAGCTTTAACGATGGCGCAACGCAGATGATTATTGCAGAACCGGCTGTGGTTGGGCTGCCAGCTACAATCCCGACAAGCAGCTATACAACACGGGTCGAAAAAGAACAGTTATTCGTCAACGTTCTCTATCTGGCTTTGGCACTGATTATTGCCGGCGTTGGTTTTCTCAAGGCGAATATCTCGACAATTGTTGGCGCGTTATACGGGCTTAATGATACAAGGCGAGATTCCGGCTTCACGATTTTCTATATGGGGATCAATCTGGGGTCGTTATTATCGACCATTATTGTTGGCACAATCGGTATTAAATACGGGTGGAACTGGGGGTTTGGGCTGGCCGGTATTGGTATGCTTGCCGGTCTGATGACATTTCTGATTTTCCAGCCCTGGCTTGAAGGCCGGGCTGATCCACCAAGCGCAGAAAAGCTGAAACAGAAAGTCCTCGGCCCGATCAATGTGGAATGGGCGTGCTATCTTACTGGCGTCGGGATTATCGTTTTTGCGATGATGACCGTTATGAATGCCCATCTGGTACCAGAATGGTTTGTTGGCATACTCGGTATTGCCATATTTTTATACCTTGTTGGATATGCTCTTACCAAACTGGCAGGCATTGAGCGAGACCGGATGCTGGCGGCGATTTATTTTATCCTCGCGCAAATTCCGTTCTGGGCGTTGTTTGAGCAGGCTGGATCATCGCTTACACTGCTGACAGCGCGGCTTGTGGACAGGACGATTTTTGGCATTTCTGTGCCAACGCCTGTTTTCCAATCATTGAATGCCGGTTTTATTGTCATATTCGCGCCTCTGTTTGCCTGGATGTGGATCGTACTGTCCAAACGCAAGATAGAGCCATCCGCTCCAGTGAAATTTGCATTTGGTGTGTTCCTTGCCGGGCTGGGTTTTTTGTCACTGGTTGGCGGTATTGCTGCTTCTGGCGCTGGTCTCATCGCCGTTTCTTTCATTTTCCTGATTTACTGGATCCACACCATGGGTGAGTTGATGCTCTCGCCAGTGGGCTTGTCAGCGGTGACCAAGCTGGCCCCGGCGCGGGCGGTAGGCATGAGTATGGGTGCCTGGTTCCTGTATTCAGGCCTGTCAAATTATCTTGCTGGTGTTATCGCCCGGGGAACCGGGGCGGAAACCATTGGCGGCCAGCTCACCGATGTTGTGGCGGCCAAGGCAACCTATGTAAGCGTTTATACCAATGTCGCCTATGTGGCGATGGGCATCGGCGTGTTCATGCTGATTATCTCGCCCATCATCAAAAAATGGATGCACGCGAACGAATAGGCTGTGATGAGGTTTTGGCGAAAGATCGTCTGAACCTCATACACCCCCATGACGGAGACATATCGTGCAAAGCATGGGGGTTATCGGGCTTGGTGCCTTCGGGCAATTACTGGTGCAGCATTTGCGTCCGTATTTTGCGATTACGACATATGATTCTTCGCCTGAGGCGCAAAAATTCGCCAGCACTAAGGGGGTTAACCTCGGCAGTTTAGAGAAATGTGCCAGCGCCCGTTATGTGGTGCTGGCCGTGCCGGTGTTGCAGATCGGCGCTGTTTGCCGGGCTATTGCGCCTTATCTTTTACCCGGCGCAACGGTGCTGGATGTGGCCTCGGTCAAGCTTGGCCCGGCGCGTGATATGCGGAGCGCCTTGCCAGATCATGTGCATATTATCGGCACCCATCCCTTGTTTGGCCCGCAAAGTGCGCTTGGCGGGTTGAGCGGGCTAAAAATTGCCATCTGCCCGGTGCGTAGGGCAGGGCTGGCACGCACCCGGCGATTATTGACATTTTTGCGCGATCAATTGCATCTGGACGCTTTTTTGAGCGATCCGGCAAGCCACGACAAGGACATGGCCATGGTGCAGGGGTTAACGCACCTTATCGCCAAGGTGCTGGATGAGATGGAGCCGTTACCTAGCCGCCAGACCACACTTAGTTTTGATTATCTGGTTAAGGCCATGCAATTGGTGCGCGGCGATTCGGACGAATTGTTTCGGGCCATTGAGCGCGAAAATCCCTATTCCGCAGGAGTAAGGGCTAAGTTTTTTCAGCTTATTGATGAGTTACGCACACAGTTGGAAAATGGTGATGGGTAAAAGAGGATAGCTTCCTCTCCTTTGGGGAGAGGATTGAGGTGAGGGGCTGGTAAATTCAAAATTCAGTGGGTACATAGTTAAAGTCTGCAAGATTCTAACCCCCTCACCCTGACCCTCTCCCCAAAGGAGAGGGAAAATGTGTTATCCTTCAACCGCTTCGGGCAGGTTTTTCTCCACTGCTTTACGGATTTTGGTCGACATGGGTTTGACGATGGACGGGTAGGAACCGACCAGCTTGCCTTGCGGGTTAATCAGGTATTTGTGAAAATTCCATTGCGGGCCAGAGCCGGTTTCACCGCGCGCCCATTGATAAAACGGGTGTGCATCATCGCCCTTGGTGACGATCTTGCTGGTCAGGGGGAAGTTGATATTGAAATTCACCTCACAGAATTTCTTGATCTCTTTTTCATCGCCGGGTTCCTGTCCGCCAAAATCATTGCTGGGCGCGCCCAGAACCACCAGACCCTGATCGCGGTATTCCTCCCATAAGGCTTGCAGACCTTCATATTGCGGGGTGAAACCACATTCCGATGCGGTATTGACCAGCAAAACAGTCTTGCCGCGATACTGCTCTAGCGGTAACGGCGCATCATCAATGGAGGTAAACTCATAATCATAGGCCGAGCCTTCGGCAGCCACGGCCCCACCCATTGCGGCCAGATAAGCCATGCCGGCAAAGCCGAGCACAGTGGTCAGGCCAAGGCCGGCATAAAGTCCGCGACGTTGTTTTGGGGTTTGGCTTTTTGATGCCTGGGTCATGATGGTCTCCAATTGATTTGTTTCACCATAGCGCACATGCGGATCATTCTCCACTAATATTGCTGTGCAATGTTCATATGGTTTTGGCGATCTTGCGCAATGCGACGCTGAGGCGCTCACAATCGTTGATGCTGCACGCCATTTCAGCAATTCATTTACTTTTCATGTTATGCTATCTTTACCCTGGGCTGGCAAATGCATCATGTTCCGGCTATGGGATCAGTTGATTTTGCCGGTAAAATCCGGTTTCCTTTAACGATCTGCCGCGCGTTTATTGGATTTCCCGCATTTATGTTGCTTCTGTGCCACACGTGATGCCTAATCGAGGCTCCCCTGACAGGGGAAAACGTCGCATAAAAACAAACATAAACGCTTTTACGGCAAGGTTTTTCGTCAAAAGCGGGTAAATACACATATGGGCGCAAGTTTTTTGCCAAAACAGTTGACAGCGCGGCAAAGCCAACTGTAAAACCATGACTGCTTGACGTAATCCGGGGGGCTGAGGTTTAGAGGGTGCCCTAGATACCGTACAGTAACTTTAGCTATGGCCTCCAGGTATGGTGTGCCCAGTGATTACACGTTAACCTTTTAATGATTGGAAACACTCATGAATATTAGAAAATTACTCGCTACGACAGCGATCGCCGCCCTGGCGGCCACAAGTGCCGGCGCTGTTACTTTGACAGCAGGCAATGCTAACCCGGTTGCAGACCCGGCCGCTCCATTTGATGCGGTTCAGGCTCTTCCTACACTTTCAACAGAGGTCAATCTGGCCGCTACGGCAACAGCAGGTGTTTTTGACTTTTTGGTCACAACCACTGCAGCCATTCCTGCCGCTGACAACGTCAAGGTGGTTATTGAACTGCCCGCTGGTGTAACATTCACCACGGCGCTAACCGGTGCTGAAATTCTCAACGGTGCAGATGCTATTGCTGTGAATACGGCTCTGGTCAGTGTCGGTGGTGCTGCCGGTGGCAGCAGCGTTACTTTCCTGCTTGATACGGCTCTTGGCGAAACTTCCATTGGTGTACAATTGCCG
>JAJFFQ010000012.1 GCA_021776565.1 Robiginitomaculum sp. | reverse complement strand
AAATGGTTATGCCGGGCGACAATGTTAACGTGAATGTCGAGCTGATACAGCCGATTGCCATGGAAGAGAAACTACGCTTTGCCATCCGCGAAGGTGGCCGCACTGTCGGCGCCGGCGTGGTCAGTAAAATTATAGAATAAGACTATTCATCGAGCGCGGTGTCCAATTTGGGTGTCGCGTTCACTTATTCACCAGCTTGAACGACCGGACGAGAATTATGGATCGCCAAAACATACGTATCCGCCTTAAGGCATTTGACCACCGCGTGCTCGATCACTCAGCGGTTGAAATTCTGAATACAGCCAAGCGCACCGGCGCTTCGGTGCGCGGCCCTATTCCGCTGCCGACCCGTATTGAAAAATTTACGGTAAATCGCTCGCCACACGTCAATAAAAAGTCGCGTGAGCAATTTGAAATACGCATTCACAAACGGGTGCTGGATATTGTTGACCCAACGCCGCAAACCGTTGATGCGCTTATGAAGCTTGATCTGTCGGCTGGTGTCGACGTTGAAATCAAGTTGGGGGCATAGGTCATGCGTTCAGGTGTCATTGCAAAGAAACTGGGCATGAGCCGCATCTTCGCTGAAGATGGTGCGCATGTGCCTGTCACCGTGCTAGAGCTGGGTGGTTGTGCCGTTGTTGCGCACCGCACGATCGAGCGCGACGGCTATTGCGCCCTGCAATTGGGGGCTGGTTTTGCCAAGGTTTCGCGGACTTCAAAATCCATGCGTGGACATTTTGCCAAGGCAGAGGTTGAGCCGCGCCAGCACGTCACAGAATTTAGGGTAACGGACGATTGTTTGCTTGAAATTGGTGCCGAGCTTTCCGCCGAACATTTTGTTCCTGGACAAAAGGTTGATGTCGCTGCCGTTTCTATTGGTAAAGGCTTTGCTGGTGCGATGAAACGGCATAATTTTAGTGGGTTGCGGGCTACGCACGGTGTTTCAATCTCTCACCGTAGCCACGGTTCAACCGGGCAGTGTCAGGATCCGGGCAAGGTTTTCAAGGGCAAGAAAATGGCTGGGCACATGGGTGCCAAACGTGTCAGCACACAAAACCTTGAAGTCGTACGCACCGATGTAGACCGTGGATTGATTTTGGTGCGCGGTGCTGTGCCAGGCTCCAAAGGGGCATGGATTGAAATTCGTGATGCGGTAAAGGGCACCGACGCTGATGTGCCAGTGCCAGGTGTTGTGAAAATTGCGAAGGCTCCTGAGGCTGCGCCAGTTGAAACACCTGCCGAGGCACCTGCTGCCGAGAAGGATAATTCGTGATGAAAATTAAAGTCACAACATTGGGCGCAAAAGCCGCTGGCGAGCTGGAGCTTGCTGACGACATTTTTGGGCTGGAGCCACGCAAGGATATTTTGCACCGCATGGTTCGTTACCAATTGGCCAAGCGCCAGGCGGGAACACACAAAACCAAATTGCGCTCTGAAATTTCCCGCACCGGCAAACGGTTTGGCAATCAGAAGGGCGGTGGTACTGCTCGTCACGGTTCGCGTCGTTCCAATATTTTTATTGGTGGCGCGCGCGCATTTGGCCCCGTGGTTCGTTCGCACGCGCACAATCTACAAAAGAAAGTACGGCGCATGGCCATTATGCACGCGCTGTCGGCCAAGGCTGGCGCTAAAGAACTTATCATCATGGAAGATGCTAAAATGGCGTCGCCCAAGACCAAGGATTTGCGTGATTCATTTGCCAAACTTGGCATTGAAAACGCTCTGATCGTTGGTGGTGCCGAACTGGACAAGAATTTTTCACTTGCCGCACGCAACATTCCCAACGTGGATGTTTTGCCCAGCGTTGGCATTAACGTTTATGATGTTTTGCGCCGCCACACCCTGGTCTTGACCAAGGCTGCGGTCGCCGATCTGGAGGCACGGTTCAAATGAGCACCGAGCGTCATTACAATACGATACTCGCGCCTGTCATCACGGAAAAGGCAACCTTGCTCTCTGAGCATAACAAGGTTGTGTTTCGGGTTCCGTTGACCGCGAACAAAAAAGAAATAGCCGAGGCCGTAGAAGCACTTTTCAAGGTCAAGGTTGAGAAAGTTAACACCATTCGCACACCTGGTAAGGTCAAGCGTTTTCGCGGCCATCTGGGCAAGCGTGTGGATGTCAAAAAAGCCATCGTGACGCTTGTGGATGGACATTCCATCGACATCACGACCGGTCTTTGAGGATTAGGGTAGGCAAATGGCTCTTAAAACGTTCAAACCAACCTCTCCGGGTCGCCGTGCCTTGGTCATTGTTGACCGTAGCGGTCTGTGGAAAGGACGCCCTGAAAAGTCTCTGGTTGAGGGACTGAACAAAAAGGGTGGTCGTAATAATCATGGTCGCATCACCATGCGTCGTCGTGGCGGCGGTGCCAAGCGGCTCTACCGCATGGTTGATTTCAAGCGTCGCAAATATGACGTTTTTGGTACAGTTGCGCGCATTGAATACGATCCCAACCGTACCGCCTTTATTGCCTTGATTGAATATGAAGATGGTGAAAAGGCCTATATCATTGCCCCACAACGCCTTAGCGTCGGCGACAAGGTTATTTCCTCACGCAATGGTGCCGATGTAAAGCCAGGTAATTGTATGCCATTGCGCACCATGCCGGTCGGGACAATTATCCATAATGTGGAAATGAAACCGGAAAAGGGTGGGCAGATTGCACGCTCTGCCGGTGCGTATTGCCAACTGGTTGGTCGTGATGGCGGGTTTGCGCAATTGCGACTTAAATCCGGTGAAATGCGCCTGGTTCCTGATAGCTGCATGGCCTCTGTTGGCGCCGTATCCAATCAGGATCACATGAACACCAACAAGGGTAAGGCTGGCCGCAATCGCTGGCTTGGTAAACGCCCCAGTGTTCGCGGTGTTGCCATGAACCCGGTCGATCACCCCCACGGTGGTGGTGAGGGCCGAACCTCTGGTGGTCGTCACCCCGTTACCCCTTGGGGCAAGCCAACCAAGGGTGCGCGCACGCGCAAGAAGAATAAGCCATCGGATAAATTTATTGTCCGATCCCGTCATCTGAAGAAAAAGCGTTAGGAGCCGTCAGTGCCTCGTTCGGTTTGGAAAGGCCCATTTGTTGATGGTTATCTGCTCAAAAAAGCAGATGCCAGCCATGCAGAAGGGCGTAAAAAAGCAATTAAAACCTGGTCGCGTCGCTCGACCATTCTGCCACAATTTGTTGGCCTGACCTTTCAGGTTCACAACGGCAAGAAGTTCATCCCTGTTATGATTAACGAGGATATGATCGGGCACAAGCTTGGCGAATTTTCGCCGACCCGGACTTATTACGGCCACACGGCTGATAAAAAGGTGAAACGGACTTAGTCATGGGAAAATCTTCAAATCCCCGCCGCGTTGGCGACCTGGAAGCTTTTGCAAAGGCGCGTAATTTACGCACCGGTGGGCAGAAATTGAACCTTGTGGCCCAATCTATTCGTGGCATGAAGGTCGAAAAAGCCTTGGCAACGTTGGAGTTTTCGCGCCGCCGCATCGCATTGCCGGTTAAAAAATGTCTGGAGTCAGCCATTGCCAATGCCGAAAACAATCATGGGCTTGATATAGATCAGCTGGTGGTGGCGCAGGCTTATGTTGGCAAAAATCTGGTGATGAAACGCTGGCGTGCCCGTGCTCGTGGCCGTTCAGCCCAGATTATGAAGCCGTTTTCGGAAATCACCATTGTGGTGCGTGAAGTTGAGGAGCAAGCCTGATGGGTCACAAGGTCAATCCGATCGGGCTACGGCTCGGTATTAACCGCACATGGGATTCGCGCTGGTATGCCAATACCAAAGAGTATGGTCGTTTGCTGCATGAAGATTTGCGTTTGCGCAAGTTCATCAAGGCACGCCTTAGTCAGGCTGGTATTTCCAGAATTGTTATCGAGCGCCCTCATAAAAAGTGCCGCATTACAATTTATACCGCCCGTCCAGGCGTGGTGATTGGCAAGAAGGGCGCTGATATTGAAACTCTGCGCAAGGCCTTGAGCAAAATTGTCAACGACGAAGTTTTTGTCAATCTGGTTGAAATTCGCAAAGCCGAAATTGATGCAACTTTGGTTGCCGAAGGCATTGCCCAGCAACTGGAACGTCGTATGGCTTTTCGCCGGGCTATGAAACGTGCCTTGCAAACGGCAACCCGCATGGGTGCCAAGGGCTGCAAAATCAAGGTTGGCGGTCGTCTGAACGGTGCAGAAATTGCCCGGACTGAACAATACCATGATGGTTCTGTGCCGCTGCATACGCTGCGAGCTGACATCGATTATGGAACTGCTGAAGCCAAAACGGCCATGGGCATTATCGGGATCAAGGTGTGGATATACAAAGGCGAGATCATGGAACACGACCCGATGGCACAAGATCGCAAGGCTGAAGCTGCTGGTGAAAACCGCGCACGCTCCAACCGTGTCGGCGCGTAAACAAAGGTATAGGGCAGGATCATGCTGCAACCAAAAAAGACCAAATATCGTAAAATGCACAAAGGCCGCATCAAAGGTACGGCCAAGGGTGGATTTACGCTAAACTTTGGCTCCCATGGCCTCAAAGCCCTGGAACCGGAACGTGTTACGTCGCGCCAAATTGAAGCAACTCGCCGGGCCATCACGCGCCACATGAAGCGGGCAGGGCGCGTATGGATCCGTATTTTCCCTGATGTACCTGTGTCGAAAAAACCAACAGAAGTGCGTATGGGTAAAGGTAAAGGCTCGGTGGAGTTTTGGGCCGCGAAGGTCAAGCCAGGCCGGATTATGTTTGAAATTGATGGTGTTTCAGATGCCATCGCCCGCGAAGCCCTTGAACTTGGTGCAGCGAAATTACCAATCAAGTGCAAAATCGTCACCCGTCAGGGTGAGGTCTAAGCGTGCGTGAGGAGAGTTAAGTGAAGAACGCTACTGAAATTCGCGCAATGAGCGCCGATCAAATCAAGGATGAGCTTGTGAGCATGAAGAAAGAGCAATTTAACCTGCGCTTTCAACAGGCAACGGGCCAGCTTGAAAATACTGCCCGCGTGCGTGTCGTCAGGCATAATATCGCGCGTCTTAAAACGGTCTTGCGTGCCAAGACCAATGAAACCAAGGGAGAGGGCTAATGCCCAAACGTCTTCTGACCGGTGTCGTTGTAAGTGACAAGGGTGCCAAAACCATTGTGGTAAAAGTCGAACGTACTTTTCTGCATCCGCTGTATCGTAAAATTATACGGCGATCCAAGCGATATCATGCTCATGATGAGCAAAATGCGTTCAAAACCGGTGACAATGTCACCATTCAAGAGTGTGCGCCGAAGTCTAAACTGAAGCGTTGGGAAGTGGTTGCGCAGGCCTAGTCTTTATTTAGGAACCACGCGATTGAGGAGGATCCTGCTGTGATCCAGATGCAGAGCAATTTACAGGTCGCCGATAATTCAGGCGCCCGCCGTGTCCAGTGCATCAAAGTACTGGGCGGAGCCAAGCGCCGGTATGCGCGCATTGGTGATATTATTGTTGTCTCGGTGAAGGAAGCAATTCCACGGGGCAAGGTTAAAAAAGGCGAGGTGCGCAAAGCCGTTGTGGTGCGTACCAGAAAAGATATTCAACGTGCCGATGGCTCGACGATCCGCTTTGACGGCAATGCCGCTGTGCTGATTAACAACAATAACGAGCCAGTTGGAACGCGTATTTTTGGCCCGGTTCCTCGTGAGCTGCGTGCTAAAAAGCACATGAAAATCATTTCATTAGCGCCGGAGGTGCTGTGATGGCCGCAAAAATTAAAAAGGGCGACAAGGTGATCGTACTTGCCGGTAAGGACAAGGGACGCACTGGTGAAGTTGTCAAAATGGTCACTGATACCAATCGGGTGGTTGTTTCGGGGATTAACATGGTCAAGCGCCATACCCGCCCTACGCAATATGACCCAGGTGGTATCAAGGAAATGGAAGCGCCATTGCATATCTCAAACCTGGCGGTTGCTGACCCAAAAACGGGTAAGGCAACACGGGTAGGGTTCAAAACCCTCAAGGATGGCAAAAAAGTTCGCTTTGCGAAAAAATCAGGCGAGGTAATCGATGTCTGAGTCAGTTTATGTGCCACGGATGAAGGCGCGTTATAACGTATCTATTCGCGACAAAATGGCCAAACAATTTGGCTATAAAAATCCAATGCAAATTCCGCGTCTCGATAAAATTGTTATCAATATGGGCGTCGGCGAGGCCGTGCAGGATTCTAAAAAGATCAAAAGCGTGCTGAATGATTTGGGTTTGATTGCCGGGCAAAAGCCTGTGGCAACGATTGCCAAAAAATCTATTGCCGGCTTCAAGCTTCGCGATGGCATGAATATTGGGGCTAAAGTTACCCTGCGCCGGGATCAAATGTATGAGTTTGTTGATCGGTTGGTGAACATTGCCCTGCCAAGGGTTCGCGATTTTCGCGGTCTTAGCGGCAAAAGTTTTGATGGTCGTGGCAATTTTGCCCTGGGCCTGAAAGAGCATCTGGTGTTTCCAGAGATTGAATACGACAAAATCGATCAAATCTGGGGCATGGACATTGTTGTCTGCACCACAGCGAATACGAATGATGAAGCAAAAGCCCTGTTGGCTGAGTTTGATTTTCCTTTCCGGGAAAAATCAAACTAACGCATTAGGGAACGCGGGTATGATCCCGCACTTGGAGGAAGACTTAATGGCTAAGACAAGTGCCATTGAACGCAACAATAAACGAATCCGGATGGTCGAGCGTTATGCGGCCAAACGGGCACGTCTGAAAGACATTGCGCGTAATAAAGACCTGCCCATTGAGGAGCGGATCGCAGCGCAGATCAAACTTTCGGAAATGCCACGTAATTCGGCAGCCACAAGGGTGCGTAACCGGTGTGAACTCACCGGTAGGCCGCGTGGTTATTATCGTAAATTCAAAATGTCGCGGATTGCACTGCGGGAATTGGCTAATCAAGGCCAGCTTCCCGGTGTGACCAAGTCAAGCTGGTAGGAGGCAACAATGGCGATTAGTGATCCGCTGGGCGATATGCTCACTCGTATCCGCAATGCGTTGATGCGTCGGCGCGGCAAAACCGTGACCCCGGCATCAAGACTGCGCAAGCGCGTACTCGATGTGCTGCAAAGCGAAGGTTATATCCGTGGCTATGCGGAAGTGGAGCAGGATGGCTTCCCTACCTTTGAGATTGAGCTAAAGTATTATGAGGGCGAACCTGTTATTTCGGAGATCAAACGTGTCTCCAAGCCGGGTCGCCGTGTGTATTCATCTGTCAAAGACCTGCCTCGTGTGCAAAACGGGCTTGGTATTGCCATCGTTTCTACCCCCAAGGGTGTGATGTCGGATGCCACAGCGCGTGAACACAATGTTGGTGGCGAAGTTCTTTGCCAGGTCTGCTAGGGGAACGGATATGTCACGTATTGGCAAAAAACCGGTTGAAATTCCCACAGGGGTAACCACTGAACTTGGTGGTAAGTCCTTAAAAGTAAAAGGCCCAAAGGGCGAATTGAGCATGACCTTCGTTAAAGAGGTTAATGCCAAGCTTGAGGGTAATATACTCACCATTGTGCCGACAGACGAGACGCAGCGCGCCCGTGCCATGTGGGGCTTGCAACGCTCTCTGGCGGCCAATCTGGTCGAGGGTGTTACCAACGGGTTTAGCAAAGAGCTTGAATTGCGCGGCGTTGGTTATCGTGCCCAGATGAAGGGTGGTTCAATCGTGATGCAATTGGGCTTTAGCCATGAGGTTAATTATACACCGCGTGCCGGTGTAACGTTGGCAACGCCAAAGCCAACGCAAATCGTTATTACAGGGACTGACAAGCAGGCTGTGGGTCAAACCGCTGCTGAAATTCGCAGTTTCCGTAAACCTGAACCCTATAAGGGCAAGGGTGTGCGTTATGTTGGCGAATTTGTCAGATCTAAGGAAGGCAAGAAGAAATAGCCATGATAGATCCCAGAAAAAAGTTAAAGCGACGTGCCTTGCGCAATCGCACGCGGCTGAAAAAGCTGGCCGGCGGGATGCCTCGCTTGTCAGTTTTTCGATCGAACAAATACATCTATGCTCAGGTGATCGACGATGCCAAAAGCACAACTTTGGTACAGGCCTCTTCGCTGGAAAAAGATGCTGACGCTAAAGTGGCTGGCAATGTGCAGGCGGCTGGCATAGTTGGAAAATTAATTGCTGAACGGGCAAAAAAAGCCGGTATCAAGCAGGTCGTGTTTGATCGCGGCGGTTATATTTATCACGGACGGGTCAAGGCGCTGGCGGAAGCTGCGCGTGGCGGCGGTCTGAAGTTTTAAGGGAGCGGAAAATGGCAGGCCGTAACGAAAAACGTGGTCGCAGAGACGACCGGGAAAAAGACGAGTTTATTGACCGTCTGGTTTTCATCAATCGCGTTGCTGCGGTGGTGAAAGGTGGTCGTCGGTTCTCATTCGCTGCTCTTGTGGTGGTTGGTGATGAAAAAGGCCGTGTTGGTTTTGGTCATGGTAAGGCTCGTGAAGTGCCTGAGGCCATCCGCAAAGCAACTGAGGAAGCCAAAAAGACGCTGATCCGGGTGCCCTTGCGTGAAGGTCGCACGCTGCATCATGATGGCAAGGGCCATTTTGGTGCTGGTAAGGTTCTTCTTCGTGCGGCGCCTCCGGGAACCGGCGTTATTGCTGGTGGCCCCATGCGCGCCGTGCTTGAAGCCCTTGGGGTTCAGGACGTTGTGGCAAAAAGCCAGGGAACATCAAACCCATACAACATGGTGCGAGCCACCTTTGATGCTTTGCGTCGGCAACGCAGCCCACGGGCTATAGCCGCCAAACGCGGCAAAAAGGTCGCTGACCTTGTTGCCAGCCGTCAGGATGGTGCCAGTGCCCCTGAAGCACTTGGTGCGGAAGGATAGGGAACAGGATAATGGCAAAAGCAAAAACCGTGACAGTGCGCCAGACTGGCAGCCACATTCGCCGTCCAAAAGATCAACGCCAGACGTTGACTGGTCTTGGACTTGGCCGGATTGGCAAGGTGCGCACGTTAGAAGATACCCCCGCTGTGCGTGGCATGATTGCCAAAGTAGCGCACATGGTCAGCATTGTGGAAGAGAGCGCGTAAACGACGCCTTCTTTGGAGCAGAAAAATGAGACTGAACGAACTTAGCGATAATCCTGGTGCAACAACCAAACGCACACGCGTTGGTCGTGGGCCTGGCTCTGGCAAGGGCAAAACCGGCGGACGTGGTGTAAAAGGCCAGAAGTCTCGCTCCGGTGTGGCTATCAAAGGCTTTGAAGGCGGGCAAATGCCGCTTCATATGCGTTTGCCAAAACGTGGATTTACCCCGCACAATCAGGCCCGCTATGCGGAACTGAGCATTGGCAAGCTGCAAACAGCCATTGATGCCAAGAAAATCGATGCCAAAAAAACCATTGATGAGGATGCTCTGGTTGCTGGTGGTGTGGTGCGTCGTAAACGCGACGGTATTCGCCTTCTTGCAAATGGCGCGTTGAAGGCCAAAGTAACACTGACCCTCACTGGTGCAACCAAGTCGGCAATTGTCGCTGTGGAAAAAGCCGGTGGCTCGGTAACTATTATGGCCAAAAAAGCCGCCCCGCCTAAGGCCAAGGCATCTAAAGACTAGTCATGGGAACCAATTGTGGTTCTTATTGATTAAACCGGGAACAGATACATTATGGCTTCAGCCGCTGAACAGCTTGCCGCTAATATGAATTTCGGCGCCTTTGGTAAGGCCAAAGAGCTGCAAAAGCGTATCTGGTTTACCCTTGGCGCGTTGATTGTCTATCGGCTTGGCACCTATATCCCCATTCCTGGTATAAACCTTGAAGCCTATGCCGCTGTGTTTGAAAACACGCAAAAGGGCATATTGGGCATGATGAACATGTTTTCAGGCGGTGCCATTAGCCGTCTGGCCATCTTCACCCTGAACGTTATGCCTTACATTTCGGCCTCTATTATCATGCAATTGATGCAAACCAGCGTGCCATCGCTGGCGGCGCTGAAAAAAGAGGGCGAGACCGGCCGCAAACAGCTTAACCAGTACACCCGTTATTTGACCGTCATTCTGGCTACTGTTCAGGCCTATGGCATAGCCATTGGTCTGGAAAGCTCGCAGGGCGTGGTCGGTAACCCTGGCATCTTCTTTCAGGCGTCTACGGTGATTACCCTGGTGGGCGGCACCATGTTCCTGATGTGGCTGGGTGAGCAGGTAACCGCTCGCGGTGTTGGTAATGGTGTTTCGCTTATCATTTTTGCCGGTATTGTGGCCGGTTTGCCAACGGCAATTTTTCAGGCGCTGGATATGACCCGAGTGGGGCAGTTCAGCTTTCTTGGCCTTGTTCTGCTGACGGCCCTGGCCGTTGGTGTGGTGTTCTTTATTGTCTTTATTGAACGATCCCAGCGTAGACTTCTCATCCAGTACCCAAAGCGCCAGCATGGCAATAAGGCCTTTGGTGGTGATTCATCGTTTTTACCGCTAAAACTGAATACCGCTGGTGTGATACCGCCAATTTTTGCATCATCACTTTTATTGCTGCCGGCGACAGTTGCAGGATTTTCTGCCCAATCTGGACCAGACTGGTTGCGTACTGTTGTTGCCTCATTGGGGCAGGGACAACCCCTTTACCTGCTGACTTATGGCGCGGGTATTATGTTCTTTGCTTTTTTCTACACCTCGATTGTGTTTAATCCTGAAGAAACAGCCGATAACTTGCGCAAAAATGGTGGGTTCCTGCCGGGGATTCGCCCGGGCAAACGTACCGCTGAATATCTGGACTATGTGCTTTCGCGCCTGACCATCATTGGTGCGTTTTACCTGACGGCGGTATGTCTTCTGCCGGTCATTCTGGTCAACGCCTATAGTGTGCCGTTTTATCTGGGCGGCACGTCTATTCTGATTGTGGTTAGCGTTACCATGGATACTGTGGCGCAAATCCAGTCACATTTACTGGCCCATCAATACGAAGGTCTTATCAAAAAGACCAAGCTGCGGGGTCGGCGCAGATGAATTTGGTTATTTTCGGTCCACCGGGTGCCGGTAAAGGCACACAAGCTAAACGGTTGGTGCACGAGCGGGGCTATATTCAGCTATCGACAGGCGATATGTTGCGTGCGGCGCGCAAGTCTGGCTCTGATCTTGGCAAAAAAGTTGCCGCCATTATGGATGCCGGCAATCTTGTATCGGACGAAATTGTTATCGCGCTGATTGATGAACAACTTGACCTGAACAAGAAGGCACCAGGTTTTATTTTTGACGGCTTTCCACGTACTTTGGCCCAGGCCGAGGCGCTGGATGGCCTCTTGGCAAGGCGGGATACAAAGGTGAATCGGGTGATTCGCCTCAACGTTGATGATGCGGCTCTTTTGAAACGCATTGCCTTGCGATTTGAAGAGCAGGGTCGGGATGATGACAACCCGACAGCGTTTGAGGTTCGCCTTAACGCATACAACGAACAAACAGCCCCCTTGCTGCCGTTTTATGAAAGCAAGGGTGTATTACGGGAAGTACGAGGCATGAACGATATAGACGCCGTTGCTGGCGATGTGGCGCGCGTGCTGGATTTGGAATAAATGGACTGGTTAAGTGTTTCAACCGGTTGACGGGTGGGGCGCTAGAAGGATAGAAAGCGGCCTCCGCAAAAGGGCAGAGTCACTGGCGATTGCAATTGTACGCATTCGGCAGCTGTTCGCTTGCGGTGTCTTTTATGGAGAATGGATAGTGGCTCGGATTGCCGGCGTTAACATACCGACGAACAAGCGTGTAGAAATTGCGCTTAGTTATATTCACGGGATTGGCCCCGCGATAGCAAAAGAGATTTGCGAGAAGGCTGGCATCACGGCCGAGCGTCGCGTTGCGGAGCTTACCGATGCTGAGGTACTCAAGGTTCGCGAGACGATTGACAGCGACTATATGGTTGAGGGTGATTTGCGTCGTGATACCGCAGTCAACATCAAACGTTTGATGGATCTGGGGATGTATCGCGGGCTTCGTCACCGGCGTGGTTTGCCGGTGCGAGGTCAACGTACACACACTAACGCACGCACCCGCAAAGGCCCGGCAAAAGCCATTGCCGGCAAAAAGAAATAAAGGCAGATAGATAATGGCCAAGGAACCAACACGGGTACGCCGTGCTGATCGAAAAAACATCACTTCTGGTGTTGCGCATGTAAGTGCGACGTTCAATAACACAATGATTACCATCACCGATGCACAGGGCAATGCCATTGCCTGGTCAACGGCTGGTGTCATGGGCTTTAAGGGGTCGCGCAAATCAACGCCATATGCGGCGCAACTTGCCGCCGAGGATGCTGGGAAAAAAGCCCAGGAACACGGAATGAAAACCCTTGAGGTTAATGTCTGTGGCCCGGGTTCAGGTCGCGAATCTGCACTGCGGGCTTTGCAGGCCATTGGCTTTACCATCACCACCATTCGTGACGTAACTCCAATTCCTCATAATGGGTGCCGTCCGCCCAAACGCCGTCGGGTTTAAACCCGCATATATTTTCTTCCGGCAAAATTTTTAGTAAGCCGGATCAACCAAGAGGTAATGCTGTGCTGGAAAAAAACTGGCAAGAACTGATCCGCCCCATGAAGCCCGTCATCAAATCCGGGCATGACGAGGGTTGTCAGGCACAAATCATCGCTGAACCACTGGAACGCGGTTTCGGCACCACCCTGGGCAATGGTTTACGCCGGGTGCTTTTGTCATCCTTGCAAGGTGCTGCGGTTACGGCGGTGCAGATTGATGGGGTTGTGCACGAATTTTCCTCCATTCAGGGTGTGCGCGAAGATGTTACCGACATTGTTCTGAACATCAAAAAAATTGCCCTGCTTATGCATAATGAAGGCCCAAAACGGGTTGTGCTGAACGCGACCGGCCCGTGCGAAGTTACCGCAGGCATGATTGAGGAAACCGCAGATGTTGAGGTTCTGAACAAGGATCACGTTCTGTGTATGCTCGACGATGGTGCCAGCATCAGAATGGAATTCACGGTCAATACTGGCAAGGGTTATGTTGCTGCTGATAAAAATCGTCCGGAAGATGCCCCTATTGGTCTGATCGCAGTTGACTCTCTGTTTAGTCCGGTTCGCCGTGTTGCATTTTCTGTGGAAAACACTCGGGAAGGTCAGGTTCTGGACTATGATAAACTTATCATGGACATTGAGACCAATGGTGCCGTAACGCCCGAAGACGCTGTGGCTTTCGCAGCACGAATTTTGCAAGACCAGTTCCAGATTTTCATCAACTTTGAGGAACCTGAGGACGAGAAGGCCAATGACGCCGCGCAAGAACTTGATTTCAATCCTGCACTTTTGAAAAAAGTGGACGAACTGGAACTTTCCGTGCGCTCTGCCAACTGCCTGAAGAATGATAACATCGTTTACATCGGCGATCTTATTCTCAAATCCGAAGCTGAAATGCTGCGCACTCCCAACTTTGGCCGCAAGTCTTTGAATGAGATCAAGGAAGTGCTTGCCTCTCTGGGTTTGCATCTGGGGATGGAAGCACCTAGCTGGCCACCTGAAAATATTGACGATCTGGCCAAGAAGCACGAAGACAACATTTAACGAACTGATTTACGAACTAACGTATCCGCCTTTAAGGAGAGACCGTCATGCGCCACCGTATTGCGCACCGCAAACTCAACAGAACGCACGAACATCGCAAGGCGATGTTCGCCAATATGGCTGCGTCACTCATCACTCATGAACAAATCACCACAACTCTGCCAAAGGCCAAGGAATTACGGCCTATCGTGGAAAAACTGATTACTCTGGCTAAAAAAGGCGATCTGTCTTCGCGCCGCCGCGCCGCCGGGCGCCTGCGCGACGAAGCCGCAACCGCCAAGCTGTTTGCCGTCATGGGTGAACGATACAAGGATCGCCAGGGTGGTTATGCCCGGGTGCTCAAAGCCGGGTTTCGCTATGGTGACAATGCTCCGATTGCCGTGATCGAGCTTGTTGATCGTGATGTAGACGCCAAAGGCAAGGCCGACCATGAGCGCATGGAACGTGAAGAGGCCGCAGCCGAAGAGTGATCTTCAGCTTACATTTTTTCAAAAACGGCCTTCCAAAATGGGAGGCCGTTTTTTTATGCGGCAAAGTGTTACAATTTGTAACTTAAAATTGCCCGGCCAGCATCCTATATCCAAAGATTAAGAGCGCAGCCAATGTCAAAATTGCGCCATGTTTTATCTGGAATAATGCAATGATGAAAACTTATCTCCTCACCGTCCTGTCTTTTTTGTTAATTCCCTTTGCTGCCCACGCACAAACGGCGCGTGAAATTCCACAAAATACCATGCAGGTGCAGCTATCTTACGCGCCGTTGGTAAAGCGCGTAGCTCCGGCTGTGGTTAATGTGTATTCGCGTAAGGTGGTGAGGAGTTCAGCCTCGCGCTTTTCCGGTGATCCGTTTTTTGGCCGCCTGTTTGGTCAAGGGTTTTTCGGCCCCCAGGAACGGGTTCAGCAATCATTGGGTTCAGGTGTTCTTGTGCGCGGTGACGGCATCATTGTGACCAATAATCATGTGGTTAATGGTGCCGATGAATTGCGTGTAGTGCTGGCCGACCGGCGTGAATTTGATGCAAAGCTGCTGCTGTCTGACAAGCAGGCCGATCTGGCGGTTTTACAGATTGATACGGATGGCGAAATCTTGCCCGTTATGCCATTTCATGATGCTGGTGAAGCCGAGGTCGGTGATCTGGTGTTGGCCATTGGTAACCCGTTCGGGGTGGGGCAAACGGTTACGTCGGGTATTGTTTCGGCGCTGGCGCGCACCGATGTGGGTGCAGCAGATTTCACCAATTTCATTCAAACAGATGCAGCGATCAATCCGGGTAATTCTGGCGGTGCTCTGGTGGGAATGGATGGTACGTTATTGGGCGTTAATACTGTGATTTTATCGCGTTCTGGTGGCTCTAACGGTATTGGTTTTGCCATACCATCGGCCATGGTGGCGCGGGTGGTGGACGCCGCCATAAACGGTGAAGTTGATCGTGTGATACGCCCGTGGTTTGGTGCGCGTCTGCAAGAGGTGGATCGGGATATGGCAGCTTCATTAGGGCTGGCTCGTCCTCATGGAGCACTGGTGTCAGAGATATTTCCAAATGGGCCGGCGGATCAGGCGGGCGTCGAGCGCGGTGATGTCGTAACAACAATTGACGATCATGAAATCAATAGCGAACAAGGACTGCGCTTTCGGCTGGCCACGCACAAGGTTGGTGAAACACTGTCATTGTCGGTAATACGCGATGGCAATAATAAAAATTTATCTCTTGAAACCAGTTCAGCGCCAGAAACACCGGGTCGTAATGAAACTGTTCTGGATGGCATAAACCCGCTGGCTGGCGCAAAAATTGCCAATTTATCACCGGCTCTGGCAGAGGAAATCCGTGTCGATGAATTTGCCTCAGGGGTCATTATTCTTGAAGTGGCGGCACGAAGTCCGGCCAGTTATTACGGGTTGCGTGCTGGTGACATACTGGAAAGCATCGCTGAAATGGATATTGAAGCGGTAGAGGATGTTCGCGATGCGTTGGATGCCAATGAGGGAGAGCGGCGCTGGCCCTTGTCCATCTTGCGTGGTGGTCGATCAGTCTCCACAGTTATTCGGCTGCGTTCCTGATCCTGGCTTGGCATTAAGCCGACGTTCTGTGCTATCACCCATACATGAGCACACTCTTTGAAGTAGCAGGTCTGGAAGAGAATGCGCCGCGCCCCCTGGCTGATCGGTTGCGCCCTAATACACTGGACGAGGTGGCCGGACAGGAACACCTTCTGGGTGGGAATGGCCCCATTGGGCGCATGGTAGGCACAAAGAGGCTATCCTCAATGGTGCTTTGGGGGCCACCGGGGGTAGGCAAGACCACCATTGCGCGGCTATTGGCCGATCATTGTTCCCTTCATTTTGAGCCACTGTCTGCGGTTTTTTCCGGGGTGGCCGATTTGCGCAAAATATTTGCAGCGGCCAAAGACCGGCGTAGTGCGGGGCAGGGCACATTATTGTTTGTGGATGAAATTCATCGCTTTAACCGCGCCCAGCAAGATGGGTTTTTGCCATTTGTCGAAGAAGGTGTAGTGACTCTCATCGGGGCAACAACGGAAAACCCCTCATTTGAGCTAAACGGTGCGCTTCTTTCGCGTTGCCAGGTGATGGTGCTCAAGCGCCTGGATGATGCTGCGCTGGAAGAACTTTTGGTTCGCGCCGAAGCCCTGATGAACATATCTTTGCCGCTGGAGCCACAAGCTCGTGATGCCCTGCGCGCCATGGCTGATGGTGATGGGCGTTATCTGCTTAACCTTGCCGAGGAGGTCTTTGCGCTGAACGCAAAAATACCTTTGCAAACCAAAGACCTGGCTCAGGCATTGCAAAAACGTAGCCCGGCTTATGACAAAACCCGCGAGGAGCATTACAACCTCATTTCTGCGCTGCACAAGGCGGTTCGTGGCTCAGACCCGGACGCGGCGCTATACTGGTTTGCCCGTATGCTGGCTGGCGGCGAAGACCCGTTATTTTTGGCGCGCCGTCTGGTACGCATGGCTAGCGAAGATATAGGCCATGCAGATCCGTCAGTGCTGCAAACCGCCATTGCTGCCGTTGAAACCTACCGGTTTTTAGGCAGCCCGGAGGGAGAACTGGCCCTGGCGCAAACAGTTGTTCATCTGGCCTGTGCACCAAAATCAAATGCGGTTTATACAGCCTTTAAGGAGGCGAAAAAGGCGGCGCATGAAACCGGTTCTCTGATGCCACCAAAACATATATTAAATGCCCCGACAAAATTGATGAAAGATGAAGGTTACGGCAAAGGCTATGTCTATGACCATGACGCGAAAGAGGGGTTTTCCGGGCAAAACTATTTCCCGGATGGCATGCCGCGTTCTGAATTTTATCAACCATCCGGGCGCGGTTACGAAAAGGCTGTGGCTGAACGCTTGCGTAAATGGCGGGCTTTGCGTGATTGATCCCATACTTCAAGACCATACTCTGAAACTTCACATCCAGGGAAAAGGCGCTATTTTAGATAAAGCCTGCACTGAATATGTTCGCTACCAGAGTGACGCTCTGGTTATGAAACTTGGGCGTTTCATCTGGCAAATGCACCTCATATCTGCTGTATTGTTGACGGCTATGCTCTGGAATGAATCGCAGCACCAACAGATTGTCCTCTGGGCAATCTGGATGAGTCTGCTGGCCATAGTTCAGGCAATTATATGCTTTTATGGCGCACTACTTGCCAACCGTGAAACAGCCTTAGACAAATGGCCCCTTGCTTTTGATATTTCTGCAATTTTGCTTGCCATTGGCTGGGCCTGGTTTGGGCTGACATTGACTCCAAACGACGCGAGTGATTTACGCAATTTTGTCGGCTTTATTATTGGCGGGGCCGTGCTGATGTTGACGGGCACACAAAATTTGCACTTTCCGGTGATGTCGGGAACACTGCTCATGATTGTTTCGGTTCGTGCCACGCGCCTGTTTATTGACAATGAGGGCGTTCAGGGCATTGCCTCTGCCATTATGTTGCTTATTTTTCTAGGCATTATGCTGGGCCTTGGCTGGGTACTTCGCGGCTTCACCCGGCGAGGTTTCGTGTTGCAATGGGAAAAGGCACAACTGGCTGAAACACTTGAGCGCCAGGCTGTTGAGTTGAAAACAGCACGCGCTGAGGCAGAGAGTGCCAATTTGGCCAAGTCACGGTTTTTGGCTCAGGCAAGCCATGATTTGCGTCAACCCATTCACGCGGTGGGACTACAACTGGCCTCAATTGCTAATGAAACCCTGCCCCCACGTGCGGAAAATGTGATGGCGCGGATCGGACAGTCCGTTGAATCACTTTCAAAGCTGTTTAATGCGCTGCTTGATGTCACCTTACTGGACTCGCGCCAAATCATTCCAAAATCCTTGCCAATAGATATCGGCTTGCTCATCCAGGAAATAGCAGATGAATACCAACCGGCCGCCCAGGCTGAAAATGTTGAACTTAGGCCAGAAGCACATAAGGCGTTTATTCAAAGCGATCCATTGATTATCCGCCGGATATTGCAAAACCTGATTTCCAATGCGATCTGTCATTCCGATGGTGGGGATATTTTCATCAGTTCACAGAACACGAAAAGCGGCACCATGCTGATTGTGCGTGATACGGGTCGTGGTGTTCCAAAAGCAGACCAGGCGCGTATATTTGAAGAATTTCAAAGAGGAGACGGTGCGGTGGCAGAAGGGCTTGGTCTCGGTCTGGCTATTGTCAGTCGCCTGACACAATTGCTCAATGTGAAAATTGAATTTTCATCAATAGAAAAAAGGGGAACGACGTTTGGCATTGGCCCCTTTCGCGCGGCTCAGGAGCCAACAGGCACTTTTTCCAGACCTTCATCAGAGGCATCAACTGTAAAATTTGATGTTGCCGGTCGTGCCTTGATTATTGACGATGATCGGGCAACTCTGGAGGCCAGTGCAGCCTTGCTTTCAAATTGGGGTTGGGAGATTGATACGCGTTCCTCTCTGTCGGCAGACGAGATTATTATACTTCCCAAGCCCGACATTATTATCTCGGACTATGATCTTGGGTTTGGTCAGACAGGATTGAAGGTTATTGCTGCAATTCAGGAAGCTCATGGCACTGTTCCGGCCTTGATTGTCACCGGCAGTTCTTTGCCAGAGGCGCGCCAGGCAATTTTAGACGCCGGATTTATTGTCCTGCACAAGCCTGTGCGCCCGGCTCAATTACGTTCTGCCATTCTGAGTGCCATCGCATGAATCGAGCACCCCGTGAACAGTGCCAAAACTGGCCGCAGCCGCCCGGTTTGAAACACCCAGCTTTTGAAAAAGAGCTGACACATGCGCCCGAATTGTTGAGGTGGAAAGAGAAAGCTCCCTGGCGATCTCCTTGTTTGAATGTCCCTTACAAATAAGCCGCAATACCTCTAATTGACGCTTTGGCAATGTTGTCGCCAAATTGTCATCACCTCTGGCGATATTGCAATAACCCGAAACGGGAAGATAAATCGGGCGCTCCCCGGCCATGACTTTTGCAAGTCCTTGTTGCATACATTCTGGCGGAGCAGATTTTGAGACAAATCCATTGGCCCCTGCTCGCAATAAACGTTCGACTGCACGCCGTTCGCTTAACATGGAGACCAGCAAAATGGCCATCAGCGGGTATTGCTTGCGCAGTATTTGGATGTCGGCTTCCGGCTCCAGCCCAGGAAAGAATATATCCAACAACAAAAGATCAGCAGGTGTCTTTGACAGAATTTGGCGCAGTTTTGCCCTGTCCGCAGCCTCATGCACTTGGGCATGTTCAAAATCATCACACAGGATAGCTTTCAACCCGGCCCGAAATATCGGGTGGTCATCTGCTATGATTATATTAAGCATACGGCTTCACTTTACCGCATTACCGCTCAACAAGCTCCACCCGGCGGTTTTTGGCGCGACCACCCTCGGATGTGTTGGAAAATACCGGGTTGAGTGGGCCAACACCATGAGATTCCAGACGCTTTGCAGCGATGCCATAGCCAGTTCTTAATGCGTCAACCACAGCATGTGCCCGGTCGGCGGAAAGTTTGTGGTTATAGGCAAATGTGCCAACCGAATCGGTATGTCCGACTACATAAAACTGCTTGTCAGCATTATCCTTGAGATACCCCGCAATAACTTTAAGCGCAGCGTCTGATTCGGGTTTTAGCGTGGCTTTGTCAAAATCAAAAACAATGCCATCCAGTACCACCCGGCCATACTCGGTAATGTCTGAACCAATAGCTTCAGCATCCACAACCACCAGGCCGGTTTCCGCAGCCTCGACCTCAATAATGTCAATCAGGGTTCCAACATAATCTTTGGAATGTTGCTCAACCATAAGCACAACATAAACGGTTCCCGCAGCGCGCTCCTTGCGTGCGACGATTGTACCCGCACCACTTTGTGAAGATGTGCCCGAAATGATGGTGCCAACCTCACCAGGTTTGGTTGCGGGATTTTCGCCATAATAGATGTTATTCCATTGTCTGCTACCTACGCCATTGCCGCCCCGGGTATCGGATATGCCTTGACCCAGGATTTCAAAATCCTGGGCTTTCAGGGCTTCTAGGTAATTCAGGTAAAACTCCGAATAGGCACGGTCTTCTCCCTGATAGCGATAAAACGTGCGCGTCACGCGCCCTTGCGTTTCGATCCACTCACCAATGGTGCGATAACCAGTGACCGGCCCGGCGGGTACTTTGTAGGGCATATAGTTTTCGATGTGTTGCCAGCGAATTTCCTGCCCCGGATAGCGGGTGATGAGAGCGTGTTCCTGCACACCCTCAACATCTTCGGCGAAAGACACAGTGCTTGCAAATATTGCCGCAAAAATCAGAATAGCCATCAGCCTGGATAAAAACAACATTTGATTTCCTCAAATAGTAAATATGGGGCGACTTGTTCGCTCTCACCTGTAACATATAGCATTATGTGATAGATGAAAATGATAATATATAAAACTGGGTCATATGTCCTAGTTGTATATATAGAAAATTTACCACTAAATATGCAGCAAGGCATAAATAACATGAAAATTTTGTTTTTCTCGTTTGTTATGGTTATTATAGATATTCCTAATGCTCGTAAAAAGGAACGCGATATGAAGCTCTTGCAAATAGCAGTCCTGTTAAGTTGCACCTTGGCCCTTGCCGCTTGCGGCGGTGGTGGCGGCGTGGCGGTCACGCCAGAACAAAAAATTGCCAAGGTCTATGTCAGTGAGATGGAAAACATGGCCAGCGCCATTGAGGCCGTCCATGATGAGGCCAGTGCAAAAAAAGCGGCGAGTGCGATTCGCGCCGCCAGCGTCAAGTTTGAAGCCATGGCAGAAAAATATGACGGCAAGCTTGGTGGGGTGGCGGCTTCGGCCGCACTTTCTGGTCATCAAAGTGAACTGATGGCCGTGCAATCACGTATTGCTATGGGGATGTCCAAACTGGCTATGAGCGATCCAGCTCTTTTGAAGATTGTCAGCGAAGAAATGAATAATATGCCAAAATAGGGCGTAAACTTGCGTTTTACTTGCAAATAAACCACAGGCGAGGGACGCCTCTGCACCGGTGAAGCCGGATGCTGGTTTTGGGAGAGTAATGAAATGATGAACGCAAAAAAGCAAAGCCGCTCCGGCGGATGGCCCGGCTTGTCTATTGTGTTGTTCGGGTCATTGTTGGCGACCTCCGCGCTGGCGCAATCAAAAGACTGTTGTAATACACAAACCGGTGACTGGATCAGCGCGGCTTCGGCAGAGGCTTGCGAGGCAAAACCGGGTCATGTGTCGATCGCCGACATGACCGATCCGCAAGACATACTGAAAAAAATGCAACAGGCCATGGTTTGCACGCAAAAAACCCAAGGTATTGCCCAACAATATATGGGCATGCCAGCCATGCCCAACATTCCTGGCATGCCTGACCTCTCGACCATACCCGGTATGCCGCCGGGTATTGGCGGCGGACAATTGGCGTCAAAAACAGTGGAAGCTGAAATTGCCGATTGTTGCCATATCAACTCAAAAAGCTGGCTGGGTTCCATGGAAGTTTCCATGTGCCTGGCCGAGGAAGGGCAATTTCCGGACACAGAAGAGTATCAGGGAGACGTTGCGATCTGTAACGGTTCCGGCGGCGGTGGTGGCGGTGGCCTCGACCCGGAGGATGTCGAGATCAACATTGCCAATGGCGGCTTTGAAAGCTGGGACGGCGACGAGCCTAGAGGCTTCAAGAATTTTGACGGTGGCGAACAGGTCATGCAGGCCACAGCCCAGGCTGGCGTGGACATGCAGGCAGTATTCAAATCCTCTGACGCCCATACCGGTTCCTATTCCTTGAGGTTGGTTGCCAAAAAAATGGAATTGCCGCCAGAAGCAGCGCAATATGTACCCACAGAAATGGTGCCAATGATCCCCGGCGGCGTTACCTCATGCGGCAGTAATTGCGCTGCATTGACCGCGGGCAATCCGGTCACTGATAAAGCTGCACTCGCACTTTCCATCACTGATGATGAGCCAGGCGAATATCTGTGCGGTGTCTATAAAGGCCGCTTTGTCGGTGGCGATGAGTTATGGATCAATGCAACAGTACATAGAGGTAGCCAGGTTATTGGCGGCACCAATTCCGGTTCCGGTGCAATAAATTCAATTTCCAAAAATGCCGGTCAGTGGATCGAGTTCAAAATGCCCATTTCCAGAATTCCAGGCAAGGCAGGGCAGACATTTGATCGTGCAACCATTGAACTAACCCTGAAACCGGCCGGCGGCGTCCGTAATCTGGGTTTGGGTGTTGGCAAGGTGCATGAGGGCACCGAGGTGAAGATCGATAGTGTGCGCTTTTGCGGTGATTTGCAGATCACCCTCTACAAACCAAAGGTTATTGGCATCAGCCGGGTGAAGATCAGCAATCCGGATGAGGAAGATATTGGTGCCCAAACCTTCGTCAATCTGGATAATGATGATGGAAACGGCAAATTCGACATTGACGATGAAAAAGGCATGAGCAAGGACGACAACGAGTTGATCGAAATGGTGCTTAGTCTACCCGTTCGCGAAGCTGGCTATGTGGAATTACGCCTGACCTCACCGTCCGGTGCCGTAAAGGTCTGGAAGGATGCCCGCAAGACAGAAGAATTCGATCAAATGGATAAGCCCGTTGAAGCACCGGGATTTCTGGAAGAAAAAGACGGGGAATGGATCAGGCATCTATGGGTGGAGGGCATCAAGCCCAGCACCAGCCAGCGCGATGTCAAATTTGAATTTTTATATACCGAGGAGGAAGGCGGCAAAGCCTTGCAGGATGACAAGGTGACGATCACCATTTTGGGTATTGAAAAAATTGAACTGAAAGGCAAGGAAAACAGTATCAAGGATGATGATAATCTTGATGAGGATCCAAACTGGCCTGGCGGTTTTGGAGACCTGAAATCATGGCGAGTGTTTCCCGGAAAACGCTGGGACGGCAACCAGCCGACAAGCTTGGCGCGCAATACCGTTGACGTGGAAGTTACCCTTAACGTCAAGCCGGTGGAACCGGTGCAGTTAGTGTTTCGGGCCATGGATGTGGATGATCCAAGCGCCAATAGCGATGAGGTGGATATGGAGGATTCCAACACCGACAACCGGGGCGAAACCCCTTCAAAGCGTGGTGGTTGGCCGGAAGGCACTACTGATTATCTGAAAATTGATTTTTATGAAGACAACAAAACCTTTGAGTTTGAGACCACCATGCAGCCCGGCGATAATTTTCGCATTGTTGGCGGCGGTGATATCATGACCCTGATGAACCTGGAAAACGATGACACCAAGCTCTCTGCGTTTGGGGCCGCTAACACCATGGCAATCGTCGACCCAGATGTGCTGGATGCCGAGCAGTCCGTGGACAAGGCAAGGATACTCGAACACGAAAAATACGCCTCTGATGTGCTGACCGTCTGGCGTAAATTCTATCTGGAAATTGATAAAATGGGCGACGTCGCCGATAACGAGGTAACAGGCACGATTACTGACTATCAGGCCATTGGAACGGCCTCAGGGGGGCTGCAATACACCCTTGATATCAGCAAAAATCTTTATGCAAGTCTGCCAGAAGAGTCCAGGTCAAAAAACAAGGGCATGAATGATGCCTATAAACGTGGGAAAATGGTAATTGGCGGAAACGATTACTCTGTAACAGGAAATACCGCGAAAAATGGTGCAAATGATTCGGTCGACATTAACTACAGTTCTAGTTGGGGGCCGTGGGATGACAGTATTATTGGAATGTCATTCACAATGACAGACAATGATGTCTTGAAAACCGGATCGCCACTCGATGACATCAAGCTGGACCGGCTGGAAGATGTCTTTGAACCAGCCTATATTCTGCCCGTGGAAGACGAGGCGCCCAATTCAACAAAAACCGTCCCGTTCCGGCTGCATTATAAAAAAGATGACCAAGCCTATCTGCGGTCTGTCTATGCTTTTGATAACATCTCCTATCATAACGATCCGCAATTCTGGGTGGTCTATTTGCTCAATGGCTTTCAGGGCATGATTAGCGAGGATGGCGATGGCGGCAGCGCAGGTGCAAGCGGATATAGCTGGGAGGGCGCTATTTCCGGGCAGGCGGATAATACTCCCGGCGTACAGAACGGTATGGGCGCTGTTATCTTTCAGGAATCCGGTCGTGAACTTGCATCTGGCAACCAGAATGCGCCGGGATGGCGATTGACCGACGTGGCGCCTCACGAAATTGGCCATTTGTTTGGCGGCGACCATAACCAGGATGGCTTGATGTTTGATCCCGGCGATTCTCGCAATACAGGCGGTTCTGGCAGTAAAAGCGAAGATTTCAGCCCGGCAAGTCTGGACATTATTCGCCGCGCCAAACACCCATAACAAGGAGACAGACCATGAAGATCATTCTTTGGCGTATTGTTCTTTCCCTTGGCATGTTGGCGACAGGTTTTGCTGTGGGTGCCAATGTCGGTGCACGGTTTTTTGTCACCAGGGCTGACGGGCTGGCCGGCGGGGTCATGGTGCTGTGGTACGGCGTGCTTGGCGCTATCTTCTTGCTGGTTATCAGCATCATTCTGGGTTTGAAGCTAAAGGGCAAAGCCCTGTCCGTTACGGCATTGGTTTTTACCCTGTTGTCAGTGGTCTATTATGGAATGGCCGCTTTCAAGGCCAGGGAAAGTTTTCAGGCCGAAGCGGGTTCGGCTTCGGAATATAATGCCATCCCGGGCTTTACCGCCACCATGTACCGGCTGGATTTGAGCGATCCTTTTCTGTTTGTCAAAATGGAAGTAGATTCGCGCAAGCGCAAATGGATACAAACCGGCCCGGCCCCGAAAAACCAGGTCTTCACTTCCACCATCAGGGCCAAGACCCTGGTTGAAATGCGTGCGGCGCTGGAGGAAATGGCCCTGCTTGGCCAGGAAGCGTTTGCCGATTGCCGCAATACCCCGGGGCCATTTACCAAAGGATTGAGCTGGAACCTGGAGTTGGAGCGAAACGTCGAATATGAAAACGGTATCGTCAGTGTCAACAAGATAAACCTGAGCGAGACCTGCCTGCGTGAACATCCGGTTATCAACCGGGCATTAATGCTGGTGGAACAGGCCTCACGATCACCAATGAGCGATGTAAAACGCAAATGAAATTTTCTTTTCTTTTTCTTGTCGCTTTGGCAACAGGTTTTGCCGTGGCGCAAACCTCGCAGGCGCAAACTTGCGAGCCTACGCCAGAACGCCACGCACACGCTTTGCACGGCGAGGTGATGGGCAAGCATACCTATCTTACATCCGTTGGCGACAAGATTTTTTGGCTGGAATCATCCAAATATGGCTGGGATATGCGCTTGCGCGACAAGGACAAGATGGATCTTAGCCAGATCACTCCGCCGTTTAACGGGCCAAACCCGCGTGAAATATATGGTTGGCATTTTCGTAATGCCGCCAATACCGGCAAAAACACTGGCGATGTAAACGCGCCGCAGCATTTGCGCCTGTTTCAGTTTTCTCCGTCATTAAGCGGCACAGGCGGGTTTCGGCCTTCGACCGGTCTGGTTGAACTTGATCCGAATGCCGGACGCGGAGTGTTCACCATAAGAGACTTTGGCCTGACCGATCTGGAGCCAGGTCAAAAAGCGCGGATGAATTACCTGAAATTTCATGTCTGCCTGACCTGGCCCAAAACCGAAGAAGACATTATCGAAGAAGCCAATGCCCAAAGCCCGCTGTTTCTGGATGAAGAAAAAGAGACCATGTATGGTTGCGGGCTGGATCATAAAAAATATGAGCTTTCTGCGTGGATAATGCCGCGTATGATAGGTGGCGATATGGATGGCGATGATGCCCACGATGATATTGCCCCGATCATACGCAAATCAGATGGCAAACGCGGCATTGCCATTTGCCGGGCTGGCACATGGCTTAGCGTTATGGGTTATGGCGAACATGCGAAAAAACAACTTAAATCTTTCGAGGATCAACCGGTTTTTGAAGGCTATTACAGTCTGGCGCAATATCTGAACAAAATGGAAGCATGGGAGATGCGGCAAGATGCCAATACCGGGAATGATTTGTTAATTTTGAGTCAAATCGAAAAATCGGAAGTCACCATAGAATGGGATGGCGATAAATTTATCCGTTACCTGGCTTGGCATCTGGTCGAGCCATGAATGACACCGAAAATTAATACAGGAAAAGACAATCAAGTTACGACTCTGACTATTTATGTCAGCCCCTTTAATTTTTTTGTGTTGCGTTAAGCCATTGAAATAATTGGTGCCGCCTGAGAGACTCGAACTCCCGACCCCCTGATTACAAATCAGATGCTCTACCAGCTGAGCTAAGGCGGCACACGGTGCGACGTCTGATAGCCGAAACATGCGTAACTTGCCAGCCAATAATTCAGTAACATCATTTGAGATTAAAAACCTGAAAAGGGAAATGACAGGTCATAATATTTGGATATGAGAACCTCTATCATTGCTTGAAGTGACGCTCAAAATATCATCTCGCGTATATGCGTTGGGGTGCGTACAAAAAAATCCCGCTATGTTAGTAGCGGGATTAGTGTTTTGCTGGGGGGCAGGGGTTTATGGTATTATACAAGCCTGCTTCTTTACTGTGTTCCTGACTTTCACCAGTGTTGAACACGGCAGGTTTGGACGTACTGATTACGCCATGAAGGTTGTGGCGACTGAAACGCCGATTGTTGCCAGAACGGCGGCATACATGATGACACCAACGAAAGACTGAAAACTGTTGT
>JAJFFQ010000011.1 GCA_021776565.1 Robiginitomaculum sp. | reverse complement strand
AAAGTGGCTGGCCAGCCTGTAAGGATTGAAGAGCTTCATCAAAGTTAAAATCAGTGGTCTTGCTTGGTAATCTGGTCATAATCATCATTCCTGTTTTTATCAAAGCTACTGGAATGACACAGAATTTTAAACAGTCCCAAGTAATCCGCGTGATAATGACCCCCAAACTCCCAAGGAACGCGCCAGGGGACACCTCCTGCCCCTTGGCCGCCCCACATCCGCCCCTTAACTGACCCTTGTGTGCGTTATTTGTACCCTTAATTGTCCCTCATTTGGTGCTTTTTCACTCTTTTTGACCCTAGACTGCGCTTATGAGCCAGGTGATTCGTATTTTGGGGATTGATCCCGGCCTGCGCCGCTGTGGCTGGGGTCTGGTGGACGTGCGTGGGACGCGCATCAGCTTCCATGCCTGCGGTACAGTTATACCTGATCCGAAAGCGCAAATGAGTGTGCGATTGCTGAGCATTTTTGAACAAATGAACGAGGTGATCCAGACGCACCGGCCAGATCGTGCCGCCATTGAAGACACTTTCATGAATTCAAACGCTGCCTCGGCACTAAAACTGGGTGCGGCGCGGGCGGCGGCCATGCTGGCTCCGGCGCAAGCCGGTCTTGGTGTAGAAAACTATGCGCCCCGCACCATTAAAAAGGCACTGGTTGGCACCGGGCGCGCCGACAAAGGTCAAATGGCCGCCATGGTGGCCATGTTGCTGCCGGGGTGTGCGGCCAAGGCTGATGAAGCTGACGCGCTGGCGATTGCCATATGTTGTGCCAACCATGCGCCGCTGGCCAGTGCACTGGAGCAGGACTCATGATCGGCAAACTAAACGGCGTTGTGGATACCATTGGCGGCGGCGAAATGATCCTCGATGTGGGCGGGGTGGGTTATCTGGTGCAATGCGGTTCCAGCACCTTGCGAACGCTGATTGTTGGCGAGACGGCGACCTTGCATATCGAAACCATCATGCGACAGGACATGCTGCGACTTTTTGGCTTTGCCTCTGAGGAAGAACGGGCCTGGTTTATGCGATTGCAGGATATTCAAGGGGTGGGGCCAAAGGCGGCATTTGCGGTTCTGGATGCATTGTCACCGGGCGAACTGATGAACGCAGCGGCACTGGAAGACAAGGCCAGCATAGCCCGGGCGCAAGGGGTAGGCCCACGTATTGCCGCGCGCATAGCCGGGGAACTAAAAGACAAGCCACCACCCCTGGGGCGCGCTTTGGGCGGGTTTATACCGGGGGACGCAGCAGCACCTGTGGCGGCCACGTTATCGATCAACGCCGAAGCCGTATCGGCACTGGTTAATCTGGGTCTTGCGCAACCGGATGCCCAGCGCGCGATAGCCAGCGCCCAGCGTGAACTGGGTGAGGACACAGGGCTGGATAGTCTGATCCGCACGGCGCTAAAGGATATGGGACGGTGAGTGACAACCAAAACGATGACCGGATCATATCCGGCAGTATCCAGGCCGATGATGGACGCGACAAGGCGCTGCGCCCGCAAAGCTTTGACAGCTTTGTTGGTCAGGCCGCGCTGGTGGACAATCTCAAGGTTTTTGTCAATGCTGCCAGAGGGCGTAATGATGCACTGGATCATGTGTTGCTTTCCGGCCCGCCGGGCCTGGGCAAGACCACATTGGCGCAAATTATCGCCCGGGAGCTGGGGGTTGGATTTCGCTCTACCTCTGGCCCGGTGATTGCCAAGGCCGGGGATCTGGCGGCGATACTGACCAATCTGGAACCGCGAGACGTTCTGTTCATTGATGAAATTCACCGCCTGGCCCCCCATGTGGAGGAAATACTCTATCCGGCCATGGAGGATTTTGAACTTGATCTCATCATTGGTGAGGGGCCGTCGGCGCGCACCATCAAGATCGATTTGTCGCCCTTTACCCTGATCGGTGCCACCACCCGTGCAGGTTTGCTGGCAACGCCATTGCGTGATCGTTTTGGCGTACCGGCGCGGCTGGATTTTTATGACGTGGCCGAGCTGACCCAAATCGTCACCCGGGCTTCGGGAAAACTGGGCGCAAATGTGAGCGGCGATGGCGCGAGAGAAATTGCCCGGCGCGCCCGTGGAACCCCCCGTGTTGCCGGGCGTTTGCTGCGCCGGGTGCGCGATTTTGCCCAAGCTGACGGGATTGCCATTATTGATGCTAAAGCTGCCGACGCGGCGCTAAAGCGCCTGGAGGTGGATGCGCTGGGGCTGGACACGCAAGACCGGCGTTATCTTTATGCCCTGACCGAGAAATTTTCGGGCGCGCCGGTGGGGCTTGATACCCTGGCTGCGGCCCTCTCGGAAGCCCGCGATGCACTGGAGGAAGTGATCGAGCCGTTTTTGATCCAGCAAGGACTTTTGCAACGCACACCGCGTGGGCGTGTAGCCACGGGACGGGCTTATGAGCATCTGGGGCTGCAGGCACCGGCGCAAGGTACAACGGAGGCTGATCTTTTTGGTGCCGGAAAATGAATGAAACAGCCCCGCAAACCGGTCACATAAATGAGCGCGAACACCATCTGCCGATCCGTATCTATTATGAAGATACAGACTTTTCCGGTGTTGTTTACCACGCGTCCTATTTGCGCTTCATGGAACGCGGGCGCACAGAATGTTTACGCCTTACCGGCATTGGCCATAAAGAATTGCTGGAGGGTGAAACTCCGCTTGCCTTTGCGGTGCGGCGGATGACGATCGGTTTTGCCAGGCCTGCCATAATTGACGACGTGCTTGATGTGCAAACATGCTTTACCGCTGCACGGGGGGCGCGAATTGAGGTTCAGCAAAAAATTCTGCGCAATGGTGAAGTGTTGGTCAGCGCAGAGATTCAAATTGCCTGTATTGACCTGAACGGCAGACCGAAACGGTTACCCGCAGCACTGAATACGCTTCTTGTCTCGTTTCTTAACCGCAATTGACCGCAATATGGTCACAATCTCAACCCAACATTAAGCTAGTCATCGGATGATGATGGCAAATAATTAGACAGGATCATTATGGATATTGTACTCGCTCTTGCCCTACAGGCTGACGCTGACTTCTCATTTCTGGCGCTGTTTTTGCGTGCCGACATTGTCGTCAAGGCGGTAATGGGAGTTCTGGTCTTTGCCTCCGTCTGGTCATGGACGGTGATCGTTGATCGTCAATTTGCCTTTATGAACCTGCGTGGCAAAGCCAAACGCTTTGAACATGCTTTCTGGTCGGGGCGCTCCCTTGATGAAATGTACAAGCAGGTAAACGATAGCCCCCGTGATCCTATGGAGCGGGTTTTTGTCTCGGCTATGCGTGAATGGACAGACGGGCGCGGCAATATTGGTTCGGATTTGCAAATTGTTTCACTAAAAGAACGCATTGACCGGGTGATGGCGCTTACCGTATCGCGTGAACTGGGCCGTGCTGAACGTGGACTGGGTGTACTGGCCTCCATTGCGTCTGCCTCACCGTTTATTGGCCTTTTTGGAACGGTTTGGGGTATTATGAATTCGTTTCGCGCCATTGCGGCCTCTCATGATACCAATCTGGCGGTAGTGGCTCCGGGGATTGCCGAAGCCCTGTTTGCCACGGCACTGGGGCTTTTGGCCGCTGTGCCGGCGGTGATTTTTTATAACAAGTTCTCTGCTGATACGTCCCGCTATGCCACCCGTCTTGAAGGTTTTGCGGATGAGTTGTCGGCGATCTTCTCGCGCCGCATTTCAGGGGGTAAATAATGGCCGTAACCCTTGTTGCTCTTAGCGGGGCCGGTCGGCGCAGAGGCCAGCGTTATCGACCCCGGGCCGAGATAAATGTTACTCCCATGGTTGATGTCATGCTGGTGCTTTTGATCGTTTTTATGATTACTGCGCCGTTGCTGGCGGTCGGGGTGCCAGTGGATTTACCCAAAACCGACGCACACTCGTTAAACGCCGAGACAGAACCCCTGACCATTACCGTGCGCCCTGATGGAAGTGTGTTTTTACAAGAAACACCGATTGATCTGGAGGTACTGGTTCCACGCCTTACTGCCATTGCCGGTAACGGTTATGAGGAGCGTATATTTTTGCGTGCCGATAAAAACACCGCTTATGGCGAAGTGATGAAGGTCATGGCGCGCATACACTCTGCCGGTTTTACCAATATCGGCCTGGTCACCGATCCCTTGTCCCAATAGGCAATGCGCTTTGGTCTTCCCATATCGCTAATGCTGCATGGTGGTCTGGTGGCTGCCGGGCTGATTGTGTTGCCAACACCGCAACTGGACACCATTGATATGCCGGATATTGTGCCGGTCGATCTGGTGGTTTTGGCCGAGCAAACCAATGTGCAAGAACAACTACCAGAATTAAAGCCAGAGCCAGAAGAGGCACCGCCTCTACCCCCGCCGCTGCAAAGCGCCCCGGAACCCGAACCGGAGCCGGAACCTGTTGCCATATTGCCACCCAAACCAAAGCCAGAGCCTGTAAAGCAGGAGGCAGCACCAAAACCCAAACCAAAAAAACAGGCGGTTCCTAAGAAAAAACGCAAACCCAAACCACCGACCTTTGATCTGGCCCGGCTTGAAAACAAACTGGCAAAACAGATGGCGGAGACATCTGCCAAAGACAATGTCTTTGAAAGCGCCCGAGCGGCCATTGGTGCAGGGGATGGTATGACCGCCAGCGAGATAGATCTTCTTAGGGCGCAAATGTATCGTTGCTGGCGTGCGCCTCTGGATGCGCCTGATCCAGAAAAGCTAAAAGTAACGGTGCGCGCCCGCCTTAACCCCGATGGAACACTTAGCACAACTCCGGAAATTCTTAATCTGGGCCAGATTAACCGCTCCGGTGACCCGTTTTGGCGTGCCGCAGCGGACAATGCCCGCCGGGCTGTGCTCAAATGCCAGCCTTATAAATTGCCAGCAGAAAAATATGCACTTTGGCGCGAAACGATTATGCACTTTAACGCGGCAGATGTGCTAGGAAACTGATAACGAAATGAAAATGGAAATTACCATGCGCCTTCTACTTGCTCTTTTCATCATGGGTTTTGCGGCACCAGCCTGGGCGACACTGGAAATTGATATTTCCAAAGGTCACCTGGATCCTATGCCCATCGCCATTCCCGACTTTGTTGGCGCCAGTGACCCGGAACGTGAAATCGGCGTACAAATTGCAGAACTGGTGCGTGCCAATCTGGAACGATCCGGGCTGTTTCGTCCCCTGGATACAGCCTCATTTATTGAACAGCAGACCAATATCAATGTTCAGCCGCGTTTTGCCGATTGGCGAGTGATTAGAGCAGATGCCTTGCTGTCTGGCCGGTTGGTGATGGAAAGCGAAAACCGTATGCGGATCGAATTTCGCCTCTGGGATGTGCTGGCAGAAACCCAGCTTGTCGGCTTGCAATTGGCCACCACACCGGAAAACTGGCGGCGCATCGGCAATAAAATCTCTGATGTGATTTATCAAAAGCTTACCGGTGAAACCGGGTATTTTGACACCCGTATAGTTTTTATTGCTGAATCCGGCCCCAAAACAGACCGGGTGAAACGCCTGGCAATAATGGATCAGGACGGGGCCAACCCGACCTTTTTAACCTCAGGCAAATATACGGTGCTCACCCCGCGATTTTCACCAACGGCACAGCAAATCACCTATATGTCCTATGCGTCGCGCACACCGTCGGTATTTTTGTTCAACATTGAAACCGGACGGCAGGAAGTGCTGGGCGATTTTCCGGGCATGACGTTTGCGCCGCGTTTTTCACCCGATGGCACCAAAGTGATTATGAGCCTGGTGCAGGGTGGCAATTCCGATATCTGGGTGATGGATTTGCGTACCCGTCAACGCCAGCGCCTGACCAGTTCTCCAGCCATCGATACCTCACCATCGTATTCACCAGACGGATCACGTATTGTGTTCAACTCCGATCGTGGTGGCACGCCGCAACTCTATATAATGAACGCTGATGGCTCTGGCACCCATCGCATCAGTTTTGGCAAGGGCCGTTACAGTGCCCCGGTCTGGTCGCCGCGCGGTGACCTGATTGCGTTTACCAAAAGCCTGAACAGCAAGTTCCATATTGGTGTTATGCGCCCCGAAGGTGATGTGGAGCGTATACTGACAACGGCTTATCTGGACGAAGGGCCAACCTGGTCACCCAATGGCCGGGTATTAATGTTCACCCGCGAGCCGCGTCCGGGGGCTGGCCCACATATATGGAGTATTGACCTTACCGGCACCAATTTGCGCCAGATGCCAACAACAGGTGATGCATCCGATCCCGCCTGGTCACCCTTGATAGAATAGCCAAGCGTGATAAAGTAGCTATAATCCGTGCGAGGATAACCGTACCAGATCGCAACACCAGTTTGACACGAGGATCAAAGAACATGAAATCCGCTTTAGTTTCGCTTACCAGTCTTTTGTTCATTAGCGCCTGTGCGTCTACACCGCCGGCCGAGCCACAACCAACGCCGCCCGCGCCTGCACCCACGCGTCAAACGCCGCCGCCAAGTACTGGGGCGCTTACACCTTTGCCGCCAGTGCCAGGTTCTGTTGATGAATTTAACAGAACGGCAGGAGACCGGGTGTTGTTTGCCTATAATTCAGCATCACTTACCTTTGATGCCCGGGCGATATTATCTCGTCAGGCTGCGTGGTTAAACCGCAATGGCAATACCCGTATTCTGATTGACGGCAATTGCGATGAACGCGGCACACGCGAGTATAATCTGGCTTTGGGCGCACGGCGTGCCAGTGCTGCGCGCAATTATCTGGTTAATCTGGGTGTGGCACCTTCGCGTATTTCAACCATTTCTTATGGCAAGGAACGGCCAATTGACGGGCGATCCAACGAGTCTGCCTGGTCAAGAAACCGTAATGCCCATACCGGCATTGTTTCCGGGGCGGTCAGCTAACCAAAGAGTTTTTACGCTCTGCCATGATTTTGCCGTTTTGAATTGAAAGGCTGCGCCCCATTATGCGCTATGCCCTCCCTATTGTTATTATTGGCTTGCTGACAGGCATGGCCATGCCTGTCAGTGCGGCAGAATCCAAAAAAGAAATTGCTGCGCGTCTTGATGCGTTAACAAGCAGGGTGGATGTCGTAGAAAACCGGATGCCCGCTGCGGTCAATATGCAGCAGCGTCTGGACGATCTGGAAACGCAATTGCGTGCTCAAACCGGGGCCATTGAACGCCTTGAATTTGAAAATCGCAAACGACGAGACGAACTTGCCGGCCTGCAAAGCGCCGTCGATCTTTTGTCCAAGGAGGTTCAGTTTGCCGCCAGTGCCGCCCGAAATGCCAATGCCATGCTGGGCCGCTTCCTTACCGATGAAGGTGAACCTGTCAGCGAAGAGCGGGCGGGTGTTCCTGCATCTCAATCTATTGATGAGGGAATGGCGTTGATGGCACAACAACGATACGGCGAAGCAAAAACCTATCTTGAACAGGGTTATTTCGATCAGGCGAGGGCCGGGTTTGAGGCGTTTGTTGCTGAATATGACGCCCAGCCTCTGGCTGGCCCTGCGCTCTTCTGGCTTGGTGAAATAGCCATTGTTCAGGGTGATTTTCGTAGCGCCATAAACGCCTATATCGAAAGCCTGAAACGGTTCCCCAAAGGCTCAAAGGCACCCGAAGCCATGGTCAAACTGGGTGCGGCCCTTTTTGCACTGGGCGATCAGGAAGAGGCGTGCCGCACCTTGAAAGCCTTTCCCGGACAATATCCAAAAGCGAACGCCGGGGTGCGCGCCCGGGCCGGTATTGAACGCCGCCGTGCCGGGTGTTCCTAAATCCACCGGAAGTGCTGTAGCCGGGTATTTTACCCGGATCATCGATGCTTGTTCCGGGTTAAAAAACCAGCCATTGGTTATTGCCTTTTCGGGGGGCGGGGATTCACTGGCGCTGCTTGCGTTGGCTTGTGAATATGCTTCACCACAACAGGTGATCGCACTGATTGTCGATCATGGTTTGCGCAATGAGTCAGCGCAAGACGCGCGACAAGCGGCTGATACAGCCACCGCTTTGGGTGTTGATGCCCGGATTCTAAGATGGGATAATCCGCGATCCGGGCAGGGGCATGCCCGCAAAGCCCGTTATTCCTTGTTGGCAAAGGCGTGCCGGGAACTTGGTGCGCAGACACTTTTTCTGGCCCATACCAGAGACGATCAGGAAGAAACATTTGTCATTCGCCTGTCCCGTGGCTCTATGGCGCGTGGTCTGGCGGCAATGTGCACACAAGCTCCGTTTCCGCTCTGGCCAGAGGGTAGAGGTTTGTGTCTGGCCCGGCCCCTGCTTGGGGTAACGCGAGAGGAATTGCGCCATTATTTGCAGGCAAAAAAGCTTGACTGGATTGAAGATCCATCCAATCAGGATCGGCGTTATGCCCGTGTGCGCGCTCGCCAAAGGCTGACCTCGCTTCATCAAACCGCTTTGGGAAAAGGGCGCATTGCCCGATCGGTCACATTATTAGGTGTGCTGGAAAATCAAAAACGGGAACAGGCGCGTGCATTGCTAACTACTATGGTGCAATGGCACCCGGCGGGGTTTGCCCTTGTGTGCCACAATCGTCTTGCCATGGCAGAACCAGTGATTGCCCAGGTTACTCTTGCCGCCATAATGGCCGCTATTGCCGGTAATGGTGGTACGCCCCCAATGCCAGGCAATACTGTTCGCCGTGTGATAATACGACTTGGCATTGAAAAAGGCCCAGGGTTTTGTGTTGCGGGGTGTCGACTGGCACGCACGGGTGCACAGGTGCTTGTCAGCCGTGATCCAGGGGCCATGCTGGGGCGTACGCCAGATCGAAAAAAGCTTAGCGAACCAGTATATAAAGGCCAAATGATCCTGTTTGATAATCGTTTTGAGATCATGCCCGAACGCGATGGTTGGGTAGAGGCGCTGGGACTACGCGCCAAAACTTTACCACGTTCGCAACGTGATGCCCTGTATGCATTATCTTCTGCGGCGCGGCCGCTGGTGCCGGTTGTTCGCGATAAGGACGGGGGGCTTTGTTCCCCTTTACTTGGTGGAAAAGGCAGTTCACGGTTTTTAGGGGTTGAGATCGTAACACGGTTTTTGGCACCATTTTCGCATTGTAAAGGCTGATTCAAGTGTTTGTGGTGCTTTACGGCACAACCATCATTGCCATATCGTGTTTTCATACCCATCTTGTATAAACACGAGAGTATTTCCAGCGGGTCATTAACAGGCCAGCTATAAAATGAGGATTTATCCATGCCAATGCGCAATTTGCTGCTTTGGGGCGTCATTATTCTGGTGGTGTTCGCACTTTTTAACATGGTGCAAAGCACGACGGCCAAAAATGGCGCTGAGAGCATCAGCTATTCAGCGATGATGGATCAGGCCACTGCCGGGAGAATTTCTACCGTCACGATTCGCGGAGAAAGCATCTTTGGAAAATTCAATGACGGGACGTTGTTTTCCACTACGGCGCCTTATGATCCGCAAATGGTGACCGAGCTGCGCAATTCAGGTGTCAACATTACCGTCAAACCGCAGGAACGCGGCTTACTGTTTTCTATTCTGATGAACTTTTTGCCGATTTTATTGCTGGTCAGCGTGTGGATTTTCTTCATGCGACAAATGCAGGGTGGCGGCAAAGGCGGTGCCATGGGCTTTGGTAAATCCAAGGCCCGTCTTTTGACCGAACGTCAGGGCAAGATAACTTTTGATGACGTGGCCGGGGTCGATGAAGCCAAGGAGGAACTGGAAGAAATCGTAGAATTTCTTAAAGATCCTTCCAAATTTCAGCGCCTTGGCGGCAAAATTCCAAAAGGTGCCTTACTGATTGGCCCCCCGGGTACGGGCAAAACCTTGCTGGCTCGCGCTATTGCCGGTGAAGCCGGTGTGCCATTTTTCACTATTTCCGGCTCTGACTTTGTCGAGATGTTTGTTGGTGTTGGTGCCTCTCGTGTGCGTGATATGTTTGAACAGGCGAAGAAAAATGCGCCCTGCATCATCTTTATTGATGAAATTGATGCGGTTGGTCGTTCCCGTGGCGCTGGTCTTGGCGGTGGTAATGATGAACGCGAACAGACCCTCAACCAGTTGCTGGTTGAGATGGATGGCTTTGAAACCAATGAAGGCGTTATCCTGATTGCGGCCACCAACCGCCCGGATGTTCTTGATTCTGCTTTGCTGCGTCCGGGTCGTTTTGATCGTCAGGTTGTGGTGCCAAACCCGGATATTAATGGCCGCGAAAAAATTCTCAAAATTCATATGCGCGATATTCCTCTGGCTCATGACGTTGATCCCAAGGTTATTGCCCGTGGGACGCCGGGGTTTTCCGGTGCTGATCTGGCCAATTTATGCAATGAAGCGGCCCTTTTGGCCGCCCGTCGTGACAAGCGCATGGTGACCATGAGTGACTTTGAAGACGCCAAGGACAAGGTGATGATGGGGACGGAGCGCCGTTCTTTGGTGATGAGCGAAAAAGAAAAGCGCAATACAGCGTACCATGAAGCAGGCCATGCCATGGTTGCTCTCAAAGTTCCTGCTGCAGACCCCGTACACAAGGCAACGATCATTCCGCGTGGCCGTGCTCTTGGTATGGTGATGCAGTTGCCTGAAGATGACAAGTATTCGCAGAGCTTTGAAGAAATGACATCGCTGCTGGCCATTATGATGGGTGGCCGGGTTGCTGAGGAACTGGCGTTTGGTGTTAAAAACGTAACCTCTGGGGCATCATCAGATATTGCCCAAGCGACTCGCCTGGCTAAGGCCATGGTCACAAAATGGGGGTTTTCTGAAAAGCTGGGTAACATTTCCTATGGAGATGAAGGAGGCGAAGTATTTCTGGGGCAACAGATTATGCGCAGCAGCAGCATTTCAGGCTCTACCGCCAAAATCATTGAAGAAGAGACCAAACGCTTTGTAGATGAAGGCGAAGCCACAGCGAGAGCTATCCTGACCAAATATAAAAAAGCTTGGAAAGCGGTTGCCGAAGGCCTGCTGGAACATGAAACGCTTTCTGGCGAGGATATTGCCAACCTTATTGCTGGCAAGCCATTAAACCGCCCGAGCGGCGATGATGAAGCCAAGCCCAAGGGGCCAAGTGCTGCAGTGCCCGTAACCAAAACTACAAAAAAACCCAAAAAACCTTCGGGCAAGCCATCACCGCAAGGGGTGTAAACGCCGCCGCCATGGTGCTGACCAAAGAAAATTCGCGCCCTTTGGTCATGGGCATTGTCAACGTCACGCCGGACAGCTTTTCAGGTGACGGGCATCATCATGATCCCGAACAGGCAATTGCTCATGCGCAATCTCTCATCCGGGATGGTGCTGATCTTCTGGACATTGGCGGGGAAAGCACGCGCCCTGGTGCAGGGCCGGTCTCTATTCAGGAAGAGCTGGATCGGGTTATGCCGGTTCTGCAAGGGCTGCGGTGTAACACACCTGTTCCTTTAAGCATTGATACACGGCGACCGGAAATTGCCCGTGCGGCCATGGGTGCCGGTGCGCATATGTGGAATGATGTGAGCGCCTTGCGAACCTCCCCTGAATCCCTGAAAACGGCTACGGATATGAAGGTGCCGGTCGTGCTTATGCATATGCTGGGGGAGCCTGGCACCATGCAGGAAAAACCGCATTATGAGGATGTGGTGGATGAGGTTGTCACATTCTTGAAAGAGCGCGTAGACGCGGCTTTGGCAGCAGGTGTGAAGCCCGGCAATATCATTGTCGATCCGGGTATCGGCTTTGGCAAACGTCTTGAGGACAATCTGGCGCTTATAGCGGCCTTGCCGCGCCTTATTAGAGAGATCGGCTATCCTCTGCTTTTTGGGGCATCACGCAAACGCTTTATCGAAATGCTGAACCCTGATGCACCAAGTGATGAGCGTCTTGGTGGATCGCTGGCCAGCGTCATTTTTGCGGCGCAATCGCGGGCGCACATTGTGCGCGTTCATGACGTGGCGCAAACCGTTCAGGCGTTGACGGTCTGGCAGGCCATAAAGGGTGCCAGTTCATGACAACACAGCCCGATCCTCCTCCTGTGCGCGTGTTGAGCATTGCTGGCTCAGACAGCGGCGGTGGTGCCGGTGTGCAGGCCGATATAAAAACCGTCTCTGCCCTTGGCGGCTATGCCATGACCGCCATCACCGCCCTCACCGCGCAAAACACACTGGGTGTTGATGCCGTTCAATTAGCGCCGCCAAAACTGGTGCAAAAGCAAATCAAGGCCGTACTGGAAGATATTGGCGTGGATGCTATCAAGATTGGCATGCTTGGCGATGCCGTCATAGTCGGCGCAGTTGCAGATACGCTGCACGGTGTTAGCGTGCCGCTTGTCCTTGATCCGGTTATCATTGCGACCAGCGGCGCATGTTTACTGGATGAGGGCGCAATTGATGTTATGCGTGACCGCCTTATTCCCATGGCCCGGCTGGTCACCCCCAACAAGCCTGAGGCCGAAGCATTAACCGGGCAGAGCATCACGGGTGTAGCGGGTCAGCGCGCGGCGGCAGAGGTCATTTTGGCCATGGGTGCCAGAGCGGTTCTTGTCAAAGGCGGTCATGGAGACGAGGACATACTGGTTGATTTTCTTTTGTGGGAAAAAGGCGAAGCCGTATTTGAAAGTAAACGTATCAACACCCGCCATACTCATGGCACAGGCTGTACATTGGCCAGCGCCATTTCCGTGTTTTTGGCACAAAATATGAGCCTTGTGGAGGCTGTGCGTGCAGCGCGGGCCTATGTACGTGGCGCCATTAAAAACGCGCCCGGTTTTGGTCATGGGCATGGCCCGCTGAACCATGGCTGGGCCATCGGAGAGACATCATGAAATTGACGCTTTATCAAATAGACGCGTTTGCCGATGAAGCCTTTAGCGGCAATCCGGCGGCTATTGTGCCGCTGACGACATGGCTGGAAGACAGTGTTTTGCAAAACATTGCCCTTGAAAACAATCTTTCCGAAACGGCCTTCATTGTACCAACGGATACACCGTCCCATTGGAAATTACGCTGGTTTACGCCCGGTGCCGAGGTACCCCTGTGCGGGCACGCCACCTTTGCTTCTGGTGCCTGTATCATGCGCCATATCCACCCTGAACTGGATGAGATAACGTTTGAAACACTTAGCGGTGGCCTTGTTGTCGCCCGCGATGGTGTCGGGTTTGTCATGAACCTGCCCGCAGGCAAGCCAGAAGACTGGGCAATGCCGCAGAACGCTGCCAAAGTTCTTGGTCAGCCAATTATAGCCAGTGGCATTAGCATCTACCCATTTGTTGTTCTGCGAAACGAGGCGGCGGTGAGGGCGCTGGATATGGATAATGCTGTAGAGGCGGCAAAACTGGCCCATGACAGCCGCGAACTTATTGTCTGTGCGCCAGGAACAAACGGCCTTGATTTTGTTTTGCGGTTTTTCGCCCCCGGTGTTGGTGTGGATGAAGACCCGGTCACCGGTTCAGCCATTACCTATATCACGCCGTATTGGGCAAAACGGCTTGGCAAACATAAAATGAAGGTATTTCAAGCCTCTGCACGCGGTGGTCATGTGAGCGTTGAAGTTTGCGGTGATCGTGTGCGCCTTGGCGGCAAGGCACGTGATTATCTGCGCGGTGAAATTACATTATAACGCCATTTTGAGGGCTGCACCAAAATGCTCAATATCGGCTTCATTGACCCAGACATGTGGAGTAATGCGCAAGCGGTCACCGCGCCGGGAGACAAAAACGTTTTTTGCTCTTAATTGTTGCAGCAAAGTCTTGGGTGCATCCGCAGGAAGGCGCAAGGAAAGGTAATGGGGCGCACGCAAAGGTTCTTCCTCGGAATTCAGACCAAACTCTTTGGCAATGTGTGCCAAATGTTCTGTGTGTTCACGTGTTTGCGCGCAGATATTGTCCACACCCCAGTCTAGAATTTGCCTTAGAGCCGCCTCAACGGCAGGCAGAAGCGCGAAATTGCACCGCTCTCCCATATTATAGCGCGCGGCCCCGGCGGCCATGTCATCATGATAGTTGGTCAGCGTGGCAAAATTGTCTGACGCATTACGGCTTTGCCAGCATTGCTCCAGTGGGAGGCCATTATGATGACGCTCTGCAACGTGTAAAAAACCGGTGCCATAAGGCGATAACAACCATTTATAATTGGCAATGACGGTAAAATCCGCATCCACCGCCGCCGCATTAAAGGCCAGCGCACCCAGGGACTGCGTCAGATCAAGCACCAGGGCGGCACCGTGGGTACGGGCTTTTTTGCCAACGGCCACAAGATCAATCATTCCCCCGTCAATCCAGTGAACCTGCGGCAAGGCAAGCAGAGAGGTTTGTGGGCCTATGGCGTCTAGTATAACCTCTGTCCAGCTTTGCCCGCTTTGACGGCAAAGGGTTTTTATATGGGCATTGCTGGCCCGTGCTTTTTCGCGCCAGACATAGACATTGGACGGAAACTGGTGATCCAGAAGCAAAACTTCAGAGCCTGGTGCAAGGTTAAGGTTTTTTGCCGCCACGGCCATGCCGTAACTGACCGACGGGATAAGCGCAAAATCCAGTGCGCTGGCGTTCATCAATCGCGCCATTAATGCTTTTAGTCGTCGCTCATCACTAAAAAAGTCATCCACAGACAACTCCCACGGCCTTGCCTTTCGGGCTAGTCCGCTACGCCCGGCAGCCATCACCTTGCCCGTCAATGGCCCCATAAAGGCGCAATCAAGATAAGCCACATCATTAGGTATATCGAAAAGGTGACGCTGACAGTCCATCAGGAGTTCCTGTTTTTAGGGCGAGCCAGTACTAGCCCGGCAAGAATGACGGCAAAACCCAGCCAGAGTCTAAACTCAAGTGTTTCACCAGCCAAAATCCCAACGAAGACCGCTACCAATGGCATAATATAGTTGGAAAGTGACAAGAAGCTGGGGCCGCTATCACGGATAATGGCCATCATCACAATACCGCCAAGGCCGGTGGCCCCCAATCCCAGAGCAAAGACAGAAAGCAATGCTTTTGTGCTGGGCATAGCCATATCCAATGCTGCAACAATGCCAAACGGGGTAATCATAATAGCAGCACACAATAACAAACCAGCTGCGGCAACCGAAGGCCTGGTTTGCGGTAAATTGCGGGCAATAATGGCTTGAATGGCATAAAATACAGCGCCCAGAACAACGGCGATTTGTGCCACACTTTGTGGCCCGCCCAGGTGGCGCAGGGCATCTGGCCCCATCAATAACGCAACCCCGAACATGCCCAGCAAAAACCCGATAAACTTGCGGGTCGTCATGCTGTCACCGGGAACAAAAACATGCGCCAAGGCCGCCGTGGTCAGCGGCATAATCGCCATCAAAATGCCGACCAATGCCGAATCAAGACTTTGCTGCCCCCATGATACCAGGGCAAAAGGTGCCGCTCCGCCGGTAAACCCCAAAATCATAAACCAGTACCATCGCCGGTCTGGTTGGGGCGTCAGGGCCGGTAGTTTGTGACCCCGTATGGCCATCCAGATGAGAAGCGCGATCGTGCCAATCCATAATCGTCCCATCACCAGTGTTGGCGGCGGAATTTCTGTAACGGCAGTTTTAAGCAGGATAAACGCGGTTCCCCAGAGCACGGCCACCGCCATCAGTCGCGCCCAGTCAAACAGGCTGGGCTGCGCTTTATGTTGCGATAAGTCGGGCAAAGGGGAGTGGCTCATAGCTTCATGTCGGGGCAATCGGGCGAGCTGTCAAATATATTATTCTGTGTGGGAAATTTCACTTCACCGCTTGATTGCCCGGATCATGCCCCTATGTTGGCTGTGGGCCACGCTTTCCCAACGAAGCGCGTCCGTCTGTAAGGATGGGAGTACATGATGACAGACATACAACAGCCGGCCATGCGCCCGGCTGACCCACGATTTTCGTCCGGCCCATGCAAAAAGCATCCGGGCTGGGATTTCAAAACACTTTCCAGTGCACTACTGGGCCGCTCTCATCGATCGGCACCGGGCAAGGCACGTCTTGCACAAGCCATAGAGGAAACGCGCACTCTGTTGGGTGTGCCGGAGGATTATCGCATTGGCATTGTTCCTGCCTCTGATACGGGAGCTATGGAAATGGCACTCTGGTCGCTACTGGGCACACACCCTGTGGATGTGCTGGCCTGGGAAAGTTTTGGCAAAGGCTGGGTCACCGATATTACTGATCAGCTTAAACTGGACGACGTGAATGTGCTGGAAGCGGCTTATGGGTCGCTACCTGATCTGGGTGCTGTTCGCCCGGATGCTGATGTCATATTCACCTGGAATGGCACTACTTCTGGTGTGCGGGTGCCAAACGCAAACTGGATCAGCGCGAAGCGCGAAGGATTGAGCATTTGTGATGCCACATCCGCCGCCTTCGCCCAGGAGCTGGATTGGCCCAAACTGGATGTTGTCACCTATTCCTGGCAAAAAGTGCTGGGCGGAGAGGCGGCTCATGGCATGTTGATCCTCTCCCCGCGCGCTGTCGAACGGTTGGAAAACCATGCGCCATCCTGGCCATTGCCAAAAATTTTCCGCCTGACCAAAAACGAAAAGCTGATCGACGGCATCTTCAGGGGTGCCACCATCAACACCCCCTCGATGATGGTGGTCGAGGATTATCTTAGCGCGTTGAAATGGGCGGCAAGATCGGGTGGTTTATCTGCGCTTATCGCACGTGCAGATGCTAATCTGGCAACCATATCTGAATGGGTGGCATCGTCTGGCTGGGCTGATTTTCTATGTGCAGACCCGGCATTGCGTTCCAATACCGGGGTGTGCCTGAAAATCACCCATAGTGTCGTTACCGCACTGGCAGATGCTGACCAGGCTGATTTTGCCAAAGCCCTGGTCAGACGTCTGGAGATTGAAGGGGTGGCGCTGGATATAGGTTCCTATCGCGATGCGCCGCCGGGTCTTCGTATCTGGTGCGGGGCCACCATAGAGGCCGATGATGTGATGGCACTGATGCCGTGGCTCGACTGGGCCTTTGTCAGCACGCTGGCCGCGTTTGATCTCTGACAGCTCATTTTTCATTTTTGATATCCCCAGGAGGGCGCTATGCCCAAAGTTCTCATTGCAGATAAATTGTCGCCGACCGCCGTTGATATTTTTCGTGACAAGGGCATTGATGTTGATGTTCGTACTGGTCTTGGCAAGGATGAACTGATCGCCATTATTGGTGATTATGATGGCCTTGCCGTGCGCTCAAACACCAAGCCGGACGCGGATGTGCTGGCCGCTGCGACAAATCTCAGAGTCATAGGCCGTGCTGGCATTGGCGTGGATAATATTGACATTAAAGCTGCCACTGCCAAAGGTATTGTGGTGATGAATACGCCCTTCGGCAATGCCATTACCACCGCCGAACACGCTATCGCCATGATGTTCACTGCTGCAAGGCAAATTCCCGAAGCCAATGCCTCAACACAGGCGGGAAAATGGGAAAAATCCAGGTTTGTCGGTACAGAGCTTTATGGTAAAATTCTGGGGTTAATCGGCTGTGGCAATATCGGTTCACTGGTGGCGGAACGTGCGCGCGGGTTGCACATGCATGTTGTGGCCTATGATCCATATTTGACACCCGAGCGGGCAATCGAGTTGGGAGTAGAGAAGGTTGAATTAAGCGATGTGTTGCGGCGTGCGCAAGTCATCAGCCTTCATACCCCGCTTACCGAACAGACCCGCAATATCCTCTCCATCGAAGCCTTGGGAAAAACCCGTAAAGGTGTGATTATCATCAATTGCGCACGCGGTGGCCTTATTGATGAAAATGCGTTGCTGGACGGATTGCGCTCTGGCCATATCCGTGCCGCTGCTTTGGATGTTTATGCCAATGAGCCGGCCAGGGACAATATACTGTTTGGCACACCGGGGCTGGTGGCAACACCGCATCTGGGTGCCTCCACCCGTGAGGCACAGGAAAATGTTGCCTTGCAGGTCGCCCACCAGATCAGCGATTACCTTCTGAGCGGCGCGGTGACCAATGCGCTTAACATGCCCTCGGTTAGCGCCGATGAAGCCCCGCGCCTTCGCCCGTTTATTGACCTGGCCGAGAAGCTTGGTTTGTTGGCGGGGCAGCTTGTGTCTTCTGGCGTGAAGCGTATTGAAGTATCCTGCCTTGGCGACGTTGCCGGATTAAATATAAAGCCGTTAAGTTCTGCGGCGCTGGCGGGGGTATTGCGACCTATGCTGGACGATATAAACATGGTTTCGGCACCCGCTATGGCCGCCGAGCGCGGCATTATTCTGGCGCAAACCACACAGGAACAACTTGGGGACTATGAGTCTGTTATTTCCATTGTTGTTGAAACAGAGACTTCGGTGCGCTCGGTTTCAGGGGCGCTTTTTGCCGGGCAGCCACGGGTAATTCACAGCAATGATGTGGCGCTGGATGCGCCGTTCAGTCCGCATATGTTGTTTGTAGAAAATGAGGATGCGCCGGGCTTTATTGGCGCGCTGGGGCAAGCATTAGGCGAACGCGGGGTTAATATTGCCACTTTTAATCTGGGACGTACCGGACAGGGCGGGCAAGCCATTGCCCTGGTCGGTATCGACCAGCCAATAGGTGCAAAAGAATTGTCTGCTGTGCAGGCTTTGTCACATGTGCGCTCTGCCAGCGCCTTGCAGTTTTGAATTCAGTGCCTAAAATAGAGCTGTTAACAGGGGTTTTTTATGAACATTAAGATTGTATTTGTAGTGTTAAGTGTGGCGTTGTTTTTTGTTATTTCCGGCAAAGGTATTGCCGGCGAACTTGAGGAAGCACGCTTCAATGTCATGGTGCATGACGTGAACCTCACAGGCAATGGTGCGGGCGGCAAGGAAGGCGGTGCAGATATTCAGGGCGAGCTGGTTTTTTCATCCCCTGACTTTCTATCCTGGGCCGGATCACCCCGGCCCTATCTGAATGGGTCTTTGAATACCTCGGGCAAGACAAATTTTGGTGGCTTTGGCCTTAACTGGCAACATGATTTTACCTCGGCCATTTATGGTGAGTTAGGTATTGGCCTGGTGATCCATGACGGCATAGTCAGATTGCCAACAATTCTGCATGATCCCAGGCGCCTTCGCCTGGATGCAACACGATTGATATTAGGCTCGCGGGTTTTATTTCGCCCAACCTTTGTTCTGGGGCTACACCTCAATGAAAAATGGGATGCCGCGTTAGTATTTGAACACCTCTCTCATGGACAGATACTGGCGTCTGGCCGTAATGAAGGTCTTGATAATTTAGGCATACGTCTTTCCTATAAATTTGGTCGCTAAGGCGTTTCACAAACAGGATTATTGTTATGGCCAATGTGGTGGTGGTCGGTTCGCAATGGGGCGACGAAGGCAAGGGCAAGATTGTCGATTGGCTGTCTACCCGCGCTGATGTGGTGGTGCGCTTTCAGGGTGGGCACAATGCCGGGCACACTCTGGTCGTCGATGGTATTGTTTACAAGCTCAGCCTTCTTCCCTCCGGCATTGTTCGACCCGAAAAACTGTCCATGATTGGCAATGGTGTGGTGCTCGACCCCTGGGCGCTTTTGGCCGAGATCAAAAAACTGGCCGAACAGAGCGTAGACATAAGTTCGACACGCCTTCGCATTGCTGAAAATATTGCCCTCATATTGCCCTTGCATGGGGAGCTGGATGTTGCCCGCGAGGCGTCCGCCGGGTCTGGCAAAATCGGCACCACCAAACGCGGCATCGGCCCGGCCTATGAGGACAAGGTGGCCCGCCGCGCCGTTCGTCTGATTGACCTTGCCGATGGCGAGGCTTTGTTGGCCCGTGTGCGCGGCCTTCTGGCCCACCATAATATATTGCGTAATGCCTATGGTCTGGACGAAATTGATCCACAAACACTGACCGATGAATTGCTGGCGCTTGCCCCCAAAGTATTGCCCTTTGCCGCCCCGGTCTGGCAAGAACTGGATACGGCCCGGCGCGCTGGTCGAAAAATCCTGTTTGAAGGCGCGCAGGGCGCGATGCTGGACGTGGATCACGGCACCTATCCTTATGTGACCTCCTCGAACACGCTGGCCGGACAGGCAGCCGCCGGTTCCGGTGTTGGCCCGGACGCTTTGAACTTTGTTTTGGGCATCACCAAGGCCTATACCACACGGGTTGGTGAAGGGCCGTTTCCTACTGAACTGGATGACGCAACTGGCAAAAAACTCGGCACCCGCGGGGCCGAATTTGGCACCGTCACCGGACGCACCCGCCGTTGTGGCTGGTTTGATGCGGTTATGGTGCGCCAGGCCATCATAACCGGCGGAATTTCCGGTATTGCCTTGACCAAGCTGGATGTGCTGGATGGCTTTGCTGAACTGAAGGTTTGCGTGGCTTACAAACTGGATGGCAAGCGCATACGCCGCCTTCCGGCCAGTGCCGCCGATCAGGCCCGGGTAGAGCCGGTTTATGAAAATTTTGAAGGTTGGGATCAATCGACCAGAGGCGCGCGTAGCTGGGCTGATCTGCCGGCAAGTGCGGTTAAATATGTGCGCCGTCTGGAAGAATTGATCGGCGCACCGGTGGCCATGCTCTCCACCTCGCCAGAGCGCGAAGATGTGATCCTGATGCGCGATCCGTTCAAGGATTAACGTCTTAAAACAGACATAGTTTTTCTTATTTTTCCTTTGAGGTTTTAGACTTTGGAGGGATTGGGCATGTTGCGTGTTTTGGCAGGGATTTTGTTTTTTTGCTTTGTAACAAGCTCTGTCTCTTTTGCTGAAGATTTACGAAAGCTGTCAGGGTGGGAAGAACTGGCCAATCTCGCACAAAATAAAATTGTTCTTTTTGGGGACACTCACTCCAAAAAAGGCTCGGCAAATACCATCGTGTCGTACCTTGAGTATCTTGGAAAAACCGACCGATCAGTGCTAATCGGCATTGAAATTTCCTCATCTGAGCAATCCCGACTTGATACCTTTATGGCCTCGGATGGTTCCGAGACAGCAGTTACAGCTTTACTAAGCGATAGCCCGTTTTGGGAGCACCCCGGAGCGCACGACGGTCGGGCCAATGCCGCCTGGCTAAATGTCATCAAGATGGCGCGAGATATGCGAGAAGATGGTCAATCGATCACCCTTATTGCTATTATTGTAAGCCATCCCCCAGGTGTGAACTGGGATGGCCCCGCCGCTAACGGTTTTATGGAAACTATGACGGGAGAAAAATTTGATACCGCGATTGTGTTGGCTGGGAACTTACACACTATTCAGTCAGAATTTCCGCTTAATCTCGATTACCCTTTTGGCTATTACCTTGGCTCACAAAACATCATTTCCCTAAACCCCAACGGCTTGCCTTTTCCTCATGATTTTCGCGTATCCAATTGCCCGAATGCAGACGGGAAATTTACCGGCGTTTATCTTCGCTCCGATATTTTTGCTATCAATGACACTCGCAAATACGATGGTGCATTTTGCGCGAATATGCGACGCGCACCCTATGCCTCACCCAAGACCGAGGCGGCCTTCAAAAAACGCCTGGGGCGGAACTAACGCAAAAGAGGTTACAGATACTGATTGTCATTACCCGACTGGTTCGGGTAATCCATCCTTCGACAAGCTCAGGATGAGGTGGGTGTTATTTAGAACAGTGGATTGCCCGGAAAAGCAGGGCAATGACACCAAGGATGGTTTTTGAGTTAAGGGCGACTAGGCGTCCATCAAGCCTTTCTCGCGGGCCTGTTCCAGCATGGCCGCTTGCAGTTTTTCAAAGGCGCGCACCTCGATCTGGCGGATGCGTTCGCGCGAAACGCCGTAGACTTGCGCCAGTTGTTCGAGCGTTTTTGGCTCCTCGGAAAGTTTACGTTGCTGAATGATGTCCTGCTCGCGCTCATTCAGATCAGCCATGGCGTCCTGCAAAAGCCCCATGCGGGTAGAAAACTCATCGTTTTGCACAACTTGCGTTTCCTGGCTGACATAGTTTTCATCTTCCAGCCAGTCCTGCCATTGGCTTTCACCTTCTGATGCTTTCAAGGGTGCATTTAGCGAAGCATCCGGCCCGGACATGCGCCGGTTCATCTGCACCACATCATCATGGGTAACGCCCAGCTTGGTGGCAATAGTTTCTACCTGATCGGGGTGCAGATCGCCATCATCAATGGCTTTCATCTGCCCCTTCATGCGGCGCAGGTTGAAAAACAGCTTTTTCTGGGCCGCCGTAGTGCCCATTTTCACTAGTGACCATGAGCGCAGGATATATTCCTGTATTGAGGCGCGTATCCACCACATGGCATAGGTGGCCAGACGAAAGCCTTTATCGGGGTCGAACTTTTTAACCGCCTGCATCAGGCCCACATTCCCTTCTGAAACCACCTCGCCAATGGGCAGGCCATAACCGCGATAACCCATGGCAATTTTGGCCACCAGCCGCAAATGCGAGGTGACCATTTTTTGCGCCGCGTCACTGTCGTCATGCTCGGCCCAGCGTTTGGCCAGCATAAATTCCTCACCTTTTTCCAGCATGGGAAATTTGCGTATCTCGTTAAGATAGCGCGAAAGCGAGGCTTCGGGTGTGGCGGCTACGGGTAACATGGTGGCCATGTGAACTCTCCAGGGGACGCGACTTTTCGTCGTCTTTACAAGCTAGCACTTCATTTAGGTGTTTTTGAGGCGGATTAAAGGGGCTTTGTTTTATTTTGCTGGCGAAGTAGGCTATCTCACCACTTTGTGATGGGGAGAAAAACGTGAAAACAGATGGCCAGCGCCGCAGCAAAAATGTTGAAGATCGCCGCGGGCAAAGACGCTCATATGCAAGCGGTGGTCGGGAAAACGGCATGTTACTCAACATGGCTCTGGGCCTGTTGTTTTCCCGCACCGGGCGTAAATTTATCATTCCTCTGCTGATTATCGGCGTACTGGGGTTTGTCATTTTTCCTGATTTCTCACGCGGCTTTCTGGACGGTCTGCAAAATATGCAGACGGGAACCCAGGCACCGCGCCAATCCAGTGCAGACTCTGACAAGGATGCAGATTTTGCTGCCGCAGTTCTGGGTTCCACCGAACAGATATGGCAGCAATTGTTTACCAGAACCGGCAGCGATTACAAACCCGCCGGCATGGTGCTTTATACCGGTGGTACCCGCTCGGCTTGTGGTTCTGCCAGCGCGGCCATGGGGCCGTTTTATTGCCCGGGCGACCAGAAAATCTATCTGGATGTCAGCTTCTTTGAGCAGATGTCCCGGCACATGAACGCCCCCGGCGATTTTGCGCAAGCCTATGTGATCGCCCACGAGGTCGGCCATCATGTGCAAGATGAAACCGGCACGTTAAGCCGCGCCCATCAGCGCCAGCAAGCCCTGGGCCGGGGCAGCGCCCGCGCCAATGCAGTTCAGGTGCAGGTGGAATTACAAGCCGATTGCTATGCCGGGCTTTGGGCCGGGCTGGCACAGCGCCTTTCTGATGTAACACTGGACATTGGTGATCTGAAAGAGGCCATCGGTGCCGCCCATGCGGTTGGTGACGATACCTTGCAGCGAAAAAGCCGGGGCACAATGGTACCTGAAAGCTTCACTCACGGCTCTGCCGTCCAGCGCAGCGCCGCCTTTGAGCGCGGGTTTGAAAGCAGTACCATGAGCGCCTGTAACTAACCCTCAAAATGGCGAAGAGATTGGGCAGGTAAAAGACCTTATTCGATATCCAGAAGTTGACAAATATCGTACTCCATCAGCGCACCGGTTGGATAAGTTTGGGGATGTTTGTACACCAAGTGTGTCACCCCGGAAGCTTTTGGGGCCATCCGGGGTTTATAGAGCATTGCCTCTGCCTATGGTTCCTGGATAAAACTGACGTTTCTCCGGGATAACAGAAAAGGAGAAACAGGAGGATAGCCACCATCTTATCCCCATTCACGCACACAAGGGTCGTTTAAGGGTCACCCCATGACCCTTAAACGACCCTTATGGCGCAACTTTTGACCCATAAACGCCCCTCAAATGCCCCTTATTGTCCCTTGTTTACTGGTGCTATCGCGACGGTAAACCTCGTTATATGAGCGAGTATCCAGTGTACTATCGCGACGGTAAACCTCGTTATATGAGCACGTGATTCTTGTGCTATCGCTTTGCTATATGAGCACGTGATTCTTGTGCTATCGCTTTGCTATATGAGCACGTGATTCTTGTGCTATCGCTTCGCTATATGAGCACGTGATTCTTGTGCTATCGCTTCGCTATATGAGCACGTGAAAAATACTTATCCCCACCCGATCAGGAGCAGTTATAATCGTGCAATTTGGTCAAGAAAGTGCTGGATTTCACGCCAGTTCGGGGCTGCGCCCTGGGCGCCCTGTCTGGTTACGCAGATTGCTCCGGCTGCCGAGGCGATATTGGCCGCATCCTCAAGAGAATGGCCAGTGGCCAGAGCGCGCGCCAGAACGCCATTAAAAACATCACCTGCGCCGGTGGGGTCTATGGCTTTGACAACAAAGGCCGCAAATAGCGTCCCTGAACCGTTGGTGAAAACATAATATCCCCTTGCACCCATGGTGATAACCACATGTCTGGCTCCCAGGTGGCAAAGACATAACGCGGCGGCGCGGGCGGTATCCGTATCATGAGGAAAAATGCCGGTGATAATCTCTGTTTCAGTTTCATTGGGACTGATAATATCAGCGAGCTTAATCAGGTTTTTTGCTTCGGGTGTTGCCGGGGCAGGATTAAGCAGGGTTTTTACCCCTGCCTTGCCAGCAATTTCAAACGCAGTGCATACTACCTCGGCGGGAACTTCCAGTTGTGCCATTACAATATCAGCGGTTTTTATGAGGTCAGCATTGGCAATAATATCATCGGGGGTCAGCTTGGCGTTGGCCCCTGGCGACACGGCGATCATGTTCTCGCCTGCCTCTGTTACAAAAATACCTGCACGCCCGGTTGGCGCATCAGCGACGCTATTGACCGCAGATATATCCACGTCCTGTTGGCGGGCATAGGTTTTTGCTGTTTGCCCAAAACTATCCTCGCCAACACAGCCGATTATATGGGTGTCGGCCCCGGCGCGGGCGGCGGTTACGGCCTGGTTAAGGCCTTTGCCACCAGTGGTCAGCAAGCTGTGCCGTGCCAGTATGGTTTCATTTCTTGCGGGAAAACCTTGCATAAAAAAGGAAAGGTCGCAATTTATGCTGCCAACAACGATGACTTTAGGTTTGCGATTCATATTTGTGCCTCTTTGGGAAACTTATCGTGGTTTTATTTATTGAGACAAGGTCAAAAAAAATCCCGCTATGTTAGTAGCGGGATTAGTGTTTTGCTGGGGGGCAGGGGTTTATGGTATTATACAAGCCTGCTTCTTTACTATGTTCCTGACTTTCACCAGTGTTGAACACGGCAGGTTTGGACGTACTGATTACGCCATGAAGGTTGTGGCGACTGAAACGCCGATTGTTGCCAGAACGGCGGCATACATGATGACACCAACGAAAGACTGAAAACTGTTGT
>JAJFFQ010000002.1 GCA_021776565.1 Robiginitomaculum sp. | reverse complement strand
CATGAAACGACTGGCCCCCAGAACTGTGGATGCCGTTTGGAAGAGTGCCGGAAAAGTCCTTGAACTGTTCTCAAAACAGGAATGTGCAAACTTCTTTGCCGCAAGCGGATATGGATCAAACTAAACCGGAAATGCTCTAGTGTTAACAAAGCCTCGGTACTGAGTACCGGGGCTTTGTTGTTGTGGAGATTGTGAAAATTATGAACATTGGTACTGTAGACGCAGCAAACGGTATGATTACAAATGCTCAGTTATGGGTTGTTATTATTACCATGGGTCTAACTGCTTTTGCGGCATTTTTTACAGCGTTAAGTGTACTTTTATCGCAAAAACAACTCATTGAAGCGATAAAAAATAATGAATTGGTTGCTGCGCAGTTGAAAGCGGCGATTGATAGCAATCAAAAAATAACTGCAGGCCAGCGTTTGATGGCCTCGCACGAATTTATTGTAAAAATTGAAACAGACAAAGAAACCCTAGAAGCTAGGGCTATGTTTGGGCGTATCAGAGACAATGGCGGTGCAGATGAATTTCTAAAAATATTTACGCAGCAGTTCGACAATAAGCACCAAGAGATACTGTTTGATGAGATCACCGTTGAAAATGCATACCGGATGATAGTGCGGTATCTAAACACCTTGGAAATGACAGCCGTCGGTATTCGTACCGGATGTTATCAGGAGGCTACGTTGAAAAAAATGTCACGTGGCGCATTTGTACGAAACGTAACATGTTCGGAAAAGGCGATCAAAAAGTTGCGCGAAGTGGCGATGAACCCTGATATATTTACCGAAGCGGCGTGGCTTGCCATAAGGTGGGCGGAGGCTGGAAACGAAACTAAAACAGCCAACTTGGATAAAAGTCGATGGAAAAACGCAAAAAATGAAAAAATTCCGATCTGAATACGACCTAATGTCAAGCATTTAAGCTGATATATCACGTCACAAAGCCCAATCCTACATTTACCAATCATGCTAACGTATTGCAAAAATGGTCGGAGTAGCAAGATTTGAACTTGCGACCCCCGCCTTCCGAAGACGGTACTCTAACCAGGCTGAGCTATACTCCGACAAGGCAGCAGCTTTATCTGCTGCCTGGCTTTGTTGCAAGCAGGCTTTTCATTTTGTCGCTGCACATTGTATGCCAGCCAGATGAGCCAGCATATATATGACGTAATAATAGTGGGCGCCGGGGCTGCCGGGATGATGTGCGGCGCACGGGCCGGGCAGCGCGGGCACCGCGTTCTTATTCTTGACCATGCCAGGGCCGCCGGTGAGAAAATTCGTATTTCCGGTGGCGGGCGTTGTAATTTCACCAATGTGCATTGCGGGCCTGAGAACTTTATTTCCCAAAACCCGCATTTTTGTAAATCAGCACTGGCCGGGTTTTCGCCGCAAGATTTTATTGATCTGGTGGAGGCTTACGGCATTGCCTGGCATGAAAAAACCAAAGGGCAATTGTTCTGCGATGGTCGTGCCGGACAAGTGATCCAGATGCTGCTGGATGAGTGTGAAAAGGGGGGCAATGTGATTCGCCTTGAGACGGATATTCATGAGATTGAAAAAAGCGGCGAGGATTTTGTTGTCGCTACATCAAAAGGACGCTTTACCGCCGGGGCGCTGGTCGTGGCCTGTGGTGGCCCGTCGATCCCCAAGATGGGAGCCAGCAGTTATGGTTACCGAATCGCAGAACATTTTGGCCTGAATATTATCACCCCGCATGCGGCTCTGGTGCCGCTTACCTTTGCCGATACCCTTAAAGTGGAAATGCAAAAACTGGCCGGGGTTAGCGTGCAAGCCCGGGTCAGTTGCAATAAAACAGTATTTGCCGAAGCCCTGCTGTTCACCCATCGGGGTTTGTCCGGCCCGTCCATTTTGCAAATTTCTTCATATTGGTCACAAGGGGACAGCATCACCATCAATCTGGTGCCGGGAACGGATATACTGATAACCGTGAAGACAGCGCGTAAGGAAAATCCCAGGCAAAGCCCGGCGGGGTTTTTGTCGGGCTTTATGCCCCAAAGACTGGCCCAGTTTATTGCCGGAGGAAATACCGCAATACGGTTAGCAGATATGAGTGATATGGCTCTACAGACTTTTGCTGAACAGGTGAATGCCTGGACAGTAAAACCGGCCGGGTGCGAAGGATTTCGCACGGCCGAAGTTACCCGGGGCGGCGTTAATACTAACAACCTTTCCTCAAAAACAATGCAGGCAGTACATATACCCGGACTTTATTTTATTGGTGAGGTGGTCGATGTCACCGGGCATTTGGGTGGCCATAATTTTCAATGGGCCTGGGCCAGTGGTATTGCTGCGGGCAATGCGCTTTGAACAATAAAGGTTTGCAGAGACACATTATATATAGCCTGTCTGCATAACCTTGTCTTTGATCTGACCTAAGCTAAACAACAGAGTGCAGAGGAGAGCGCATACGGGGGCGTTGCCATTGCCGTTGCGGGGCGGTATGACCTGCCTCCGCCGGGCTATCCCGGAGCAAAATGATGGGGCGTGGCCAAGTGGTAAGGCAGCGGTTTTTGGTATCGCCATTCCCAGGTTCGAATCCTGGCGCCCCAGCCATTTTTTCCCGTTATGAGCGAGTTTTTACATTTTGATTGCCTGTCATGTGGATTTCTTTCATTCAGTGTATTGATTGCTGGCGCAGATCAGTGTTAGCGTTCTGCCAAGGGGTGCATGTGACGAGGTTCGTCACCGGGCACTGAGTGACGGCGAGTCAACCGCCGCAGTTCAGAAGACAGCGGATTAACCGCTGCGGCCAGAAGGGGAAGCAGTTGCACGCGCAACTAGAATCTCTTCCAACTTGACCGCTGTTGGTGGCGGGATGCAGCTTTGCATCATTTGCAGGGTGGTAGGCAGATTTCTGTCAAACCTTTTTTAGAATTTGTGGCGTGGCCTTTTCGTCTGGTCGCGTGGGGTTCTTTTTTGGAGCATGGCATGACGAAGTTCAAATTAATGACGCGCATTAGTGTTGCGGCGCTTGCAGTTGCCGCATTTGGTGGCGCGGCACAGGCGCAGCTTTCTTCTGCGATAAATACAGCAGAGCGTTCAACGTCTGCCGGTGCAACAGCGCAAGCGCGTATTGACCGTATTGACGATCAGGTTGGCGATGTTGTGCGCGAGTTTCGCGCCGCATTGCAGGAAAAAGATACTGTGGCTCTGAATGTCGATCAGCAAAAGATTTTTCTGAAATCCCAGGAAAATGAAATCGATTCGATACGCGGACAGATTGATCGCGTGGGTGATATCCAGGCTCAACTGCTGCCGATGATGCTACGCATGATTGGCGCACTGGAAGCTTTCGTTGCTTCGGATATGCCCTTCCAGATGGAAGAGCGCGACGGACGCATTACCAAGCTTAAGGAACTGGCCGGTGATCCCAATCAGTCTCCTGCTGAACTTTATCGGCAAATCATGAATGCGTATCAGATCGAGCTTTCCTACGGCAACCAGACAACGTCATATACTGAAAATGTGCTGATTAGCGGCGAACCTCGCAAGGTCGAGTTTCTGCGCATTGGCCGGGTCGCTCTGCTCTACACGGACAGCAACCAGAAAGTTCATATTTTTAACAAGACAACTGGCGCGTATGATGATCTGCCAGACAGCTACAAGCTGGATGTTCAGTCTGCAATCCGTATTGCACTAGAGCAAAAAACCCCTGAAGTCTTCCCCGCACCGTTGCCTGGCGCAACGAAAGCACAATAGTGAAAGAGGCGAGAAAAGCTATGATATATAATATGAAATCGCTTCTGGGTGCCGCTGCGTTAAGCGCCGCTACCCTGATCGTTCCTGCCGGGCCAGCCTTTGCACAGGCAACGCCGGTTCAGTCCATTGACGAGTTGATTGCCCGCGTTGGTCGCGACAGTCGCGAAGCCAATGCCGAAGCACAGCGACGTGTGCAGGAATTCACACAAAAAAAGGCCCAGCAGCAACGTTTGCTGAATACGGCCAAGTCACAATTGAGAGCACTTCGGGGGCAGGAATCCTCCAATAACAACAAGCTGGATGCCAACAAGGCGCTGGTTTTGAAACTGGATGAAGAGTTGCGCGTTGCGCAAGGCTCTTTCGGTGAGTTGTTTGGTGCCGCCCGTCAGGCTGCTGGTGAAATCAAGGCCGTTGTTGATATTTCCTTTATCTCCGGTCAGTTCCCGGGGCGTGGTGAAGAACTTGGCGAAGTTGCCAACAGTTCCAAGCTGCCGGAAGTCTATGAGCTTGAAAATATCTACAAAACCATATTGCAGGAAGCAGCAGCCCAGGGACAGATTATTACCTATTCCGGCTCCATTGCTGATGTGGATGATGGGGCGCCGGTAGATATTACCCGTGTTGGCCCGTTTACTTCATGGGTGGCCAAAGACGCCAGCTTTTTGAAAGTTGAAGACGGTGAGCTTGGTTTGCTGTCACGTCAGCCTTCTGGTCGTTTGCGCGGTCTTGCCCGTAATGTCAGCAATGGCAGCCCGGACAAGGTTGTCAAAGGCCCTGTTGACCCCACACGCGGCGTGCTTTTGGGCCTTGTTGTGCGTACGCCAACCCTGGCTGAACGTTACCACGCTGGTGGGAATATCGGCTATGCGGTGAGTATTATGGCTGCCATTGGTGTATTCATTGGTATCTGGCGCCTGTTCGCCCTGTTCACCACCTCAATGGCTGTTCGGGCACAAATGCGCCGCTCGAAACCTGGCAAGGGTAATCCTTTGGGCCGCATCATGGCTGCCTATGAAAGTGCCAAGGACAAGGATATTGAAACCATCGAACTTAAACTTGATGATGCAATCCTCAAAGAAAGCGGCAAGCTGGACTTTGGTCTGAGCCTTATCAAGGTGCTGGCCGCTGTCTCACCACTAATGGGACTTCTGGGTACGGTTATCGGGATGATCCAGACCTTCCAGGCGATTACCCTGTTTGGTGCTGGCGATCCACAGCTTATGGCTGATGGTATCTCTTTCGCTCTGGTGACTACGGTTCTGGGCCTTCTGTCGGCTATTCCTCTGCTGCTGTTGCACAGCTTCTGCTCCTCTGCGAGCCGTTCTTTGCAGCAAGTGCTGGAAGAGCAGGCCGCCGGTCTGGTTGCGGCGAATGCCGAAGCCCGTACCAGCAGTAAATAGTCTTAGGCCTTAGGCAAGCAAGGAGGGCACCATGCCCATTTGGCTCAACCCAATGACGGCCTTAAGCAATCTCCAGCAGTTTCTGGAGATGGGTGGGAATGTTCTCCTGCTGATTATGGTCGCCACATTTTTTATGTGGGCTTTTATCCTGGAACGGATGGCTTACTATCAGTTTGCCCATCGGAGTATCGTCAAAAAGGCGGTCAACAAATGGGCGTCGCGGGATGACCACAAGTCCTGGTATGCCCACGCAATTCGGGACAAGCTGATTTCCGAAGTGCGTCAGAAAACCGAACAGAACATCAAGTTTATCAAGACCCTGGTTGCTATTGCACCGCTTCTTGGTCTGCTTGGTACGGTGACGGGCATGATTGAGGTATTCGACGTTATGGCGGCGACCGGATCATCCAATGTGCGGGCCATGTCGGCCGGTGTGTCCAAGGCCACCATTCCGACAATGGCGGGCATGGTTGCGGCACTTTCGGGGCTGATTTTCACTAACCGGCTTGAGCGGCGGGGCTTACGGGCCACACAATCCGTCGCTGATGCCATGGAACTAGGGTAGGTCGTCACTATGCGTAGAGGTGGACGCCGTCGTGAGCAGGAAGAAGTCGATGTCGATATGACACCGATGCTGGACATTGTTTTTATCCTGCTGATTTTCTTTATTGTTACCGCCGTTTTTGTTCAGGAACGGTCAATTTCTCTGGTGCCGCCGCCGCCGTCGGATAATGAGCCGGAAAAATCCAATCCTGTGATCCTGATTCAGGTCAATGACCGGGATGTCATTTTCGTCAACGATCAACTGACGGATCTGCGCCGGGTTGGCCCTGCGATTGAACGGTTCCGGGCTGACAAGGGTGATAGTGCGATCCTGATTGTGCCAGATGACGAGGCCAGTCACGGTGTTATTATTACCGTGTTTGAGGCGGCCAGGAATACCGGCGCACCAACGATGATACAACGGGCGGCTGGTGGTTCATAACCTGTTTTTGATGCACCCGGTCAAGATAACAAGCGGAGTAAAGTGATGGCAAGATCACGCCAGGCAAGCAAGGCAGAAGATGTAGAAATGGACATGACGCCCATGTTGGACGTTGTTTTCATTTTGTTGATTTTCTTTATCGTCACCGCCGTTTTTGTTAAAGAACCAGGTGTTGATATTAACAAACCATTGTGGACACAGGATCTGAATGCCGAAAAACCATCCATCATGGTGGCCGTGGCCAATGATAACCAGATATGGATCAACAAGAAGATTGTTCCCCTGGCTGGTGTCAGCACGGTTCTTGAAAAAATGAAGGCCGAGAACCCCAAGGCCGAAGGCGTAATCCAGGGGGATCAACTGGCAAAAATCGGCACAGTTCTGGATGTTCAGGATATATTTCTCTCTATTGGTATTCCTGTGAAAGTTTCTATCGACCAGTAATTTTATTTCTGTTTCTGTTCCTGGTTTGAAAACCGACCTCATCTTTTCAGACGAGGTCGGTTTTTATATATAGCAAGCACATGAGACCAGACGGGCGACCTATAGTCGCAGCTTTCCCTGTGCGTGCTCAATTACAGTAAACTCTCCTGACCAAACACCGCATAGAGCGTGGTGAAAATGGGAGGGGCGTCGTTTGGGGTCTTGGGATATATTACGGGCGGTTGAAAGTTTGCAAGGCTTTCTTGAGATCGGTGGCCCGGTTTTGTCGCTTATTATGGTCACAACATTTTTGATGTGGGCGTTGATTGTCGAACGTTTGGCCTATTTTAGCTTTGCCGAACCAAAAGAGGCCAAAAGGGCGCAAGCTATCTGGCATAGACGAGCTGAGCATAAATCCTGGTATGCACAGAAAAACCGGGCGCTGCTGATTTCAAGATTACAGCAAAATGCCGAGCACAATATCGCGCTCATTCTTACCCTTGTTGCCATATCGCCCTTGCTCGGGCTGTTGGGCACGGTCACCGGCATGATAACCGTTTTTGATGTTATGGCTTCAACGGGTGCATCTGATGTGCGGGCCATGTCGGCGGGTGTTTCCAATGCCACGGTGACCACTATGGCGGGAATGGTTGCGGCAATTTCCGGACTTATTGTTGCCCGGCGGCTGGAACGTCGGTCACGCAAAGTCGTAGCCAGACTGAAAACATCACTGGAACCGGGCAGTGCGGACAGCCGCAAAATGGGCAGAAAAATGGGCAATGACAACACCGAGGTTGATATGACGCCCATGCTCGACATTGTTTTCATTATGTTGATCTTCTTCATTGTCACGTCGGTTTTTGTGCAGGAAAAAACCATAAACCTGGTTCCGCCGCCACGTACCGACGACACAGTAATCCTGAACCCGGATCCGCTCATCCTGGTTCAAATCACAGATCGCGACCAGGTGTATATAAATCAGCAGCTTACCGATCTGGCACTGGTTGGTGCCAGGGTTTCCAGCCTGCGGGCAGAGCACACCCGATCCGGTGTGTTGATCTCGCCCGATGATGATGCCAGCCATGGCGTGATTGTGGGTATTGTTGAGCAGGTTGAAGGGGCCGGCGGTGCCTGGTCAATACAGCGTGAACACGACGGATCGGCATAATTTAACCAAAGTTCAGCCCATATTTTGCCCCAGTATTGCGAAAACGTAATGCGTGCAACATCCGTTTTGCACACCGAGCAGGGGAGATCGTTATGACAACATTGGTTATGAAGGGAACAGCAGGCGAGCAGAAAAACGCACGACTTATGGCCGTTTTGCCATTGGCCGGGGCCATTACACTGGCCCTGTTTTTGCTGATGCGATGGATGGTTTCCATGCCAATTGTTTTATCTGAAGCCGAAGAGCGCGAGACGTATGATATTAACCCAATTGTTAAACCCATACCGCCAAACACGCGCAAGGCCATACCCGAGCGGATAAAGGACGTTACGCCGCCACCGCCACCACCCAGGATTAGCAATCAAACAGCAAAGCGGCCAGATGAAGCGATTGCTAAATACACCATTCCGGATTTGAACCCGCCAGCTATCCAGCCGGGCAAGCTGTCTATGGTTGTTACTGATCGTGATGCCCGGCCATTGGTGCGTATAGAGCCGGTCTATCCGCCGCGCGCGATAGATCAGGGCAAGGAGGGTGTTTGCGAAGGCCTGTTTGATGTGAGTGCCATCGGCAAACCGTACAATGTTCGCGTTACCTGTTCATCGCCCCTGTTTGTTCGGGCGGCGACACGAGCCATCGAGAAATGGAAATACAACCCCAAAATTGTCGATGGCAAGGCCGTAATTCGGCGTGGGCTTGTGACGCCGTTCAAGTTTACCCTTGCAAATTAAATGTATTGAATCGCCAGAGCCATAAACAAACCGGCAGGTTGTGGTGCTGGCCCAAAAGTCGCCTCATTGTTGTGTGAGAACCAGACAAGGTGTGAGTTTGTCTATGATTTGCATAATACAGGCAAAAAAAGACTATTCGCATTGGATTCTAGCCGGTAGGATGTCATAACCGCCGAATATAATATCGGTGATTCAGGGAAGAGGCGTAAACGCCCGCAAAATTGAATCACCACGGGAGCCAGGGTGCGGTGATAAGCAACAGGAGTTGTTGATGCGTTTTATAATGGGATTGCCAATTGCAGCGATCATTACAATCGGCCTTTTTCTGCTGATGCGGTTTTTCATATCCGGTGATTTCAAACTGGCGGACAAGGAAGAATCCGTTCGCTTTGACATCAACCCCAAGGTTCAGGAGCTTGAGGTTCGCCAGCGCGATGTCAAACCCGAACGTACCAAGGACGTTAAACCCCCACCCCCACCGCCGGCAATTGAAAAACAAAAAGCCGTGCAGCCCAATGAGGGTATTGCTTCGGTTTCCGGCTCAATCCCTGATTTTGAACCACCGCAGCTTAATCGCGGCAATATCAATTTTCAGGTCAGTGATCGTGATGCCCAGCCTTTGGTGCGTATTGAACCGATTTATCCGCCGCGCGCCGCCGAGCAGGGCCGGGAAGGCACCTGCGAAGGCATGTTTGATGTGAGCGCAACCGGCAAACCGTATAATGTTCGCGTTACCTGCTCATCATCCATGTTTGTCCGGGCGGCAACACGGGCCATCGAGAAATGGAAATACAACCCCAAAATTGTCGATGGCAAGCCTGTTGCCAGACGTGGTGTAATAACACCGTTCAAGTTTCAACTGGCTGACTAACGCTTAAAGTATCTATGGAGATTTACTCATGATTGCTACACAATTGCTTCGCAAGGATGGTCTGGTAAAACAATTGGGCCTGATGGCATTTACGGCTTTGCTCGCTGTGATTTTTGTCACCGGGCCAGCAGATGCGCAGCGCCGCAACAGGGATGATACACAAAAAACCGAAGGCCGGGTTTTGAGCACAGAAGCTGGTGAGGCCATTATAACAGCACAGGAAGCCCTCTCCGCCGAACCGGCAGACTATGCCACAACAATTTCTGTGCTGACCAAATTGTTGGGAAAAGAAAAACTGTCGCCCTATGAACGCGCCATCAGTTACCAAATTCGCGGTGGTGCCAATTATGGACTAGGCAATAATATGGGAACCATTCGGGACTGGGAAGCCGCGATTGCTACCGGTGCCTTCAATCAGGGCGAAATAGACACCCTGACCCCCAATATTGGACAGCTTTATATTGCCGAAGAGCAATACGTCAAAGGGGCGACCATTTTGGAAAAATGGTTGGCCAGTGGCGGCAAGGCCAATGACAAAATCCATTTGATGATCGCACAATCATGGTTGCAGGCGGATAATTATCGCAAGGCATTGCCCCATGGGCAAAGCGCCTTTCGTATGTCTAATCCTAAGAAAAAGAAACATTTTGATATTTTGAACTATATCTATCACGAACTGAAAATGCCTGCCAAACAGGCGGCGCTTCTTGAGCAGGAAGTTTCAATCTGGCCGGATGATAAAAAAATATGGAAAGCGATTGCATCGCTAAAACAACAGGCCAACAAGTCTCGCGAAGCCTTTGAAGTCAACAAAATCATGTATTTGAATGGCATGCTGGAAAAGGAACGTGAGCTGCTGGCACTGGCGCAGTATTACAGCTATTACGAAGTTCCCTATCGCGGTGCCTCAATTTTAGAACGTGAAATGAATGCCGGCCGGGTCACGCGGGCCAAGAAAAACCTGGAATTACTGGCCAATATGTGGCGTCAAGCACGCGAATATGATCGCGCCATTCCGGTGCTGACCGCTGCGGCTGATATTTCTCCAGATGGTGGTCTTTTTGAAAAATTGGGCGAAGCCTATTATTCTGAAGAGCAATATGACAAGGCCGAAACGGCATTTCGCAAGGCCCTGTCCAAAGGCATTAAAAAACCCGGAAACGCCTATGTGCTGATCGCCAACTCGCTCTATGAGCGGGACAGGCCACGTGACGCCATAGTAGAATTCAGGAAGGCTGCGCAATATCCATATGCCAGAAAAACTGCCAATGGCTGGGTCAAGTTCATTAATGGTGAGTTTGAAGTAAACCGCAAACAAAAAGCCTTCAAAGCCCAGGTGAAACTGGATGAGTGTAAAAACCAGGCTGACCGTAAAAAACGGATGGGCGCGGAATTTCTTGAAGGCGTTGGTGAAATATCCCAGGAATGTCAAACCATTCTGGCCCAGGAAATTGAGGACAAGAAAGCCAAAAAGGCAGCACGTAAAGCCAAGGCATAAAATGAGTTAGCCCTTTCAGGTTAAACAGATCGTAGGGGGCAAGCCAGTCTGGTTTGCCCCTTTTTTCTTTGTATACAATTGTGATCCTGTTTATGGGGCCACAACCTAAAGCCCCAATTGTTTTTGCGCCTCGGGTTCATACTGCACGATGATGGCCTGATTGCCCTCGGTATCGGTGAACTGGATCAGTTCTCCCACCGTGGGTATGGTGTGTGGCTCGCCTATAAGCTGTCCGCCCGCCGCCTCAATCGCTTTCATGCTGGCGCGCAGGTCATCCACGGCGATGGAACATTCAAACCCCTTGCAACCATGGGCAAGGGGCGTGCTGCGTTTTTGCAAAGCGCCATGAATACCGGCTTCATGGATGAGGTAAAATTCAGGTGGCCCCCAGGGTTCAAACTGCCAGTTAAACACGCTTTGATAGAAATCGCGGGCGCGATCCACATCGTCGGCCTCAATAGCAAAATGGACTAGCTTGTTGGGCATAATAATTCTCCTCCTGCTGGGTGACCGAGACACAGAGACCCCGGCCATTTATTTTGCTATTCCCCGCCTAATTGTTTTTGAACCTGCTTTAATTGCGGGTAGAGCTGTTTCATTTCCATGCTCGGCTCCGGTGTCTCATCAATGATTTTTATCGCCGCATTGACTTCCCGTAAAGCATTATCGCGGTTTCCACCCATGGCATAGGCGTTGAACAACAAGAAGTGAGAGAATGGCGAGTCCGGGTGCTGGTTGACAAATTCTTGTGAAAGTTCTGTTCCGGGCCCAACTTTACCCGTTTGCAACAGCCCTTGTATGGCTTGGACGAAGGCATTGAGTTCATAGCGCGGCCTGGTGCCGTATTTGCTGGCAAGGCCATCAAAATGCGCGGTTATGTTACCGCTCTCTATGGCCGCTATTATGGGCCAGTCTTTGGCAAAATACTGCTCCAGCGCCTCATAAATGCCTATCATGCGGGTTTGCATATGATCTCTGCCGCTCTGATGTGTGCTGGCATACAGCATGGATTTGGGGGCTTTATCTTTCAAAAGGTTACCGACCTGCGCAAAGCCCTTGGCCAGGAGCGGTTCATTACCAAGGGTCATGAAATAGGCGCCCTGCATGTCAGGGTTATTTTGCAGCATGACATCCAGCCTGGTTAGGGAAAATCTGGTTATGGCTTCCATGAAATACGGGCTTTGGGCGAAATAACCGGCAAACAGTTTTGGGTTTTGCGTCAAGGCATAGGTTACAAACAACCCGCCATAGGAATGACCGGAGATCAGGCGAAAATCCGTGGTGCGATAGGTTTTTTGCACTAACGGGATAACCTCATTTTCAATAGAGGTTAAAAAATGGTTTGCCTCTCCGGAAAGACCGGTTTTTAGTGATTCTGGGTCGGTAAGTTTAGGCAGATAATCCACGTCACGGGTGCCGTCTGCATGAATGCCAACAATTATCATTGCCGGTATTTGCCCGCCTTCACTCAAGAAATCGACGACGGCGATGGTAAAATCCATATTGGTTTCAGCATCGAGGATATAAAGCACTGGATAGCGTGTATCGGCATTGTCTGCATAACCCTTGGGCAGATGCACGCTGATATGGCGTTGCTGTTCGGGGAATTGTGACTGTATGGTGTGGGTGATTGTGCGGGCGGTGTTTTGCGGTCCCAGGGTTTGTTCGGCTCTTGCATGATTTGACTGTATTGTGGTTGGTATAATGACAGCCAGTACCAGCAAAAGCATATGACCTGGCTTCAGTTTTTTCTTGTTGAAATTAAACATGTTTTTTCTCCTTGATTTAGATGGTTTAGGCACAGCTTCCCCGTGGCCTGCTTTGGGCAGGTCATTGAATGGTAAGCTGCGGGGCGGTTATTCTTCGTCGGGCGGGATCATGGTCCAGGCAAGAATATTGAATGGAATAACCATCGAATATACCACAACCAACATGCCGACCGTGACAAGTAAATTGCGCATATCCCTTCCGCCAAGCCCCTCATTAGCCGCGAAACCGGCAATCACAATCAAGATGAGGGTGACCAGCATGGTCAGTTTATATGAGGTATGAAACGTGCGGGCGCGTCGGTATAATTCATGTTCGTCGGCAATGCCCTTGCTGTCAAGAATGCGCCGGAACGCCCTTGGCATAAACATCATGGAGGCCAGACCTCCGACGATAAGGGCACCGCGCACACTCATGAAAAAACGTGCCTGACCGATTTCAGAAACACTATCTACATGGTATAGTAATGCTCCGATTATCGGCATGATAAATGCGATAGCGCCAAGAGTGCGCGCAGCGCCGGGATTCCATGAAACAGGCAAGTTTTGTGTGTCGCTAGAGTTCATTTCTACTCTCCTTCGATAAGGTTGGAATTGCGCCAACATGGCGCATTACTCATCGCTCAATGGTTTGACTGACCAGACGAGGAAACTAAACGGAACGATAAAGGCATAGGCGATGGTTATCATGGAAAACGTCATCATGAGGTCGCTTAATTCTTCAGTGCTTATCGCCCATTTTGTTGCAAATGCAGCAATTAAAAACAAAACCCAGGCGATCCCGATAACAACGCGATAGGATTTTCGCACCGCCTGGTCGTGCCAGCTTTGTTGTAATTCATCTTTCAAGCCCCTGCTTTTGAAAACCAAATTAAGGGTCTCTCTGAACATAACAGGCATAAGAAACAGGGTTATGACACTGAACGCATGCAATGCCCGTCCGATAAAATGCTGCCCATATTCATGATAAACAACACCACCAATAATGGGCAGCATAAGGGCAATGAGTGAGAGACTGCGGGCATAAGTGACATTCCAGATTGGGGAAGTGTTTTGATGGGTGGACATATCAGCCCTCCTTTTCCTGCTTCAGGTTTTGACGTAATTGTTGCGAGAGGGGTACAAATTCGGTCAGCGAAAAAACCTCCTCCAATGGTAGTCTGAACAGAGCGCTCAGTTTTAATGCCAGTTCCAGCGAGGCGTTATAATCACCACGTTCCAGATAACCTATGGTTTGAAAGTTCACGCCAACAGCGTCGGCCAGGTCTTGTCGGCTGAAATTTCGCTCGGTGCGTAACAACTTTATTCGATTGTGTACCATTGGCAATACGCCTTACTATCAATATCAATTGTTATATATATACAACGAAATAAATGAATGTCAATACTGTGCAGTGTTTTCGTTTATGTACATTGCTTGATTGCCCGAGCCTGTCCCTAACCCTCATCAACGCATTCTGTCATTACCCGGTTTATTCGGGTAATCCAGTCAGGTTTCCATGCCACTCTGGATTATCGGGACAAGCCCGGTAATGACAATCAAAACCGCAAGTTTCCAACAAAGACCATTGCATCCGCGCGTCTGCGCCCGCATGATTGAAGCGCATCAGGGAAGATAAAATATATGGCAGTCCTTCGATCCTTAACCGACGATAGCCATTTGGTTTTAGTGGATGGTTCGGGTTATATATTTAGGGCTTATCATGCCTTGCCGCCCCTTACGCGTAAATCAGACGGTATGCCCGTGGGTGCGGTCTCGGGGTATTGCAACATGCTGTGGAAGCTTGTTGAGGATATGTTGCACGGTGAAAAAGCCACCCATCTGGCGGTGATTTTTGATGCCAAGGGCAAAACTTTTCGTAGCGATATTTACCCTGAGTACAAGGCTCACCGCCCTCCTGCACCCGAGGATCTGGTGCCGCAATTTGCGCTTGTCCGCGACGCCACCCGTGCCTTTGGTCTGCCCTCAATCGAAGTGCAGGGGCTGGAGGCTGATGACCTGATCGCCAGTTATGCCCGCCATGCCGAACGTGTTGGCGCCAACACCACCATAATTTCATCGGACAAGGACTTGATGCAATTGGTTGGGACACGCATCAGCATGTATGACACCATGAAATCGCGCCGTATCGGCCCTGGCGAAGTGGTGGAAAAATTTGGCGTCGGGCCGGAAAAAGTCATCGAGGTACAGGCACTGGCCGGGGATAGTGCCGATAATGTTCCGGGCGTGCCGGGCATTGGCATCAAAACCGCAGCCCTGCTTATCAATGAATATGGCTCGCTTGATGAATTGCTGGCGCGGGCCGGCGAGATCAAGCAAAACAAACGTCGGGAGAACCTGATCGAATTTGCTGATCTTGCGCGTATCAGCCGCGAGCTGGTGACCTTGCGCACCGATGCACCCTTGCCAGAACCTGTGCAGGATTTTGGTGCCGAGGAACCCCAGGTCGGTCGGCTCTTGTCATTCTTGGAAGAGATGGAATTCACCGCGTTCAGCCGCCGGGTGCGCCAGAGCCTTCAGGTGGATGATACTGGCGATGATACCTATACTGAATATCCCATTGCTGGCCCAAACCCGGGCAATGCCAATGATACGGGTAAACTTGCACAAGCCAAAAATCCCCAGGGGAGTATCGACCGATCTATCTATGTGTGTGTGCAGGATCTGGCCACGCTGAAGGATTGGGTGGCGCGTAGCTTTGCGGCGCGGGTGGTGGCGGTGGATACAGAAACCGACGCCCTCTCGTCTACCTCTGCCAATCTGGTCGGGGTCTCGCTGGCCATAGCGCCGGGCCAGGCGTGCTACATTCCACTTCGCCATGGTGCTGCGGGTGACTTGCTGACCACAGTGCCAGACCAGATACCCATGCAGAGCGCAATGGCAGCATTAAAGCCTTTGCTGGAAAGCCCGTCTGTTCTCAAAATCGGTCAGAATATCAAATATGACCTGGGGGTGTTGCACCGCTATGGCATTGATATTGCACCATTTGATGACACCATGCTGCTGTCTTACGTCGAGGATGGCACCCTGCATGGCCATGGCATGGATGAGTTATCAAAACTGCATCTGGGCCACGCACCTGTACCGTTCAAGGAGGTTGCCGGCATTGGCAAGGCGCAAATCAGCTTCGACCAGATTGATCTGAAACCGGCCACAGAATATGCCGCCGAAGATGCAGATGTAACTTTACGCCTGTGGCAATGCTTAAAACCAAAACTTGCCGACAATGCCATGCACACGGTGTACGAGACGCTGGAACGGCCCATGCCGCAAGTGCTTAGCACCATGGAACTGGCCGGCGTCAAGGTGGATCGAACGGCTCTTGCCACATTATCGGGTGATTTTGCCACGCGCATGGGGGCTTATGAAACCCAGGCCTATGGCCTTGCCGGGCGTTCGTTCAATCTGTCATCGCCCAAACAACTGGGTGAGATTTTATTTGATGAAATGGCCCTACCCAAGGGTAAAAAAACCAAAACCGGGGCGTGGAAAACCGATGCAAAAGTGCTGGACGAGCTGGCGGCGGCGGGGCATGAGCTGCCGCAGGTATTACTGAAATGGCGGCAATTGCAAAAGCTTAAATCCACCTATACCGATGCGCTGGCCAGGGCCATTGATCCGGCAACGGGCCGCGTACACACCTCGTTTATGCTGGCCTCAACCTCGACCGGGCGCTTGTCCTCCTCAGACCCCAATTTAATGAATATCCCGATCCGCACCGAAGAAGGGCGCAAAATCCGCTCGGCCTTTATTGCCGAACCGGGATATCTTTTGCTGAGCGCCGATTACTCGCAGATCGAGTTGCGGGTACTGGCACACATCGCCCGGGTTGATGCGCTGCAAGACGCCTTTGCCGCCGGGCTGGACATCCATGCCATGACCGCATCCGAGATATTCGGGGTGCCGGTAGAGGGCATGGATCCGATGATCCGTCGTCAGGCCAAGGCAATCAATTTTGGCATTATCTATGGTATTTCCGCCTTTGGATTAGCCAATCAATTGGGCATCGGGCGCGGTGAGGCTGCGGATTATATCAAGGCCTATTTTGAAAAATTCCCCGGTATTGCTGAATATATGGAGCAAACAAAGGCCATTGCCCACCAGCAGGGTTATGTGGAAACCCTGTTCGGGCGACGTTGTACGGTGCCTGGTATTGCCGATAAAAACCCGGCGCGCCGGGCGTTTTCCGAGCGTCAGGCCATCAATGCACCCATACAGGGTTCCGCCGCCGATATTATGCGCCGGGCCATGATCCGTATGCCGGACGCATTGGCCGCTTCGGGGCTGGATGCGCGCATGTTGTTGCAGGTGCATGATGAACTGGTATTTGAAGTGCGTGAGGATCAGGCCGATGATCTGGCCGCTCTGGCAGGTAAAATTATGGAAACCGCCTGCGCACCGGCACTGGAACTATCCGTGCCTTTGGTGGTCGATAGCGGTGCCGGGCTTAACTGGGATATCGCGCATTAGGGGAGTGCGCGCCTAGCGGTATTTATCGTTCAAGCCCTTGCCAGCCAGGATCATGGGCAGCATTTTTTCAATGCGTCGCTGCTTTGTTGGTGCTCGTTTGGCCTCGATAATATAGTCTGCATATTCGCGTTGTAATCCGGGTTTCAGGTTAATAAAGGCCGTTTTCACCTTCGGATTTTCTTCTAAAACCCGCGCAAGTTCATCTGGTATCGTCAGGGGTTGATTGCGCGCTGGCTTTACAGATTTTCCTGCTTTAGCCAAGGCAATGGCTTCGTCTACATAGGCGGTAATCATGGACGGGTTAATGTCGTCAATAGAGGTCATGCGCCATTGGCGCAGGGCGTTTGTCTTGCCTTCCTGGGCATTGATGAGCACCCCGGAATTATCGGCCAGTAACACGCCCTGATGAAACCAGAGGCCGTAGTACTTTTTGAACGCCCCAAGGCCCACGACGTTTTTGCCCTGAAATGTGTAGCAAGGCGCCCCCCATTTTATCTCCTCGACCAGTTCTGTATCCAACAGTATTGCGCGTAAAGAATTGACCTCATCCTGCCAGTCCCTGTTGGTCTGATAATATTCGTCCGGCGTTTTTGTTGTTTTCATAAAACCAGTTTAGGGTCAGGTTACACTAAATCATACAATTTTATTTGTTATACCAGCACAGGGTACTGGTATGACACCTCTCCTTCGATAAGCTCAGCATGAGGCTGAGTTATGTTAAGCACAAGAAACCCGTGCTCATATTGCCCCACCAGTACGCGTTACTGGTGAGGCGATAGCACAAAGAAAAAAGGCCAGATGACGTGTAAGCCGGGTTCTGTATCCTCTTATGCAAGCATAAGGGGCGACGATCATTCCTCTGGGATGCTCATTACTGAACACCTCGCGCGACCGACCCGGATGACAGCGCAAAGACGCGCCTTGTGCCATCCCTATTTGGTCTTGCTTCGGGTGGGGCTTGCCATGCCCTGCGCATTACTGAACAGGCGGTGCGCTCTTACCGCACCCTTTCACCCTTACCCCATCAGTACGTGTACTGGTGGGGCGGTATACTTTCTGTGGCGCTTTCCCTGGGATCGCTCCCGCCGGGCGTTATCCGGCACCCTGTCTTTGTGAAGCCCGGACTTTCCTCGACGTGGTTAGACGCCGCGATCGCCCAGTCATCTGGCCTGTTGCTAACAAGGCGATTTACGGCGCGTCGTCAAGACCCGGGGTCAGTCTGGCCAGAGTGTGGGCCAGTGCGCACGTTTGCGCGCAGGGCTGCCCGGAAATAGCCTCGGGCAGAAAATGGCGCTGAAAGGCGGTGATGATGTCGGCTGCATTGGCATTATCAAACCCATACCCAATATGGGCAAGGTCATTGTACAATTTGGCATTATCCACGGGTAAATCGGAATGTTTTGGCCATTGGCCCAAACCGGTTTTAGCCAGATGTTGCCAGGGGAAGTGCTCGCCGGGATCAGTTTTACGCCCCGGCGCAATGTCAGAATGGCCAACAATATTATGAGCTGCGATATTGTGGCGCTTCACGATCTCAAGGCCCAGTGTAATAACGGCTTTGATTTGTGGTTCTGCAAAGGAGGGCAAGCCAAAATCGTGGCCACCATTGACGATCTCTATGCCAATAGAGGCTGAGTTAACGTCAGTAATACCCCGCCAGCAGCCAAGGCCCGCGTGCCAAGCGCGCTGGTGCTCGGCAACCATTGCAAATATGTGCCCATCTTCCTCGATCAGGTAATGGGCAGACACTTTAGCAGTCGGGTCGCGCAATCTGGCCAGCGCCTCTACGCCGGTTTTCATGCCGGTATAATGCAGCACCAGCATGGAAATGGGCAGGGTGCGGTGGTTAAAATTGGGCGAGGGGGCTGTGAGAATCATAGCCGTTTATAGTGGATTAGCGCGAGCCAAATGGCCCAATACCGTCCACTGTCCAGCCATGAGGCCCACGACGCGCATTAAGGGTATTGCCTGTTTCTTTGGGGCGGCGCGACCCGGCAATACGAAAAATGAGCCAGACAAGGGCCAGTGTGCCAACAATGATAAAGGTTCCGGCCAAGGCAGCCAGGGCAAAGAAAAACGCGGCCAAAGCGGCCAGGGCCGCAAAAACAACGGTTCCCAGCCAAAGCGCACTGCTGCGCACTGTCTTTAACAGGCGGGCGGCAAACCCGCCAGGCTCGTTATGGTCAATTTTTGCCGTCGTCATGGCGTTCTCCGCTGGTCATTGCCCCCAAGGCAAAGCGATAACCCTATCTTGGCATGAAACGCGCCAAGGTCAATGCACAGTATCGCGAGCCAGGCCGCGTTCAGTGAGAATTTTCTCATAAGCCAGGTTAATCATTGCCATTTTTCTGCTGGCAAGCCCCTGCATTTCTGCCGGCAGCCCTCGTGCAATAATGCGATCCGGGTGGTTGGCCGAAGCCATACGCCGATAGGCTTTCTTGATGTCACAATCACGAATACTCTCGTCAATACCCAAAATTAAATACGGATCGTCGGGTTCCCGCCCCAGGCGGCTGGCACGAATTCGTCTGTATTCACGATCCGAAAACCCGAAAATGTCTGAAACCTGTTTCAGAAATACTTCCTCGTCATCGGTAACCCGGCCATCGGCGCGGGCAATATGGAACAGGCCATCCAGAATATCTTCCAGTATGGCCGGGCAACAGCGAAATCTGCGCGCCACCCGCTTGGCATAGGACTCAAATCCCAATGTAGTCTGGCGAAACAGGTTAAACAGGCGGGCGACATCGTTCTGGGCGCTGGGCGGCGCCGAAAACACTTCACGAAAGGCGGTAATTTCTTCGGCGGTCACCAGGCCATCAGCCTTTGCCAGCTTAGCCCCAAGGGCAATAAGTGCGGTGGCATAGCCCGCATTATCAACACGTCGGCCAGGTTGTTGCTCATCATCAGATTCAACAAAAAATCCGGCGGCGCCAGCTGCAATTTCGGTAAATCTACGCCAAATGCCCATCTTATCGGCTACTCCTAATCTGGTTTGAGCAAATGGTTGGGCCTGTGGCAATGATAAATGGAAGTGACAAGGTGTAACCAGTGCGCAATGTTTACAATCTGAACTTGAGGAAGGCATAATTATGGCGATGGCTGAAACAGCCAAATGGTCTTTCTGGATAGACCGGGGTGGCACGTTTACTGATGTGATCGGCTTGTCTGACAATGGTAACTTTCAAGCGATCAAAGTCCTGTCAGAAAACCCGAATGTCTATCCGGATGCTGCCATAGAAGGCATCAGGCGTATTTTGGGGGTGAGCAAGGGTGAAGACTTGCCCTCAGCACGCATTGCCATGGTCAAAATGGGCACGACGGTGGCCACAAATGCACTTCTTGAACGCAAGGGGGCAAAAACGTTATTTGTTACCACCAAAGGATTTGCCGATACTCTGGTGATTGGCGATCAGACACGAAGCGATATTTTCGCGCTGGATCTGACACGCCCATTACCGCTTTATGCCGAAGTTCTGCAAGTGGATGAGCGGGTCGGGGCCAATGGTGAAATAGTAAAGCCTTTGGACGAGGCTGCGGTTATGGTCGGCTTAAAAGCCGCCTATGGGAACGGATGCCGCTCCGTCGCAATCTGTCTCATGTTTGGCTATGATAATCCGGTGCATGAGCAACGCATCGCCAAAATGGCCCATGAATGTGGGTTTAGGGCGATTAGCACCAGTTCGGTTAATCCTTTGCAGAAGCTGGCTCTTCGCGCCTCGACAATACTGGCGGATGCGTATCTGTCACCGGTGCTGGATGACTATGTGGAACGGGTGCAAGGCGCGTTGGGTGTTACCCCGCTTTATTTTATGAAATCCTCGGGCGGCCTGGCGTTGGCCGACAGTTTTCGTGCCAGAGAAGCGGTGCTTTCCGGCCCGGCAGGCGGTGTAATGGGTATGGCAAAAACCTCACTGGCAGCAGGTTTTGCCAAGGTCATCGGCTTTGACATGGGCGGTACGTCTACGGATGTGTCTCGCGCCGAAGATGGCAAGGTGGAACGCATGAGTGGCATGGCGCTGGAGGGCGTACACTTACGTGCTTCCATGGTGGCGGTGCATACATTGGCCGCTGGCGGTGGCTCCATTCTTGGCTATGAAGGCTTGCGCGCACAGGTCGGCCCCCATAGCGCCGGGGCAGTGCCAGGGCCAGCCAGTTATGGGCGTGGCGGCCCGGCCACCCTGACCGATGCCAATCTGGTGCTGGGGCGGCTGTCGCCTGAGTTTTTTCCCAAAACCTTTGGCCCAAACAGCTCATCAGCACCTGATGTGATGGCCGCCCGCACCGCGCTCTCGCATTTGGCACTGCAAATGGGGGCAAAGTCCGCAAGTGAAGCGGCGCTGGGTTTTGTGGCCATTGCCATTGAAAATATGGCGCAGGCGGTCAAGGCCATCTCATTGGCCAAGGGTATTGACCCGGCTGGGTATGCGCTGGCGTCCTTTGGTGGGGCGGGGGGGCAAATGGCCTGTGCATTGGCCAGTGCGCTGGGCATGACTACTGTGCTGGTTCATCCCTTTGCAGGATTGTTGTCAGCCTTTGGTATTGGCCTGGCAGATTTGCGCGCAGAGCGGCACCAATCCTTGTTGCTGCCGTTGGATGCGGCGGGGTTGAAAGTTGCCCGTGCGTGCGCAGATGAACTTTATCAGTCTGCTGTGGAGGATTTTCAAGGTCATAACATAAATGTCTCTGCCATCCAGCGTAGCCAGACCATTTATCTAAAATATGCCGGCTCGGATTCTGTACTTCCTGTACCCATGGGAGCAGTAAAGGATATGCGTGCTCAATTTGAACAAAATCATAAGAAACTTTATGGATTTATGCGCGATGGGGCGCCCATAATAATGGATTCTCTTGCTTTGGCTCTGGAGGTCATACCGCCGGAAATGGCGAGCATGAGTTTGAAGCGCGAAAGAAAAAGCGGGAAACTTGCACCGCTTTCTGTTGGTGTTTTATCGACTACAGAGGGTGAAATTGCCCTGCCGGTTTATCACCTTTCTGATCTGGGGGCAGGGCAGGAAGTTCATGGCCCGGCGCTGCTTGTTGATGCCCATTCGCAGGTTTTGGTTGAACCTGGCTGGCGGGCGTTGATGCGTGGAGATGGGATGCTGGTCATGACCGGCAAAGCCAGTAAATCTGCACATGCAAATATACAAAAATGCGACCCGGTTCAGCTGGAGCTGTTCAACCGGCGGTTTATGGGCGTGGCGGTGCAAATGGGTCAGGTGCTGGAACGCACAGCCCTTTCCGTTAACATGAAGGAACGGCTGGATTTCTCATGCGCCGTATTTGAAGCCGATGGGGCTTTGGTCGCCAATGCGCCGCACATGCCGGTTCATCTTGGCTCTATGGCAGCCAGTGTGCGTGAAGTGCTGGAGCGGGTGCCAGACCTGAAAGGCGGCGAAGCGGTGGCGCTTAATTCTCCCTATGCCGGTGGCACTCATGTGCCTGATATTACTGTGGTTATGCCAGTCATGGATGATAAAACAGGCAAGCGATTATTTTGGGTGGCGGCGCGCGGGCATCATGCGGATGTGGGCGGGGCGCGGCCCGGCTCCATGCCGCCGTTCTCGACAAGTATCGAAGAAGAAGGTGTTATTTTTGATTGCGTGCCGATCTTGCGCACGGGCGTCTTTCAGGAAGATGTGGTGCGTGATATTTTAAGCTCAACACGCTGGCCGGCCCGCAACCCGGCGCAAAATGTTGCCGATTTGCAGGCCCAGATCGCGGCCTGTACCTGCGGAGCCAATGAGCTGTCCCGCATGGTGGCTGAGCATGGCAAAAAGGGCGTGCAGGCCTATATGGGGCATGTGCGCAAAAACGCTGAGGCGGCAGTACGCGGGGTTATTGACCGGTTGCAATCCGGCTCTGCCCGTGTGCCGATGGATTGTGGTGCAATGATAAATGTGCGCATTGATGTAGATCATAAACGCCGCAGTGCCTTGGTGGATTTTACCGACACATCTGCACAAATGTCCAATAATTTCAATGCCCCGTCATCGGTTGCCCGGGCGGCGGTGCTGTATGTATTTCGCACTCTTGCGGATGCGGATATTCCTTTGAACGAGGGATGTCTCAAGCCGCTCAAGATTATCATCCCCAAGGGATCAATGCTCGATCCGCAACACCCGGGTGCGGTTGTGGCGGGCAATGTGGAAACCAGCCAGCATATTGTTGACGCCTTGTTTCTGGCGACGGGAAAAATGGCTGCTGCGCAAGGAACCATGAATAATCTGACTTTTGGTGATGCTGCACACCAGTATTATGAGACCATTTGCGGTGGTGCCGGTGCCGGGATCAAGGGAGGAGAGGGTTTTGCCGGTGAAAGCGCCATTCATACCCACATGACCAATTCACGCCTGACCGACCCGGAAGTTCTGGAAAGCCGCTTTCCTGTGCGCGTTGAACATCATGGTGTGCGCAAAAACTCAGGCGGAAAAGGGCAATGGCCGGGCGGTGAGGGCAGCATACGGCGATTGAAATTCTTGGCCCCCATGAGCGTTGCCTTGTTATCCACGCGAAGACAAACCCGCCCGCCCGGCCTGGATGGTGGTGGCTCTGGTGCATCCGGTCAGCAAAATCTGATCCACGCCGATGGAACGGTGGAGCCGCAGGCCGGGTGTTTTCAGGCAAATGTCAATACGGGTGATATCCTGGAAATCCTAACCCCCGGCGGCGGTGGTTTGGGTAGTAAACCCTGAACTTCGGGCTTTAGTCTGGCAGTATCCTTATTATGGCTGCTTCAATGATTGTCCTGTTCATTATCGCTACCAATACGGCAACCCAAACCCCTTTGAAGACCGTGTATGTCACAGGTGAGAATTCTGAAATACCAAATACCACTAATAATCCGAGCGTTATTGGCGCAAAAACAAGAAGAGCAAACAGGGCAAAACCCAAGGCCAATAACCACACAGAATAGGGCAATCGGCCAAACAATTTGTGACGCCAGTTTTTCGCATTGTGATGAAACTCTGGAAGTTTCCCTGCCCTGAACCGAACCCGATGAATGCTGATGACCACAAGGCTCATAATAAAGAACAAAAGGAATGAGGTGGCAAGGATATCAACCTGAAACCCCGCTTCACCACCGGCAGAAATGGGGCCTGCGTCCTTTTTGACAAACCAGATTATTGCGCAATTGATAAGCACATTGATCGCTACATTGATAATCATTTCTTTGCGGATATATTGATCGAATGTGTGATTGGCCATGATGTTTCCCTTACCAGAGAGGCTACCGAATATCATACCATATTGATCCTGGTTATGAGTTCATGACCCGGCATTTTTTGCAGTTAGTATGTGAGTTCCAATTTACATTGATATGCCATACGATCAAGGAATTACGGCACAGTTTACTCAATGCACTTGTTTACGGTTTCCGGTTTACAAGCCCCCATCCCAACCCTCTGTCACTGGATAGGGAAATCCATCCTGGTGTCATGCCGGGCTTGTCCCACTGCTGTCCGGTTTAGCGATTATTTTGTTTTCCTCCCCTGCCCTCATCCTGAGCTTGTCGAAGGAGCGGGGGAGGAAAAAGTTGGCGGTGCAAAAATTCTGTCCTGAAGAGCCTTTTTCATCATAACAGATTGTGTCTATTATTCTTTTTGACCCAAGTTAAATCTAAACCGGACAGTAGTGGGTTTTACCGAAATGATACGGGCTGTCGGGTGACGCGGGCGGGTAAGGTCTGAGGACAACAAAACGCAAATCGTGCTGGATGTGCGTTTGTATGGATACCATTTTTTAACCGTGTGGCACTCATGATCCTAATTGGTGTGTGGATATGGCGTGTGACCCGTTTTCACATCTCGGCACACCCGCGCACGGCAATGTTCATGTAACGTTCTGAAATAGTGTTAAGAAATTGCAAAAATACGACTAAAAAGCTTGTAAATTCTCTTGATCGTCATTGTTTCCCATAAATTCCCATGTTATCCCATTTCTTACCAAAAAGGGGAGGCGGTATGAACGGGGAGCTGTTCTGGCCTCGAAACCGGGAGCAGGGCAGACGTGTTTTTATCAACCTCAGAGCATGGCGCAGATACGAAAAACCGGGTTTCGGTTCCTGCGGGCTATCGCGAGGCGCTGCGTAATGATCCTCATGATGCCATCTATGTTCTGCCGCATTTTGATGGCCCGTACCTTGAGGGTGGCGGTGAGCAGTTCATCCAGCAATACCGGATGGATATTGCCAATTTGCCGCGATACGACCAGCTTAGAAAAGACTTGGAAATTGCCATTCTTGGCTCCATTCGGCGCCTCGACTTTGATAGTACAGGCCGGGTTACCTTGCCCAAAGAGTTTGTTGCCCATGCGGGCATAGACGGGCGCTGCGCTTTTGTGGGTTGCGATAGTCATTTTCAAATATGGAATTCAGAAACCCAGGCAGCAAGGCTTCGTGATGTTCGCACCCGCCTGGCCGAACGCCTTGCCGACCCGGCAGAGGCGATACGTATGGGCGGCGGCGCAGACCTCGGCGCTCTCATGCGCAACAGCGAGTCATTACAGGCTCTGCTGAAGGGGGAGAAGCTGTGACCCATTCCCCGGTCATGCTTGATGAAGTTTGCAGCGCCCTTAATTTGCGCGCTGGCGGTCATTATGTTGATTGTACTTTTGGCGCTGGCGGGTATGCGCAGGCCATTTTGGGATGCGAAGGCACATCCTTGTTGGCGCTGGACAGGGACGCCAATGTAAAACCCCACGCAAAAGCCCTGGACGCCCGGTTTGGTGATCGTTTTGGATTTGTGCAAACGCCATTTTCAAAACTTGAAGATGCTATTGCCCAACATGGATGGGGCGACGTACAGGGCATTGTACTTGATATTGGTGTGTCCTCCATGCAGATCGATCAGCCTGAGCGCGGGTTTTCTTTCATGCGCGACGGGCCACTGGATATGCGTATGGGCAATACTGGCCCGACGGCGGCAGATGCCGTAAATTTGCTTGGCGCAGATGAACTAAGCATGATTTTTCGCACTTTTGGCGAGGAACGCGGCGCCCGTCGTGCTGCCGCAGCCATTGTCCGCACCCGGGCGGAAACGCCGATTACCAGAACCGGTGCGCTTGCTGACTTGATGGCCCGGGTCTTGGGTTCCGGCTGGCAGAAAATTCACCCGGCAACACGGGTCTTTCAGGCCTTGCGTATTTATATCAATGATGAACTGGGCGAGCTGGCCCGCGCCCTCGCCTCTGCGGAACGTATGTTGGCTCCGGCCGGACGGTTGGTGGTGGTGGCTTTTCACTCGCTCGAAGACCGGATTGTCAAGCGCTTTTTTCGGGTACGCTCTGAAATGCCAGCACAAGGTTCACGTCATTTGCCGCAAGGTGAAGCTGCGCCATTTTCGCCGTCATTTTCGCTGCTGACCCGTAAAGCGGTGAAGCCTACAATGGACGAGGTTAAGACCAATCCACGTGCGCGCTCGGCCAGATTGCGTGCCGGTGAGCGTCTGGACGCACCTGTATTTGTTGCTGCCCCTTTAGTTTTTCCCGGTATCCCTGATCTTCACGCTTTGGAGGCGTTAACATGATCCGTGCTCTTTATTTGCTTGCCCTAGTCGTAACCAGTATTTTGGCACTGGCGCTTTATGTGGCCAAAACCGAGGCACAAAGCGCGCAGCAGCGTATTGCCCTGATGGAGCGCGGGATTATCAGCGAGCTGGCCCAGATTGCGCAACTGGAGAATGAGCTGGCCTTTCTGGAGCGTCCCGAACGACTGGAAGCCCTGGCGCGGGTGCATCTGAGATTGCAGCCGTTAACGCCAGAGCAGGATGCGACCTTTGCGTCATTGGAAAATGAGAGCGTGCGCGGCGCTGAAGAGGCACAACGCTAATGGCCCAAAACGGGCGTTATACAATACCGCTTGCGGATGTAGAGCGCATTGATGCTGTTGATCTTTTTTCTATCTCAGGCGCGCAAAGAGAAGCCGTTCGGTCAGCCCGTCCAAGGATAATGGTACTGGCGCTTGTTTTTGCCATTGGTTATTTTGCCCTGATGGCGCGTTCAGTCGGCTTGACAATTTTTGACCACAATCCGGTATCAACAAGAACTCAAATTGCCGCACAGCCCTTTGCGCACCGTGCCAGGTTGACGGATCGTGATGGTGCAATTCTGGCCTCCAGCATTGAGACATATTCGGCATATATCACGCGTGCCAATATACGCGATGCAGATGCGCTTGCCGCACAATTATCAACGATCAAAGGGCTGACCAGTGAAGGTGTGTTACGCAAACGTCTTGCCGGTACTAAGGGGCGCGCACGGTTGGGGCGACGGCTCACACCTGCAATCCGCGATGCAATTTTCGCGCTCGGTTTGCCCGGAACAGAGTTTATTATTGAGCATACCCGCTATTACCCACGGGGCAGCTTTGCGGCACACCTTCTGGGGTGGGTCAATGCAGACGGGGAAGGTGCTACCGGTGTTGAGCGCGCCTTTGAAGCCCAATTGCTTGAGAACAATGGAAAACCTTTTGCCCTGTCAATAAACACAAGAGTGCAGTTTGCCGTTGAGGATGAATTACAGGCCGCCATGGTTGAATTTAATCCCAAGGCGGCCCTTGGCATTGTCACGAATGTCAAAACCGGTGAAGTGCTGGCCATGGCGGGCAGGCCGCTTTTTAACCCCAATGCACCCGGCAAGGCTTCGCCCAATGAGCGCCGCAATCGTGCCGCAACTGATCGTTATGAACTGGGTTCAGTCTTCAAGCCGATCACACTGACCATGGCCTTCGATCAGGGGGTGGTTGCCCCCGAAGATATGTTTGATGTGGTCAGCCCCCTGGTGGTTAATAGCAAACAAATCAATGACATGCACCGCAATTGGCATAAAATGAGCGCACGGGACATACTGATTGAATCCTCTAATAAAGGGGCTGCCCTTATCGCCTTGAAGGTTGGCGGAGCGGTGCAGCGCGAGTATCTGGCGACGTTTGGTCTTTTGGATGCTGCCAACATAGAACTTCGCGAAAGCGCCCGGCCCTATATGTCATCTACCAAATGGCGCGATGTTAAAACCGCAACCATTGGCTACGGTCATGGCATTACCGTTACGCCGCTGGCGTTTGTCCAGGCTATGGGTGCTTTGGCCAACGGCGGGGCGCTGGTGCCCCTGACTTTGCAAGCCCGTGTCCAAGGCTACAAACCGGAAAGTAAAGATGTTGTCACGCCGCAAGCTGCCAGGACGGTCATTGGCCTAATGCGAGAGGTTGTCACCAAAGGCACAGGCAAACGTGCCGATATTAAAGGCTATGATGTTGCTGGTAAAACAGGCTCAGCAGAAAAGCTGAACAGAGATACCGGGCGTTATGTCAAGGATCGTAATATATCCTCTTTTGTGGCGGTTTTTCCTGCCCATGACCCGCAATACCTCGTCTTTATTTTGCTGGATGAGCCAGAAGGTGATGTGCGTACTTCTGGTTGGGAAACGGCTGGCTGGAATGCGGCACCGGTTACAGGGCGGGTGATAAAGCGTATCGGGCCGGTGCTTTTGCCCCAGCGTGGGCGCACAACCCAATTGGCAAGTGTGGTCGGGGAAAGCCGGTGAAACTTGCCCAGCTCACCGGTCTGTCAGATAGCCATGCTAAGGATATTGATATTACCGGTCTGAGCGCAGACAGCCGGGAAATTAAACCGGGATTTTTGTTTGCTGCTTTACCCGGAACCCGGATGGATGGTCGCACTTTTATTGATGCCGCCATTGCCAAAGGCGCGACCGCTATACTGGCTCCACATGGCACGCCTGAGCCAGGAATTCCATTGGTGGCAAGCGATGATCCACGACATGATCTGGCGCTGATGGCGGCCCGTTTCTACCCAAAGCAACCCCAAACCATTGTCGCGGTGACCGGCACTAACGGCAAAAGTTCCACGGTTGAGTTTTTACGCCAGATATGGGCCTTTGCCGGGCGCAAATCAGCATGTCTTGGCACCCTTGGCGTGACAACAGATACCGGCCTTCGCCTCCTGCATCACACCACGCCGGATCCGGTCGCTCTGCACCGGGAAATCCATGCTCTGGCCCATGATGGCGTGCAGTATCTGGCGCTTGAGGCTTCAAGTCACGGATTGTTGCAAAAGCGGCTTGATGGCGTGAAAATTAGCAGCACGGGGTTTACAAATTTAAGCCAGGATCATTTTGATTATCATGACGGATTTGAAGATTATTTTGCCGCCAAAGCCCGGCTTTTTGAAGAACTGGCACCATCCGGCTCTGCGGTGGCCATTGTGGTTGATGGCTCATGGGGGCAACGCATGGCAAAACTGTGCCGGGCGCATGGTCTTGAGGTGTCAAGCATTGGCTGGGAAGGCGAGGATATTCGCCTGGAGGAGTTACACCCGCTGGCCAAAAGCCAAAATCTGACCCTCAAAATCAAGGGAACGCTTTACGCCGTGGAATTGCCACTTGCCGGAGAATTTCAGGCTCTTAACGCCATTCTGGCACTGGCGCTTGCCATGCAGAGCGGCGTTTCTGTAGAGGTTGCTCTGGAGGCATTAAAGTCCTTGCGTGGTGTGCGTGGCCGTATGGAGCCAGTGGGGGGCACTATCGATGGCGCGCCAGTGTTTGTTGACTTCGCCCATACGCCGGATGGCCTGGATAAGCTGCTTCGTGCGCTTCGTCCTCATACCATTGGCGACATACATCTGGTGTTTGGCTGCGGCGGCGACCGCGATCCGTTAAAACGCCCTCAAATGGGCAAAATCGCGGCTGATCTTGCCGATCATGTTATTGTTACGGATGATAACCCTCGTCATGAAAATCCGGTGAATATTCGCAAAGCTATCTTACGCTCCTGCCCGGGTGCAACAGAAATTGCTGATCGGGAAAACGCCATCGCTATGGCTATTATGGCATTAAAGGCGGGGGATTCGCTGGTGCTGGCAGGTAAGGGGCATGAAAGTGGCCAGATTGTTGGTGATGAACGTATTCCCTTTGATGATGCAGAGATTGCGCGCACATATCTGAAAACGGGGGTGCGGTCATGACTGAAATCTTGTGGACGGCCAGGGAAATTGCGGCGGCAACCAATGCGGTGCTGGTCGGCGGTGATGACTGGCAGGCCAGTGGCATTTCCATTGATACGCGCACGCTGACGCCCGGTGATCTATTCGTTGCCTTGCATGCGGATCGTGATGGCCATGAGTTTGTTGCCAATGCCTGTGCAGCCGGTGCGACGGCGGCGCTGGTTGATCGTCGCGTTGGTGATGGCCCCCAGGCCCTGGTTGATGATACTTTAAGTGGGTTGGGACTAATGGCGACCCATGCGCGCAAACGATCAAACGCTTATCGTGTTGCGGTGACCGGTTCGGTTGGAAAATCAAGTGTCAAAGAGGCTATTGCAACAATTTTTCGCACTGTCGGCCCGGCGCACTGTTCTGAAAAATCCTATAATAATCATTGGGGTGTGCCGTTATCACTGGCAAGAATGCCGGCAAACACTTCACGCGCTGTTTTTGAAGTTGGTATGAACCATGCCGGTGAAATTGCGCCTCTGACTGCTCTGGTGCGCCCTCATGTAGGGGTTATCACTCGTCTGGCCCCGGCGCATATTGAGGCTTTGGGATCGCTGGAGGCGATTGCCCGTGAAAAGGCGGAAATCTGGTCAACAATGACGCATAATGGCGTTGCCGTTCTTCCGGTAGATGATCCGCTTTGCGAGATACTTGTGACCATGGCCAAAGCTCATAATGTTTCACGTATTGTCACTTTTGGTCATAAGAACCGCGCCGATGTGCAGGTCACACAGTTTGAGACCGGGCCGGATGGTTCACGTGGGCAAATGAATGTATTTGGTGAAATTTTTGACTTTACCTTGCAAGTCAGTGGAACCCATTGGGCCGGTAATGCTGCCGCCGCAATTGCCGCTTCGCTTTTTTGCGGTGTGGATGCCGGTGATGCGGCCCGGGCATTGGCGCATATGCCGCCCTTGCCCGGACGAGGCGGGGCCATGCAAATTGAATTGGCTGATGGTCATGCGACACTTCTTGATGATGCCTATAATGCCAACCCGGTTTCCATGGCCGCAGCCCTGGATACACTTGGAAACTGGCCGGCAAAGCGCAAAATTGCTGTGTTGGGCGATATGCTGGAACTTGGCTTAGAGGCCCGACGGTTTCATGAGGCGCTGTCATGGGATATTCAGCAAAGCGGGATCGACAAGGTGTTTTGCACTGGCCCGCTTATGCAGTATCTACATCAAAGTTTGCCCGCTAAACGTCAGGGTGGCTGGTTTGATAGCATAGAGCAGGTTACACAATCTCTGCGACAGGCCATGCAGCCCGGCGATGTGGTTTTGCTCAAGGGATCAAATGGTTCATGTATTCATCAGATTGCCATGGCACTGAAGGCTAATCAGGCCACCAGCACCAGTTAAGAGGTATTCATGCTCTATTACTTTCTTTTCCCGCTCGCCGATGAGTTTCAACTCTTTAATGTGTTGAAATATATTACGTTTCGCTCTGGCGGTGCGATGATAACATCAATGATTTTGGCCTTTATGTTCGGAAAACCAATCATAGACTGGCTGCGAATCAAGCAAAAACATGGTCAGCCAATTCGTGAAGATGGGCCAGAACGCCACATTGTTGAAAAGGCGGGTACGCCAACCATGGGCGGGGTGTTGATCCTGTTTCCTGCGGTATTAAGTACGCTGCTATGGGCAAATCCGGGCAATGCCTATGTCTGGATTATCCTTGGGGTTCTGATTTTCTTTGGTCTGGTGGGGTTTGCCGACGATTTTGCCAAGGTCACCAAACGAACCCATGCGGGCGTTTCCGGGCGTTTGCGGCTGGTTATTGAATTTATTGTTGCCGGGTTTGCCGTATATTTGTTGGCAAAATTAAGTGCCGGATCATTATCCGCCCCCGCCGGATTTTCCACATCTGTAGCCATCCCGTTTTTCAAGGATGTTCTTATCAACCTTGGCCCGTTTTATCTGCTCTTTGGTGCGTTTGTCATTGTTGGTGCGTCCAATGCAGTCAATCTGACTGACGGACTTGATGGCCTGGCCATTGTGCCGGTGATGATTGCGGCGGGTAGTCTGGGCCTGATTGCCTATCTTGTTGGTCGGGTGGATTATACCGAGTATTTGCAAATACCTTATGTGCCGGGTACGTCAGAACTTGCGGTTCTTGTTGCCGCCCTTTTGGGTGGTGGGCTTGGGTTTTTGTGGTGGAATGCCCCCCCCGCAATGATTTTTATGGGCGATACCGGCTCGTTGTCCCTGGGAGCGGCTATCGGGGCCATCGCGGTTTCGGTCAAGCATGAAATTGTATTGGCGATTATTGGTGGTCTGTTTGTGCTGGAGGCTGTCTCGGTCATTGTGCAAGTGGTCTCGTTCAAATTAACCGGCAAGCGGGTGTTCAAAATGGCACCCATACACCATCATTTTGAGAAGCTGGGCTGGGCCGAGCCAACTATAGTCATCCGGTTTTGGATTATTGCCGTCGTGCTGGCACTTATTGGTCTTGCAACCCTGAAATTAAGATAGGAACTGAATTGTGATTGCCGCCATTGGCTTTGAGCAAAAAACCGTTGCCGTTCTGGGGCTTGGCCGAACGGGCTTAAGCGCAATAAGGGCTTTGCAAAAAGGCGGAGCCAGAATTATTGCCTGGGATGACAACCAGGCGAACCGTAAAACAGCCCGGGCAGCAGGAATAGAATGTCAGGATCTGGCCAGGCGGGACTGGACGGATATTGCTGCCCTGATCCTCTCACCGGGCATCCCGCATACCCATCCCGAACCACACCATGTGGTCAAACTGGCCCGCGCCGTTGGCGTGCCTATAGTGGGCGATACCGAACTTTTTGCCCAAACAATCAATGCACTACCTGAAAAGCACCGCCCGCTGGTTATCGGTATAACCGGCACCAATGGAAAATCCACCACTACGGCTTTGCTTACACACATTTTGCGTGACTGTGGCCGTGATGCTCATGCTGGCGGGAATATCGGTACGGCCTGTCTTGATCTGCCAGAACCCCATGCGGGGATGATTTATGTGCTGGAACTGTCATCCTACCAGCTGGAATTGACCCAAAATCTGCGCTGTAATGGCGCAATACTGCTGAACCTGTCGCCGGATCATCTGGATCGCCATGATGGTTTTGAAGGTTATGTTGCGGCGAAGCGCAGAATTTTCACGGGTCAGCGCCAGGAAGATGTTGCCATCATCTCTATGGATGATCCCCATTCGCAGAGCCTTTGCATGTCTGCCCGCGTGTTGGGAAAGGCCAGTGTTATCCCGGTTTCGGCCAACAGTACTCTTAGCCAGGGTATCTCCTGCGCTGCGGGCAAGCTTTATACGTCCTGTGCTATTGAGACAAAATATCTTGCGGATATTGCGACAGTTCCTGCCTTGCGCGGACAACATAATGGCTTGAACGCCGCCGCTGCCTTTGCCGCCGCACGCCATGTCGGGATTGCGGGAGATAGTATTGCCGCCGCCATGAAGACATTTCCTGGCCTCGCCCACCGTATGGAGGTCGTTGATACGGTGCAGGGGGCGCAATTCATCAATGATTCAAAGGCCACCAATGCCGATGCCGTCCGTCAGGCTCTGGGTGCGTTTGATAACATTTACTGGATTGCTGGCGGGCAGGCCAAGGCCGACGGGATTGCCGGGCTGGAGCCGTACCTTGGCGCTGTACAAAAGGCATTTCTTATAGGCGAGGCACAAAATGCCTTTGCCAGACAACTGGGTGGCAAGCTGGATACGGCACTCTGTGATACGCTTGAGATTGCCGTGACCAAAGCCTTTGCGGCAGCACTTGACACAGATGCACCTGATCCGGTGGTGCTGTTGTCGCCCGCGTGTGCCTCGTTTGACCAGTTCAAGGATTTTGAGGCGCGCGGAGAGGCGTTTCGTAGGGCTGTTTCAGACATCGCTGGTGCCCAGAAAAAAAAGAGACCAGCGTGAATATCGTTTACAGGTTCGCACAGGAAATTCCGGGTGCTTTGCGTGACTGGTGGTGGAGCGTTGACCGGGTGCTGGTCTTTACGTTTTGCGGTCTGATTGCCATTGGACTGCTTTTGTCACTGGCGGCCAGCCCGGGGGCAGCGGCCAGTAATCATATTTCTGAGCCGTTTTTCTTTTTCTTTCGCCACAGTATCTTTGCTGCCGCCGGGTTAATGGTCATGGTTATGGTGTCGCTGGCTGACCCGCTTAATGCCCGCCGCATTGCCAATCTTGCCCTTATCGTTGCGTTGCTGGTTATGGTGTATATCATTTTTGCGGGTCATGAAGCCAAGGGCGCACAACGATGGGTGCGGCTCGGGCCTTTTTCCCTGCAACCGTCGGAGTTTCTTAAACCGGGGTTGATTGTGACCGTTGCCTGGCTTTTCTCCCGGGCGAAATCCAAAGGTTCATCAACAATGTTGTTTGCCTTTGTGATCTATGGCGTATCTATCTTTCTTTTGATGCAGCAGCCTGATCTGGGCCAAAGCATTTTGATAACGGCAAGTTTTGGCCTGGTGTTTTTTCTCTCTGGCATGTCCTGGATATGGATTGCCGGGCTTGGCGTGTTTTCCATTGCGGGGTTGTATTCGGCCTACCGGTTTTTTCCCTATGTTGCTGCAAGGGTGAACCGGTTTTTGTCACCCACCGGTGATGGTAATTCACAAACTGACCGGGCCATGGAAGCCTTGACTGGCGGCGGTATTTTTGGCCGTGGCCCCGGCGAAGGCGTTATCAAGCGTATTTTGCCAGAAGCGCATACAGACTATATTTTTTCGGTCGCTGCCGAAGAATTTGGCACACTGGCGGCACTTCTTATCATTGGTCTTTTTGCCACGGTTTTGTTGCGGGGGTTTTCAGGGGCATTGCACCTGACCAATCAGACCGAGCAACTGACCGCAGCTGGTTTAACTGTGCTGATTGGTCTACAGGCGGCCATCAACATTTCTGTAAATTTGCACATCTCCCCGCCAGAGGGCATGACCTTGCCTTTCCTGTCCTATGGGGGATCGTCCATGTTGGCCATGTGTCTGACGGCGGGGCTATTGCTGGCCTTTACCCGGCGTCGCCCCGGCGCTTTTGAGTGAGTGCGTTTGAATGAGCAAGACCATTATTCTGGCCGCAGGCGGCACGGGTGGGCATATGTTCCCGGCGCGCGCGCTTGCCGAAGTGTTGCGCAATCGCGGCTGGACAATTGTCCTTATCACTGACAGGCGCGGCGAAGTTCTTAGTGATGGATTTGCTGTGCAGGAACGAAACATAATCCCTGCGGCGGGGCTTGGCGGGCGTAATCCGTTGCGCCAGATTATGGCCGTGTTTAGCGTGCTGGCGGGTGTCATGAAAAGTCTGTGGCTGATTGCGCGCTATCGCCCAACAGTGGTGGCCGGTTTTGGGGGCTATCCTTCTTTTCCAGCCCTGGGGGCTGCATGGCTGAGTTTCAGGCCGATTGTCTTGCACGAGCAGAACTGCGTTCTGGGCCGCACCAATCGCTTGTTTGCACGGCGTGCAACAATTATCGCCAGTGGGTTTGAAGAACTGGACAAACTGCCCTTATCGGTTGCATCCCGGCATATTGTCACCGGCAACCCTCTACGTGCCAGCATCGTGGCGCAGGTGGGACAGGAGCGTGAACCCACAAGCGAGCGTCTGAATTTACTGGTACTGGGCGGCTCTTTGGGTGCGCGTATACTGGGGGATACGGTTCCTGCGGCGTTGGCGCTGATCCCAAAATCGCTGCAAAGTCGCCTTGATGTCGTCCAACAAACCCGCGAAGAGCAGTTGGAAACAACCAGAAAAATATATGAGAAGGCCAAAATGAACGTTGTGCTGGCTCCTTTTTTTGACGACGTGGCAGATCGTCTTGCCAAGGCTGATCTGGTGATTGCCCGCGCCGGTGCCTCCAGTGTTTGCGAAATTGCCGCCATGGGCAAAGCCTCTATTCTGGTGCCTTTGGCTATCGCTATGGATGACCACCAGACGCGTAATGCTCAAACCCTGGCGCTGCACGGCGCTGCTGATATGATTGCCGAAGAAAAGCTGACACCGGAACGCCTGGGCGCTCTTGTTGCGGCCCGGCTAGGTGACAAGGAAGAACTGGCCAGACGCGGCGTAGCAGCGCGGGCATTGGCTCGGCCAGGTGCTGCGCAAAAACTGGCTGATGTTATTGAAGGCCTTGGGGAGTGATGAATGCGTAAAGACTTACCCTTCGATATTGGTGTTGTGCATTTTGTTGGCATTGGCGGCATTGGCATGAGTGGTATTGCCGAAGTGATGTTGAATCTGGGCTATCCGGTGCGCGGTTCTGATATTTCTGACAACGCCAATGTGAAACGTTTGCGTAAAATTGGCGCAGATATTCGTATTGGTCAAAGGGGCGAAAATGTTGAAGGCGTAGGCACAATTGTTATCTCAACTGCCATTGCGGATGATAATCCCGAAGTCAGTGCCGCACGCACCCAGGGAATTCCCATTGTCCGCCGTGCCGAAATGCTGGCTGAACTGATGCGGCTTAAATGGTCTGTGGCCATTGCCGGCACCCACGGTAAAACCACCACAACCTCATTGATTGCTGCTTTGCTGGATGGTGCGGGACTGGATCCGACAGTTATCAATGGTGGGGTTATTTCGGCCTATGGATCCAATGCAAAACTGGGCGGCGGGGACTGGATGGTGGTCGAGGCCGACGAATCCGATGGTTCGTTTCTTAAATTGCGCGGCGCGGTGGCTGTAGTTACCAATATAGACCCGGAACATATGGAACATTATGGCTCGTTCGATGCCTTGCGCGCGGCCTTCGATCAGTTTGTCGAAGCCATCCCGTTTTATGGCTTTGCGGTTTTGTGTCTGGATCATCCCGAGGTGCAGGCACTGGTGTCGCGTGTGCGGGATCGCAAGGTACTCACATACGGATTTACCCCGCAAGCCGGTGCGCGTATTGAAAACGCTCGGACAATGGATGGCAATGCGGTTTTTGATGCTGTGTTTGAAGAAACAGATGGCAAGGCCAGCGAACGCTGGGATGCCTTAAGCTTGCCAATGGCTGGCGATCATAACATTCAAAACGCCATGGCGGCGATTACTGTCGCACGGGCGCTTGGTGCCGATGAGAAAACCGTGCGTGAGGCGCTGCAAAGTTTTGCCGGGGTCAAGCGCCGCTTTACCCATGTTGGCACCTGGCAGGGTGTAAAAATTATTGATGATTACGCGCATCATCCGGTAGAGATTGCTGCGGTGTTAAAGGCCGCGCGCAGTGTGACTACGGGCACGGTTGTTGCTGTCGTGCAACCGCACCGTTACTCGCGCCTTAATGATCTTTTTGAAGAATTTTGCACCTGTTTTAATGATGCCGATGCGGTCTTTGTGACACCGGTTTTTCGTGCTGGTGAAACGCCCATTGCAGGCATTGATGCCACGGCTTTGGTCGAAGGGTTACGCACCCATGGTCATCGCCAGGCGGCCCTGACCCAGCGTGAAACCCTGGCTGCGCAGATCGCAGAATGTGCCAGCGACGGCGATATTGTTTTGTGCCTTGGCGCTGGTGATATAACGCAATGGGCGCAGGAATTGCCGACGGAGCTGGAGGCCACAAGTTGAGCGCAAAAAGCCTTGCATCACGATTGCCAGAAGTTCGGGGTAAACTACTGTTTGGCATATCCCTGGCCCCGTATACCTGGTTGCGTGTGGGCGGGGTAGCCGATGCCCTGTTTCTACCGGCTGATGAGGCTGATCTGGCGCTGTTTCTGGCGGCCTGTCCAGATGATATTCCGGTATTTACCATGGGGGCTGCATCCAATTTACTGGTGCGCGATGGTGGTATACGCGGTGTTGTTGTGCGCCTTGGTCCTGTCTTTGCAAAAATTTCTGTAGATAACAATATGGTGCGTGCGGGTGCCGCCGCACTGGATAAATCTGTTGCCAAAGCAGCCGCCAAAGCGGGGTTGAGCGGGTTGGCGTTTTATGCGGGAATTCCGGGCACCATTGGCGGTGCATTGCGCATGAACGCAGGGTGTTATGGTCATGAAACGATAGATTATTTGCGTGAAATTGTTGCCATCGACCGGCTGGGCCGTCGGGTTATTAAAAGTGCAGATGAAATCAGTTTTTCCTATCGCCATTGCGATGCACCAATGGACTGGATATTTACCCAGGCCGTATTTGAGGGAACACCGGATGATCCGACTTTGGTGCAGGCGCGCATGGATGAAATTACCAAAAAACGCGAAGCCAGCCAGCCCATTCGCGCTAAAACCGGTGGCTCCACCTTTGCCAATCCACAGGACGCAAAATCCTGGGAGTTGATTGATGCTATTGGTGGCCGGGGGCGCCGTGTTGGCGGCGCACAAATGTCAGAAAAGCATTGCAATTTTATGATAAACACCGGTGATGCCAGTGCCGCTGACCTTGAAAACCTTGGGATCAGTATACGCAAGGATGTTCACGAACAGCGCGGTGTTGATTTACGCTGGGAAATAAAAAGGGTGGGGAAAAAGGCATGAGCCGTCATATTGCCGTATTGCTTGGCGGGTTAAGCCCGGAGCGTGAAGTTTCGCTAAATTCTGGCAAGGCTTGCGCCGATGCCCTGCGCCGCAAAGGTTGGCAGGTTAGCGAAATTGATGCCGGGCGCGATCTGGCGGCAAGGCTGGCAGAGATCAATCCAGATGTAATTTTTAATGCCTTGCATGGTCAATGGGGCGAAGATGGCCGGGTGCAGGGTATACTGGATACCTTTGGTGCGCCCTATACCCATTCCGGGGTTGCCGCCTCGGCACTGGCCATGGACAAACACCGGGCCAAGGCAGTGCTGGAAGCAGCTGGCGTTACATGCCCAAAAAGCGTGCTTGTTAATCGCTTTGAAGCGGCCAAAGCACACATTTTGCCACCGCCCTATGTGGCTAAACCCAATGCGCAAGGGTCAAGTGTTGGGGTGGTGATTGTTGCAAAAAACGCCAATCGGCCGCCTGAGATTTTGGGCAGTCAAAACTGGCCTTATGGCGATGAAATACTGGTCGAGGAATATATACCGGGGCGGGAACTCACCGTTGCCGTTTTGGGGGCACGCGCCTTGGCAGTGACAGAAATATCGCCGCGCACTGCTTTTTATGATTATGAAGCCAAGTATGCGACGGGCGGGTCGGTACACGATATTCCAGCAGGTATTCCAAAAAATATAGAAAAAATGGCCTTGGAACAGGCTTTGATTGCCCATAATGCGCTTGATTGTCGTGGTCTGACGCGCTCTGATTTTCGTTATGATGAGAAAAATAATTTATTAAGGTTACTCGAAATTAACACCCAGCCGGGCATGACTAACACCTCGCTTGCACCAGAACAGGCGATCTATGCGGGAATCACGTTTGATGATCTCGTGGAATGGATGGCGGAGAATGCCCATGTCCCGTGTGACACAACGGGCAAAATCGAAGGCCAAGGCCCGTAAAGCACCGACACGCCGACGCACAGTTACGCGTAAAATTAACCCGGTTCCCCGCAAGGCAACCAACTGGCTTCACGCCCGTGCGCGTGATGTAAAACGTGGTCAGAATGTTCGTGGAACCATGCTGGGCCTGTTCGGTGGATTTTCTGCAACCCTGGTGTTGGCTCTGTGGTTGTCTGGTGGCATGGGTGATGCTTTTCGGGCCAGTCAGGCAGGAGTGGAGCGCGCCCTGTTGGCGGCAGGGTTTGGGGTTGACTACATCGAAGTCGTTGGATCAGCGGGTAAAGACGTTAGCGCCCAGGACAAAATTGCTGTTCGCCGGGCGCTAGCCGTGGAAGAGGGCGAACTGGTATTTTCGGTCAATCTTGAACAGGCCTTGCGCCGTGTTGAAAATATCGGATGGGTAAAAGAAGCAAGAATTATGCGCCAGCTTCCCAACCGTTTGACCATCATCGTTATGGCGCGGGAACCATTTGCGCTTTGGCAATCATCCGGGCAATGGCGGGTCATTGGCGAAAATGGGAAAATTATCGCATCGGCAAAACCGGCTAATTTTTCATCATTGCCTCTGGTCGTGGGCAAGGGTGCGCCCGAGGCACTGCCAGATCTGTTGGTGCAAATGCGCGCATACCCCCGCATTGCCGCTCGGGTTCATGCGTATGTCCGCGTATCTGAACGGCGCTGGAACTTGCGAATGGAAAATGGTGCAGACCTGATGTTGCCAACGCAAAATACGGCGCGTGTGCTTGCTCAGATTGAGCGCAATTCAAAAATTATTCACCTGCTGACACTATCCCTTGAGAGGATTGATGCCCGGCATCCGGGGCAACTGATAATACGGCAAGAAGCACCTGCCCAGGCCTCATCTGAGAATACCCCGGGGCAAGTGTCATGAGCAAAGGTGCCGCCCGGGCGATCAATAATTCTGCCAAACCCAGGCAATCCGGGCAGTCGGCCAGGCCGGGTGCCATTGGGGTGCTTGATATTGGTACTTCAAAAACTGCCTGTTTTATAGCCCATCCGGGCGATGTGCCACGAGCCGCCATTCGTGTCGCCGGGGTTGGTCATCAATCTTCAAAGGGTTTGCGTGGTGGCAGCATCGTTGATCTTGACGCTACCGAAGCGGCAGTGCGTCAGGCAATAGAGCAGGCCGAAAGTATGGCGGGAACCTCGATCAATGCGGTAACGCTGAATTATTGCGGGCCATCTTTACGGGCGCAAAAAATGCGCGGTGTTATTGCAATTAACGGACGAGAAATTACCGATCGGGATGTAAAGCGCGCCCTGAAAACGGCTCTGGCATCCTGGCAGGATGATGAGCGGGTTGTCATTCATGCAATTCCGCAACGCTATAGCGTTGATGACAACGTTGATGTGCGTGACCCACGCGGCATGTTTGCAACCCGCCTTGGCGTGGAGTTGTGCATTGTCAGTGCTGCTCGTGGCCCGTTGCGCAATCTTGCCCTTGTTGTTGATCGGTGCCGGCTTGATCTGCGGTCAATCGTGGCGACGCCCTATGCTGCGGGTCTCTCGGCGCTGGTGGATGATGAAATTCACCTTGGGGCAACCGTGATTGATATGGGTGCCGGTGCGACCTCGTTTGCCGTATTTTGCGATGGCGTTCTGAACCATTTGGGTGTGGTGCCCTATGGCGGGCAACACGTTACAAATGATATTGCCCGTGGCCTTTCCACCCCGATGGTTGCAGCAGAGCGTATCAAAACCATGTATGGCACTGTTCTTGATGGCCCTGATGATGATTTTGAAATGATTGATTGCCCCGGTATGTGCGATGATCCGGGCATGCGTACCGATCAGGCACCGCGTGCTGTTCTAACCGGTGTCATCCGTCCGCGACTTGAGGAAATACTGGAGATGGTGCGCGCGCAGATGGAAAAGGGTGGTGTTTACCGGGATGCTGGCGAGCGGGTTGTTCTGGTTGGCGGTGCCAGCCAGATGGGCGGGGTCAGGGAACTGGCCGGGCGAATTTTGAACAAACAGGTTCGGCTGGGTCGCCCTTTGCGCCTTACTGGTCTTGGCGATGCGGTTAATGGTGCAGGTTTTGCTGCCACTGCCGGGACGCTGCACCATGTTATTTCAGGCCCGCGTGAGGCCATTTTTGGCGCGCCAACTTTGGTTAATGAAAACCGCAAACGCCGGGCAGAAAATTCTGAACATCCTGTTGGCCAGTTATGGCACTGGCTTCGCGAAAATTTCTAAGACAACCTAGTCACATTTTGCCGTCAATGCTTTTTTAAGCTTAACCGGGTGTTAAAGGTCAGTGGGCCAAAATCGTCAGACTATCTGTTTTCACATTCAGAGGCCCGCTGGCATGACTATTTCCCTGACTGCACCCAAAGTATTAGAACTTAAACCGCGTATTGTCGTCTTCGGTGTTGGTGGTGCGGGCGGCAATGCCGTCAACAACATGATCGAGGCCGAGCTGCAGGGGGTTGAGTTCGTTGTCGCCAATACCGACGCGCAAGCCCTGCATTTTTCCAAAGCCGAAAGCACCATACAGATGGGGCCAGGGATCACCGGCGGTTTGGGTGCTGGTGCTGACCCACAAAAAGGGGCGCAATCGGCAGAGGATTCTTTGGACGAAATATGTGCCCAGCTTGAAGGCGCCCACATGGTTTTCATCACCGCGGGCATGGGCGGGGGTACCGGTACCGGTGCTGCGCCAGTGATCGCCCGCATGGCGCGAGAACGTGATATTCTCACCGTGGGTGTTGTCACCAAGCCGTTTCGTTTTGAAGGCGATCGGCGGATGAAAATTGCTGAACTGGGTATAGAAGACCTGCAAAGTGCAGTGGATACCCTGATCGTCATACCAAACCAGAATCTTTTCCGGGTCACTAATGAAAAGACCACAGTCACCGATGCTTTTTCCATGGCCGATGAAGTTTTGCACTCTGGCGTGCGTGGCTTGACCAGCCTGATGGTGCAGCCAGGTCTGATAAACCTTGATTTTGCTGATGTGCGCACGGTCATGGATGAAATGGGCAAGGCCCTGATGGGTACTGGTGAAGCCAGTGGAGAGGACAGGGCTATCAATGCGGCCCGTGCAGCCATTGCCAATCCGCTGCTTGATGATGTTGCCATTCGCGGGGCGCAAGGGGTTCTTATCAACATTTCGGGGGGCAAGGATTTAACCCTGCATGAGATGGATGAAGCCGCTGAACTGATCCGCGGCGAAGTTGATGATGGTGCCAACATTATTGTTGGTTCCACTTTTGATGAAAGTCTGGATGGCGTCATGCGTGTTTCTGTTGTTGCGACGGGCATTGACATGGCCGAGGGTGCAAAGGCAATGCGTCCGGCAACCCTTGAGACGCCTTTAATTGCACGTGAGGCAAAATCTGCTATTCTCTCTACCGATTCTCCGGTTCCTCCGTTCATTCCAGAACCGCAGGACAGCGTGGCAAGCCCTGCTACCGCTGAGGTGTCCGATAAGGTGAATGACGTGCAAATAGATACAGACAATGGCCTTGATGCAACCAGCCAAAGTATGGCTGATGATACAACGCTTGATCCGCACCCGATTGACAAACTTATGAGTGATGCACAACAAAAAGCCGATGACCAGGAGGAGGCCCAGCCACGATCTGGGCGTTTTGGCTTGGGCTTTTTGGGTATTCGGCGCAAACCCTCTGGGCCGCCCCCGGCCATTATTGCCGATGAAGTGCCAAAGATGAACCACCGCCCGGACGCATATCGTGACGCTCCTGTGGTTGAAACAGAAACCCCGACAGCGGATCTTTTTGGTGGCCATATCGACGAAGAACTGGAAATTCCTGCCTTTTTGCGCCGTCAGGCCAATTAAGGCTTTTGCCTTTACCTCAAACTGTCATTACCCGATGGAGCATTGCACCTTCACTATGGTTCCCGGATAAGGTTTTTTGTTTGCCCTATCACTTCGCTATTTGAGGGCTACTGGTTCGGGTAATCCAGTCTTGTTTTAATGCCGCACTGGATTGCCGGAATGAATCCGTCAATGACAGAATGAGAAAGTTTCTTGTGCGCGGTCTGTATCGCTTTAGGCTGGTTTGGTTGTGAACGATCAATACCCATTTTCTACTCTGCCAGTCTGGCAGCATACGCTGGCTGGCCCCCTGTCATTTGAGGGGGTGGGGTTGCATCTGGGTGTGCCGGCCCGATTGTCCCTATCGGGCACCGCAGCAAATACAGGTCTGGTTTTCAGGCGCACCGATGTGCAGGACAAAAATCCGCTCATTACCCTGTACCCGGGGGCTGTTTGCCAAACCCGGCGTGGCACCAGTATTGGTAATGTGGATGGTGTTACCATTGCCACTGCCGAGCATTTACTGGCGGCCCTTTACGCATGTGGGGTGGATAATGCCTGCATTGACCTGCATGGGCCGGAAATACCGGCAATGGACGGTAGCGCCCTTGATTTCGCCCGATCAATTGTCCGCGTAGGGGTTCAGCAACAATCATCGCCGCGCCGTTTCATGGAAATTATTGAACCGGTGGAGGTCTTGGATGACGCAAAGTCTGTGCGCCTTGAACCCTTTGGAGGCCTGCAAATCGAGGCCAGAATAAATTATCCAAAAACCCTGATCGGCGATCAGATGTATCAGATTGAAGTCAACCCGAAAGGTTTTATGCGCGAAATTGCCTCTGCCAGGACGTTTGTATTGGCGCAGGAAATTTCGGCCTTGCGTGAAGCTGACCTGGCCCTGGGTGGATCACTGGATAACTGCATAGTCGTGGATGGCATGACACTGCAAAACAAAACTGAATTGCGTTTCAAGGACGAATTTGTTCGTCATAAAATCCTTGATATTCTTGGTGACCTTGCCTTGGCGGGTGCGCCCATTCTTGGTCGCTTTATTTCTGATTGCGCTGGTCATGCACTGAATAATGCTTTGCTACAGGCTATGGCGCGTGACCGCAAAAAATGGCGCTGGACTGAACTTGTATAGTGCTGCAGTCTTGTCGTAATTTCATTATCTTCGTCGTTCTCCGGTTTGACCGGAGAATCCATAAGAAAGTTCTCTATAAAATAGCAATTTGGTATGGCCCCTCCGGTCAAGCGGTCGGGCGACGAAGGGAAGGAAAAGGGGATAACCTACCATTTATCCCCATAGTCCCTCCCAAGGGTCACGGCCTGACCCTTGGCATCCCACAACTGTCCCTTGAATGTCACTTATGGGACGCATAACGCCCCATAAGTGACCCTCGTTTACCCCTTATTGACCCTGATTACCCCTCGGTTTTGCTAGCAATCCAATCATTGACCAAATCGCCAAGGACAGAGAGCGGAACCGCGCCATTGGCCAGCACCACGTCATGATATTCGCGCAGATCAAATTTGTTGCCGAGTTCAGATTTGGCGTTTTCGCGCAAGCGAATAATCTCCAGCATACCGATTTTATAAGCCGTGGCCTGACCCGGCATAACGATATATCGCTCGATGGCATTGGTGGCATCGGACAGGGAATTGGGTGTGTTTTCAGAGAGATAATCTATGGCCTGTTGGCGTGTCCAGTGTTTGTCATGCAGGCCGGTATCGACTACCAGACGGGCGGCGCGCCATAACTCCATGGCAAGTCTGCCAAAGTCAGAATAGGGGTCAGCGTAAAACCCCATTTCCTTGGGAACAAATTCTGAATAAAGTCCCCAGCCTTCACTATAGGCAGTATAGCCGCCCATTTTGCGAAACATTGGAACGTTTTCAAGCTCTTGCGCGACTGAGCCTTGCATATGGTGACCCGGAATACCTTCATGATAGGCCAAAGCCTCCATCTGATAAGTGGGCATGCTCTCCATACGATAAAGGTTGGCATAATAGGTGCCGGGGCGGGAGCCATCCAGTGCCGGGCGTTGGTAAAATGCCTTGCCCGCTGTGGCCTCGCGAAACGGCTCTACCGCCTTGACAATAATTTCGGCTTCAGGCTTGGAAATGAATATCTCGTCAAGGCGTGCGCGCATGGTGTCGATGATGTTGACCGCCTCTTTCAGGTAAGCGGCGCGGCCCTCATCATCATCGGGATAATAAAACTGTGGATCGTCGCGCATGAAGGTGAAAAAGCCTTGTAAATCACCATCAAAGCTCACGGTTTTCATAATTTCGCGCATTTCGTCATGGATGCGGGCAACTTCGGAAAGGCCCAGATCATGGATGTCTTTTGCGCTCATGTCTGTGGTGGTCATGGCCGCCAGACGGTCAGTGTAATAGGCTTGGCCGTCGGGCAATTTCCAGGCACCGTCCTGCTCGGTGGCCAGGTCGCGCTGGCGCTGCATTTCGCCAATCAGCTCTGCATAGGCCGGGGCGACAGAGGCCAGCATCGCGGTCTCGGCTCTGGTGATAAGGTCTGCTTTGTCCTCGAGGGTAAGTTCGAGCTTGTCCACCTTGCCCTTGAAGTCGGCTAGAATGGCGCTATCAGAACCATCTTCAAAGGGCGCACCCTTGAGAATGTTGCGGGAGGCATCAAGAACCCGGGTATAAACAAACTTTGGCGGGTTAATGCCTTTTTCAAAACGGTTTGCGGCATTTTGCACCTGACCGCCAAGGTAGTCGCGCACGCCGCTCAGGCGGTTGATATATGCTTCGGCATGATCTTGTGATTTGATCTGGTGCTGGTTGATGAGAAAGGCAGGTATGGAGGAGTGTGTGCCAAACATCTGGTTAAAAATGTAGCCATAGTCATGAAAACGCCATGAGGCCTCCTCGCGCTTGCCGTTATACTCGGCCAGACGCCAGGACAGTCGGGCATTGTTATCCAGCTTGTCATAGTCAAATTCGGCGCGCATGTGCGCAAGATTGGCCAGTTCAATCTCGTGATCCTCCAGCGCGCGCTCTGGCGAGGGGTCATCCCACTTGCCATAATCATCGTCTTTGATACCCAAAAACGCCTTGAACATGGGTGAGCGGGCGAGACTTTCCTCAAACTTTACCTGAAACCAGGCGTTCAAGCGCATCGACTCGGTTTGTTCAGAATTATCAATATTTTCAATAGGTTGTGATTTTATTGAGGTGGTTTCAATCTGGGAGTTTCCAGATTCTGACGGTGCATTACAGGCGGCAAGAAGGGCACCCAGTGCGGTGCTGGCGGCTAAGGATCGAAGGTACATAAAATGGCTCCCCAAATGTGTGATGGCGTTATTATTCCTCTCGCCGGACACCACGCCCGGTGAGGTTTTATTAACCATAACCAGCGCACTCTAATGTGTCGAGTTACGGTTCAGGTCAGGGAGAAACCCATGAACGGCGCAGAAGTGCTGGATATTGCCCGTGAAGCCATCTGGCTGGTGCTGCAAATGTCAGGCCCGATCATGCTGGTTGGGCTATCCGTTGGTCTGGGGATTGCACTCTTGCAAGCGTTGACCCAGGTGCAGGAAATGACGCTGGTGTTTGTTCCCAAAATTGTGGCTATTTTCATAGCCATACTGGTTTTTATGCCCCTTATGGGCGCACTCCTTGGCGGTTTTATGACCCATGTGGCAGATCGTGTTTCGGCTATGTAGCCGTGCCAGACCTAAGTCTCCCCTCTTCTATTTTTGCTATTGCCCTGGTGTTTGCCCGTAGCGGAGCCATCATGATGTTGCTACCCGGCATTGGCGAGATTGGTGTGCCGACGCGGGTGCGGCTGGGACTGGCGATTATCGTTGCCCTGATTGTTGGCGGTATAGTTGGCGGGCAAATGCCACCAATGCCGGAACAACCTTATGTCTTTGCAGGGTTGATTATTCAGGAGGTCTTGATCGGTCTGTTTTTTGGGGCGCTGGCACGGTTGATGATGAGCGCCCTGGTGGTCGCCGGTCAGGTTGCCGGTATGCAAACGGGGCTGGCCTTTGCCCAGACTTTTGACCCCACACAAGGTCAGCAAGGGGCTATTCTGGCGTCATTCTTGAACCTGACTGCTGTAACCCTGATTTTTGCTACCGGGCTGCATCATTTGTTCCTCACCGGTATTGTGGGTACCTATGCCATCATTCCGGCGGGCAGTATTCCGGCGGTTGGTGATGTGGCCCAGATGGGCACCCATGTGGTAGCGCAATCATTTCGGGTGGGGTTGCAAATGGCCGCTCCATTGATTGCTTTTGGCCTGGTGTTTTATCTGGCGCTTGGGGTGCTCTCAAGACTAATGCCGCAAGTGCAGATATTTTTTGTTGCCATGCCGCTTAATGTCTATGCCGGGTTGGCGATTTTTGCCATCAGCCTGGGGGCCATATTGAGTGTATGGTTTGAACACATGGAAACCTATGTGCAGAGTCTGAACTAGGTCGCAGCTTCACGAACAGAATTGAAAATGGCGAAGAATATGCAAAACAATGTTAGGAAAAGGATGACAAGCGGGCTTATGGCCCGGTTAAGTCCTTTGACGCGGCAGTGTGAAGCAGATTTTTCGGGTCGAATTCTGCGAGGTTTTGATGGTCAATATACCCTTTGGATGTGTTGTATGTTTTTGAAAGACTCAAGTCTTCCTGCAAACATACGCCTGTCCAATGTGCATATTGCCTCATCCCATTTCAATGCTGTTCGTGAGGCTGTGACCTGATGGCAGACGATCAGGACAACAGTCAAAAAACAGAAGACGCCACCCCGCAAAAATTACTTGATGCGCGCAAAAAAGGCGATGTCGCCAAATCACAGGAAATTCCGTCCTGGCTTTTACTGGCAGCTATTACATTAACTCTGGCGGTTTTTGCTGGCCCTGCGGCCCGCTATTTTAGCAACTGGCTGCGCAGTTATTTTGAAATGTCGGCCCAGTTCACTGTGGATGCTGCCAGTGTACAGGCGTTGGCGACCGATGCCACGGTGCATGCGATGACGGGGCTGGGTCTGATTTTAGCCATGTTAATGGTGGCCGGGTTTTTCGGGCATGTGATGCAGGTCGGATTTCTATGGGCACCTGAAAAAATATCTCCAAAACTATCCAAGCTGTCACCTATTGAAGGTGCCAAAAGGATATTCGGGATGCAGGCACTGGCCAACTTTTTCAAAGGCCTGGCCAAAATGGGACTGGTCGGCCTGGCGGCTTTTGCAGTGGTGTGGCCGAGACGGGATACGTTGATAAGCCTTCCTTATCTGGAGCTGGAGGCCTTGCTTCCCGTGGTTCGGGAGGCATCAATTGTTCTGCTTATGGCGGCGCTATCGGTGTTCGCGCTGGTGGCGGCGGCGGACTATGCCTTTCAACGTCACAGCTTTTTGAAGCGTATGAAAATGTCGCACAAGGATGTGAAGGATGAGCTGAAAAATTCTGAAGGGGATCCGCATGTGCGTGCCCGTTTGCGCCAGATACGATCCGAGCGTTCCCGCCAGCGCATGATGCAGGCTGTGCCCGATGCCAGTGTTGTGATTATGAACCCGACCCACTTTGCGGTGGCCTTGCATTATGAACAAGGCGAAAGCGCCGCGCCGGTTTGTATTGCCAAGGGGGTTGATGATCTGGCCTTGCGGATCAGGGATGTTGCAGAAAATTCGGACGTTCCCGTGGTGGTCGATCCGCCTCTGGCCCGTGCATTATATGCCACAACAGAAATAGACCATGAGATCAAGACCGAGCACTTCAAGGCTGTTGCCAAGATTATAGGTTACGTTATGGGCTTGGCCGAACGCAGAAGATAATAAATCTTGAAAGCTAAGGAAAGTTGTGATTCGCTGGTTCAAGCTGATCGCCCATTGAAGGAGCAGGACATGCCCGGTGACGTAAAAACCAAAGCAATGACCGACGTGTCAGAAACAGGAGTGTTACGTTCACTGGGTCGCAGGGTGTCTCGCATGTCCTTGTCGCAAATTTTGTTATGGGGTGCGGCTGGCTTGGCTGTTTTTGCCGTTTTCGTTGCTCTGGCTTTGCCTGAGCAAAGCGGCCCGGCGGCTTTTGTGCTGACGTTTGGAATTGCGGCGGTTCTGTTTGTTGTGCTTTACGCCATGGCTGCGGGACATTTGGCCTTGCGGCAATTTGGCCCTGGCCGGGCAGGGCCGAAGGCATTGTTTGCGGCTGATGCGCTGAACGTGATGCCAGAACCGGTACTGGTTACCGGGCGGCACGGAGAGCCGGTATTTGCCAATCCAGCTTATCAGGCGCTAACGCAAATAGTTGGAGAAATGGGTCAAAGCACTCGCCCGGCACCTTTCGAGCGGCTTGTGGGTGCGCATCCCGGCCTGTCTGCGATCGCCTTTCGATTGGCACGGGCTGCCCGATCCGGTCAACCAGCTTTTGAACGTTTGCCCGCCTATGAGGGCGAGAAGGGCATGTGTGAGTTTGATGTGCATGTTCACCCTTTACCAGCAGGTGGTGCATTGTGGAGAATTGTAGACCGGGCAAATACTGGCCCGAAAGACGCGGTTGCCCCCATCCTTCAAAGTGGTTTGACATTACTGGATGAGGCACCGATTGGTTTTTTCTCTGCTGATCGCAAGGGGCGTGTCAGTTATATGAACGAGACACTGCGGGGCTGGTTAGGTGTTGATGGTGATATGGCCCCGCCCTCGGTGCAAACGTTTGCTCCAAAAAGCGCAAAGCGTCTATTGAACAGTAAAGGCAATGGTTCCACACGCCTGGATGTGCAGTTAAAAACACGCGATGGTATTGAAACCCCCTCGGTTATCGTGAGCAGTTGGCCAGAAGGACAAAAGGATGCTCATTCAAGGTCTGTTGTTTTTGGTGGCGGGCGGGGGCAAGCACCCATTGGTGTTGCCCAGTGCAGCTCTGCCATGGTGCACAGTGTTGGTCACACGCTCGATGAAATGTTTATTGCAGCACCATTTGGCGTTGCCAGGCTGGATGTTGCCGATCCCGGTATTGCCATAATAGAAGATGCCAACCCGGCGTTTTTGGAAATGACGCAAGGCAAGGCAACGCCAGGTTCATCATTTCTTGCCCTGTTTGCTGATGACAGTGTGGGGCGTGACAAGCTGCTGGCCCTTGATGATACAGGTGGCGGGCCATTTGACCTGTCACTTGGCAGTGAAGATGCCAAGGCGGTGCATACCTATATAGCGCCAGATCGTGCCGGGCGATCCATCGCCTATGTCATCGATATGTCGTCGTGGAAAGAAATGGAAACCGATCTGTTTCAGGCGCAAAAAATGCAGGCCGTTGGACAGTTGGCCGGTGGTGTTGCTCATGATTTGAATAATGTTTTAACCGCCATACGCATGAATTGTGATAACTTGCTGTCTCACCATATGGTTGGTGACCCCTCTTATCCGGGCTTGCAAAAGATAAATGAAGATGGTTTGCGCGCTGCCGCTCTGGTGGATAATTTGCTGACCTTTTCACGCAAAAAAACGGTACGGCTTGTGCCATTAAACCTGAGCACAATGCTGACGGACTTCTCCTATATGCTACGGCGTATTTTACATGAAAGTGTTCCTTTGGACGTGGTGCATGGCCGCGATCTTCCCATAGTGCGTGCCGATAAGGGCCAGATAGAAATGGCGGTGATGAATTTGGCCACCAATGCGCGTGATGCCATGCTGGAAAAAGGCGGTGGAACCTTGACAGTTCGTACATCGCGTCAGGATACCATACCTGCCCCGGTGCTGGGTGATACACCGCCGCCTGATGGGGCGTGGGCATTGATCGAGGTGATCGATACGGGTACCGGAATGGACGAAAAGATATTAAAAAAAGTATTCGAGCCATTTTTCACCACAAAAGAGGTTGGCAAGGGGACAGGGCTAGGGCTGGCTACGGTGCATGGTATTATCAAGCAGTCAGGGGGTTTTTTGCATCCGATAAGCGTACCAGGTGAAGGCACCACATTTCAAATTTGGCTGCCGGAATGTCTGGATCCGGTGGAGACCGATACCAGTGATGCAGAGGCAAGCAGAGCCAAAGAAAGAAAACCCAAGGATCTTGCCGGGCGTGGCCGTATTTTATTCGTCGAGGATGAGGATTCCGTGCGCACCATAGCTGTCAAAATTCTGGCCAATCGTGGTTATGATGTTCTGGAAGCCGCCGATGGTGAAGAGGCGCTGGAACTTGCCAGGGAAAATGCTGGCAAGATAGATCTGATGATCTCGGACGTGGTGATGCCAGGAATGGATGGGCCACGATTGCTCAAAGAAGCGCGCCCCTATCTGAAAGATGCGCGAATCGTGTTTATCTCCGGCTTTGCGCAGGAAGAGTTTTCCGATACATTGAGCCAGGATGCCGAGATCAGTTTTCTACCAAAACCGTTTTCGCTAAAGCAACTGGCAGAAAAAGTCAAAGAAGAGCTTAGCTCTTGATAATAAAGGAAAACAAAAATAAATGTTCCTATTGTGTTCCTGGAACAAATATAGTACAAACGCTTCCTCAGCAATGGCCCGATCGGGGCGCATGATGAAGGAATAACAATATGGCCAAGGCAAATCTTAAACTTGTGGAAAAAGAAAACGTGGACAAGCAAAAAGCACTCGAAGCAGCATTGAGTCAGATTGACCGGGCCTTTGGCAAAGGCGCGGTAATGAAACTGGGGCAAAAAGGATCACTTGATATAAAATCCGTTTCTACCGGATCGCTTGGTCTGGACATCGCGCTCGGTGTTGGTGGATTGCCCAAGGGCAGGGTGGTCGAAATTTATGGCCCCGAAGCCTCAGGTAAAACCACGCTGACACTACACACGGTGGCGGAATGTCAGCGCAATGGCGGTGTCGCTGCCTTTATTGATACAGAACACGCCCTTGACCCGGCTTATGCGGTTAACCTGGGTGTAGATGTGAATGAGCTTCTGATTTCCCAGCCCAGTACCGGTGAAGAGGCACTGGAAATCGCCGACACACTGATCCGTTCTGGCGCTGTTGATATTGTCGTGATTGATTCTGTTGCTGCGCTTACCCCTCGTGCAGAACTGGAAGGTGATATGGGTGATAGTCTGCCCGGCTTGCACGCCCGCCTGATGAGCCAGGCCATGCGCAAGCTGACCGGATCAATAGCCAAGACCGGCACTCTGGTTATTTTCACCAATCAGATACGGATGAAAATCGGTGTCATGTATGGTAGCCCGGAAACCACCACCGGTGGCAATGCATTAAAGTTCTATTCCACGGTAAGACTGGATATCCGCCGGATAGGGGCCATCAAGCACCGCGATGAAGTGATCGGCAATCACACGCGGGTCAAAGTGGTCAAGAACAAGGTTGCTCCGCCATTTCGTGTTGTGGAATTTGATATTCTATACGGTGAAGGCATATCAAAAATTGGTGAAATTATCGATTTGGGTGTCAAAGCTGACATTATTGAAAAATCCGGTTCCTGGTATTCCTATAATTCCGAGCGCATTGGCCAGGGCAGAGAAAATGTCAGGCGTTTTTTAGCAGAAAACCCTGAAATTTATACAAAAATTGAAGTCCAGATACGGGCAGATTCCGGTATCATTGCTGAGGATATGCTCAGCGGTAATTTATCAGCAGAAGTGGACGATGCCGCAAACGGATAAGTCAAGAATATCACAGTTCAAACACGATGGGCGCTTGGCTTGGCCGGGCGCCCTTTCTATATCTTTGTCTTGAGCATATAGAACTTATCAGTCTGGACATTTTACTATGGAATCGCTGAACGACATTCGCAAAGCTTTTTTAAGCTATTTTGAAAGTGGCAATGGCAAGCTTGACCATGAGGTCGTTGCATCAAGTCCGGTAGTGCCGCAAAATGATCCCAGCCTGTTGTTTACCAATGCAGGTATGGTGCAATTCAAGAATGTATTCGTTGGCCAGGAAACGCGCACTTATGAACGGGCTGTAAGTTCGCAAAAATGTATTCGCGCTGGCGGCAAACATAATGATCTGGATAATGTAGGCTACACGGCGCGTCACCATACCTTCTTTGAAATGTTGGGCAATTTTTCCTTTGGTGATTATTTCAAGGAAGAGGCCATTTACCTTGCCTGGGATTTACTAACCCGTGAGTTTGCATTGTCCAAAGACAAGCTACTAGTTACGGTTTATGCCGAAGACAGGGAAGCGGGCAGTTTGTGGCAAAAAATTACCGGGCTGGATGAACGCAAGGTGATTAAAATCGCCACCTCGGATAACTTTTGGTCAATGGGTGACACCGGGCCATGTGGGCCATGTTCTGAAATATTTTATGACCATGGTGAAGCGATCGAGGGTGGCCCTCCAGGGTCGCCAAACGAAGATGGTGACAGGTTTGTTGAGATTTGGAACCTGGTCTTTATGCAATTTGACCAGGAGAAAAATGGCAAACGCTTGGCTTTGCCTAAACCCTCGATCGATACAGGCATGGGGCTGGAGCGGATTGCCGCAGTGATGCAGGGTGTCCACGACAATTACGATATTGATCTGTTTAAAGCCCTGATTGCCGAAAGCGAAAATGTTCTGAAGGTTCGTGCCAGGGGTGCTGCTTGCGCCAGCCACCGGGTTATCACGGATCATCTGCGCTCCATTTCATTTTTGCTGGCCGATGGGGTGACACCTTCAAATGAGGGGCGCGGCTATGTTTTGCGGCGGATCATGCGCCGGGCCATGCGCCATGCACATCTGTTGGGTGCAAAAGCCCCCGTTATTCATAAAATGCTTCCGTCATTGATAGAACAGATGGGTGAGGCCTACCCAGAGCTGGTTCGGGCCAGGGCAATGATCGAGACCAATATATTTCAGGAAGAAGAGCGTTTCTTACGAACCCTGGGGCGGGGCATGGGCTTGTTGAACGAGGCTAGCTCTGACCTTAAAAAGGGTGACAGGCTAAAAGGTGAAGTGGCGTTCAAGCTTTATGACACTTACGGCTTTCCTTATGATTTAACCGAGGATGCGCTTCGCGATAAAGGCATAGAGGTTGATCGGGCGGGCTTCGATACCGCAATGGCGGCGCAAAAGGCCGGGGGCCGGGCAAACTGGAAAGGCTCTGGTGATGCTGTCAGATCAGAAATATGGGATGATGTTAATGCAAATCTGCCCCCAACAAAATTCCTTGGCTATGACTGCGAAAAAGAAAAAGGACAATTGCTGGCGTTGATATGTCAGGGCGCAATGCAAAAATCGGCCCAAAAAGGTGATAAAATTATGCTCGTCTTTGACCAGTCACCATTTTATGCGGAAGCCGGTGGTCAGACCGGGGATACAGGAATAATCGAATTTGAAGGTGGTGCCATCGTTCAGGTTGAAAGCACAACCAAACTGCCCCAAGGGCACTTTATCCATCAAGGCGAGGTGAAGAGCGGTGAGTTTTCTTTGAAGGATAAGGCTGTGTTAACAGTGGATCATGCCCGTCGCCGCGCAATTGCCGCCAACCATTCGGCTACGCATTTGTTACATGCGGCCTTGCGTGGTCAGCTTGGTGAGCATGTGGCGCAAAAAGGCTCATTTGTTGGCCCGGATTATTTGCGCTTTGACTTCACCCATTCTGGCCCATTGAGCGAGGCAGATATGGTGAACATAGAGAATGAGGTCAACGCGATTGTACGCCAGAACGCAAAGGCAATAACGCGCGAAACCAATCCGGAAGAGGCAATTGAGGCGGGCGCAACGGCCCTCTTTGGCGAAAAATATGGCGATAAAGTCCGGGTGTTAAGTTTGGGATGCGGGATAATTGATAACAATCGGCCATACTCCATAGAGCTGTGCGGTGGCACTCATGTAGAGCGCACCGGAGATATTGGCCTTGTCAAAATTATTGGACAAAGCAGCGTTGCCGCCGGTGTGCGCCGGATTGAGGCGGTAACGGGTGCCAAGGCACTGGAATTTGTACGCAAGGAAGAAACGGCGCTAAAAACGGCGGCTGACCTTCTCAAATCTCTGCCAGTGGATTTGCCAGGGCGGCTTGCGCAATTGCTGGATGAGCGACGTAAATTTGAACGTGAGGTATCAGACCTGCGCAAGCAAGTTGCCATGGGCGAAAGCGGGGCAGCGGATGATGGTAGAAAAACAGTCAATGGCATCGCCTTTATAGGTAAAACGGTCAAGGACGTGCCGCCGCGAGATTTACGCGCTTTGGTTGACGAAAGTAAAGCCCGATTAGGCTCAGGCATTGTTGTGTTTGCGGCCAATAATGACGGCAAGGCCGCCTTGGCCGTTGGCGTGAGTGCTGATCTGATCCTTACACAAAATGCAGTGGATCTGGTGCGTATAGGTGCAGCTACCTTGGGTAGTAAAGGGGGAGGCGGCAGACCCGATTTCGCACAGGCTGGCGGCCCGGATGGAGATAAAACGCAAAAGGCTATAGACGCCATATGTAAGGCATTATGTTGAGTATGGTACTGATATACCACAAAAATATTTTATTTTACTATTTCATATAAGCTTATTATTAACACATCATAGAATAAAACGGCCCCACCACTTCACAACCAGGGGTATATGGTTTGAGTTTTTTTGAGAAAAATTGGCGGTCACTAACCAAAGCCAAAAATCCGTTTACCGGGAAAATCATGACCTCGGTTCAGCCAACCGGGCTTGAACGTACCTTTGTGGAAGATGAAATCATCGTTTCAAAAACTGATCTTAAAGGGCGTATTACATATGCCAATGAGGTTTTTTTGCGAATTGCAGGACTTCGGGAATTTGAGGTAATTGGCGCGCCACATTCCCTCATTCGCCACCCTGATATGCCTCGCTGCGTGTTCAATTTGTTATGGAAAACCATCGAGAGCGGTAAAGAAATTTTTGCTTATGTCATAAACATGGCGGTCAATGGCGATCATTACTGGGTTTTTGCTCATGTAACGCCAAGCATGGATGCTGAAGGTAGAGTTATTGGCTATCATTCTAATCGTCGCGTGGCAGACAGGGCTGCGTTAGACAAGGTCATACCCCTTTATAAGGAATTAGTGGACATCGAAAACAAGGCAAGCAACCGTAAAGAAGGCTTGCTTCACTCAGAGGCCCATCTTTTGACGCTTCTTGAAAAATTGAATGTATCTTATGATGAATTTATCTTCTCTCTCTAAAATCTATCTGGCATTAGCCTTGACTGCATTTGTCCTTGTTGTGACGTTGGGACTAGGGCGGGTTATGCCCCCGTCATGGATAATTGCGGGTATCGTAATTGCTCTTGCATTGTTGATGTACTCATTTTGGCAAACTATAAAATTACACAAAAATCTGATCCACATAAATACGGCGATGAAAGCAGCGGCAAAGGGCGATATGGAACAAAGAATAGTGCTTCTTAACGATCATGGAACGGTTGGGGCAATAGCCCGGGCCATCAATCAGAATCTGGATATTTCTGATGCCTTTGTGAGAGAAAGCAGGGCATCATTACAGGCAGTCTCAAAAGGGTATTATCATCGTGTTGTTGTTGAACGTGGTATGCTTGGTTCCTTCAAACTCGGTGCGCAGGACATCAACAGCACTATTTCATATATGAAGGGAAAATTTGCAGAATTCCACAAACTCACAGATACGTTTGAGACGCAGGTGAAGTCGGTAAGTACTACTGTTATTGCTTCTTCAAGTTCGTTACAAACGATTGCGCAAACGATGGCTGAGAGTGTCTCATCTTCGCGCCAAAGCGTGCATGAAATAAATGATAATGCTGATGGTGTTTCAGAAAATGTTGCCAGCGTCGCACAAGCCGCCGGAGAATTATCCAGTGCCATTAACGAAATTGGTCAGCAGTCAAATGTGGCTACTGATTCCAATACCGTAGTCATAAGCCAAACCCGGGAGGCGCAGCAAACCATCGAGGGTTTGAGAAAATCTGTTTCCAGCGTTGGCGAGGTTATCAATCTCATTCATGATATTGCGGGCCAAACAAACTTACTGGCCTTGAATGCAACCATTGAGTCTGCCAGGGCTGGTGAGGCAGGCCGTGGGTTTTCTGTTGTTGCTGCCGAAGTAAAAGCCTTGGCTACGCAGACGACAGATGCGACAACAACGATTACGCAACACATTGAAGCCATTCAAAAACAAACCGAAGAGGCCGTGCGCGCCATAGAGACCATTATTACTGCCATCAATGATATGGACGGCGTTGCCGGCGCTATTGCCGCTGCGGTAGAGGAACAGGAAGCCGTTACAAGGGAAATCTGCCGCAATATCGGCTGTGCTGCCGACAGTGCAAAGTCCGTTGCAAGCAAAACCGGTGATGTCGCAACTACGATTGATAGCACACAAGGTACCGCCCAAGGTTTGAGCGAAGCCTCAGCATCTCTTTTGGAGGAAGCAAATTCACTTGAGGGCAAGGTGCAGCGTTACCTGGTTCAGGCGCGCAAAATTGCCTGACTCTAGGTTTTCACCATTTCATTTTCCAGGTTTTCTGCAATTTTTTCTAAAAACCCTGTTGTTGTAAGCCAGCTTTGTTTGTCGCCAACCAATAGGGCCAAATCCTTGGTCATATGGCCCGTTTCAACAGTATTTATCACCACATTTTCCAACTTTTGGGCAAACTCCACAACTGCAGGGGTTCCGTCTAACCGCCCGCGGTGGGCGATGCCGCGTGTCCAGGCAAAAATTGAAGCAATAGAATTGGTCGAGGTGGCTTCGCCTTTTTGATGCGCGCGATAATGGCGGGTTACGGTGCCGTGTGCGGCCTCACTCTCCATGGTTTTACCATCGGGGGATAACAACACAGAGGTCATCAGGCCAAGTGAGCCAAAGCCTTGCGCAACCGTATCGGATTGCACATCACCATCATAGTTCTTGCAGGCCCAGACAAATCCACCGGCCCATTTCATGGCGCAGGCAACCATGTCGTCAATCAGGCGGTGTTCATACCAGATGTCGGCGGCTTCAAACTGGTCTTTGAATTCAGTCTCATAAATTTCCATGAACAGGTCTTTGAAGCGGCCATCATAGGCCTTCAAAATAGTATTCTTGGTTGAAAGGTATAGCGGCCATTTTCTTTGCAAGGCAAAATTCATTGAGGAGCGCGCAAAGTCGCGAATGGACGGGTCGATATTGTACATGCCCATGGCAACGCCAGAACTTTCAAAGTCAAAAACCTCTTCTTCAATAGATTGGTTCCCATCCTCACTTTCCCATTTCATACTCAATTTACCCTTGCCGGGGACAAGAAAGTTGGTGGCTTTATACTGATCGCCATAGGCGTGGCGGCCTATCACAATGGGTTTAGTCCAGCCCGGGACAAGGCGAGGCACATTGCGACAGATAATCGGTTCGCGAAAAATAACACCGCCCAAAATGTTGCGAATCGTTCCATTGGGTGATTTCCACATTTTTTTGAGGCCAAATTCTTCTACGCGGGCCTCATCAGGAGTGATCGTTGCGCATTTAATACCAACACCATATTTACGAATTGCATGAGCAGAATCGATGGTGATCTGGTCGTCCGTGTCATCGCGAGATTCTATACCCAGGTCGAAATATTTCAGGTCAATATCCAGATAGGGAAGAATAAGGGTTTTTTTAATCATGTCCCACATGATGCGGGTCATTTCATCCCCATCAAGTTCTACGACAGGGTTATTGACTTTGATCTTTGACATGATTGTGTTTCCCAATTTGCCGCGTGCCTAGTGAGCATTCACCGATGCCCCGGATCACTGCGTTCTATTTACAAGTAACCTTTATTAAAGCGATAGCACCGGTATCGGTTGGGGAAAAGGCCTTATAGGGTCTGGACTCAACTGGATTACACTATTCTGCTTGTCAGTGAGTAGAAAAATGCGAGGAAGTGAACGTGCAAAAGCCTTACTCTACGCAGCCAGCCATTGTGCTGGTACGCCCCCAAATGGGAGAAAACATAGGCGCTGCGGCACGGGTCATGGCCAATTTTGGATTACGTGACCTTCGCCTTGTCGCCCCACGGGATGGCTGGCCTAACCCCAAGGCAGAGGTTATGTCTGCCGGAGCCATCAAGGATACCGGGCCAGTACGTGTGTATTCAAATGTTGGCAAAGCCATTGCAGATTGTGCTTTGGTTTTTGCTGTATCTGCGCGATTGCGTGATATGGAAAAGGACGTGTTTGGTCCGGTGGAAGGTTGTGCAGAGTTAAGAAAACACGCACAAAACGGCGCGCAAACGGCTTTGCTATTTGGTGCCGAATCTTCTGGTCTCAACAATGAAGATGTCGCGCTTTGCGATAGCCTTGTTACTTATCCGGTGGATAAATCATTCGGTTCACTCAATCTGGCACAGGCGGTCGCAGTGTTTGCCTATGAATGGAAGGTCAGGCAAGGGCAAAATCAAATACAACCGTTATCAGAAATCGCTAGCAAGAAGGCGCAGATAGGATTATTTGAACACCTTGAAGGGGCGCTGGACAAGGCAGGTTTTTTTTATCCAGCAGAAAAAAACCCTGTCATGCGGCAAAACATCCGTAATGCCTTGATAAAGGCCAGACTAACAGAACAGGAAGTGCGAACATTTCGCGGTATTGTTAAGGCGCTGGCGAAAGGAAGAGGAAAGCAAGGTTCAAAGTAAATTTTGGTCTTTGAACAAAAAAAGCCCCCGCCGATTGGCGAGGGCTTTGTTGTTCACTTAGGTATAAGTTAGTGAGCTACGCCAAGGGCGTCCATGGTTTGCATGGTCAACTGACCAACTATGTAGCCATTATCACGCTGGAATTTCTCCATTGCGTGCAGAGTTGACATCCCGAACACGCCATCGACCCGACCGGTGCTATAGCCACGGCTGGTAAGTGCGCTCTGCACCTGAGAAATCAGTTCAGGCGTTGAGTTGGTGTCACAAATGACTTCGCGCCATTCCAGATTGCCACCACTAACGATTCTGATTTTCTCGATCGTTTTATAGGTTGCCGGAATGGTAATGCTCTCGGTACGTGCAGGTGAAACCAGCCGACGGACACGAATGGTCGTGTATTCAGCTGCAACCACTTCTTCTTCGACGCGTGGAGGAATGGCAATAACCTGTTTGGTCACGGTTTCGTATTTAGCCTGGACAATAGTGTCTTCTGTGTGTTCAGCAGAAACCAAACGCTTGCGTGTCACCGTCTTGTATTTTGGCGGCACTTCAACTTTACAAAGAATTTCACCTGTAGGTTGAATGATGGTTTGAACCAGCGAACCATCTGGCCCGTACATCCGGCCATCATTGCCTCGGCGATAACCACCATCGCCGATCAATCCTGCACCTGGTTTCCAGGTTGTAAAGGCAGGGCGAACCAGCACTTGCTCTTCGTATTCTTCATAAACAGCAGCAATAACTTTTGAAATTGTCATTTCCGGTTGAACCAAAACCTGCTCGGTAATGGTTTCATATGATGCCGGGATAACATGGTACCTGGTTGTTGCTTCCTTGATAAGGATTTGCTCTTGCTCGAACGCATACTCAGCAGCGATAATCCGCAACTCTGTTGATGCTGGAAGATCAATAACCTGTTCAGCAATTGTTTCCGTCAGCTCAGGAATAAGAATGCGAGAAAAGCACTGACCGGGCAGCGCATTAGGCGGATAACCGGCTGCAATGGCAATGCTATCACCTGAAACCGAAGACGAACTGGAACTGCTCACTTGCGATTGCAGGGATGAAACCTGCGAAGACAGAGACGCATTTTGCGAATTGGCCGAATTTAGATCAGCTTGCAATTGTGCAATCCGGGCCGACTCACTATCGGAGTAACCAGACGTTGTTTGCGTTGTTCCGCATGCAGCAAGCAAAAGTGCGCTTGTCCCCGCCGCAGCCATAAGTACGCGTTTATAAATCATTTTGTTTCCCCTTTACCCGTACTGCCAAAATGACAGAATTACGGTCAGCCCTCATCGGCCTGGCGGCTAACACCGCGGTTAAATTGTGGGTTCCCCCACGACTACACCAATACAATGTATCAGCATTTTAGAACTACGCCAGTGTTTACGCCAAATGGTTGCGTGGCGTGTCCCCAAAGTTGTCCGTTTGGCGATCAAATGCTGCTATTTGCACCACTTTGGCACAATAACACCAAATTTCGACGACACTGGTAACCTTACTTGCTTATCCTGTTTTTTCAAGATCAAAAAATTTATGAAGAATTTTACTTTTTTTGTGCTTCAGCCATTTGTGAGGCCTGATCCTAGGCAAAGCCGCCATACAGCCAGTCTGTTCAAGGTGTTTGGAAATTGTCCTCCCATGGGATATGTGGGCGTTGTTATTTTATATGTATTTCATTTGGAGGATATGGCTGTGATTTCCCGATATTCACGACCGGAAATGGCCGCGCTGTGGTCTGCACAATCAAAATACCGGATTTGGTTTGAAATCGAAGCTTATGCCTGTGATGCCATGGCTGTTGCCGGTGTCATACCCAAAGAGGCAGCGGAGCAAATATGGGCGCGTGGCAAAGATGTTGAATTTGATGTGGCGCGTATTGATGAGATAGAGCGCAAAGTCAAACACGATGTTATCGCCTTTCTGACGCATCTGGCCGAGCATGTGGGAGAACCAGCCCGGTTTGTTCATCAGGGTCTGACGTCATCGGATGTTCTGGATACCTGTTTATCTGTGCAACTTGATCGGGCCTCTGTATTGTTGTTAGCCGGTATGGATAAGGTGCTCGCTGCTCTCAAAACACAGGCCATGGCGCACAAGTATTCCATCTGCATTGGTCGTAGTCACGGAATTCATGCCGAGCCAACAACCTTTGGCTTGAAGATGGCACAAGCCTATGCCGAGTTCTCACGTTGTCGAAAGCGGTTGGAGGCTGCACGAGAGGATATTGCGGTTTGCGCAATATCAGGCGCAGTGGGCACGTTTGCCAATATCGACCCAGGGGTTGAGGCGCATGTTGCCCAGAAACTGGGATTAACGGTAGAACCGGTTTCAACCCAGATCATTCCACGTGACCGCCATGCGGCATTTTTCGCAACGCTGGGCGTTATTGCGTCGTCCATAGAACGGCTGGCAACAGAAATTCGCCACCTGCAGCGCACCGAAGTTGCCGAGGTAGAGGAGTTTTTTGCCAAGGGTCAAAAAGGCTCCTCAGCCATGCCGCACAAGCGTAATCCCGTGTTGACAGAAAACTTGACTGGTCTGGCACGTCTGATCCGCGCTTGCGTTACACCGGCATTGGAAAATGTGGCGCTTTGGCACGAGCGTGACATTTCTCATTCCAGTGTGGAGCGCGGCATTGCGCCTGATGCAACCATCCATCTGGATTTTGCCTTGCACCGCCTCGCCGGTGTTCTGGAAAATCTGGTGATTCACCAGGATCAGATGCAGAAAAACCTTGAGCAATTGGGTGGTCTGCACAATTCGCAACGGGTCTTGCTGGCCCTGACGCAAAAAGGCGCTAGCCGGGAGGATGCCTATAACATGGTGCAAAGAAATGCCATGAAGGCATGGGAAGATAATGTCAATTTTGCAGATTTGTTACGTGAAGACGAACACGTATCTTCGCTGCTGGGGGTGGACGCACTGTCTGCACTGTTTGATACAGCCTATCATTTGCGACACGTAGACACGATTTTCAAGCGTGTTTTTGTGAAAGCTTAATATTGCTCTCCTCAATGTGATTGGCATTTGGCTATCAATTCTGTGATGAATGAAGAAAATAGTTTTGGAGACTTCATTGAGCCGACTTTTTACATTTGCTTTATTGCTGCTGGTTGGGGCGTTTGCCCCCCTGTATGCCGATGCCGGTGAGGTGAAAGCCAATGGTTCACCGCAACCGGTTGTGCGCGCAGTGCTGTTTCGGGCAGACTGGTGCGCCAATTGCCATATTCTGGAGCCAGTGCTGGAACGGGCTATGGCCGAGGTCACAGAAGTTCCTGTTGAGCTGGTTGTTCTTGATTTTACCAGCCCGGCGAGTTGGGATCGTTCCATAGAAACCGCTTTGGATCATGATGTTGTGCAGGTCTATAATGCCTATGCAGGGGTGACCGGTCTTGTGGTATTAACGGCAACGGATACCGGCGAACGGATTAGTTGTTTTAACCGGACGTTTTCCGCTCCTGCCATGGTTCACTCCATGAAACAGGCTGTGTCTATTTCCTTATCCAGGCAGCGTGGGCAACGTGATTCAGGTTCCATAGCTTGTCCACAGGGGCGGGCACCACTTTAATAGAGAGTTTCTGGAGTATTTCATGTTCAAACAGTTATTGTTCATTTTAGCGATAATAGCCGCACTATCAGTGCCACCATTTCTTCGCTCTCATTTTGGCCAGGCGCAGGCGGGGTCATTAGCGTCCACCATGGCGATAGCCCAGGAGCAGCCGGTAATCGCGGCAATGTTTTATTCAAACTGGTGCGGTGCTTGCCAAATCCTTGACCCGAGAATTGAGGCGGTGAAACCCGATTTCTCTGGTCGTTCTGTAGATTTTGTAAAGTTTGATTTTTCTTATGCGCTGGTTCGTGGAAAATCCTTAAAAGAACAGGCCGCGCAAAAAGGTGTCCCCAATATCTACGCCAAAAATAAAGGCCGTACAGGGTTTATGTTGTTAATCGACCCGGCCACCGAGACGGTGCTGGAAATCATAACCTTGCGTGATAGCAAAGAGGCTATAGCCGCCAAGCTGGAACGCAGTCTGCATCGCCCGTCACCAGCTGAACTGGCAAGCGCCGGGTAAAAACCACAACTCAAAGCTCTGGATCAGGCTTCGCTGCGCACTTGCTCGCGGGCTATTTCTGTAAGTTCTGCCATTTTAGTGCGAATCTGGTTGTCTGAAAGTGTTAATTCTGCCTCGTCAGCATCAGCGCGGAGCTTGCGAAATACATCTTCATCACCAGCTTCCTCAAAATCAGCAATGATAACTTGCTTGGCATAGTTCTCCGCATCGTCCTGCGACTTGTTCATTAGTTCGGCTAACCATAACCCCAAAAGCTTGTTGCGTCGGGCGGCGGCCTTGAACTCCAGATTCTCATCATGTGCAAACTTGGATTCAAATCCTTTTTGGCGTTTGTCAAAACTGCTCATTTATGTCTCCTGACAATTGGATCGATGCGCAAGATGACCTAGCCCGGGATGGGACAGGAATCAATCACCTTGAATACATTGCCGCATGTGGGTAGCTGGGGTAAGAATTTGAAGGTTCGATATGCGATTCTGTGTGTTGGGCCAATTTTTTTTTGCCGTTCCAGCACAGGAAAGGATCAGGCAGGATGAGCCGACGCAAAAAAATGTACGAAGGCAAGGCCAAGGTTATTTATGAAGGCCCGGAGCCAGGCACGCTAATTGCCCATTTCAAGGACGATGCCACCGCTTTTAATAACGAAAAACATGATGTTCTTGAAGGTAAAGGCGTTCTGAACAACCGCATTAGTGAATATCTGATGCAGCAGCTCGGGGATATTGGCGTTCCTACGCATTTCATCAAACGACTGAATATGCGTGAACAGTTAATTCGTGAAGTGGAAATTATCCCCCTTGAAATCGTCTGCCGCAACATTGCAGCAGGCTCTATTTGCAAAAGATTGGGCATAAAGGAAGGGGAACGTTTGTCTCGCCCCATTGTCGAGTACTTTTACAAGGATGATGATCTGGGCGATCCGCTGGTTGCTGAAGAGCATATTGCCGCTTTTAACTGGGCTGGGCCTCAAGAACTGGAAGACATGGTTTCCATGACTTTACGGGTTAATGATTTTCTCAGCGGTTTGTTTGCGGCTGTGAATATCCGTCTCGTGGACTTCAAACTTGAATTTGGTCGCCGATATGAAGGCGAAATGGTGCGCACCATTCTTGCCGATGAAATCAGCCCGGATTCATGCCGGTTGTGGGATATTACCAGTGGCAAAAAGCTGGACAAGGATCGGTTTCGCCAAAACATGGGTAATGTAACCGATGCCTATGCCGAGGTTGCCCGGCGTTTGGGGGTGATGAAGGATCAACCACGTTTGAAGGTGATTACAAACGGGGATGACGAATGAAGGCCGTTGTCTATGTCAGACCTCGTAGCGGTGTTTTGGATCCTCAGGGTCAAGCGGTAGCCAGCGCCCTGAAACATCTTGATTTTCCCGAAGTCATTGAGGCTCGTCAAGGCAAAACAATCGAGCTTGTGCTTGAGGATGGTGATGTAGAGACAGCCAAAGAGCGTGTGACGCAAATGTGCGAACAACTTCTCGCCAATACTGTCATCGAGGATTATCAAGTGAAAATAGAGCCTTAGGAGCTAAGGTCGTGAAAGCAGCCGTCATCGTCTTTCCCGGCTCAAACTGTGACCGGGATGCGCTTTGCGCTCTACGCGATTATGCGACGTGTGATGTATCGCGTGTCTGGCACCGGGATACAGACCTGCCCAGGGTTGATCTGGTGTTTATTCCGGGTGGGTTTTCCTATGGCGATTATTTGCGCTCAGGTGCGGTCGCGGCACGTTCACCGATCATGTCTGCGATCAAGGCACATGCGACGCGGGGTGGTCTGGTTGCCGGTATATGTAATGGCTTTCAGATACTGACCGAGACCCGTATGCTTCCTGGCGCACTTATGCGCAATGCGGGGCTGAAATTCGTATGCAAAAGCATTGATCTGAATGTTGAAAATACGCAAACGCCCTTTACACGTGCTTATAAAGGCAATTCCAGTACCTCAATTCCCATTGCTCATCATGATGGTAATTTCTTTGCTGATAAGCAGACGCTGGAGCGTCTGGAAGGTGAGGGGCAAGTGGTGTTTCGCTACGGGCATAACCCCAATGGTTCATCTCGTGATATTGCCGGTATTATCAATAAAAAAGGCAACGTTTTTGGTATGATGCCGCACCCTGAACGTGCCGTTGATCCCTTAACTGGTAAAACTGGCGGCCTTGCTTTTTTTGAAAGCCTTGCCGGAGCATTTCAATGAGCGAGGTCAAACTGGCAAATTTTGAACAAGCCCGGGAGCTTGGCCTAAGCAAGAGTGAATGGAATGTCATTCTCAAACGAATGGGGCGACAGCCCAATGAGACAGAGCTGGGTATATTTTCGGTCATGTGGTCTGAGCATTGCTCATACAAATCCTCACGACGGCATTTGCGTAAATTACCTACCACAGGATCATGTGTCATCTGTGGCCCTGGTGAAAATGCCGGCGTTATAGATATTGGTGATGGCCTTGCCTGTATTTTCAAGATGGAAAGCCATAACCATCCCTCCTACATTGAGCCATATCAGGGCGCAGCGACCGGTGTGGGCGGCATTATGCGTGATGTTTTCACCATGGGCGCACGTCCGGTTGCACTTTTGAATTCGCTTCGCTTTGGCGCACCGGAACATCCCAAAACACGATCCCTGGTTTCGGGCGTGGTGGCTGGCATTGGCGGCTATGGTAATTGCGTTGGGGTACCGACCGTTGGCGGTGAAACTAATTTTTATGCAGGCTATAATGGAAACATTCTGGTCAATGCGATGTGCGTTGGCATAGCCGAACAAAACAGCATTTTTTACTCGGCGGCCAAGGGCGCAGGTAATTCTGTGCTTTATGTAGGCGCAAAAACCGGGCGTGATGGTATCCATGGTGCGACCATGGCGTCGGCGGAATTTGATGACCAGACTGAGGCCAAACGCCCGACGGTGCAGGTGGGTGACCCGTTTACAGAAAAACGCCTCATCGAAGCTTGTCTTGAGTTGATGCAAACCGGTTGCATCATAGCAATTCAGGATATGGGTGCGGCGGGTTTAACATCATCTTCTATTGAAATGGCTGACAAGGGTGGCGTTGGCATAGCGATTGATCTTGATTGCGTGCCACAACGCGAAACGGGCATGACACCGGTTGAGATGATGCTTTCGGAAAGTCAGGAACGCATGCTCATTGTTCTGTGCCAGGGGCAGGAAGCCATTGCGCAGGATATATTTGAACGTTGGGAACTGGATGTTGCGTTGATCGGTTCTACCACCGATACAGGGCAAATGGTTTTGCGCCATAAGGGCGATATTGTTTGCGACATTCCCATTGCCCCGCTGGGAGATGATGCGCCAAACTATGACCGTCCCTGGAAGGATACGCCGCAACACGCCAAAACTGCGGCCAATGAGATAACGGCGTGTAATTCTGCAAAAGCCTTACAGACCTTGATGAAAAGCCCAGATATGGCGTCGAAACGATGGATATGGGAGCAATATGATCGCCATGTTATGGCCGATACAATTAAAGCCTCTGGTAGTGCAGCAGATGCGGCCATTGTGCGTGTGCATGGCACCAAAAAGGCATTGGCAATATCCTCTGACTGCACACCACGTTATGTGACGGCTGATCCCTATGAGGGGGGCAAGCAGGCGGTTGCCGAATGTTGGCGCAATTTGATTGCCACGGGAGCAAAGCCATTGGCAGTTACCGATTGCCTAAATTTTGGTAACCCGGAACGCCCTGAAATTATGGGTCAGTTTGTTCGTTCAATCGAGGGCATGGCCGAAGCCTGTACGGCACTCGACTTTCCAGTCGTTTCAGGGAATGTCTCGCTTTATAATGAAACCAATGGTGTTGCGATCCCGCCAACACCGGTGATTGGCGGTGTTGGTCTGCTTAATGATGTTGCGCTGGCCATGGGATTTGGCACGGCGCGTGCTGGTGATGCACTAATATTGCTTGGGCAAACCACAGGCTGGCTTGGTGCATCACTGTTTTTGCGTGAAATGGAAGGCCGGGAAGACGGTGCGCCGCCCCCCATTGATCTGGAAATGGAACGCCGTACTGGTGTATTTGTAAGTGATGCTATTCAGGCAAAACGGCTGCGGGCAGTTCATGACCTTAGCGATGGCGGATTGGGCTGTGCGGCGGCTGAACTGGCTCTTGCCAGCGAGTGCGGCTTGCATTTGCACGCCAGCCCTGATTTGTCAGCCGCCGCCTGGTTCTTTGGTGAGGATCAGGGGCGTTATCTACTGGTTGTTGCCGCAGACAGCGCGGCAAGCATTATCGAAGATGCCAAAGCTGCCGGGCTTCATGCGGAGCATGTCGGGGCCATGGACGGGGAATCCGTTCACCTGGGCGATACGTCCTTGCCCCTTGACCTGTTACGACAAAACCATGAAGGCTGGTTGCCGGATTATATGGAGGATGCGTGATGGCGATGCGCGCTGAAGATATCGAAACCATGATTAAGGCGGCTATTCCCGACGCCAGGATTGAAATTGTTGATCTTGCCGGTGATGGCGATCATTACAAGGCACGGATTGTTTCCGCCGCTTTTGAAGGAGTTAGCCGCGTGCGTCAGCACCAGATGGTCTATGCGGCACTGAAGGGTAAAATGGGCGGTGAATTACACGCTCTGGCTCTGGAAACTTCGGCAAGCTGATGGAGACCGGGCAGGGATCAGGCGGGTCCCTTTTTGAATTTCCCCCAAACCTTGGCCCCTTCGCATTTGGTATTTCCGGGCCTCATGCAACACCGTTTGTACCACAAAAAACAACCTCGGCGTTGATACATGCTGCATTTCAGGGCGGCATTGCCACGTTTGATACGGCCCCGTCTTATGGTGGCGGTGAGGCAGAACGGCGCCTGGGACAAGCACTGGGTCAGATTGATCGTGATAAAGTATTTGTATGCACTAAAGCTGGGGTGAGCGAGGACAAAACCCGAGAATTTTCTGCCGACGCGATTATACGCTCTTTGGATCGATCACTGGAGCGATTGCAATGCGAGTATGTGGATGCACTTTTTTTACATGGCCCGGGGGCATCCGAACTAACAGATGATCTGGTGCAGGCGTTGTGCGCAGAGAAAAAAAGCGGACGAATACGGTATCTGGGCATGGCTGGTCGTGGTCAGGAAATTGATGCGGCTTTGGCATTGGGTGTATTTGATTTGCTCATGGCACCCGTGAACGCAGGGCTTTCAACAGAAGAAATACAAAGACTAATGGCCGCGCGGCAGGCTGGGCATGGCATATTCGGCATTGAGGTGTTGGCAGGTGCCAGTGCAGGATTGCGCTGGCCGCGATCAAAGGCAGATTTGTGGTATAATGCCCGTGCCTTGTACCGACACAAATTTGGCAATCCCACAGGTTCAGCACAGAAAGCCTTGTTCTATGCCCTCAATGGTGGCCTTGCCGATGTGGTGATGGTCTCAACAACCCGGCCAAAGCACCTGAAAGATGCACTGGATGTGCTTGACGAAACGGCACGGGCTACCTAGCTCTAGGAAGTAGACATAAAAGAGGATTTCCGTCATGACCGATCAAGCCGTGATCGATTACATCAAAGGTACAGTCGAAAATAATGATGTGGTCTTGTATATGAAGGGAACGCCTGTGTTTCCGCAATGCGGGTTTTCCTCTATGGCGACCAAGATACTTGAAATCACAGGTGTAGATTTCAAGTCAGAGAATGTGCTTGAAGATATGGCCGTGCGCGAAGGCATTAAAGAATACGCACAATGGCCGACCATCCCGCAACTTTACGTCAAAGGCGAATTTGTTGGCGGTAGTGATATTATGCGCGAAATGTTTGAAAGTGGTGAGTTAAAAACCCTGATGCGCGAAAAAGGTGTGCTGCCCGAAGCGGCCTGAGCTGCCTTACTTTCCAATTGAGACAATAAAAAAAGGGGATCCAGTGGATCCCCTTTTTGCTGTCCTGGGTATAGCGATCAGGACGTATAAAATTCGACCACCAGATTTGGTTCCATTTTAACCGGATAGGGAACATCGGCAAGTTCTGGAATACGCAAATAGGTTGCAGTCATGGATTTGCCTTCAACTTCGATATAGTCAGGCAAATCGCGTTCCGGGCTTTCCAGTGCTTCAAGAACCAGAGCCATAGACCGTGATTTCTCACGAATTTGGATAACATCATTGGGTTGGCAACGATAGCTGGGGATATTGACTTTGCGACCATTGACCATGACATGGCCGTGGTTGACAAATTGACGTGCAGCAAAAACCGTCGGCACAAACTTGGCGCGATATACGACAGCGTCTAGGCGCGACTCAAGAAGTCCAATGAGGTTCTCGGCGGTATTACCCTTGCGGCGTTGTGCAACACCATAGATGTTACGGAATTGTTTTTCCGAGATATTGCCGTAATAGCCTTTGAGTTTTTGTTTTGCCATCAGTTGCAGGCCAAAATCAGACATTTTGCCTTTACGGCGTTGACCGTGCTGGCCAGGGCCATAGGAACGCTTGTTTACAGGGCTTTTTGGGCGACCCCATATATTTTCGCCCATACGGCGATCAATTTTGTATTTCTGCGTGTGGCGTTTGGACATAACTGTCCCCTTGTGTGTCGCGGCCCGGTACTTTTTCTTGAAAAGTACGATTACAACGGCGGACTAGCGGCATCCCGTCATTAAGTGCCAATACGCAAGTGCTGGCGAAAGGCGGCGGAACATAACGCGGCGTGCGGGTATGTCAACGGCGAGGGCATCACTATCTGGTTTTAATTATAGCTCAGGCGGCCGCAGGTTGTTGTGCTGTTTTTCGCATTTTCCAAAACCTTAGCGTTCGTTCTGCGGTGGATTTTGGAATTTCATCGTAGGTGCGTCCAAGAGTTTTAATTTTTGAAAGGTCAGCGGCACTATCCTGGCTTATCAAGACGATCAGGGTTGCAAACAAATCCCTTGGCAAGTTGCTGGCTTTGCAAACAATGGCCACGGCCTCGGTTTTGCCAGGCTCCCAAACCCGTCGGGCAGTATCAAAATCAAGGCCAGTCATTTCTGCGAAGGCCAGAAAGAACCGGGTGTGTTGGTTGTTTCTGGCAAGTTCTGCAAGAAGGACAGGGGTCAATTTTTTGCGCAACTTTTTGGCATCTATGAATTGACGTGCATCCTCAAAGTCAGCTGGTTGTCCGGATAACCCGCAAATGTTTGATCTGGCTTGTGCAAAGGCACGCTCCAGTTCTTCTTCAGGTGTATCATCGTTGCGCTCAACAATACGTTGTCGAAGTTTGTCTTCAACAAAAAAATACATTTCGTTTAACATATCCGGCGGCAATGCCTTGTGATTAACTAATGGAGATTGCAAATCTTTTTGCGTTTCTGATTTGCTGACCAGTGTTGCCATGGAATTACGGGAAAACCGTGCCTCCTGATTTTGTGTTAATTTAACCAGGGTACGGTCATCCCCGTTGGCGATAATGGCTCCGGTAACCTGTTCGCTTATGTTCGCACGGGCTGAAATGACGCGCAAATAAGCCTGATCCTGATCGTCAACAATCCGGGTTAAGTCATTATCATTCAAAACCTGGGAATGGCGTAATACTGGCTCAGCGATTTCAATATGATCCTGGGCGAGCTGACGAATAAAGCCAGAGGGTGCATTATCAGCCTTTGCAAACCGGGTGGCAATCTCTTTGCGAAATTCTACATCCATCTCACTGGTGATGGAGGACAGGATTTTATCAAAATTCTCGCTGGTTTCATTGGAGTGAGTTTGCTTGGGGGCAAAGAAAATATCAGTAACCTCGCGCAATAACTCACGTCGCCGTTCACTTGATTTTTCATGCGCCAATTCCAGAAGACGCTCAATATGATTTGGATTTTCTGCCATGATTATGCCTTGAACCTTGTCGTACAAGATTAAGTTTGCCGTAAGACACTTAAAGAAGCTTCAACAAATGAATTTAATTTTCACTGTTGTTTGGGCCTTGAGTGTCATGACTACTTCTTGTCTGTTCGTTAAAGACTTCTGCCAGACTGGTATAAAATGCTGCCAGCTTTTCTTCATTCTCTGATCGCAAATGCGGTGGCGGTGCATTTAGTGCTCGTTTGGGATATCCGTTCAGGGCCGCTGACATTGTGGTTTGCCATATTGTTGAAGGCAAACCTCCGCCCGTAACCCGTTTCATGGGACTGTTATCATCATTACCAACCCAGACACCAATAATATAGTCTGCGGAATAGCCAACAAACCATGCATCACGCCAGTCCTGGCTGGTGCCAGTTTTTCCTGCGGCTTGCCGTCCGCCAGAAAGTTTCGCTCGTCGCCCCGTGCCATCAAGGATGACTTCCTGCATCAATGATGTCATTTGTTGCGCCAGGGCCGGGTCATAAACCTGCATGGGCTGAATGTCCGGGCGGGTATATAACTCATCACCCCGGGAGGTCTGAATGTTTGAAATCAGGAATGAGGGGTGGAAACGCCCGTCATTGGCAAATACACTGTAGGCTCGAGTCAGTTCAAGCAGGTTAACTTCCTGTGCGCCCAGTGCAATCGAGGGCAGGGGGGTAAGGTCAGACTTGATACCAAATCGTTTGCCAAGACTGGCAACCGCAGCGGAGGTTATTTCCTCGGTTAATTGTGCGGCAACGGTATTGATTGAGCGTTTGAAAGCATCACGCAATGTTACCCGCCCACGAAAAGTGCCACCATAATTTTGTGGCTCCCACCCGTCTATTTCAATGGGTTCATCATAACGGACAGAATCAAAATCCACCCCTTTTTCCAGCGCAGCGGCGTATACGATAGGTTTGAACGCTGATCCTGGTTGCCTACGGGCCTGAATGGCACGATTGAATTTACTCTTGTCGTATGAACGGCCACCAACCAATGCGCGCACAGCGCCTTTCATATCCAGAATAATAATCGCACCCTGGCCCACGTTTAAGGCCCGCCCCTCTTTGGCTAACCCTGTTTCCAGTGCAGTTTCAGCAATATCTTGCAGTTCTGGGTCGATGGTGATGGTAATCAACAAATCCCTGGCAGCACTTCCAGCCAGTGCCTGGGCTTCATTTGAAACCATGTCGAAAATATAACCAAAACCACTTGTGCGTTCCTGTATTTTTAATTCTGGAGGTGCCAACAAGGCTTCATTTGTCTGTGCTGATGAAATGAACCCTGCCACTTGCATACTGGCCAGAACAAGGTCAGCCCTTGCCTGTGCCATCTCACGATTATGATCCGGGGCCAGACGGCTTGGCGCCTTTGGCAATGCGGCCAGAAGTGCGGCCTCTGGCAGGGTAAGTTGCGCGGCTGGTTTAGAGAAATATCGCTGTGCCGCCGCGTCAATGCCATATGCACCACTGCCAAAATATACCCTGTTCAGGTAAAGTTGCAAAATTTCGGTTTTGCTCAGGCGGCGTTCCAGTTGGATGGCAAGCCACATTTCCTGAATTTTCCGCTTAAAGGTTTGTTGCGGTGACAAGAACAGCAATTTGACTAATTGCTGAGTGATTGTAGAGCCACCCTGAACGGTTTTTCCGGATTTGATATTGGCTATGCTGGCACGGGTGATGGCACGTATATCCACACCTTGATGCTTAAAAAATCTCTGATCCTCTATTGCCAAAAAAGCCTGTGGTATCAGGGCGGGAAGTTCTGCCAGCTTAATGGCGCGCCCATACTGTGGCCCCCGTGACGCAAGAGGTATTCCATCCTTACCCAGCAATACAAAGGATTGCGCTCGTTCCATTGTCCAGAGTTGATCCAGATCAGCAGGTATTGAGGGAATATCAGAAAACAAGTATCGCCATGCCATTGCACTCACCAGTGTCATGGCTACCAGAAGCAGCAATGCCATGGCGACAAACCAGCGAAGACGTGTCATGCGGCTGGCGTGTTGTGCTCTTAGAATATCGGCGCGAAAGGCTGGCATGGAAGAGTATGACCACGTAAAAGAGGCACAAAATTGTTCGGATTAACTCATACCATGCACACGTATCATTCCAACCCGTTTTGGCGCAATAAATCGCTGGATGAAATGACATCTCAGGAATGGGAATCGCTGTGCGACGGGTGTGGTAAATGCTGCATGATCCGGCTGGAAGACGAGGACTCAGGCAAAATTGCAGACACCAACATTGCCTGTAAACTGTTTGAGCGCACTGAATGTTCCTGCACGGATTATGCGCGTCGATGCACGCTTGTGCCTGATTGTGTTCGCCTTACGCCTGATAATCTTGGCTCGTTGGACTGGATGCCCAAAACCTGCGCCTATCGCTTGCTGTATGAGGGTTTTGATTTGCCCTCTTGGCATCACTTGGTGACAGGCGACCGGCAGAGTATTCACGAAGCGGGCATGTCCGTAAGGGATAGAACCGTTTGCGAAACTGAAATTTCTTCCGAGACGGTAGAAAACTACATAATCAAATGGCCTGGTGAGGGCTGAATTTATGGTATTAGCGGGGATAAACGAGTATATTTTTGTACATCATGGCTTTATAACATATTGATAATTATTACTAAATTTCTAAAAGAACGAAAATAATTCGACGGGGGCGCTGGTCGTGTAGTCTTTGGGCATGGTCAGGAAGTGCGGATGACAAACGCCTTGGCCAAGTTTTGGCAAACTTTTCGGACTTTTGCCTGATATTATCAATCTTGAAATAGTGTTGGATAATCGGGGTATGCCCGGGTATCTCGATGCTTTGTTACTAAAAAACGAGGGAGAAGGGTGGCTCTCTGAGGAGAACGCCCTTGTCAGAGCAAACCCGGGTGTTGAGCGCACACTATGTTGCGCGTCTGGGGTCGCGTAAAGTACGGATATTTACACAAAACCTGTCCCCGAAACAGGTTCGATATTTGAAATGGTGTTGGTCATTTTGGGCAAGGGATAATCAACTACCTCCATCCGGTGAATGGAAAACCTGGTTATTGCTGGGGGGGCGGGGTAGTGGAAAGACCCGTGCTGGTGCCGAATGGATACGGGCGCAGATCGAAGGTTCCAGCCCGTTAGGCGGTGTTGGATGTCGCCGCGTGGCATTGGTGGCACCGACATTACTGGATGCACGAGAGGTGATGATTGAAGGCGAATCCGGGTTACGCAGATGTAGCTCTACGGCTTTTCGCCCAATTTTCTCGACCTCAAGGCGTCGCCTTGAATGGCCAAACGGTGCGGCCGCTTATATTTTTTCTTCGGAGGATCCGGATTCTTTGCGTGGCCCGCAGTTTGAGCGTGCATGGTGTGATGAATTTTGTAGCTGGACTCATGTCGAGCAGACCTGGGACATGTTGCGTTTTGGACTTCGGTTAGGCCCGGCACCCCGGACTGTTGTGACCACTACGCCGCGGTCAATCGCGCCATTGCGGGATATGTTGAATGATCCTTCTACGGTCACCAGTCGGGCACGAACCGCAGATAATTTACTGCTTCCGGGTAGTTTCTTGAAAGAGATAGAACGCCGCTATGGTGGCACCTTGCTGGGCCGACAGGAACTGGATGGCGAGTTAATAGAAGACCCTGCGGGGGCGCTTTGGGTGCGTAGCCAGGTTATGCAAGCCTATGATGCTTATCCGCCAACGCTGGAACGTATTATTGTTGCTGTTGATCCGCCGGCAAGCGTTGGTGCCAAGGCAGCAGAGTGTGGAATTGTTGTTGCCGGATTAGCGCGCAGGGCTGGCGCGGCGCACGCCTGGGTGCTGGCTGACCGGTCAATACAAGGCGTTCGCCCGGAGGCATGGGCTAGTGCAGTGATGAGGGCTTATGAAGATTTTGACGCCGACCAGATTGTGGCCGAGGCCAATCAGGGCGGGGAAATGGTGCGAACGGTATTGTCTCTGGCTAATGCTGATGCACCGGTGAAACTCGTTCATGCCAGCCGGGGGAAGCATGTGCGTGCGACCCCGGTGGCCGCGCTTTATGAGCAGGGGCGGGTGCATCATGCGGGTCGGTTTCCGGTTCTGGAAGATCAGATGTGCGCCTTTGGTGCCAATGGTTTTGCCAATGCCAAAAGCCCTGATCGTGTGGATGCGCTGGTTTGGGCCATTACATCGCTAGTGCTGGATATGAAGAACGGGCCGCGTCTGCGTGCTTTGATATGAGGAACTCAATGTTTGAATTTTTGACCAGGGCATTTACTCGCCAACCCGAACAAAAAGATAGTGCAGCCCGCAACTTGATCTCGTTAAGTATGAACGGGCAAGTGGCATGGACGCCGCGAGATTACCTGGCTTTGTCGCGTGAAGGCTTTGCTCAAAACGCCATTGTTTATCGTTGTGTACGCATGATTGCCGAGGCGGCGGCATCTGTGCAAATGCAATCAGGGCAAAGCGATATTGATACATTGTTGCGCAAACCAAATGCCGATCAGGATTATGCAGAATTGCTCGAAGCGCATTTTGGTTATCTGCTTCTTTCAGGCAATGGATATATAGAATCTGTTATTCTGGATGGTCTGCCAAGAGAGCTTTATGCGCTACGTCCAGACAGGATGAAGGTTATTCCCGGTGCGGGTGGCAGGCCACATGGTTGGGAGTATAGCGCAGGTGGGCGTAAAGTCCGCTTTGATCGTCCGGCGCATGCGGATCAAAGCCCCATCCTGCATATGCGCCTGTTTAATCCTGCCAATGATTATTATGGACAAAGCCCGTTGGAGGCCGCCGCTTATGCGGTTGATATTCATAATGCGGGGGCAAAGTGGAACAAGGCACTGCTTGATAATGCGGCACGGCCCTCAGGGGCGCTGGTACTTTCTGCGACAAATGGCGACAGGTTGAGCGATGAGCAGTTTGACCGGCTCAAGTCCGAGCTTTCTGATGTGCATCAGGGCGCGCAGAACGCCGGGCGGCCCATGTTGCTTGAAGGCGGACTGGACTGGAAACCCATGTCACACGCGCCTGCCGACATGGAATTTTTACAATCACGACATGCCGCAGCGCGTGAAATTGCGCTGGCCTTTGGTGTGCCGCCCATGTTGTTGGGTATTCCTGGTGACAATACATATGCCAACTATCGCGAGGCCAATCTGGCTTTTTGGCGACAAACCGTATTGCCACTGGTTCGCAAAACGGCGCGTTCATTTGAAAGCTGGTTAGCCCCCTGGATGGGTGCTGAGGTTTTCATTCATATCTGTGAAGATGATATTCCTGCGCTTAACGAAGATGTCGGTGCACGGTGGGCGCGCCTGGCCAAGGCCGATTTTCTTACAAATGAAGAAAAACGAAAGCTGGCAGGCCTTTCCGGCAATCAAACAGGTGCGGTATGAGCGGACAAGCAGCTTTTGCATCTGCAAAACATTTGGAAAGTCATGTCAGTCTGGCACTTATTTTGACTGTGGTGCTGCAAAGTGCCGCTGCTTTGCTTTGGGCCGGTGCCGCCGCAGAGCGCATTACTCAACTAGAGCGGCGCACTGCCAATCAGGATGCAGTCACCGAACGTCTTGCGCGCCTTGAAGAACAAATGGATCAGGCCCGGGCATCATTGAACAGAATTGAAGAACGTCTTAGCCGCTAGTTCTAGCGGTATTATTATCCATATGCGTAATAAGGTATTACAGATATGAAAAAAAATCAAAACACCCTTTATATTGAAGGTTATGCCTCAATCTTTGATCGGCAAGACCTTTCATCTGATCTGGTTCGGCGAGGTGCCTTTGCGGCGTCTTTGTTAAGTCGGGGGGCAGGTGGAATTCGCATGTTGTTTCAACACGATGCAAGCGAACCGGTGGGCGTTTGGGATTCGATCAAGGAAGATCACAAGGGTCTCTATGTTCAGGGCCGCATATTTGCCGCTGGCCCACTAGGGCGCACAACGACTGCTTTGGTAAAACGCGGAGCAATTGATGGGCTTTCCATAGGGTTTCGCACCAAACGAGCTAGAAAACTGAGCAAGGTTCGTGAACTTTTTGAAATTGAATTGTGGGAGGTCTCTATTGTGACGTTCCCCATGCTGCCGCAAGCGCGATTGAGCATTGCGGTAAAGACCGGGCGTTTTGCGCCCCACCCTGTGGCCGCATCTTTGGCCAGTTAACCAAAACAATGAGGATAAAAGTGAAAAAGGAAAACAAGATGGCCCCCGCGCCGTCAACAACGGCCTATGGAATGGATGAATTTCGCTGTGCTTTTGAAGCGTTCAAGGACGCCAATGACCAACGGCTTGCGGAAATTGAACAAAAACAGTCAGCAGACGTGTTGAGTTCGGAAAAAGTTGACCGGATTGACCGCACATTGACCGAGCAAAAGGCAGCGATGGATCGTATTACACTGGGCCAGCGTCGCCCGGTGCTGGAAGCTCCGACCATGGTTATACAAAGCGAAAGCAAACAAGCCTGGAGCCGATATATGCGACAGGGCGATGTCAGCCGATTGCTGGAAGCCAAACAATTGTCGGCAGGTTCTGATCCTGATGGTGGTTTTGTTGCTCCCGATGAGACGGCACATGAAATCACACGCCTTTTGCAGGATGCGTCGCCAATGCGGCAAATAGCCGAAGTGCGGCAGGTAGGCTCGTCCAACTTCAAAAAACCGATTAGTCGTGGTGGTGCTTCTGCTGGCTGGATTGGTGAAACGGCGGCACGACCTGAAACCCAAACACCAACCCTTGATCTGATTGCGTTTCCTGCGGCTGAACTTTATGCCATGCCGGCGGCAACCCAAACCCTGCTGGACGACAGTCTTTCGGATATCGACCAATGGTTGGCTGCTGAGGTTCAGGATGTTTTTGCGGGGCAAGAAACAACGGCTTTTGTTAATGGTGATGGTGTCGGCAAACCCAAAGGTTTCATGGCCTATACCAATACGGCAGATGCGACCCAGCAATGGGGCGAAATCGGCTATATAGCGTCCGGTTCTGCTGGTGCTTTTGCCTCCACTGACCCGATCGATCCCTTGATTGACCTGATTTATGCACCCAAGGCTGTCTATCGCCCGAATGCGCGTTTTGTGATGAACCGCCGTACTGTTTCCACAGTTCGAAAATTCAAGGATGCTGATGGTAATTATATCTGGCAACCTGCGTCTACTGCGGGGCAGCCCTCTACTCTGCTGGGCTATGCGGTCACCGAGATAGAGGAAATGCCCGACATTGCCTCTGGCGCCAATGCCATTGCGTTTGGTGATTTTCGCCGTGGGTATTTGATTGTCGACCGTACTGGTGTTCGTGTTGTGCGTGACCCGTATTCTTCCAAGCCCTTTGTGCTCTTCTACACAACCAAAAAAGTTGGTGGTGGCGTGCAGGATTTCAATGCCATCAAGCTTCTGAAATTCGCCGTAAGCTGACCCCCTGAGGCTTTTGGTGATAGCGGGCGGGTTACTGGCTGGCTCAGTACCCGCCCGTGTTTTCTGACAATAAAAATCGAGGAAGTTCACATGAACTTGCAAGTTTTGGTGCCGCCTGTTGTTGGCCCGGTCACGTTGATCGAAACCAAAGTGTTTCTGCAACTGGATTCTGCCCATGAAGACGCTTTGGTTGCAGATTTGATCGGAGCTGGCACAGAGTTGGTAGAGCAACTGACCGGTCGGGCATTGATTGTACGATCACTGCGTCAAACGATAACTGTCTGGCCAGACAAGGGTATCTTTGTCCTGCAATCACGCCCGTTATTGCAACTGACCAAAATACAGTATCGGGATGCTGCAGGTATACTGAGCACGATAGATGCGGCAGATTATTATGTGGATCCAAACCGCTCTCGCGTTATTGCCCTTTCCAGTTTCACACAATTCAGTTTCACCCATCCATCCGAAGCATTGCTGTTTGATTTTGATGCGGGCTATGGCGTGGATGAGACCTTTGTTCCGGCATCTTTGCGCATGGCACTCCTGCTTGTCATTCGCGATCTTTATGAACATCGCGGTGAACATGGGGGCGTTTTGCCGTTACGGGCGCAGGCACTTTTGGCTCCCTTTATGGAAGCGCGTTTGTGATGGCGGACGTGAAACTTGCCGACCGCGTGATGGTTCAGCAATTGACGAAAACCCCGGATGCTGGCGGTGGGCAGGCCCGTAACTGGTCAGATTTTCGGGAGGTCTGGGCAAAAGTGGACTGGGGGTTTGTCAGTCGGGATTCCCAAAATGCTGAAATTGGTCGCCGCCGCAAAGCCAGTGTGACCATGCGGTTCGCGCCTGATCTGCCTGATCCCATGCGTCTAATGGTTGACCAGAAAGCTCTCGTTGTTTTGGCCCGTGCGCGTATCAGCGATGGCGCGAGCGCATTTTTACAACTCGAGTGCGAGGATACGTTCTAATGAGTATAAATGCCCAATGGGCCTTGCAAAAATCCCTTCTGGCAATGCTGAATACTGATCCTGACCTTGGGGCGTTATTGGGCACTCCGGTGCGGGTTTATGATGATATTCCAGAACAGCCACAGTTTCCCTTTGTTACCTTTGACCGGGCAATTGCTCGCCCGGTAAATGCTCAACATGATGGGTCGTTGGAGCATCAGATGACCCTGAAAGTCTGGTCTCATTATGGCGGGCGACGCGAAGCGTTGGAAGGTCTGCACGCTTTGCGAAACATAATCGATGACGCGGCTCTGACCTTGGACGAGCATTATCTTGTCAGTATTCGCACCATTTTTATCGATGTTTTTCGAGTTCGTAGCAGTCGCGTTTATGAGGCGATACTCAATCTGCGGGCCGTTACTGAACCCTTACTTTAACATAATCAAAGGAGCTGCCCCATGACGATGCAACGCGGCAAGGATATCTTGCTCAAACTTGAGGATCCAGCAGGGTCTTCTATTTTTTTCACAATGGCCGGCTTACGGGCACGAACCATTTCACTTAACGCCAAAACAGTTGATGCGACCAATACCGACAGTGTTGGGGCATGGCGTGAATTACTGCCAGGTGCCGGAGTGAAATCCCTTGCTGTATCCGGATCCGGGGTCTTTACTGACTCTGCCGCAGACGCGGCTATCCGCAGTGTTTTCTTTGCTCAGGAAGCGCGCAAATGGCAAATTGTCATCCCTGATTTTGGTACCCTGGAAGGGGCCATGCAAATCGCTGCGCTTGAATATGCAGGTGAGTTTGATGGCGAGGCCGTTTATAGCCTGAGCCTGGCTTCGGCGGGCAATATCACCTTTACGCCCCTATGAGCACCCTGAACCGTGCGCGGGGCGAAACCGGTCTTTCTATCAATGGTGAAGTTCAGTGCCTGTGCCTGACCCTTGGCGCTTTGGCCTACATTGAAACGGCGCTGGGAACATCAAGCCTGGATGATTTGGCGCAAAGACTGCGTCTGTTAAGTGCCGCCGATGTTCTGGCCGTATTAAGTGCGCTTTTGATGGGGGCGGTAATCCGCAATCAGTTGAAAGTTTGTGCGCGGCGCAAATTGATCCGGCTGAAACGGCAACAGCCATTGCCGAGGCATTTTCCCTTGCCATGCAGGACGTTTGAGCATGTTGCCGTGGGGGCAATTGCTCCGCGCTGCACAGCACGGGTTTGGTCTTTTGCCAGCCGCCTTCTGGGCCTTGTCTGTTCTGGAATGGCGAAGCCTTCAAACCCCACACGCTGAACATACCGACCGGTCAACTTTGCAAAAGTTGATGGTGTCATATCCGGATTTACCTAACGCAGGTGAGAAATAATGAACACACCCGAAACACCGCAAACTAATGACGCATTAAATAGTGCAGGGGATGCCTTGCAGGCGTTGGCAGACGGGCCAGCCCAACAGGCAGCCGATGCTATTGCCGCCAGTTTTGCAAGAGCTGGACAAAGTATTTCCAGCGAGCTGTCGCGTGCGGCACGCACCGGAGAGTTTTCGTTCAGGCGCATGGTTAACTCAATTTTGAATGATCTTGCGCGGTTGGCGATTAGCAAAGTTATCGGTGGTGCCATTAGCGGTGTTCTTGGCCAGGCCGTTGGCGGTGCGTTTTCAGGAGCGCGCGCAGAGGGTGGCCCGGTTTTGCCGGGTGGTTCTTACCTGGTTGGGGAGCGCGGGCCAGAGATTTTTCGCCCCTCAAGCGTAGGCAGCATAGACAACAATGTTGCAGGGCCGCGCGTGGTGGTGAATTTCAATCTGGGGGAGGGCGCAGACATCAATTCGTTTCGCCGTTCGCAAGGGCAGATTTCGGCCTTGCTTGCCCGGGCTGTTGAAAATGGACGGAGGCGCCTGTGAGTAATTTTCATGAAACCCGGTTTCCGGTTTCAATCTCGTTTGCCAGTTCTGGCGGCCCGGAAAGGCGCACGGAAATTGTCAGTCTGGCCTCGGGTGCCGAGGAGCGTAATTCACCCTGGCAGCACGCCAGGCGTCGCTATGATGCCGGACTTGGGGTGCAATCCATGGATGACCTTCAGGCAGTCATTGCCTTCTTTGAGGCACGAAGGGGACAGCTTTATGGATTTCGCTGGAAAGACATAACAGATTGTAGCTCTGCCATGGGATCGGCGCTTCTAACGGCAGAAGATCAACAAATTGGCGTTGGCGATGGTGCTACGAGTGTTTTTCTACTGTCCAAAACCTATGAAAATGGCCCGTATGTTTATACACGCCCCATCACCAAACCTGTACAGGGCAGTCTTATGGTCGCCATGGACGGAAATTTGCAACAAGAAGGCGTGGATTATACCGCGGATTACGTCCTGGGCACAGTCACATTTGTGGCTGGTGCCCCTATCAGTGGTGCTCTGATAACGGCAGGTTTTGAATTTGATGTGCCGGTTCGTTTCGATACACCATTTTTGAACATAACAATTGAGGCGTTTAATGCTGGCGCTGTTCCCTCTGTTCCAATTATTGAAGTGAGGGTGTGATGCGTGCAATCCCGCAAGGCTTACAGGACAAGCTGGATGGCGGTGCAACAACCCTGTGCTGGTGTTGGAAAATTATTCGTAATGATGGTGTTGTTTTAGGGTTTACCGAGCACGATTCAGACCTTCAGTTTGATAACCTGGTCTGGTCGGCTAGTGCAGGTTTGAACCCCGGTGTTATCGAAAACGCAGTTGGGTTTACCTCAGATTCCGGACTGGCCTCTGGTGCTCTGACTCTGTCAGGAATATCCGCCGATGATATTGACTTGGGTAAGTATAATCAGGCTGAGATTGAGGTTTGGCGTGTAGATTGGCAAGATACAACGCTTCGGGTTGGCATCTGGTCTGGTGAAATAGGGGATATAACGCGCACTGAACACGGGTTTGAGGCAGAAATCGCTGGGTCGGCCCGCAAGCTTGGTCGAAGTTTTGGGCGCGTGTTTTCAAAACTGTGCGATGCTGAACTGGGTGATGCGCGCTGCACAAAAGATGTATCGGCAAGCCCATTTTCACGTTCAACAAATGTTACGCGGCTTGTTGGGTCAGCACAGTTTGCTGTTGCTAGTTTGAATACAGCCCAACCAGACTGGTTTTCTGAGGGCATTGTTCAATGGATTGATGGTCAAAATGTTGGCCAGAGCCAGAGAATATCCCAATACTTTCAAAATGGAGTTGAAGATGTTTTCACACTGGCAGAATTGCCTGTTCGACCTATTGTTATTGGTGATGCGATGACAGTGGTCTCTGGTTGCAACAAGTCAATCGATCATTGTATCGACAAATTTTCAAACATTTTAAATTTTCGCGGATGCCCGTTTATGCCGGGTAATGATTCAATCATTGCGGGCCCGACTGAAACCCAATGACAGATCAAGATGGGAAGATACAGGAAAAGGCACTTGCTGAAGCCAGAAAATGGCTGGGAACGCCGTATCAACATCAGGCCAGCCTCTGTCATATCGGGTGTGATTGCCTGGGGCTGGTGCGCGGTATCTGGCGCAGCCTTTATGGCTCTGAACCGTTTGCAGTACCGACTTATAGCGTGCATTGGGCAGAGGTTGGCAAAGACGAAACACTGTTGCTGGCGGCACAGGAATATCTAACACGTCTGCCCGTGGAGGATGCCAAGCCTGGCGATGTTCTATTGTTCAGGTTCTCCGCACATCACATAGCGAAACATTGCGCCATCCTGTCTGCCTCGCAACGCATCATCCATGCCTATAGCGGGTACTGCGTAAGCGAAACTTCACTCACATCCTGGTGGCAACGGCGCATTGCTGCCGCTTTTCGGTTTTCAAATTAATACGGGTTTTCAATGGCTCAACTAGCGTTAACGTTTGCACAACGTGCGGCAACAACTGTCGCGCAAGGCTTTGCCGCCCGGGCAATCTCGTCACTATTGACAAAACGGCGTGATACCGGTGCACGTCTTGAAGAACTCCATGTCCTCTCGTCTACCGACGGCGCACCCATGCCAATTCCTTATGGCCGGGTGCGACTTGGCGGACAGGTGATCTGGACGGATCAACCGGTTGAGCATGAAATCAACAGCCGCGCCGGTGGCAAGGGCGGCCCGCGCATCACCGAGCGAAAATATACACTTAGTTTTGCTATCGGGTTATGCGAAGGCGAAATTGACGGAATAGGGCGTATTTGGGCAGATGGGGCTTTATTGGATAATAGCCTTGGCAGTCTGCGAATTTATACAGGTGCAGAAGATCAATTGCCTGACCCCTTGATTGAAACCACACAGAATAGTGACAATACGCCAGCGTTTCGCGGCCTGGCCTATGTCGTTTTTGAGGACTTTTCTTTAGAAGAATACGGAAATCGTATACCGCAATTGTCTTTTGAGGTCTTTCGTTCACCCAAGGGGTTGGGTTCTGAAAACTTTGAAGAAAAAATTCAGGGCATTTCTCTTATTCCCGGTTCGGGCGAGTTCATTTATGCCGCTGAACCGGTCATTACCAATCTTGGCCCGGGGCGTTCGGGGACAGAAAATGTCCATGGTTTTCGTGGCCGCACGGATGTTGAAGTGGCATTGGATGATCTGCAAACCCATTTGCCGAACTGTGATACTGTTTCATTGGTTGTTAGCTGGTTTGGCGATGATTTACGCTGTGGTATTACGACTTTGCAGCCCGCAGCCGAAGATACCAGTAAACTGACCGAACCTCTTGAATGGCAAGTACAAGGATTAAACCGCAGTCAAACCCGTCTGGTTTCACGAGATGCTCAGGATCGTCCGGTTTTTGGCGGCACACCAGATGATGTTTCGGTTCTGCAAAGCATTGCTTCACTGAAATTTCGTAATCTCGAAATTGTATTTTACCCGTTTATTTTGATGGATATTCCCACGGGTAATGCATTGCCAGATCCTTATGGGGGAACAGAGCAGTCGGCATTTCCCTGGCGTGGCAGGATCACCTGTTTTCCTGCACCGGGACAACTGGGAACGGTTGATAAAACCAATGCAGTTATTGCTCAAATCGATCAGTTTTTTGGCACAACCTCCGCAAGTGATTTTTCCTCTGTGGGGCAAACCATTTCATATAACGGGCCAAATGAATGGTCGTATCGACGTTTTATTCTGCATTACGCGCATTTGTGTGCACTGGCTGGCGGCGTTGACGCTTTTATTATCGGTTCAGAACTTAGGGCTTTGACATCCTTACGAGATGCTGCGGGAAGTTTTCCCGCTGTGCAGCATTTGCAACAATTGGCAGCGCAGGTGCGCACTATTCTGCCTGCTACACAAATATCCTATTCTGCCGACTGGTCAGAGTATTTTGGTTATCATCCACAAGATGGATCCAATGATGTCCTGTTTAATCTGGATTCGCTTTGGGCTGATCCGAATGTGGATTTCATCGGCATAGACTGGTATGTGCCATTATCTGACTGGCGCGATGGAAATCAGCATATTGATGCAAGCACCTATCGATCAATTTATGAAGAGGCTTATCTAACCGCTAATGTAGAAGGCGGCGAAGGCTATGACTGGTTTTACGCCTCATTACAGGATCGCCAGAACCAGCAAAGAACATCCATAACCGATGGTTCCTATAACAAGAATTGGGTGTTTCGCTATAAAGATTTGCGATCATGGTGGTCAAATGAGCATTTTGATCGCATTGGTGGTGTTGAAGTTGGCGCAGCGACCGCCTGGGTACCAGAATCCAAGCCAATCTGGTTCACTGAAACCGGCTGCCCGGCTGTAGACAAAGGTGCAAACCAGCCCAATGTATTCTTCGATGCCAAAAGCTCGGAAAGTACGTTTCCATATTTTTCACGCGGACGACGTGATGATCTCATACAGCGCGAATATTTGAACGCCATTATATCGTATTGGGCTTTGGGTGCAGGTAATAACCCTGTTTCCAGTGTTTATGGTGCGCCCATGATTGATGATGACAAGATATTGGCATGGACATGGGATGCGAGACCATTCCCACAATTCCCTGCACTGGAAGATGTCTGGTCAGATGGCCCGAACTGGGAAAAAGGTCATTGGTTGAATGGGCGCATGGGATTGTCATCATTGGCCGCGCTAATACAGGATGTTTGTTTTCGGGCAGGATTTGTCAATGTAGATGTATCACGTGTCGAAGGTCTGGTTTCCGGGTATGTTGTCACAGGGCCAACGGATGCTCGTGCAGCACTGGAAAGTATTCTAACTGTATATGGCGTAGAACTTTTTGAGACTTTTGACGGGTTACGGTTTCAAAATTTTGGCCAGGATAGTAATGTTCTTTCTATCGCCGTAGGCGGCTTGGTAGATACCAAAGACTTGGCGCCAAAACTAGGCTTTCCGGATAGCGAGAGCCTTCCCATTGAGGCGCGTATTCAGTTCACCGATGAAGGTGCTGATTATCAGCCAGCTTCGGCGAGTGCGCACGGCGTTAAGGCACAAAAGCGCAGGACAATAGATATGGCGCTACCTTTGGTGGCTGACCGCGCATTTATCAGCGATGCCGCTCGTGATATGCTTGCCCGGGCTATAGCGTCTGCACATTCAGCAAATATCACGCTGCCACCTTCGTTTTTGGTCATAGAGCCGGGCGATGCTATTCGCGTAGATACGCTTGACGTGAACCGCGTTTGGCGTGTCGAGAGAACAGAGGATTCCTTGATACGAGAGCTATCACTTCGGGCAGATAGCCCGGCTTCGGTTTCTACAAGTGCTGGGGCAAAGCCTGGTATTGGCAGAACACCTTTGGCGAATCCAGGCCCACCGGCTCTGGCCATAATGGATTTGCCATTGCTGCCGGGTGAGGATGAACGAAATGGCCCGCTGGTAGCGGCCTTTGCAGAGCCATGGACGGGTGATGTGTTGCTCGTGGATGGTGTGAGCCTGACCCCGCGCGCACGAGTGTTGACGCCAGCAATAATGGGCGAAGTGACAGCTAGTATTGGCCCCGGCGATGTGTTGGGGCGTTGGGATTATGGAACGAGCCTTATCGTTGAGGTTTACGAGGGCGTATTATCATCCTCTTCTGAAATGGCCGTTTTGGCTGGCGCAAACACTCTGGCCGTAGAGCATGACGGTGGGTTGTGGGAAGTTTTACAATTCCAGAACGCGGTGCTTACTGGTGCAAACACCTATGTGCTTACAGGGCTATTGCGCGGGATTGCCGGATCTGATGACGCGCTTGCCTTGCCCATTGGGCAAAATGCACGATGTGTGCTGCTGAATGGTGCAAGTCAGGTATTGCCTATGCAGGATTATGAAATCGGTGTTCCTGTTGCGATTAATGCGCGTTCAGTTGCTGCTCCCTCTGGAGGTCTGGAAGAAACCACATTCAGTGTGACATTTAACAATCGCATTGCCCGCTTGCCATCACCGGTGCATTTGAAAACCCATGTCAATGCCACTGGCGTTGACATGCTCTGGATACGTCGTGCGCGAACAGGCGGTGATTTTTGGGGTGCCGCAGATATATCTTTGGTGGCTTCACCAGAAACGTACCGCGTGCGGATTTATTCAAACGGAGCGGTGATTATGGAAGAGACGGCTTTTCTGCCCAAGGTCACGTTAACTGATGCAGAAATAGATGTATTATTTCCATCTGGACGCCCTGAAACCATGGATGTTGGCGTTGCCCAGGTTTCCTCTTTAAGTGGCACAGGGATAGAGGTGCGGCGTTTTCTCAGTATTTAACCTTTTTTCTGAACGTTAGGTCATACGCTCATAAACAGGGTCAATATGGTATGAGGAAATTTATTCAGATAACAGGAACAAGGCCACAGAAAACCACATGATTTTCAAGGCATTGCGACGTATTAGCTGGGAAAATTGCCCATATTGGTACGACGCGCAACCCGCGTCAATCTGCTACGTCGAAGGCCTTAACCGTGCCCAAGACACGCTTTTCACTCTTCTTCTGGCCTATTATAACGGTTTGCAGCGCCATATCGACCCTGTTTATGAATGTATAACCTAGTCCGCATAAGTGTGGTGCTGGAGATATGAAATGGCAAATGACCCCTATAAAGTTCTTGGCGTTGCAAAGTCTGCGAGCAAAGATGAAATACGCAAAGCCTATCGCAAGCTGGCAAAAAAATATCACCCTGACATACGCCCTGATGATGAAAAAGCCGAAACCAGGTTCAAAGAAGCCAGTGCAGCTTTTGCACTTCTTAACAATGAAGAAGAACGCGCACGGTTTGACCGTGGGGAAATAGATGCATCAGGAAACCCTAATGGGCCACAGGGGTTTCCCGGAGCGGGTCATGGACAGGGTTTTCCAGGCGGATTTGCACCCGGTGGATTTGAAGATATTTCCGATATTCTATCGGATTTGTTTGGTGGTCAATCGCGAGGTGGTCGTCGCCAGAGCTTTGCTTTTAAGGGTGATGATATTCGCTATTCGTTGCAAACTTCATTTTTGGAGGCCATCAATGGCGCTTCAAAACAGGTGAAGATGGGCGATGGCAAACAACTCAAGATCACAATTCCTTCCGGCACAAAAGATGGTGATTTATTAAGGCTGCGTGGACAAGGCCGCCCTGGTGCAGGTGGTGGCCCACCTGGTGATGCCATAGTTGAAATCAAGGTTTCGGCGCATGGTAATTTCAAACGTGAGGGTAACACTATTCGTCTTGATCTTCCCATAACTCTAAAAGAGGCGGTTAATGGCGGTAAGGTGTCAACACCAACACCTGGCGGAGTGGTAACACTGACTTTGCCGCCCAATACCTCATCGGGTAAAATATTGCGCTTGAAGAGCAAGGGCGTGCCGTCACGTAATGGCAGACCAGGTGATATGCTTGTTCGTTTGATGATCGTTCTTCCAGATAATGTTGATGCAGAACTCAAGAAATGTCTTGCAGACTGGCTGCCCAAAGAGGACTATAACCCCAGGAAGAATTTAGGTGTATAGAGACGTTCACACGTGGTTCAGAAGCCTTGGGTAGTATTGCGATCATGAAGAAACTTGGCATCATAATTTTTTCGCTATTGCTGGTTGGCAGCATCGTGCAGGCACGCCCGGGATTGGCATCAGATCGTTCTGTGTTTGCCCAGCGCCTCACCGGAGAGCAAGCCAGAAATGCGTGCAAGAGCGGCGATGTTATGTGCGCAAAAAAAGCCCTGCGTGTTGTCAAGAAACGTTATCCGAACTTGCGTCACAGCAATACATATTTGAAGAAAGGCGCGGGCGGGCAACGAGAATACGTTGTTAAAATGATGAGCAGGGATGGCCGGATGGTTGAAGTGCGTGTTGATGCACGAAACGGGCGTATTCTTGGCTCAAGGGGAAACTGATATGCGCTTGCTCGTCGTTGAAGATGATCCAGACCTGAACCGCCAGCTTGTTTCCGCACTGGAAGATGCAAGCTATGTTGTAGATAAGGCTTTTGATGGAGAAGAAGGTCTTTTTCTTGGTGAGTCTGAACCCTATGACGCTATCGTACTTGATCTGGGTTTACCAGAAATAGATGGCGTTACTGTGCTGGAACGTTGGCGCAGGGCCGGGCTGACCTTTCCTGTGCTTATCTTGACTGCACGTGATCGCTGGAGCGAGAAAGTGGCCGGGTTTGACGCCGGGGCAGATGATTATCTGACCAAGCCTTTTCATACAGAAGAATTACTGGCGCGGCTTCGGGCGCTGGTTCGCAGGGCTGCGGGGCATGTAACCTCAACGATTGAGATCGGCAATATGTCTATCGATACGCGTGGTGCGCGGGTTTTTCTGGATGGCGCCCCTGTCAAGTTGACATCGCACGAATTTCGTCTGCTTAGCTATATGTCGCATCATGCAAACCGCGTGATCTCCCGGTCCGAGCTTACTGAACACATTTACGACCAGGACTTTGACCGGGATTCAAACACCATTGAAGTATTTATTGGTCGGCTACGCAAAAAAATTGGAACTGACCGAATAACGACAGTCAGGGGACTTGGGTATCGTCTTGTTGACCCTGCCTCAGCTGATGGACAGGGCTAGTATCCAGACACATTCAGATGATTGATTTCACGAGAGCAGGTTTTTTGCTTAAACAGGAGAAAAGGTGTAGGAAATATGGTATATTTTCAAAGCGTTGCGACGCCTTTAATCAAAAAATATGCCTCGCCCTTTGGGTGCTTTTGGCAGGTCATGCCTGATCGACAACAAGCCTGGGCAAGGCCACCAGCCTTCCCTGCATTTGTTGTCTTCCATTCAAAACCTTCCAGGAGCATGAAATTAAACCATTTGAATGTGTCTGGATACTAAGGTTGCCTGACCTTAAAAACTCGCTTGCTGTGCGTTTGGTCGCTGGTGCTGCTCTTTGGTCTGTGGCCTTGTTGATTGCTGGCGCGTTTGTTCTGACGACACAATATCAACGTTCGGTTCACAGGGTGGATGATGAACGACTGGATGCTGTCATTGAATCATTGGCAGCATTTTCTGAAATGACGCAGGAGGGTCAGTTCTATCTGGCGAAAACACCAGGTGATCCGCGTTTTGAACGCGTGTTTTCAGGACAGTACTGGCAAATTTCACTTGTTGCTGATGATGGAACACACAAGCAGGTTGGGCGTTCGGAGTCTTTGTTTGACAGTGAGTTGAGTATACCCGAGACGGTTTTTCAGCAGGCAGGCAAGAGTAGCGGTAATAACGTAAAGGCAGCACTTACAGGGCCAGATAACGAACCTTTACGCTCTTTGACAAGAATAGTGCGATTGCCCGATCAAATCAGCGTTCTGGCCATTACTGCCGGAGCAGACAGGCGACCTGGTGACAGGGAAATTGCAAGATTTCGCATGGTGGTTGCCTGGACACTGGGCTTGTTTGCCACCGGATTGGTCATTGCCGTTATTCTTCAGGTTCGCATTGGGTTGGCACCAATTTACAAAATTCGCAAAGCGATTGCACAAGTTCGGGAGGGGGAAACGGATATTGTGGAAGGTATATATCCTGCTGAACTCATGCCGCTAACAGAGGAGCTTAATAATCTTCTTGGGCATAATAAAGAGGTGGTAGAGCGCGCCCGCACCCATGTTGGTAATCTTGCCCATGCTCTAAAAACGCCCATCTCTGTCCTTTTGAACGAAACAAGCCAGAATAAACCCGGGCTTGAGCAACTTGTGCAAAGACAGGCCTCTACCATGGCCCGTCAGGTTGACCATCATTTGCGCCGGGCTAGTGCTGCGGCACGCGCGCAAGTGCTGGGCGCACGCAGCCCCGTTGGCGAAGCCGTTGACGATATGCAAAGAACGTTAATGCGTCTTTTCAAGGACAAACACTTGCAGTTTGAAACCAAAATACCAATTAAATTGACGTTTCGCGGCGAACGGCAGGATTTAGATGAGCTGCTTGGTAATTTAATGGAAAATGCCTGTAAATGGTCAAATGGAGCAGTTAGGATTTGTGCAAAGCAATCTTCAACGTCCACAATTGACATTAGCGTTGAGGATAATGGACCTGGCTTACCCGTACAAAAACGAAAAGCAGTTCTTGCCAGAGGTGAACGGCTTGATGAGAATGCACCCGGCTCTGGCCTTGGTTTATCTATCGTCAATGATCTGGTTGGTGCCTATGGTGGAAAATTCTGGCTTGAAGATAGTGACCTTGGCGGGCTTAAAATCGTTTTGCGTTTACCTTCAGTCACAAGCCCTTCGAACTTATAAAGCCAGCGTTAATACACTGTCATCCATACTGTGCCTGTTTTTCTTGGGGTAACAGGTGATTTCGATGTCAATTTCTGCCAACAAGTCAGGGCAGCTACAAGGACTTTTTTCTGCTATGTCCGTAGAGCAGCAACAAGCTCTGGTGATGACGATCAAGGCAGCACAGGCCGATGGAGAAGCGGATTTACCTTATGATGAACTGCTGCGGCTCATGGGTGCAGAAGATGTTCAGGAAAACCGGTGGGAAGAAATCTTCAGTGTCGTATTACCTTTGAGTGTCGAGACAGCAAGGAGATGTGACCAGATCGAAAGATCACTATTGCAGGATGTATGGGAATTTTATCTGCGTGAACTTGATCCTGCACAAGCAGCGGCGTGGTTATCCGGGCAGGAAACAGTATCTCAAGTACGCCAGTCTATTGTTTCTGAATTTGCAAAACTGTCAACAACCAAGGAAGGGCAAGACGTACTGGATGCGCGCTTTGGCGTAGACCGCTCGCACCAGCTAGAAGTGCTATTATCCTTGCTTCATCGTGCAGAAGAGCTTGCAGACTTCTTTGAAGGTTGGCCACCAGAGATTAAAAATCTGGATGATGCTTATTTGGTACCACTTAGGGATTTTAACGAACATTTGGTTACCAAAAGCCCCGAGATCACCCCACACCTTCTGTTTTTGGTTGCAACGTATTTAGGTAAATCCTTTCAGGTATTCAGAGCCGTAGAAAAGCTTACCGGACATTCCAATGATCGGGTAATGGTGAAGACAGAACTCAAAGTGGTTGGTGATGCTCTTTTAGAGCAAAATGATGTATGGCTGGATGCATTTGAATGGCAGAAAGGGCAATTATGCAACCCTGAACAAATGTCTGAAAAGCTGAATAGTTTTGGCATTATTACACAAGGATGGTTAAGCGAGTTTGATATTGATCCTTCTGGCCCCTGGGGTAAGTGCCTTGCTACCCAACGTGCTCGATGTGGCAAAATTTGGGATGAACATATGCGCCGCATAGAAAAAATGGCTGACCAGACTATGCCCAGAAAACGGGGCAGTGTAACCGGGCGGCAGACCATGCCAAATCTGAGTAAACTGATTGATGAACACAATGTCGTATTGGCAGAGAACGCAATGGAACTGCTTCTTGATGCCCAACCTTTTGCATCTCAAGGCGGGTTTCAATCTTCCAAAGACAAGGTTGTGCAGATGTTGAAACGGCGCCTTGAAGAACAAAGCGACGATCTTCTGACATTGTTGGGGCAGAAGGGTGAGAATTATGAGCAGGTCAGTGCGCATTTTTCTGTTTTGGTGCGTATGACCAAGGCTTATCTGGGCAATGAAGACGCAGAAGTGCTTTCGCGCCGCAGTGTTGCGGCTATGGCAGCTTAATTCCATATTTTTATTGATTTATTACCGCACAAATCAGCATAAAAATTAACGCTGCGACAACCTCCTTATTTCATACTTCAATTCATTTTAGGATTTGTTCATGGGTACACTGGGGCAGCAAAATCGCTTTCTGGCATTTGCATTTGCAAGTGCTGATTTGCTGTTAGAGGTTAGCCATGAGGGTACTATCGTCTTTGCTTTAGGCGCTGTTCATCCTTTGTCAGTTGAAGATGTGGAATGTCTCAATGGCTCACGTTTGACCGATTTGATCGCGTCTCGCGATAAAGAACTGGTGCGCCACCTGCTTGAAACGGTTGATGTAGGTCAACGGTTTGGCCCGTTGAACATAAAGGCGAGCGCAGGTGATGATGCTGACCAGGTAATGATAAGCGGGTGTCGGTTCCCCGGCCATGAAGATGTGGTTTGCTTTACGTTTTCCTATGATATGTGCAGTGGCCCTGCTGTAGTAAAGGCAGAACGTGATGGGCATACTGGTCTTGTGGAAGCTGAGGGTTTCGATGATGTAGCCCTTGAGGCACTTCAAAGCGCAAGAAAAGTCGGTAAAGATATCAAGCTCAGCCTTTTTTCTTTTGAAGGTCAGGAAGAATTTGCTTCGCGGGTAAAAAGCGATGTGGCTGAGGAGTTTTTAAGTCAAACGGGGGCCGTGTTGCGTGCCGCGTCCTTTGCCGATGCAGCTGGTTTGCAAGGCGATGGAAAATACGCAATCTTGCACGCCAGTGATACAAAAATAGAAACGATCACGGATCGCCTTCACAATATATCTAAAAACCTGGATCCTGAAAAAGAAGGAATTCGGATAGAGAGTGGTTCGATCGAAATCGAAGCTGAAATGAGTGCAAGAGATGCGGCTGGCGCTTTGTCTTTTGCCATCAAGCAATTCGCCTGCGGCGATGATAGTGAAATTATTGTTGATGGGTTTAGCAGTTCTCTAGAAACATTGATGAAGAAAACCGGGGCAAGGATGTCTCGGTTTCGTTCGGCCCTTGCGCAGAAGAAACTAAGTTTCATGCAACAGCCTATCGTTGATCTAAAAACGAAGGTGCTGCACCATTATGAGGTTCTGGTACGTTTTGAAGAAAACAAGTCTCCGTTTGAAATGATCCGTTTTGCTGAGGAGACAGGTCTTGTCATGGAGCTGGATGACATGATTTTAAAACAGGCCATTCGCTATCTCTCACATACGGACACTGATGAGCAAGTCAGCCTTGCGGTCAATGTTTCCGGGCGATCCCTGTCATCCCCAAAATTTATCACAAATTTGTATCGTGCAATGGCCGAGGTGAACTTTCCAAGATCAAATCTCATGCTGGAAATCACCGAGTCATCCATTATTGAAGACCTGGAACAAGCAAACCTGGTCATCCAGAAAATCAGAAAACTTGGACATAAAGTCTGCCTCGATGATTTTGGTGCGGGGGCAGCCTCATTTCAGTATTTGCGTTCACTGGTTGTGGATTATATTAAAATTGACGGGGCCTATGTTCGCACTGCCTTGAAGCGCCGCCGCGAAGCCATGCTTTTGAAGGCAATTGCCGGTCTGGCTGGTGATCTTGAAATTGGCACGATTGCAGAGAGTATAGAAACCAAAGATCAATGCGAAATGTTACTTGGTTTGGGAATAGATCAGGGGCAGGGTTTTTTATTTGGACGACCAACACCACTTCAAATTCCACAACAAGATGGACAGGCAGCATAGCAGGTGCGAGATGAGTGCTGAATTAGAAAAAATAAGCGTTCTTATCGTTGATGATAATGCACACATGATAAATATCGTAAAGACGATTCTGCGCGGATTTGGAATTACAACCTTCTTTGAAGCAACGGATGCTGCTGAAGCCTTTGATATTGTGCGTTCAGACGGGCCTGATGTTATTATTGTTGATTTTCAAATGGATCTGCTTGATGGGGTAGATTTTACTCGCCTTGTCAGAACCGGTGACGATATAACAAACCCATTTATTCCGATTATCATGCTCAGTGCTCATTCTGAAAGGAAGAGAATTCTTGCTGCTCGTGATGCTGGGGTAACCGAATTTTGTTGCAAGCCGGTAACCGCAGAAGAACTTTATAAAAAACTCTGCTCGATTGTGAATGCGCCACGTCAATTCGTGCGTACATCTATATACTTTGGCCCAGATCGGCGTCGGCGTGATGATAAGCATTATGTGGGGCCGTTTCGGCGCAAAACTGATGAAGGTCGTGAGAGTGTGGAAAGCCTAACCGATGAGACTACAGGCGGTATCAAAACGCTGGATTTCACTTAGGAATAATGAGTTTTGATCCAGGTTTCTCTTTGGAAATGTTGATCCGTTAACCTTTTTTCTCTCGACAGCATTGACTCTGGCAGATTATCTTCCCTTGAGAAGCGAATCACCAAAGGGCGGGGTCATGGCCAAGCCACAAAAAAATATAAAACTATCTCAGGCACAGCCCGTTTCTGGCCATAAGCGAGTTGCGCGTGGTGTTTCCAAGAACTCAAAAAACAAAACAAACCAAAAAAACAAACCCACTGATACCTCACAAACATTACAAAGCACCGGGGCAGAAGCCCGTTTGGCCATTGGTGTTGTGGTCTTTTTCGTAATCGCCTTCATTCTCGTTGTTGGTATGAAGTTGTTGCAGGAACGTCGTGCCGCGCTCGCCGATGCAGTGTTAACACAAGCGTTTTCAGCAACCTCAACTGCAGAGCAGGTGCGCACTAAACTGACCGATGTTAAAAGTTATGCGGGAGCAATGGCGCTATCCCTCGGCGAAGCTAGTGTCAGACAGAGGCAAACGCTGACCAATAAAATGTTAACAGAGTTAAATACACGTCCAACAGTGAGCGGTGCATTATTGTTTACAGCGGGTGGAATTGTCCAGCATAGTCATGGTGAAGTTGGGGATACAGCAAAGCTTTGGGCAAATTTACCTACTTGGGTGTATAAAGAAAAAGACGCAGCCTATTGGGTATATGCAGACACAACCGCCCCAAAAATTTACGTTCTGGCTCTGGTGGAGTCGGGCAGCAAGGCGCAAGTTCTTGTCGTTGAGATAAACGGATCGGCGTTAATTCCGACGGTATCGGCCAACGACATTCAAACTGTACTCGTCAATAATACCGGGCAAATTATTTCGGCAAGTTCTACCAATGTGTCTCCTGTTTTGATTGAGAGATTGAGTATTGAGACCCATGCCGCGACGATTGCTACAAGCCAGCGAACCATAAGCGGGTTTGAACTGCGCGATGCTGACGATACTCGTCTTGTTGTTGGTGCATCAAATCTTATTGGCGGCATGCTAACCGTGTATCGAGTGAAACCCCTTAGTCTTGATAATGCAGCATGGAAACGCACACTTACTTTTTTCGTATTGATGACCATCGCCCCGTTACTGGTTGCTGCGGTGTTGTGTGTGATCCTTTTGATTCAGCTGGAAACTCTTAAAGTGGCAAGAAAAGCCCTTGCGGATAGCGAAAAACGCTTCCGGCTGGCCATTGAAGGCGCAAGTGGTGGTGTCTGGGATTGGGATTTGTCTTCTAACCGTGTTTTTGTCACTGATTCACTGGCACGCATGTTTAACTGGCAAAAAGGTGCAACCGTGCCTGTGCCAGAGTTTTTGAACCTGATTCATGCTGATGATCGACAAAAATTACTGCTGGCTATGAAGGCTGCACCAGAAGTTGGCGAGGTCGATGTGGAATTTCGTGCAGCAAACTTACCAATATGGCTCCATGCACGCGGGCGTCCCTGGAGCGCCGGTAATGCTATGGCATCGGGAAGAGTTGTTGGTGTTGCCATAGATGTGACGCAACAAAAAGGAGCGCAAGCGCGCCTGAACGCAGCAGAGAACAGGCTACGGGCTGCTTTGGAATCCATGTCAGAATCCTTTGTAGTATGGGATGTGAAGCGGCGCTTGATTATGTGTAATCGAAAATTCAGTAATTTTTTCCGCATCGAACAAGCCCTGTTGCGACCTGGCACGCCTTATGAGGTGTTGGAACGTGCGGCTGATCCGGCCATCAAGGCGGTTCACGATGGCGCTGGTGATAGCGCCATAGAGATGGAGTTGGCGGATGGGCGTTGGGTTCACCTTTCTGAACGTGCCACCAAAGATGGTGGGCTGGTTAGCATTGGCACTGATATTACAGCCTTGAAAACCCAGGAAAAGCTTCTCTTGCGCAAAGAGAAGGATTTGCGTGAAAGTGTTGAAGACCTTGAACTAAGCAAAAAACGAATCTCTGAACTCGCAGAAAGCTATCAACAGGAAAAAATTCGCGCCATTGATGCCAATAGTTCCAAAAGCGAGTTTCTGGCCAATATGTCACATGAATTGCGCACGCCTCTTAATGCCATCAATGGTTTTTCAGAAATCATGCAAACTGAAATGTATGGGCCTTTAGGTGATCCACGCTATAAGGAATATGTCAGCGATATTTTGGGTAGTGGCCAGCACCTTCTTTCCCTTATTAACGATATACTGGATATGTCCAAGATCGAGGCTGGTAAATTATCCTTGCAACCGGAAGCTGTCTTTGTGGATGAGTTAATCGAGCAATGTGTTCGTATTGTTCGGGGTCGTGCTACCGAAGGCGGCTTGAAGCTTGACGTTAATATTCACGATTTGCCAGAAATAGAAGCTGATCCACGCGCCATCAAGCAGGTGTTGATAAATCTCACGTCTAACGGGATCAAGTTTACGCCTGAGGGCGGTACAGTCACATTGAATGCCGAAGAAGCACGAGGCGGCGTGCGCATAGAGGTAATAGATACAGGCATTGGTATTCCAGAAGAGCATTTGCCGTTGATTTGTAAGCCGTTTGTGCAAGTAGAAAATCAACATTCAAAATCCCATAAAGGCTCTGGCCTGGGTCTTGCACTTTCACAGGCTCTGGTATTATTGCACGGTGGAACGTTCGAGCTGACCAGTGAGCTTGGCGTGGGTACCAAAGTTCTGGTTTGGTTGCCACCAATCGCCAAAAAACACGATGAGGGAGAGCCAACATCAATATGGGCGATGGCTGCTGATGAAATTGCCTCCCCTGTAGAGGCTGGCACTGTTCGCGAAAGTGTTGCCTAACCCCTAATTACCTGGAGCTTGCCTCTGGCCGGGTCTGTTAGGTCTGCGCCCTTGTATTTGATTGGGCCGCCGTCCAGCCGCTTTGATGACACGCCTTCGGGTTTGCGGATCCAGGTCGGCCAGAATTTTAATGACGATGGATTGGCCAAGTTTTTGTGTCTCGGCTTCTAGCTGATTCAAGTGTTTAAAACGGCTTTCAATTTCGTTAGTGTCTAACTGTTCGGCTGCCAGAAGTTCACCAAGTTCAGCGCGGGTTCGCATGATGGCGAAGGATAGTTGCCGGTGTTTGCCAGTAGCACTTCTCATGGCTCGCATGGCTCTGCGGCGCTCGTTTTCGGGCAGGGCACGCAGAAAAGCCCTGGGGTTAAACTGGTAATTTACTGCTGATCCGGGTGTCATGGTTCGGACTGTCGGCGCATCGTGGCGCAACCCGGCCATTGTGATGCCGCCAACGGCACCCAAAACCAGAAGGTTGATGGCCACAGACAGTAATAGCGCAATACTCAAACTATTTTTTGAAATGTTCATGTTGCGCCATCCTCCTCGAAAATAATTGTCTGTTCAGTGCCAAAGGCATTGGCAATGACGTCTGGCGAGCTGGTTCTGTCCAGTGCATAAGAATACCCCGTATAGCCACCAACAAATCCAGATACCAGCAGCAAAGCTAAAGCCATGCTCCAGGCTGGAATGGAACTTTTTTGATACCCAACAACATCCAAAAATGCAAAAGGTGCGAACCGGTCTGACCGGGGTGTCACTTTGGTTTGCAGTGCAGAAAAACTGTTTACTATGCGCGCTTCCAGCGCCGCATTGCTAGTTTGTTGAGGTATATGTGAAAGGGCTTTATCAACGATACGTTCATCACCCAGAATGCGCTGTGTAATTTTTGGCTGTTGGCGCTGAAAATCTTCTGCGGCATTGCGAGTATCAGTCGGCCAACGATCAGTTGAACTACCATATATCTGGCAGAGTTTCTCGAATTCTTTTTGTGTTATTTCTCTGTTCACCTTGTCCCTCACTTTCCCAACAATACCCTGGCTTCTTTGTCGAGTAATTTGCGTAATCCGCGCCGCCCCCGTGCCAAAAGCGATTCCAGTGCTTCAACACTAATCTCCATGGTGTTCGCCGCATCGATGTTGCTCATTTCCTGCAAATGGCACAAGCTCAGAGCGGCGCGCTGTCGTGGCGGTAATTGTATCATTGCTTCTCCAACCTGTGCCTGTAATTGCACGTCGATAATCGACTGATCGGCCATTGGCGTATTCTCATCTTCTCTTTCGGGAAGCTGATCTGTGTATATTTCACGTTTGCGGCGTAAGCGGTCATAACATAAATTGATAGCGACCCGGTGCATCCAGGTCTCGAACCTGGCTTTGCCGGGCTGCCATTTGGCTGCATTTTGCCATACCTTCATAAAGACCTCCTGAGAGACATCCTCAGCCTCCCCGGCATCGCCGAGCATATTGCGCGCCAGTGCCAAAATTTTGGGCAAATGGCGTTGTACCAGTTCTGTTGCCGCTCTTTGGTCACCTTGCCCGGTACGTTTTACCAAATTGGTGTCAGGGTCATGCACCGCCCGGCGGGTGTTTGGTCTGATATTTACCCGCATTGGCTCTTTCTGCATGGCCTGTTTATAGGTCAGGTTGGTTGTCATGTCTTGTATAGGGTAGGCCCGCGCTGGCACAGAATTGGTAAATACCAGCCCGAGCATAGATCATTTGCGCCGACCTTTTCCATGCATGGCAGGACGTGGTGCATTTTGCATTTCCTCGCGTGTTACCTGACCATTTTTATCCAGGTCAAAATGCGTGAACATCGGCGTTTGAGTATCGACAAATTCGATACGGGAAACACGCCCGTCCCTGTTTATATCAAATGCGCGGCTATGTTTTTTAGCTTTGGCACGATGCTTTTCATGGCGTTGTTTTTTGTCATCCGGGCTAAGAAACCCATCTTTATTATTATCCATGCGGGCAAACTGTTTGGCTTTGGCCGCTTTATGTTCTTCTGCACTGATGGCACCATCATTATTACTATCAAGTCTTGTGAACGTGGGCGATTGCCTGGCTTCAAATTCTGCTAATGAAATTTTGCCGTCTTTGTCTGTATCCAGCGCCAATTGGCGGTCTGCCTTGCGTTCTGTACGATGCATTTTACGCCTTGCATGGCGTTTGTGCTTACCAAGGCGTTTTTCTGCATTATCCAAAAACCCATCATCATTACGATCCAGCTTGTCAAACAACATGGTGCGCTGTGCTTTGGCTTCTTCTTGTGTAATCACACCGTCACCATTGGTGTCAGTGCGTTCAAACATGGCTTCTGGCCCTTCGCGATCCCCACCCATTGGCCCTTCACCTGGCGATGCCGGTGCCATTTGCGCCAGCGCCCCGGTTGTTCCCAGTGAAGCGGTAATGAGTGATGCCAAAATAATGTGTTTCATTGTTCTCTCCTTGATTGCGCCATACCCAATACAAGTTCAAACGTACCTAGAGAGCCAACCCGTCGCATGGCTACATTAAACTTTGGCCAGAGATGCTCATGACATCTTGCTGGACGCTCGCCAGACGGGTTTCCAAAGCCGTGAAGTTTTTCATGCCGGTTCTGTTTGCCAGCAAGGTTTGCACTGGCGCAGGGAAAGGCGGTTTAAAGACATCAGCAGACAAGCAGAGACGTAAAATTTGCGATAAGCTGGATTGTAAGGCCTGAGCGTTTTGTAAAGTTTGAATACGTTTATCGGCTAGTGCATCGGTGGTTGGATTGTCATCCTGGAGGCATAAAAACTGGTATAAAATATCCGTTTCTATGAGGCCGCCGGGGGCGTGTTTCAAATCCCAAAGACTGGCGTCGGGGTACTCATTACGCAGACGTTGGCGCATTGTGACAATGTCAACTTTCATAGAAGCAAAATCCCGGACTCGGTGCATTATATCATCTATGTGATCCGTTATGAGTTTTGCAAAATTTTGCGATGATGCTGTTATGACTCTGGCCCGGCCAAGGGCCAAGATTTCCCAAACCCAGGCTTTGTCCTTGTAATAGGCGGTGAAGGCTGGCCAATGCACTGCGACTGGCCCGGCCTGGCCAGATGGGCGCAATTTCATATCAATGGCATAGAGCGCCCCTTCCTGTGTTTGTGCGCTAAGTGCGTTAATAAGGCGCTGGGTAAAGCGCGCATAATACTGCTCGGGTTTTGTAATATCTCCATTCTGCCCTGTTTTACGATAAAGCATAACAATATCCAGATCAGAGCCTTCGTTCATTTGTTTCGCCCCAAGAGACCCCATACCCACAATGGCCCATTCGCCGGGGGCGGGGCCGAAACGCTCTTGCATTTGGCTTTCGCATGCTGTTGCAAGGGTGCTAATGGCCGCATCAGCCAATGCACTATAACTAATAGCTGCTTCGTCTGCGCTTGCTTTATCGGTCAGAATTTGAACGCCTATTCGTAGGCGCTCCTCCAGTGCCGTGCGCCGGGTAGCGTTTAGCAGAGCTTCAAACGCAGGGTGCTCTTCTGCACACTCCATCATGCGCTTTGCTCCGGCATCCGGGTCATCGCCAAGCGGTGTTGCAAAACCAGGATCCAGCATGGCGTCCAGAATACTGATCCGGGTTGAAAATGCAGTGGCTAGCCGTGGTGCCGTATTCAATAAAGATACCAATAATTCGAGAAGGGCAGGGCGATTACAAAAAAGTGACAAGGGTTGCACGCCGGTATTCATATTTTCAAAAAATCGGGTAAAAATAGCAAAAGCATGATCGGCATCGCCGGTTTTTGCCAATGCCTCAACCAATTCCGGCCCCAGGCGCGTCAGCAGCGCCCTTGCTCTTGGTGTTTGCGTAGCGTGTATCTGACCTGCATGCCAGGCACGCATACGTTCCAGAAAAATATGAGGACTTTCAAAGCCCTTTTTCTTTAAGGTAGCCAGGGTGGCCGGATCGTCTTCAACGCCAGTAAAAACCAGACTGCCGCCGCGGGCAGACAATGGCTCGCTTTGCGGAAAAAGGGCGGAATAACAGGTATGAACCTGCGTAAATACACGGCTCATTTGTGCGTCAAATTCGGTAAGATCACCCATGCCGGTAAGGCCGGCAATGGCGGCGCGATTGTCCGGGTTTTCTGGTAACACATGGGTTTGTTGATCGCCCAGCATTTGCGCCCCATGTTCGGCACGCCGCAAAATTTTATAATATTTTTGAAGCTGTTTTGCAGTATCCAGGCTGATATGCTCTGCTTTGGCCAAAGCATTAAGCGCCGGGCAGGTTTGCGTTCCGCGCAAACTTTTATCGCGCCCGCCCAAAATCAGTTGCTGAGTCTGGGTGAAAAATTCAATCTCGCGTATACCGCCTCGTCCCAGTTTTACATCATGCCCTGGTGCCTCAAATCCGCTTTGGTTAAAGGAAACGTGGATTTGGCGTTTCATGGCGTGAATATCTTCAATAGCGGCAAAATCCAGTGACCTCCGCCAGATAAAAGGTTGCAGGTCTGCCAGAAACGTCTGCCCAGCCAATTGGTCACCGGCACAGACGCGTGCCTTGATGAGTGCTGCCCGCTCCCAGTTTTGGCCTACACTTTCGTAATAGGCATGTGCGGCAGTGGTTGATACCACCGGGTTGGTTGATCCGGGATCAGGGCGCAGACGCATATCCGTGCGAAAGACATAGCCGTCCTCGGTAACTGCTCCCATACTTTGCACCAAACGCCGTACTAGCCGGGTTGTGACCCGGGACGGGTCACCACCTAGCCAGCTTTGGGCAATAGCGGGATCAAAAAAGATAGTGAAATCCACGTCAGATGAATAATTAAGCTCCCATGCTCCATATTTTCCCATGGCAATGACAAACAGGCCAGGTAGTGGGCCAGTGTCTGGATCATCGGCCAGTTTTGAAATTTGACCACTGTCTTGCAAAGTGTGGACAGCACCCAAAAGCGAAGCCCGCATGGTCGCGTCTGCAAAAGCAGTTAAATGCCAGGTGACCTCTTCCAGCTGCCAAATTCCGCCAATGTCAGCCAGAGCGCATAAAAGATGTGTATCGGCTTTGGCAAGACGCAGTGCCTGATCCAGTTTTTCCGGGGCCAGAGTTTTGGCCGCGTCACTAACGCCCTTACAGATATTCAGGGCCAGAGTTTCGGGCGCTGAATTTTCTATTGCAGAAAGTGTGCCTTCACGGCGGGCCATGAGGGCGCGTAAATAGGGCGCATGTTGGCCTACAAAACGGCAAAGCTCTGCAAAAGAGGTGGATAACCGGTCGCTGAAAAAATTTTGATTCACGCCTTTAAGTTGCCTGAACCAGTCGGCCAGGGGAAGGGGACTATTTGTTTGTTTCAGGTGAAATTTTAGTCTTGCGCGCTTTTGCCAATGGAAAAATCATGGCAATGTGCAGACCCGGGCCGGTTTTGTCTTCATCACCTGCACCATCCCCGATGACCAGTTCTGCGCCATGGGCCTTTGCCACGGCGGAGACCAGCGCGAGGCCAAGGCCACTGCCGGCCTGGGTGCGGCTTTCTTCCAGACGCACAAAGCGACGAAACACCGCCTCGCGTTTATCTGCCGGGATACCGGGGCCGGTATCAGTAACTGATATTGCCACCTGTCCGTCACGCTGTTTACGCAAACGCAGAGCCACCGCTCCGCCATCAGGCGTGTATTTGAGGGCGTTATCCAAAATGTTGGAAATTGCCTGTGCCAATAACCCTTGGTCGGCACGAATAAAAAGATCTTCATCAATTTCAGTTTCAAACGCGAGTCCGGTATCTTCAGCAACGGGTTCAAAAAGTTCTGCCAGATCATGTAAAAGTGGTGCTGGATCCAGCCGGTCGTAAGTTTCGCGCTGCTCGCCCGCTTCCAGACGGGCAATGCGCAATACAGCATTGAAAGTTTGCAAAAGCTCGTCGGCATCATCCAAAGTACGGTTCAAGGCTGTCTCGGCGGCTTTTTGATCCAGTTCACCCTCTTCGCGCAATTGTGCCTCCAGCCGATTGCGCATCCTGGTCAGGGGCGAGCGCAGATCGTGGGCAATGGAATCACCAGCATGGCGAGTGGCCGCCATAAGTTGCTCTATACGGTTAAGCATGGCGTTCAAATTAGCCGCCAATTCATCAAGCTCATCGTTACTGTAATTGCGTGGTGCTCGTCGTTTTAGATCACCAGCGATGACATCACGGGCCACATCGTTTAGTGCATCCAGCCGGGTGGCGAAACGCCGACTAATCAGAGCGCCGGAAATAAGACCAAGCGCAAGTACCAGCCCTGCTGCTATCCACACGGCCCGGGAAATACGATCCACCAGCGCGGCTTCATATTCGGTATCACGTGCGATCAGCAACATATAACCACCGGCAAAGCGGATCAGACGCCCGCGTGCCCGGTGTGTTTCCTGCATACCGGTTTCTGGATTGTAAAGCTTGTAGGTAAACCGGCGACTTGCGCCCGGCTTTGGTATGGCAGGGGGCAAGGCACTTAAATTGCCAGAGACAAACTTTCCCCCCGGTTTGATGAAAACGTACAAAAACGGATCGCGTCCGGTGCTGTGTTCAACAACAATTTTATTGACCGCATTGATACCACCCTTGTCAAAGGCAGTTTTGAACTTGGTGATTTGAGTTACCAGCAAGGCATCTGTCTGGCGCGAAAAAACACCGGCTGTGCTTTCATAAACAAATGCCAGCAAGGCAAAGGCTGAAAAGGCAAAAAGTGCGGCCGCCAGAATGGTAAAGCGAAACGTGGTCGTTCGCAAAAAGGTCGGCAAGCGGTTCATCCCTGCAAGCGGTATCCGGCACCACGAACCGTGTGCAATAGCGGGCGTTCAAATTCCTTGTCGATCTTGCTGCGCAGTCGTGAAACATGCACGTCAATGACGTTGGTTTGGGGGTCAAAATGATAATCCCATACCTTTTCCAGCAACATGGTGCGGGTCACAACCTGTCCGGCGTGCTTCATTAAAAATTCCAGCAGGCGAAATTCACGGGGTTGTAGCAAGATGGTCTGGCTGGCACGTTTGACTGTCCGGGCCAGAAGATCCATTTCCAGATCGCCCACTTTAAGGTGCGTTTGTACGGCTTCGGGATCACGGCGGCGGGCCTGTGCCTCTACCCGGGCCAAAAGTTCGGCAAAGGCATAAGGCTTGGTCAGGTAATCATCGCCGCCAGCCTTGAGGCCTTCGATGCGGTGGTCTACCTCACCAAGTGCAGAGAGGAAAAGAACCGGTGTTTTCTCCCCGTCATCACGCAGGGTTTGCACCAGGGTCAGGCCATCAAGACGTGGCAACATGCGATCCACTATTAAAACGTCATAATCAGCAGTGCGGGCCATCTCCAGCCCCATTTCACCATCCGATGCGTGATCGGCAACATGACCGGATTCGCTCAAACCCTTGCGCAGATAATGCGCGGCCTCAAGATCATCTTCGATAATAAGAATTCGCATGTTGTTACGCCTTTATCGTTGTCATTTAACCGTCATTGTTTTTATCTTCATCAAGACGCAGGGCGGTAAATAATTGGCCGTTGCGGTTTTGCACCAGCACGCGGATTGCTTTGCGTCCTGACTTGCGGGCATCTGCAACAGCGCGTTCAAAATCCTCAGGTGTGTTAAGGTCGATTGATCCGGCAGCAAGCAAAGCATTGCCGGCGCGAATCCCCTTCTTGAATGCGGTGTTTTCAGCATTAACGCGTTCAACCAGAATGCCGCGCTCACCTTTTAGGTCGAGCCGTTTGCGATCCTCTGTTGAAAGAGAGCCAAGCTCCAGTCCGAACTCGTCAATGCTGGGTTCTTCCGGCTCAGGTTCGTTGTTTGTAGCGCCTAAATCATCTTCGCGCTTGCCAATGGTCACGGTCAGGGTTTTGCGTTTGCCATCACGTAAAATGAGGAACTTAGCCTTTTGCCCGACAAAAAGCTCGCCTACCTTGCGGGTCAGATCAAGAGAATTTTCTATGGCTGCGCCGTCAAGGCGAAGCACTATATCTTCGGCCTTGAACCCGGCTTTTTGTGCCGGACTGTCTTCCACGACCCGGGCAACCAGTGCCCCTTCGCGGTTTTTCAGACCAAAACTGTCTGCAAGATCACGATTGATGCTTTGGATATTTACACCAAGCCAGCCCCGGGTGATGGAGCCGTTTTCAATCAGTTCAGCTGTGACTTTGGAAGCAATCCGCGCAGGAATCGCAAAACCAATACCGATATTGCCACCCGTGGGTGAGAGGATTTGTGAATTCACGCCAATAACATTGCCATAAAGATCAAATGTTGGGCCGCCGGAATTGCCCCTGTTAATCGAGGCATCAACCTGGATAAACTGATTATATGTGCTTGAAATTTCGCGCCCCGTTGCTGATATAATCCCTGCTGTGGCAGTGCCACCCAGGCCAAAGGGATTGCCAACGGCAACCACCCAGTCCCCAACGCGTAAATTTATATTTTCTGCGAAAGAGACGAAGGGGAAATCCGTGTCGTCTTCAACTTTTAGGACGGCAAGATCGGTTTGCGGATCACGACCAATTAATTCTGCTTCAAATTCGCGCCCATCCTGCATCACCACAGTGATTTTGGAGGCATTATCGACAACATGGTTATTGGTGACGATATGGCCGGTTTTGGAAATGAAAAACCCGGAGCCAAGCGAGCGGCCTTCTCGTGCGCGCGGCGGGGTATTTTGATCTGGCTGTTGTCGCCTGAAAAACTCGCGAAATTGCTCAGGTAATTGATCCAGTCTTTCGCGTAATTGCTCGTCGGAGACTTTTTCGCTGGTTTCAACATTGATGCTGACCACGGCAGGGCTAACCTGTTCAATCAGGTCGGCAAACGAAATGGGGGTGCCGGGTGCCAGTGCCGCTGCAAACGGGATGGTGCTGCTTTGTGCTAGTGCTGTTGGTGCCGTGCCAGCCAAAGCAAGGGTCAGCGCCAAACCGGTGGCGAGAGTTGTTCTGGCCAATTTGCTTTTTAAAAGTGCAGGGAGCAGCGCCGTGCTGCTGGTAAGCCGTAATGTCATCAATACAATCCTTTAATTTATCCAGCCATTTCGACGGAAGTAACATCACCTCCGGCGGCTATCAGGTTTCTTACCAAATTATTACAGATCAGCAATGCTTCTGACTTCAATTGTACGCACGCATGAATTTCCAGATAGCGCCTTGTGAACCGGGCATTTGTCGGCGATCTGCATCAATCGCTGCCGTTGTTCATCACTTAATGGGCCTTGAAGGCTTATAGTACGGTTAAAAATATCCACCAGACCGGGTTTTTGTTCATTGTCACTGTTTTCGTCTTCGCATATCTCGCGCGGCCCTTTTTTGTGGGTTACCTGCGCGCTGACCCGTTCCAGAGGCCAGTCCTTGCGGTTAGCATACATGCGCAGCGTAATCGTTGTGCAGGCCCCAAGAGCTGCCGAGAGCAGTTCCATAGGTGTCGGGCCACTATCATCACCGCCCAGTCCTTTTGGTTCACCGGCGAGTAAGTGATGGTCACCAATAGTAATTTCATTTTGATATAGGCCTTTGCCGGTTTCGCTAATTCGGGTCGTATTTTGTATTTGGTTGCTCATCTAGGGTTCAAACTCATTCAAATGGTTTAATTTCATGCTTTTAAGGGATGCTGAATGGAAGAAAGTCAATGCAGCAAAGGCTAACTGCCTTTGCAAGGCTGGGTTTCGACAGACAGCTTCTCATAAAAGCACCTGTAAGGCGAGGTCTCTTTTTCGCTTAAAGGCGTCAAAAGGTCTTGAAAATACACCATATTTCCTGC
>JAJFFQ010000001.1 GCA_021776565.1 Robiginitomaculum sp. | reverse complement strand
AAAAACATGACAAAAAAATGGACAATGCCAATTCAAAACTGGAACTTGACCCTCTCACAACTCGCCATATACTTCGATGGGCGTTTAGATGAAATACTGGACATCTAAATCCTAACCTGACACAGAATTTTGAACAGTCTCAAAGACTATGCTAAACCGTGTAATTCAGATCACAAAATCGGATAAAGGTATGAATGATGAAGCCATAATGGGTGCCGCCCGACACTATATGGGCAAGGCTGCCTGGCCGACAATTATCATGGCTACCGTTTTGATCGCGACCTATATAACGGTTTTTGCCCTGGGTGCATTGAAGCTGTTGCCGCTATGGCTTTGCTTCCTTGCGATCGCCTATTTGCTCTATGCCCTCTACACCCCCCTGCATGAAGCCGTTCATAATAATATCTCTGGAAAATCATCCCGGTTGAGGCCTGTCAATCATTTGATTGGCTATGTTACCGGTAGTATTTTGGGTATTCCCTACACCTTGCACCGATCAGCACACATGGCACACCACCGCGCCACCAATGTGCCAGGGCAAGATCCGGATCATGTATTTGCGGGCAATTCCTTATTAAAAGTGCTCACGGGCTGTATGATGCTCATCATCAGTGAATACAGGATGTACTTTGGTGATGTTTTCCCACAAGAGAAAATGCCTGCAAAACTGATCGTGATTGCTGAAATTACGGTCATGATTGGATGGCGAATTGGCCTTGCCTTTGCCGGATTTCCTCTTGCGGTTTTTATTCTTGGTTTTTTGGCAAATGGTGTGGGCATTACCTTTATCGGGGCATTTTTTGCCTGGATTGTTCACACACCTTTTGACAAAACCGAACGCTATGAAAACACAAGTACGATTATATTACCAAACTGGGTGCATGGCCCGGTAACTTGCCTTTGGCTTTGGCAAAACTATCATTCCATCCATCATTTGTTTCCCCGTGTACCGTTTTACCGATACCGTAAACTTTTTGATGAAATCAGAGAGGGAATGGTTGAGCGCGGCGCGCCGATTGTTGATTTGCAAAGCCGAACGTAAGGCCAAAGATTATTACAAAACTGGATTGGTGATTTCAAAAGCTGATGGGTTTTCTTTTCAAAGATTCCAGGCATTAAATTCAGAACTAATTTTGTCATTACCCGGTTTATCCGGGTAATCCAGTCAAGCCTCGATGCGTTCTGGATTACCCGAATAAATCCACTACTGTCCGGTTTAGCGATTATTTTTGTTTTCCTCCCCTGCCCTCATCCTGAGCTTGTCGAAGGAGCGGGGGAGGTGCCGTAGCAAAGCGAAGGCGGAGGGGGCAGACGTATCCAAAAACCATGATTATCAATAGATAATCCGTCAGCACCCCCTCCGAGCGCATCCGCGCCCACCTCCCCCGTAAACGGAGGAGGAAAAAGTTGGCGGTGCAAAAATCCTGTCCTGAAGAGCCTTTTTCACCATAACAGATTGTGTCTATTATTCTTTTGACCCAAGTTAAATCTAAACCGGACAGTAGTGGGACAAGCCCGGTAATGCCACATGGAAATCATTCAGCAACACATTGCCCGGTGGACGAAAGGTATGGCTAAGGGTAAACCCGCAAGCCTAGTCAGACGGAATACCAGCCATGCACGACATAAAATCCATTCGCGAAAACCCTGAACATTTTGATGCAGCGATGGCGCGCCGGGTATTACCTGAGCAATCTTCTATAATTCTTGCCCTTGATGAAGCCAGGCGTATAGCCATTGCGGCAAAACAAGAGGCAGAAACCGCACGCAATACGGCCTCCAGACAAATTGGCGCTGCCAAAGCCAAGGGTGATGATGCAGCGTTTGAGCGAATTCGTGCGCAAGTTGGTGACTTAAAGGATAAAATTGAAGCGGCGGGCGAGGATGAGACCCGTATTGATACTGAGTTGAGGAACAAGCTGCTCTCACTGCCGAACATTATGGCCGATGATGTACCAGACGGTGCCGACGAAAGCGCCAATCAGGAATTACGCACTTGGGGTGAGCCTACCGATCTGAACTTTACGCCTAAGGATCATACCGAACTTGGCGAAGCATTGGGCATGCTGGATTTTGAAAGTGCCGCCAAAATATCCGGGGCGCGTTTTGCCTTCCTCAAAGGTGATCTGGCGCGGCTGGAACGGGCGCTGGGCGCGTTTATGCTGGATATACAAACCCGCGAGCATGACTTTTTGGAGGTGTCCCCGCCCTTGCTGGTGCGCGATAATGCGCTCATCGGCACTAACCAGTTGCCCAAATTTGCCGATGATTTGTTTCGCACCACCACCGATCACTGGTTGATCCCCACCGCCGAGGTGCCGCTAACCAACCTTGCGCGAGAGGCCATTCATGACGAGGACAGCCTGCCGCACCGGTATTGCGCCTATACGCCATGTTTTCGATCCGAGGCCGGATCGGCGGGCAAGGACACCCGTGGCCTGATCCGTATGCACCAGTTCATGAAAGTGGAAATGGTGGTCATCACTACGCTAGAGCAATCCGCCGCCGAGCATGAACGCATGACCAAATGCGCCGAGGAGGTGCTAAAGCGCCTGAAGTTGCCTTACCGGGTGATGTTGCTCTGTGCTGGTGATACCGGATTTGGCGCGCAAAAAACCCACGATCTTGAGGTCTGGCTACCGAGCCAGAACACCTATCGCGAAATTTCGTCCGTTTCCAGTTGCGGGGATTTTCAGGCCCGGCGCATGAATGCCCGTTGCCGGGCCGCCGGGGAAAAGAAAATCCGCTTTGTGCATACTTTGAATGGCTCCGGCATTGCCGTGGGCCGGGCTTTGCTGGCGGTGATGGAAAATTATCAGCGCGAAGATGGCAGCATTGAAATTCCCGATGCTTTGCGTCCCTATATGGGCGGTGTCCAGAGCCTGTCGAAGGGCGGGCAGGAGGAAATCGGCACATGATCCCGCAAAACCCGCGCATTATGCTTTCCAATGATGATGGTATTGATGCGCCGGGGTTAAAAATGCTGGAACGTGTGGCCCGCACTTTATCGGATGATGTATGGATTGTTGCCCCGGCGAATGAGCAAAGCGCGGCCAGCCGGGCGCTGTCCATTCGTGAACCTTTGCGGGTGACCCGGCGCGGGGAGAAACACTTTGCCGTCTGGGGTACGCCTACGGACAGTGTGATGATGGGGGTGTTGTCACTGGTGGGCGGCAAGCGGCCAGACCTGATCCTGTCGGGGGTCAACAAGGGGCAAAACCTGGCCGAACACATTACCTTGTCCGGCACCATTGCGGCGGCCATTCAGGGCATGGAATTGCAAATTCCCTCGGTGGCCCTGTCGCAGACCTATCCATTTACGGAAAACTCGGTGATCCATTGGGAAACAGCGGAGTATTTTGCGCCGCTTGTCCTGCAACGCTTGTTTGCGCGCAAATGGCCAAAAAATGTGGTAATGAATATCAATTTCCCGGACTGCCCACCCGATGAAGTGTCTGGCATACAGATGACCCGTATGGGGCAGCGCGATCAGGGGCAACTGGAAGTGCATGAGCGCGCCGATCCGGGTGGGCGGCCCTATTACTGGCTGGGTTTTAACGGTCGTTTATCCACCCCGCCCGAAGGTACGGATTTGCAGGCGATTTACTCGAAACGTATTTCTGTTACCCCCTTGCACCTGGATCTGACCCATGAAGCGACGCTGGCTGATCTTGCCGATGCGCTTGAAGGAATAACCAGCTCGCCATGAGCCAGAGCGAGCCGGATATGCGCGTTGTTGAGCTGATTATGGCTTTGCGCTCTGCGGGTATTGTTGACCGGCAGGTGCTGGGCGCGCTGGAGCGTATCCCGCGAGAGCAGTTTGTTACGGCTGATTTTGGTGAGCGAGCCTATGAGAACCGCGCTTTGCCCATTGCCTGCGGCCAAACCATATCGCAACCCTTTGTGGTGGCGATGATGACCGAAGCCTTGTGCCTTACACCGCGTCTCAAAGTGCTGGAAGTGGGTACCGGATCCGGGTATCAGAGCGCGATTTTATCTTTGTTGTCGCGCCGACTTTATACCATTGAGCGGTATCGCACGCTTTTGCACGCCGCCGAAGAACGGTTTGATAATTTGCGGCTGCGCAATATCGTCACCCGGTTGGGCGATGGCATGATTGGCTGGCCTGAACAGGGCGATTTTGACCGCATACTGGTAACCGCCGGGACAGAAAAATGTCCACCGGCCCTTTTGGCGCAATTACGCGAAGGCGGTTTGCTGGTTGCCCCTATAGGGCCGCCGGAGCAACAGTTTGTCACTGTGTTTCGTCGTGATGGAGAGGCATTTCATCAGCGTCAGATTGCCCCTGTGCGCTTTGTGCCATTGATTGCCGGTATTGCGCGAACATTATAACGCTTATTGTCAGAAATCTCATGATCGGGCTAAACTGTCCTGTATGATTCGTTTTGTTTTGTTGATCGCTATTTTTGCAACTCTGGCGGCTTGTGGTTCACCCCGTGCGCCCGCACCGGTGGTGTTGTTGGGCAATGAACCATTAAGTCCACCGCCGCCAAGGGACGAAAGCATACCGGACGCGGCACCCATAGAGCCGGTTGTCAGTCAGGGCTTGGAGCCGATTGATACGTCGCCTCTGTCTTCAGGTGGTGGATTACCCTCTGCTCTGCCGGACGTGCCGTTGGATCAGGTGGCCAGTGTACCGTTTAATGCGCAGGAGGCCGCTGCACGTAAGTCCACCTCTGCTGCTGCATCCGGGGCCAATGGTGTCCTCAAAACCGCAGCCAATATCGGTAAAACAGGGGCCAAAATCGGGCGCAAGGTTTTGTCAAATGATGGCTCGCCCAGTCAAAATTCCGGGGCCAAAGAAAGACGGCAAAATCAGCCTGTCGCGCAAACACAGGATCAGGTGGAAGTGGTGCCGGCAAAAACCCGCCCGGCCAGCATCAAGGTCGGCAAGGGGGACACCTTGTTTTCTCTCTCTGAGAAATACCAGATCGCTCTCAAGCCACTGATCGCCGTGAACAAACTGAAACCGCCCTATGCACTTAACATTGGGCAGACGTTAAAATTACCGCCACCCTTGCACTATCGGGTGCGTAGCGGTGATACGGTTATGGCCATCGCCCGGCGATTTTCACTGGATTTTCGCTCTTTGGCGCTGATTAACGGTATTGAGCCACCTTTTGCGCTACGGGCCGATGAGCTTCTGATCCTGCCTGCGCTGGTGCGTGGTGCTGATGGACAATGGAAAAGTGCCGCCCGCACTACACCCAAAGCAGCGATCACCAAACCTGGAGTAAAGACACCAACAGGAAAGCCCAGACCACAAGTACGCGCGCCGGCCAAAACCTCAACCTTTGCCTGGCCGCTAAAAGGTACAATTGTTTCGCGCTTTGGGGTCAAACCAGGGGGGATGCGCAATGACGGTGTCAACATTTCTGCACCCGCCGGAACGGCTGTGCGCGCTGCTGGTGCTGGCACAGTGGTTTATGCCGGGTCAGAGTTGCGAAGCTTTGGCCAACTTATCCTGATCCGACATGCCAATGGCTGGGTCAGCGCCTATGCCCATAATAGCAAGCTATTGGTCAAGGAAGGTGCCAAGGTTAAAACCGGTGACAGTATTGCCGAGGTTGGTGCCACAGGCTCGGTCAGTACACCGCAATTGCATTTCGAGACGCGCCGGGGACGTGACCCGGTCAACCCAATGCAGCATTTGCCCAAGCGCAGTTAACGCCTCTTTTTAGCGCCACAGGGAATTGCAATTCACGCGCCCGCTCTTATATTCTGCGCAACCGGGTGAATAAGTTTCGGTGCCGCGCTACATGATATTTATGTGCAGTGCGATAATGAGGGAATGTGATAATGATTTCAGCAATGTCCACAATGATTATGCAGGCAGCGCCTGCAGGGCCAAGCCCGCTTTACAGTATCGGGATGATGGTGGCTCTGTTTGCCATCTTTTATTTTCTGCTGATCCGGCCACAACAAAAACGCGCCAAAGAGCATCGCGGCATGGTTGATGCGGTAAAGCGCGGTGACAGCGTGGTGACCGGTGGCGGCCTGATTGGCAAAGTTGCCAAGGTCAGCGAAAGTGAAGTGCAGATTGACCTGGCGCAGGGCGTGCGGGTTACAGCGGTTAAGGCCACGTTGCAGGATGTGCGTGTCAAATCTGCACCCAAGCCAGCCAATGACACCAAATCCAGGGCAAAAAAGTCATAAAACATGCTGCATTTTTCTAAACTCAAACAAGCCATCATCTGGCTCCTTGTGGTTGTCGGGCTGGTTTTTGCCCTGCCAAATGCGCTGCCGGAAAACATTCGCGGTGGCCAGGATGTGGTGGGTACATTGCCGTCCTTTGTGCCCAGCAAGACGGTAAACCTTGGGCTTGACCTGCAAGGCGGCACCCATCTTTTGTATGAAGTTGATGTGGAGTCGGTCAAGCAAGCCAAACTGGAAGCTGCCGCTGATGATGCACGCCAGTTTTTACGCAGTGAAAAACCGATTATTCCTGCCACAGGGTTTCGTATTGATGGTGATGCCGTCAGCTTTCGCCTGGCCAGACCCACACAGATGGATATGGCGCTGGAGCGCATTAAACCGATCAACACAGTAGATCAGGCATTATTGTTGACCGGCGGTACAAAAGCACCTTTTGTGATGACAAGCGACCCTGAGAGCGGACGTATTACCCTAAGCTTGACCACAGAGGCGCTGGACAAGGAAATCAGGGACGCGGTGGCCCGTTCCATCGAGGTGATCCGCCAGCGTATAGACGAGCTTGGCACGCGCGAGCCAACCATACAGCGCAAGGGCGATGATCGTATTATCGTCGAGGTGCCAGGCAAAAGCGATCCTGAGCGGATCAAGGAACTGGTTGGCAAGACCGCCAAAATGTCATTTCATATGCTGGATACCTCGGTCAGCATTACCGAGGCCATGGCCGGACGCATACCGCCGGGTGCCAAGCTGGTTGAAGGTTCAAACCCCTCTGAGCCAAATATATTGATCCGCCGCCGCCCGTTGGTGGATGGCGAAGACCTGGTAGATTCGCGACCAAGTTTTAGCCAAAACGGCCAACCCGCCGTTTCATTCCGGTTTAATGGCAAGGGCGCCAGACGCTTTGGCGATGCGACGGCAAAAAATGTAGGTCGCCGGTTTGCCATTGTTCTGGATGACACGGTTATTTCGGCCCCGGTAATTAACTCACCTATTCTGGGCGGCTCCGGCATTATTGAAGGTGGCTTTACCACTGAAAGTGCCAATGATCTCTCTATCCTTCTGCGCGCCGGTGCGCTGCCGGCAAAACTGACGGTGCTGGATCAAGGAACCGTAGGGCCAGAAATGGGCGCGGATTCCATTCGCGCCGGTGCCTTCGCGCTTATTATCGGGTTTGTTGCCGTGGTCATCTTCATGGTGCTGGTCTATGGCATAATGGGCCTGATTGCCGATGCCGCATTGATCGCTAATGTGTTGATGATTGTTGGTGCGCTTTCGGCCTTGCAGGCGACTCTTACCCTGCCCGGGATTGCCGGTATTATCCTGACCATCGGTATGGCTGTGGATGCCAACGTGCTGATTTTCGGGCGGGTGCGCGAAGAATACCGCAATGGCAAAACACCGATAAATGCGGTGGAAACCGGCTTTACCAAGGCCCGCTCCACCATTCTTGATGCCAATATCACCACCCTGATTGCGGCGGTATTGCTGCTGCAATTTGGCTCCGGCCCGGTAAAGGGGTTTGGTGTGACTTTGGCCATCGGGATTTTTACCTCGGTGTTTACCGCATTTGTGTTTTCGCGGATGCTGACATCCTATTGGTTGTTCAAGGCCAAGCCTAAAGCTCTGCCAATTTAAGGTAATACCATTATGTCCTTTGCCCTTTCCCGCTATATTCCGCTTGGCACAAAGATACCCTTTGTGGAGCAACGCTTTATTGCCTTCGGCCTGTCTAGCATTGCCATTGTTGTGTCTATTGCCGCATTTTTGATTATTGGGTTGAATTTCGGTATTGATTTTCGCGGCGGCTCGCAAATCCTGATCGTTACAGAGGGGCCGGCAGATTTATCCGAAATTCGCCCGGTGGTTTTAAGTTTGGGGCTTGGTGATGTGCAGGTGCAAAATTTTGGCAACGATTCGACTGTGCGTATTCGCATCGAGCGACAGTCAGGTGAGGGCACTGAGGGAGCTAACGCCCAACAAGACGCCATTAAAACGGTCAAAGCCGCTCTTGATGCTAATATAGAGGGTTGGCAAGAACGGGCAACGTCGGTTATCAGCCCCAAAGTATCGGGCGAGTTGGTTAATGCGGGCATATATGCGGTTTTTGGCGCGCTGATCTGTATGCTGATCTATATCTGGTTTCGCTTTGAATGGCAGTTTTCTGTTGGTGCCGTGGTCGCCCTGGCCCATGATGTGATTCTCACCATCGGGATGTTTTCGCTCTCCAAGCTGGAATTTAACCTCTCCATCATTGCCGCGATTTTGACCATTGTCGGCTATTCGATGAATGATACTGTGGTTGTTTATGATCGTATTCGCGAAAATTTGCGCAAATACAAACGCATGTCGCTGCTTGATGTGCTAAACCAGTCAATCAATGAAACCCTGTCGCGTACCACAATTACGTCAATTACAACGCTTTTGGCCTTGTTCGCCTTGTTCTTTCTGGGCGGCGAAGTACTGCGTGGTTTCTCGTTTGCGATGATCTGGGGGGTGGTTGTTGGTACCTATTCCTCGATCTTTGTCGCCGCACCGATCCTGCTGGTTCTGGGTGTGCAGCGCGGTGAATTTGAAGAGTGAAATAATTTCAATTTTACCGCGTGGCGTGGATTGACGCGCCCCCCCTGACATGCGCCATAATGCGTCTCAATAGATTTTTAAGGGGCTTATTATGGCTGGCATACTTTCCAATCTTCGTTCTACAATCATTGTATCGCTAATACTGGCGATCCTGATGTACGCGCTTTATTATCTCATGGCTGGTGCCGAGTATAACGGCATGGCCGTAACAATAGCGTTTTTACGCTGGACGCATGTGGTTTCCGGCGTCATGTGGATTGGCCTTTTGTGGTATTTCAATTTTGTCCAGATACCCAATATGGCAAAAATTCCAGACGAGCAAAAACCGGCTATAGGCAAGGTCATTGCCCCTGCGGCGCTGTTCTGGTTTCGCTGGGGTGCTGCGGCAACTTTGCTGACCGGCCTTTTGCTTGCCGGGCATCGCGGGTATCTGGTGGAAACCCTTAGCATTGGTGCTATGGGCGGTTTTGCCAACGGCCAGCACGTCTTTTTAGGCATTGGCATGTGGATGGGTATTATTATGGCGTTTAACGTCTGGGTGATTATCTGGCCAAACCAGAAAATTGCACTGGGTCTGATTGATGCGCCCGCCGAAGCCAAGCCTGCGGCAGCGCGCACGGCCATGCTGTTTTCGCGCACCAACACGCTATTGTCCTTGCCTATGCTAGTTGCCATGGCAGGATCGCAAACCCTGTTTGGCTGAATAACTCACAGCACAACACCAATGCAGGGCCACAATGGCTGTATTTTATCGAGGCGTTACCAATACATATCCTATGGCTGTGAAAGCAGAGGGGATGTATGTTTTTGATAAAACGGGCAAGCAATATCTGGATATGTGCGGTGGTGCCGCCGTATCCTGTCTGGGCCATTCTCATCCGCGTGTAGTCGAGGCACTTTGTCAGCAAATTGGCACCATGGCCTTTGCCCACACCTCGTTTTTTTCCAACGAACCGCAAGAGCAATTGGCGCAAGCCCTGGCAGATAAATTTGGTGAACCGGGTGCAAAAGTTTATTTCACCTCCGGCGGATCAGAGGCCAATGAAGCAGCCCTGAAACTGGCATGGCAATACTGGCGTGCCAAAGGGCAGGGGACAAAGAAAAAAATTATCAGCCGTATGCACAGCTATCATGGCAATACGCTGGGTACGCTATCGGCCAGTGGCAATCTGCCTCGCCGCCGGGTTATGGACAATGTTTTGATCGACTGGCCGCGCATCCCGCCCTGTTACGCCTATCGATACCGACAGGATAATGAGTCGCTGGATTACTATGCCCTGCGTGCTGCCAACACACTTGAGGCAATTATACAAACAGAAGGCGCGGACACAATTGCGGCCTTTATTGTTGAACCTGTTGTCGGCGCATCCCTGGGGGTTGTTTCATCGGAGCCAGGATATTTCAAACGCATACGGGAAATTTGTGATACTCATCATATCCTGCTGATCGCCGATGAAATTATGTGCGGCTCCGGGCGTACGGGCACATATTTTGCCCATGAGCAGGACGGGTTTTTGCCAGATATTGTCACTATCGCCAAAGGCATTGCCGGGGGTTATCAACCATTGGCAGCAACTCTGGCCCGTGCCAAAATTCATCAAACATTTATCGAGACAGGCAAGGGGTTTGACCACGGGCATACTTATGTTGGTCATGCCAGTGCCTGTGCCGCCGGGCTGGCCGTTATCAACACGATAGATGATGAGGATTTGTTACAAAACGTCAATGCAATGGGCGCATTGTTGCAGGAAAAACTGGTCAGTGCCTTTGCAGATCATCCCCATATAGGCGACATTCGCGGGCGCGGCCTGTTCAGGGGCATAGAAATTGTCGCCGACAAGGACAGTAAAGCGCCGTTTGCTGACGAGATGAAAATTACCGGGCGGTTGAAACAAACAGCCATGAAGCATGGACTGATGTGTTATCCGGGCGGTGGGTCGGTGCGCGACAATCTGGGTAGCCATATTCTTCTGGCCCCGCCCTATATTGTGCAGCCGGATCACATAGACCAGCTGGTTGACAAACTGGGCCAGGTTTTTGCGGAAATCCTCAATGACTGATCCCTATATTATCATGTCGGCACCCAATGGCGCGCGGCGACAGAAAACAGATCACCCCCTATTGCCAATCACACCGGGGGAGCTGGCCGATTGCGCCCGGGAAATCCGCGATGCCGGGGCCAGCATCATCCATCTGCACGTTCGCGACGAGCACAACCAACATTCGCTGGATGTTGATTGCTACCGCGCCGCCATTGCTGCCATTCGTGTTGCTGTAGGTGACGATCTGATTATACAGGTGACCAGCGAAGCGGTTGGACAGTATTCGCGTTTTGAGCAAATGCAGATGGTCAGGGTGCTAAAGCCAGAGGCGGTGTCACTGGCTTTGCGGGAAATTTGCCCTAAGGATGATGATCTGACCGAAACGACGCAATTTATCAACTGGATGAAGGCGGAGAAAATTTTCCCGCAGTATATCCTCTATGACGTGGCCGATCTGGCGCGCTTTGAGCGGTATAGACAAAAAGGCGTTTTTGCGAGCGACACGCCGTTCGTGCTTTTCGTCCTGGGGCGCTACCCGGCCAATGCCTCCAAAACTGGTGGAGAAGCCAGTTCACTGATGGAGCAGAGCAAGGCGGTGAACTTCCCTTGGGCTGTTTGTGGATTTGGTGCAAATGAAAGCGATGCGATTGTTCATGCTGCCCAATGCAATGGGCATATACGGGTAGGGTTCGAGAATAATATCTACCAAAAAAATAATAAATTGCTTGGCAGTCATGAAGAAACGGTAAAACTTGCCGTAAATATCGCGTACAAGGCAAATCGTGCTATTGCAACGCCGAATGATGTAAGAAACATGCTTTTTGGTGGGTTATAAGTTCATAACCAGGAATATTTTTTCTTGTGTGACTTTCTTGTCCTTGTCATTCCCTCGTACAGGCAGTAGAACCTGTGTTCTGCACCTACAGGACACGCCAAGGTGGTTTGCCGCCTTGGTTTTGTATTAACTGGAGTGCGAAAGAAAGTCAAAGCTGTGCCAGGGCAATGTGCGCAGTCAATATTAGTAACTTATTCCAATTTAGGGGGATATTATGAAATATCTAGACCATCTGAAACAAACATCTATGCTGGTGGCTGTTTCGGCATTTGCCAGTGTTGTGGCAATGCCAGCTTACGCCCAGCAGGGCGACGATGAAACAATCGTCGAAGACGAAATTGTTACGATCGGTTCGAGAAGTAGAAAAGCCCGATCCATACAAAATTCACCGGTTCCGGTTGATGTTTTTACGGGCGCAGAGTTCAGTAGTTCCGGTAATACTGCCGATATCACTGACATGCTGAAAACCCTGGTGCCTTCTTATACCGCGTCGCCCGCAACAGGTGACGGCAGCGCCTTTATCCGGCCAACATCATTGCGTGGTATGTCGCCTGATGAAACCCTGATCCTGGTCAATGGCAAACGTCGCCATCGCTCGGCCCTGGTGCAGTTCTTTGCCCCTGCGGCTGGTAATGGCTCACATGGTGTTGATGTGGGCATGATCCCGGCGATTGCTCTGAAAAGCGTTGAAGTGTTGCGCGATGGTGCAGCGGCTCAATATGGCTCTGACGCCATTGCCGGCGTGATGAATTTTGTCCTCAAAGACGCCAGCGAAGGCGGTGAATTTCTCGCCCAATATGGCGAGTATTATGATGGTGAGCATAGCATCAAGCTGGCGGCCAATGTTGGCGTGCCGGTTGGTGATCGGGGGTTCATTAATCTCAGCGGTGAATATGTTGATAATCAAGCCTTGTCCCGCGGCATACAACGTCCTGATGCCCAGGCATTGATCGATGCCGGTGTTCAGGGTGTTGGTATAGATGCGCCATTTGGTGATGCACCTCTTGTGCAAACCTGGGGCCGTCCTCAAACTAAAGGCGCACGGTTTTTCCTCAATTCCGGCTTTGCCATTGGCGAAACGGCTGAACTTTATGCACACAGTAATTACGCGGAAACCGATGGTCGGTATCGCTTCTTTTATCGTGGGCCTACCCACTCTACGATTACGGCTTTGCGGGCACTGGGTTTCACCGGTCTACAAGCCGGTTTCACCCCGTTTCTTGATGGTGCTCAAAAAGACATCAGCCTGGTTACCGGTATCAAGGGTGGATCTGATGATACCTGGTATTATGATTTCAGCATAGGTATAGGCAAAAACTCGCTGGATTATTTCCTCAACAACACACTTAACCAGTCTCTTGGCCTGCCCGGCGGGACACCACAAAGGGATTTTAATGTTGGTGGATACGATCAAAAAGAATTCAATCTGAATGCTGATTTTACCAAAGCACTTAGTGACAGTGTAAATTTTGCTTTTGGTGCTGAATGGCGTGATGAGAATTACTCTATTACGCCTGGTGAACCCGCAGCGTTTTTTGGTGCAGGATCAAGTGGTTTTGCCGGTATCAAGCCACAAGACTCTGGCAAATTTGACCGTAACAACTTTGCATTTTATGCAGACGTGGAACACGACTGGTCAGATCGCTTTATGATGCAATATGCCGTTCGGTATGAAAACTTTTCTGATTTTGGTGGAACATTAAACGGAAAAGTTGCCGGGCGTTATATTCTGTCTGACCAAATGACTTTGCGGGCCGCTGTCTCCACAGGCTTTAAGGCACCAACTCCTGGTCAGGCCAATGTTAGTGCAACGATCACTACATTTGATGGCGTGACCGGCCTTCAGGTAGAAGAAGGCCTTATTCCAGCGGTTAGCCCAGCAGCACTTGCGGCTGGTGGTGCACCACTGAAAGAAGAAAAATCCACTAACTACAGCATAGGTGTTGCCACACAGCTTACTGACAATACGTCATTAACCGTTGATGGATACCGGATTGAGGTTGATGACCGGATTTATCGTACCGGTGATATTCCTGTACCCGGTAGCACAACCGGTGCCACGGTTTCTTTCTACACCAACGCTCTGGATGTTGTGTCCAAGGGGATTGATGTAGTGCTGACATCCAGCTTGGTCTGGAATGACAATCTTGAAACTGATGTGTCGTTTGCAGGTAGCTACAACAAGGTTAGTGTTAAAGGGCAAACAACAATTAATGGTATTTTGCCCGTTAGCGCCGCTGTCATTGAAGATATTGAACAGAATTATCCAAACCTGCGCTTTGTTCTTTCGGCCAATACTCATATTGGTGAAAGTTGGGATTGGCTGGTTCGTGCAAACTTCTATGGCAGTCACTTTGATGAGCGTGGCAGAATTGGTGCGGCAACCAACCCCAGTGCCAAGATCAGTTCAATCGTCTATATTGATACTGAACTGGGCTATCAGGCTACCGAAAATGTTCGCCTTGCCCTCGGTGCTGTGAATATATTCGACAGCTTTATTGGGGAAGTTGGCCCACCCAACTCGAACCGTCTTAGCGTTGGTCTGCAATTCCCACGCCGTAGCGCCGCCAATTATGAAGGTGGTTCCTGGTATGCGAAGCTGCAATATCAGTTCTGATTACAAAACCTGAAGAGTCGCAACTGTGGCTCTTCAGGATTTTGAAACAATAAAAACGGCGGCAGGAAACCCTGTCGCCGTTTTCTGTGTGTGGGCATTTTGTGATTAAACCGCTTCACCATTTTGTAAAATCGGGAAATTATTATCCGGGTTGTTCAGGTCTTCGCGGCGGCCATCATCATGTATGCGTGTGGCACCATCAGCCATATATTGTAAAATATAGGCCTTTCTGGTTTTGTTGGTCAGGTTGGGGCCGGTCATGTGCGGCGTAAGCGATGAAAATACGACCATATCGCCGGCTTTGGCAGGGGTGCAAACCGCCCGGTCAACAATGCTATCATGATCCAGGCCTGCAATAACCATCCCTTCCTCGCCTTGCTCATGGGCAAAGGTTCCATTGCGATGCAGACCCGGTAGCACCCAGGGGCAGCCATTGGACGCATCCGCGTCAGTAAGCGCCAGCCAGCAGGTGACGTAATCCTGTGGCTCGGTAAAGGTATAGCCATTGTCCTGGTGCCAGGCAAAATCTGCGACATGGCGAGGTTTTTTATAAACCGCCTGATCCCAGTACAGGCGAACATCTGGCCCGATAAGATCGTGCATCAAATCACGCATCAGCGTACTGGTGGAAAACGCACGTAATTTCGGGTGCTGGCCAGCAAGATTGCAGGCAAAGGTCATCTTACCGGTATCAAAAGTGATGCTGTCGCCAGTATCAAAGCGCAGGACGGTTTCTGTTTCTCTGGCCTCCAGCGTATCAATGACCAATCGCAAGGCTTCCAGTTCATCTGGCTGCACGGCGCCCGCAATAAAGGCATAACCCTTTTCATTGAAATCCGAAACAGACTTTTCATCAAGTCTGCGCAAATTATCTATGGGTCGGGCGTGCCAGGCAAACCCGTTGTTCAGTTTATGGCGTGGCGGCAAAATCATGCGCCGTAACTTCCCCCAAAGCGATTACTAATGGCTAGTCAAAGTCCACTTGCCAAGATCGTCAAGCGCCCGCACTGTTATAAGACGCCTTCTGGCCCGGGTTTTGTCTTTTCCACGCAGTTTTTTCCCATTTTCATCCCTGGTTGGCGTTTCAATTGGTGGAAATAGGCCAAAATTGATGTTCATCGGCTGAAAACTTTTCTTGTGGGCGAGATGCCCGCCAGTGATGTGACTCAATAATGCGCCCAATGCCGTGGTCGCTGGTGGCCTGTCCAGGCAATGGCCCTGGCGTTCTGCGGCGGCGAAACGCCCGGCCAGAAGACCGCACGCGGCACTTTCCACATAACCTTCAACACCGGTCATTTGCCCGGCAAAGCGTAATCGCGGTTGTGCTTTTAACGACAAGGTCTGATCCAGAACTATCGGTGAATTCAAAAACGTGTTGCGGTGTATACCGCCAAGGCGGGCAAATTCTGCGTTTTCAAGGCCCGGTATGGTGCGAAAAATATCCTGCTGTGCGCCATATTTCAATTTGGTTTGAAACCCGACCATATTATATAGCGTGGCCAGGGCGTTATCCTGGCGCAATTGCACAATGGCATAGGCTTTTACAGTGGGGTCATGTTCATTGGTCAGGCCAACCGGTTTCATCTGGCCATAACGCAAGGTTTCGCGGCCACGCATCGCCATCACTTCGATAGGCAGGCAGCCCTCAAAATAGGGGGTGTTTTGCTCCCAATTCTTGAAAATGGTTTTGTCACCCGATAATAGCGCATCGATGAACGCTTCATACTGGGCCTTGTCCATGGGGCAGTTAATGTAATCTGCGCCGTCGCCCTTGTCATAACGCGACTGAAACCAGGCGGTATCCATATCTATGCTGTCGCGATGGAGTATGGGCGCAATGGCATCAAAAAAGGCCAGCGCGTCCTCACCGCTTAGATCCAGTATGGCCTGGCTCAACGCGGGCGAGGTTAGCGGCCCGGTGGCAATAATAACATTATCCCAGTCTGAGGGTGGCAGACCGGCAATTTCCCCGCGCTCAATGGTGACAAGCGGGTGGGCTATCAGTGCGGCACCAACTGCATCGGCAAAGGCTTCGCGATCTACCGCCAGTGCGCCGCCCGCCGGTACTTTATGCTGATCTGCGCAGGACATGATAAGCGAGCCAGTGCGGCGCATTTCTTCGTGTAGAAGGCCAACGGCATTGTTCTCATGATCGTCGGAGCGAAACGAATTGGAGCAAACCAGTTCGGCCAGCTTGTCTGTCACATGGGCATCTGTGCTACGTTCGGGGCGCATTTCATGAAGGGTCGCTGGTATACCGGCCCCGGCACATTGCCAGGCTGCTTCGCAACCCGCCAGTCCACCGCCGATAATATGTATTGGTTTTATGGTCATGTGGCTCGGTATTCAGGCCTCGCCGGCTTGCGTCAAGTCATGTTGGCATGGTATTCCGGGTACGGGTGGTAAAAAATGGGGGGTTAGTTATGCGGCTGGCATATCTGATTATATCTGCAACATTGTTATGTTCGGGGATGGCGCAGGCTGCGTCACCAATGGTTGAGGCCTATAAGGCGTATATGGCGGCGCTGGAAACGGGCGATATTATCACCGCCGATGTTGAGGGTGAAAAAGCCTGGCAAGCAGCAGAACAGGCAAAGAATGAGCGATACAGCGCCATTCTGGCGTATAATCTGGCTGAATTGCGCGTGCGTTATCTACCGGATGCAGACGCGGCAAAGCCAGCCAATCGTGCATTTTCTCTGACCAAATCATCATCCAAACCCGCACTTGCGTTGCAAAGCACCCGGGTTCTGAAGTCGCTGACCGACTTTATGAGCAGGCAAGATAAAAACACACGCCGGGCTTTGAAATGGTCGCTAAAGGCCTTTGATACGGCGGAACTGGACATGATCTACCCTGTTTTTCGCGCGCATTTTGAGCTGATGAGAGATGCCAGCAGCCAACGGTATTGGCGACTTACCCGTGAGCAATCCAAAGCCGCCGAAGAAGCCTATAAGATCATGGACATGGATGAACCGTCCTCTTTGGCTTCGCTAAAACTATTTGATGTTGCTGCCATGTTGATACAATCGGACTTCAAAGGCACAGATGAAGCACAAGAAGAACTACAAGCGATTTTTGATGCTCTGGGGCCGCAACCTTATGATCGACCAAATCAACTGATATTGACGGCTCGTGCATGGACACTGGCCGCAAATGCCATGCAAAGATCGCGAAATACAATAACGAAAAAACTGATTGATGTCACCATTCCACCAGCAACCGGACGACCTGAGAATTGCCCAAAAATGGAGTGGATACATCGCACTGCACCTGAATATCCACAAAATCTTGCCCAGAAGGGTTATGTTGGTGCGGCTCTGGTTCAGTTCACTATAGGTGAAGACGGGATACCAAAAGACATAGAGGTTGCTGCAGAAGTACCCATGCCCATGTTTGGCAAATATGCTGAGGAAGTTGTGCCGACCTGGAGGGCAGAGCCTATGTCAGGTGTTCCTGCGGAGTGCCGGGAATTTATCCAGACGCCGTTTATATTTCAAACGAGAAAATAAGAGGCGCTATAACTCAAACGTGTTTCTTGCGCACCGACCAGATGAAACCATCATACCAGAAATGCAGCGTCACAACGGTGAGGATGAAGGCGTAAAGCCAGTTGGAGGGAATTTCGACGTATTCCTGCACGATGCCATAGACAATGGGTGGCAGCAGGAAAAGGACAAACGGCAACCACTTTTTATGAGGTGACTTCTGTAAGCCTATGCGTTTGGTGAGTGACTTGCCCTCTTTGAGCCAGACAATGGCAAAATACTGTATGGCGTGAAATGCATTCATCACCACAAAGGCGATAAAAAACGGGTTGAACCCCCAGGCGATGATCGAGGTGATCGCTGTGCTGGACAGCAACATTACTTTTTGCGCCGAAATTTTGTAGCCATTTTTGGCCAGTCGCCAATACCCCACAACATAAATGGCAACAATGAGCAGTGACCCGGCAATAACCCACAACCGGATGGTGCCCGCCATGCCTTCGACCGTTTGTGGAAATGCCGCCAGCGCCGCCCAGCCAATTTCTTCAAACTCACCAAAATCCTCAACATGATCCATCAAGGCCATTCCGGCGGCAATTGGCCCGGCATAAAACACATAGTTGATCCAGCTATCCAGCATACGCCCGGTATTGGGTGAATTTCCGGCCTTCATGTCATAAATACGTCCCAGCCCGAAGGTTTGCATGGCAGAGTGATAAATATCCCAAAACGTTGCCAGAACCGACATGACAACCATAAACCAGGGCACAAACCCCAAAGCAAAAAACAACAAAACCGGGATCAGGGTAAATCGTAAAGGCCAGCGCCAGAAAACATCGCTATTGCCATGCGAGCGATAAAACACCGCAAACAAATGAGAGGCAGTCAAAACCCCGCCAAAGGTATTCAATATCGCATCATCTTCATGAAACGGAATTGCCTGCATATCCCATAAAGGCGTTTGTGCCAGACCCAGACAAACCAGAAGGCACAAAATTGGCGAGCCAAAAAATACCAGGGCATCAAACCCGGGTGAGCGTATGCAACGGGCCGGGTTTTTTAATTCGTTCAAAAAACCTGCGCCAATAACCGCAAGGCGTTTCTTGTCTTCTTTGGTGTTGGAAAATTCCGGTTCTGCAATTGCCATAAGATTTTTATAACCCGTATGCCAGAAAAGAGCGTATAGTCTGCATTGTGTCGGTTAAGGAGTGCTTACCCTGGCTTGACCGAATGGGTGTTATTGGTTGACTTTTTGAACAAACCGGTTCCATATCGAATAACGATAAAGAAAGTTTGGCATGACAGAAAATTCAGATCAGGTGCCGGTGTTGCGGTGCGTCATATCTGCATTTGTATTCCTACGGCGTAATCTCGCCTGGTTTTACTGGGTGGGTGGTATTTATGTGCTGGTCAATCTGACAAGCACATGGGTGAGCCTGTTTTATCCAACATCGCCAGGTTTGGCCGGTATTGGTTCATTGCTTGGCATTGCTCTCATTCCACTGGTGGTGATGTTGTTTGCGGCGTATTTGCGCCGTGGACTGGGCATGGCGTCTGGGGGGCTGTTGGGTTTGCAATTGGGCGTTGATGAATTGCGTCTGTTCCTGACCATGTTTGCCGTGGGCGCGGTTACCGCCTTTATCATTTTTTTGGGTGCTATGGTTGGCGTTTTTGCCCTCAGTGCTGTGGTCGGCAGTGTTGTTGACCCCGCCATTATCGAGGCCGAACCGGCAAGTGCTTTTGCCCATGCCGGTGCCACGGGCATGATCGCTGCGGTTTTTCTGGGTGTTGGTGTTGCAGCACTGGGGCTTTATACGCTTGCCCGGTTTTCTCCTGCTTATGCTGCGGTGATTGCCGAGGGTCGTGTTGTGGTTTTTGAGGCGGCGGTGTGGAGCAAGGGGCAGGGCTGGCGCATGGCACTGGCCATCATCCTGACCAGCTTGCCGTTTTATCTCCTGCTGGCGCCGGGAATGGTACAATATGCACAGCTTGTTCTGGCTAGCATACCGGCAGGTGAAGAGGCACAATCCTTATCCACAATCGAGATCGATATGCGACCTTTATTGTGGTTCTTTATATTGTCTGCGCTTGTCTGGCCTGCCTCCAACGGCACCATTAGCGGGCTTTATGTTACGTTTTATCGTGGGCTTCGTGCCAATAAGGACAATCCGTCATGAGCGAGAGTTTGAATACAAAACTGGAAATTGGCGAGATACTTTCCGCAGGGTTCAAGCCGTTGAAAGCACATTGGCGACCCTTGCTGTTCAGGGTTGGTGTCCCTTATCTTTTGACCAGTCTGGTGCTTGTTGGTGCCATGGGCTGGCTGTTGTTTTCCGCCTTGAGTCCTGTGTTGGGTGAGGTGCTGACGGGGAATATGTCCGATGTTACCAAGCTATATCCTGTTTTTGCCGCCTATGCAGGCTTGATTATTGTGGCGCTGGTGCCGGCATCACTGGCCAGCGCGGCCCTGTTTCGGTTCCATACCGGCGCTGGACTAAAAGGGGCTTTTTTTGCCTTTCGATTTGGTGCCGATGAGGTTCGACAGTATGTGGCTCTGTTGTTGGTGATGTTTGTGGCAATACTCCTGCCTACCGCGTTGCTGGTATCAGCGATTATTATGGTTTTGAAGATAAGCTCTTATGGGGCGATCGTGGCCCTGGTTCTTGGCATTTTTTTTCTATTGCCGGTGTGCATGGCCTATTTTGGTGTCAGGCTGTCTCTGGCTTTTGCGTTGACGTTTACGCAAAAACGATTGCGGGTTTTCACCAGTTGGCGGCAGACTCGCGGGCATTTTTGGGTGCTGTTTTTGACCTTTGCAGTTTTGTATATTTTGTTTGGCCTGGTTTCCATGTTGATTACCACACCGGCGAATGTTTTGTTTTATGCGCAGCAATCAACCGGGTGGCTGGGCGATCCTGAAATGCTTGAAAACCTGGATCCAGACGATTTACCAATACTACTACGTGAAACTTTTCTCAGTACCAGAACAATTATAGCGTTCGCCTGGGTTATCTTTGCCGGAACCTTGCTCAATGTTTTGCAAGCCGCAGCCTTTAATGGCGCGTCTCTTTTTGCCTTGCAAGAGATTAAAAACGCATCGGCAGAGCTAGCAAAAGAAATAGCATAATCAGGAGAAAACCATGACAGATAAAGTTAAGAAAATACGCCCCATTAAGGCGCAACCCTTTGGTGATTACGGCCCGGCGCCGCGATTGCATCCGGTGTATGCGGCTTTGGTCGTCGTTGTGGCCGTATTTGTTATGGTTATTGCGCAAGGCATGGGAATGATGCCGGGCGTGCTTCTTGGCATCATCGAGCAGGGCGACGGCAATAACCCGAACGCCATGTTGTATCTGCTGGTTTTTGGCTTTGGTATGGCTGCGATTGCGTCAATGCTGTGGGTGCGCTTTGTCGAGAACCGCCCAATTGCCAGTATGGGATTACGCAAAGAGGCGGCGTTGTCGCGCTTTATGCGTGGTCTTTTGCTGGGCTTTGCTTTTAATGCAATTGCTGTTTTCGTTATTTTTGCGTTGGGCGGATATGAAATTGTGGCGATAACGCCCGCCTTGCAATCGTCTACTGCTCTTGTGATGATCGGGCTGTTATTTCTTGGGTTTATTGTTCAGGGATCTTCTGAAGAAATACTCATGCGCGGCTGGGTGATGTCGGCCATGGCCGCGCGCTTTGGTTTGGTCATTGCCATTGCCGTTAATTCATCAGTTTTCGCGCTCTTGCACATTGGCAATGAGGGACTGGATCATATCAACTGGATTGCCATGGCCAACATTGTTCTGGTCGGTGTATTTCTGTCGCTTTACGCGATCCGTGAAACCTCTCTTTTGGGCGTGTGCGGATTTCATGCTGCGTGGAACTGGTTGATGAGTTTGGGCTTTGGTCTGGAGGTTAGTGGTCAGACGGTAGACCTGCCGGCCCTGCTTGTAGATTTTGACACCAAGACCGATGTGGTGGACTGGCTTACAGGCTCTACTTTTGGGCCTGAGGGCAGTATCGTCGTCAGTATCCTGCTGTTTGCAGGATGCCTGTGGTTCCTGGTGCCAAAGAAAGGAAAAGGATCATGAGCAATACTATATTTTCAGCTGACAGAGCCGCCTTTTTTGTTTTTGATAAACGTGAGAACAAATCGGCGCTGCGGCGTCTGGGCACGGCTTATGTTCTCGGGCGGCTCATTTTATCCCTTATGGTGATCGCTATTGCCGCGCCCTTTTTGATCGGAATGTTACCTGATCTGCTGGATATGGATCCGGAATCGACCGAATTCACCCTGAAAATTCAGTCATTTGCCAATGTCATGCAGGCGATTGGCCTGTTGGCCGGGGTGATTTTTCTTCCCTTGTTCACATCCATTTATACGGCGCTATTGCGCTGGATGATCCACGGACAATCGGGGGATAAATGGTTTGGCCTTCGTTTTGGCGATCAGGAATTGCATGTGCTGGTGGTGTTGATCGCCGTTAGTGTGGTGATTGCATTTGGCGCAATTTTCTCGTTTATTCCAATTATTATTTTGTTAGTGATGCATGAGGCTCTGGGTAGTGTATTGCAAAAAGGCCCGGCGATAATTTTGATAATTCTTACAATACTGAGTTGGCTGTTTTTCTGGGTCTGGTTTGCCGTGCGTCTGTCTCCTGCGGTGGCATTGACGGTTAAACGCGGCAAGATACAGGTATTTGAGGCCTTCGCGGTCAGCAAAGGTCATTTCTGGGGCTTGTTTCTTGCCTATCTCTTGCAGTTTTTTGTCATCATAGCCGCTTCTCTTGCCCTTATTTTTGTTGCCTTGTTGGTGTCATTACCATTTCTGGGGATAGGGGTGGCCATGTTTGGCTGGAGCGAACCCAGCATGAATAATGTCGGGGCCTATATTGCCCTGTCCATGGTGCCATTGCTGGTCATTATGGTTTCAGGTTTAACCCTTGAATATCTTCGTTATGCCATGGGGGCGGGCGTCGGTGCGTGCCTGGTTGTTGCCCAAGATGACCCAAAAGATGCTGATAGCAAACCTGCATGATTGCGTTTGCCGGCCCGGATAATGCACATGGTGCCAGGCCGGCCAGATACACCCCTTTGTGGGCTGCGTTTATTTTGTTGTGGACGTTCTGGCTGATTGCCAATGTGGCAACGGCGCCCATTGTGTTTCTGGTCATGGCACCGGCCTTGCTGGCGGGCGAGGGGGCCGGGCCGCAAACCATGGGGCTGGTTATTATTGCTACCCTTTATGTGATGTTCAGTGTTTTTGCCGCCTGTGCCTTGATCTGGCTGAGGGTTTATGAGCGCCGTTCTTTTGCCAGTGCCGGGTTGGTTTGGCGCGGGGCAATGGGCCGATATGCTCGCGGCCTGGTCTGGGGCGCAGCCTTTGCCCTTGCTCTTGTCATGGTTGGTGCACTGACCGCAGCTTTGCTGCCGGGGCAGACGGATGAAGCCATGCAAGATTTTTCATGGACAGTGCTCACTCGCCCAATGACCGTGCTGGTGTTTATGGTGTTGATCTTGGGCTTGCTGGTGCAAAGTGCAGCCGAGGAAATCATCTGTCGCGGCTGGTTATTATCCAGCATTACCATGCGCCACGGTCGGGTTGTCGGGCTGGTGGCCAGCGCGCTCATGTTTGGTTCGCTGCACATACATTTTTTATTTTTTGGCAATGTGGCCGCCGGGCTGGTGGCCCTTGCCTCTGTCACCTTGATGGGGGTTATGCTTGGCCTTTATGCCTTGGGGGAACGCTCCATAATGGGTGCTGCTGGTATGCACGGCGCGTTTAATTCATTGGTGTTTGGCATCACACTGGCGGTAATTCTGGGTACCGGCGAAGCGGACGGGCCACTGGCCGGGCTAAACACGGCCTATGAGATGAGCACCCAGCCGCAAAATTTGAGTGCTGAAGGATTTGTGCAAGGCGGTCTTGCTTTGCTGGTCTCTGTTTTTCTGTGGCGTCGTTTGCGCTGAACCTCAGCTCTTGTGAAAAGCAAGGATCGGCTCAAAATCGCCCATTATCATACGCTTTCCATCAAAGGGCATTTCGCCCACGTCCTTCATACGAGGGTCGGTCATCATGCCTTTATGGGCGACTGCGCAGGTTTTCCTGTCGGGCCATACGGCCCAGGAAAAGACTATCTTTTCACCTGGCAAGGCTTTGACAGCACGGCGGTAATCAGTGTGTTCGCCATCGGGAACTTCCAGTTCCCAGTTCTCGAAAATCTCAACTACCCCGAACTCCTTGGCGACCTCGGCGAATATTTTTGCCATCGCGATATAGGCATCTTTATTTTGCTCGGGTACGCTCAGGATATATCCGTTGACATACATGTTCTTATCTACTTTCAGCTTCGTGTCTGAGAACTATAGAGAAATCTGCCCCCAAAACAACCATATTTGAGTCGCAGGTATTCGTTGTGGTTGCGTTTACAGGGTTAAGAGGATCGCAAACGACTGATTGTCATTACCGGGCTTGTTTCACTACTGTCCGGTTAAGCGATTCTTTTTGTTTTCCTCCCCCGCGAAAAGCAGGGGAGGAAAAATCGGCGAGGCAAAGCCGGAGTCCTGGAAAACCTTTTTACCATAACAAATTGTGTTTATTACTATTTCTGGCTGGAGAAAAATCTAGACCGGACAGTAGTGGGTTTATCCGGGTAATCCAGAGCGATGTTCAGGCTTGATTGGATCACCCGGACAAGCTGTGTGATGACACATTGAAGGTAATTTATAACACGACTTCAGTTCATCGTGAGCATACCTGCTAGCGTGCCAGAAGTGGTTTCAGATAACGGCCCGTCCAGCTTGCCTTGACCTGCGCCACCTCTTCAGGTGTGCCATCGGCGACAATTTCCCCGCCGCCATCCCCGCCCTCGGGGCCAAGATCCAAAATCCAGTCAGCCTGTTTGATGACATCAAGATTGTGCTCGATGACGATGACAGTATTGCCGGTGTCGACCAGTTCCTGCAAAACCTCGAGCAGTTTGCGCACATCTTCAAAATGCAGACCCGTGGTCGGTTCATCCAGAATGTATAGCGTGCGCCCGGTGGCGCGTTTGGACAATTCCTTGGATAATTTGACCCGCTGGGCCTCGCCGCCCGACAGCGTGGTTGCCGATTGTCCCACATGGATATAGCCAAGCCCCACACGTTGCAGGGTCAGCATTTTATCGCGAACGCTTGGCACCGCCTTGAAGAACTCTGCGGCCTCATCCACGGTCATGTGCAGAACATCGGCGATGGACTTTCCCTTGAACAAAACCTCCAGGGTTTCGCGGTTATACCGCGCACCATGACAGACATCGCAACAAACATAAACATCGGGCAAAAAGTGCATTTCAATTTTCAAAACACCATCGCCCTGACAGGCCTCACAGCGTCCGCCCTTGACGTTGAAGGAAAATCTTCCGGGCTTGTAGCCGCGTGTTTTGGCTTCGGGCAGGCCGGCGAACCAGTCACGAATCGGGGTGAACGCCCCGGTATAGGTGGCCGGGTTTGAGCGCGGCGTGCGGCCAATGGGCGACTGGTCAATATCAATCACCTTGTCCAGATGCTCCACGCCTTCCAGAAACTCATGCTTCATGGGGAATTTCGAGCCGCCGTTGAGCTTGCGGGCTACGGCCTTATACAGGGTTTCAACGGTGAGGGTGGATTTGCCACCCCCCGACACCCCGGTAATGCAGACAAACAGTCCCAGAGGAAATTCCGCATTGACGTTTTTGAGGTTATTGCCACATGCGCCCTCAATACGCAGCACCTTGCGGGGGTTAACCTCACGTCGCTTTGCCGGGATGGGTACAGATAATTTGCCACTAAGATACTTCCCGGTGAGGCTTTTTGCAGATTTGAGGATTTTTGCTGGCGGGCCTTCGGCAACCACTTCACCGCCATGCACACCGGCCAATGGCCCCATATCAATAACATGGTCTGCGGTGAGGATGGCCTCCTCATCATGTTCAACCACAAGCACTGAATTACCCAGGTCACGCAAATTTTTCAGGGTTTCCAGCAGCCGTGCATTATCGCGCTGGTGCAGACCAATGCTTGGCTCATCCAGCACATACAAGACACCGGTCAGACCCGAACCGATCTGGCTGGCCAGGCGGATGCGTTGGCTCTCTCCGCCCGAAAGCGTGCCAGAACCGCGAGACAGAGAGAGGTAATCCAGCCCGACCTTGTTCAGGAAAGACAAGCGTTCGCGAATTTCCTTTAGCACCCGCTCACCAATGGATTGTTGCTTGGGCGTCAGCTCATTTTCAAGGGCGGTGAACCAGGCATCGGCGTCTTTTATGGATTTGCCAGCCGCATCGGAAATATCAAGACCACCAAGTTTAACCGCCAGGGCTTCGGGCTTTAAGCGTTTGGCATGACAGGCGGGGCAGGGGGCGGCGGACTGGTATTTGCCCAACTCGTCACGCACCCAGCTACTATCGGTTTCGCGCCAGCGGCGCTCCAGATTGGGAACAATCCCCTCAAAGGTTTTTTCGGTCTCAAATTTTCGTTTGCCCTCGGTATAAATAAAACACAGGGTTTCCTCGCCTGTGCCGTAAAGTAGCTTGTTCCTGAAGTCTTCGGGCAGGTCAAACCACGGTACATTCATGTCGGCTTTGAAATGACGGCATAATGCCTCCAGCGTCTGGCGGTACATGCGCGATGTGCCGGACGACCAGGGTTTTATGGCGCCTTTTTCCAAACTCTTTTCTTCATCAGGCACCACCAGAACCGCATCAAATTCCAGTCGTTTGCCCAACCCGTCACAAGACGGGCAAGCGCCAAACGGATTGTTGAAGGAAAACAGCCGTGGCTCGATCTCTGCAATGGTAAAACCGGACACCGGGCAGGCAAATTTCTCCGAAAAAAGCAGGCGTTCTTTATCTATCCCCTCATCCTGAGGAGCCGACGTAGGCGGCGTCTCCAAGGACGGCTTGTCAGCAAACTCGGCCACGGCCAGTCCGTCGGCAAGGCGTAAGGAGGTTTCCAGGCTGTCGGCCAGGCGGGCCTCCAGATCCGGGCGGATCACGACACGATCCACCACCACATCGATATTGTGCTTGTATTTTTTGTCCAGTTCCGGTGCGTCTTCAATGGCGTAAAACTCACGATTAACTTTCAGGCGCTGGAAGCCCTGCTTCATCAGTTCGGCAAATTCCTTGCGGTATTCGCCCTTGCGACCGCGCACAATCGGGGCCAGCAAATAAAGCCGCGTGCCTTCGCGAAGCGCCATCAGGCGGTCAACCATCTGGCTAATGGTCTGGCTTTCAATGGGCTTACCCGTTGCCGGTGAATATGGCACGCCAATACGTGCCCAAAGGAGGCGCATATAATCGTAAATCTCGGTCACCGTGCCCACGGTTGAGCGTGGATTACGCGAGGTGGTTTTTTGCTCGATCGAGATGGCTGGTGACAACCCCTCTATGCTTTCCACATCGGGTTTGGCCATCAGTTCCAAAAATTGCCGGGCATAGGCCGACAGGCTCTCGACATAGCGTCGCTGCCCTTCCGCATAGATGGTGTCAAAGGCCAGCGATGACTTTCCCGAACCCGACAGCCCGGTAATGACCACCAGCTTGTCGCGAGGGATGTCCACATTAACACCACGCAGATTGTGCTCGCGGGCGCCGGTAACACGGATGAATTTCAGTGGATCAGGCATGGATAAATTGAGACTCACTTGACGAAAAGAACATAATATGAACAAAATGAAATATGTAAAGGGCTTTCAGTCTGGCTATCCAAGCATTATTTCTTCTCATATTCGAGGGGGAATATCAGGTTTGGGCTGGACGCTGGGGCGGTGGACATGCACCATCGGCCAGAATCAGGAATTAACGTCGGGGAGAGAATAATGGCGGGTGTGAATAAAGTAATTTTGGTGGGCAATCTGGGTGCAGACCCGGAGGTTCGTCGGATGAATTCAGGTGATCCGGTGGTTAATTTACGTATTGCCACCTCGGAAAACTGGAAAGACAAGCAATCGGGTGAACGGCGTGAAAAAACCGAATGGCACCGGGTGGTGATTTTTAATGAACACCTGGCCAAGGTCGCCGAGAATTATCTCAAAAAAGGCTCCAAAGTGTATATTGAGGGCCAGTTGACCACCCGTAAATGGCAGGATCGCGACGGCCAGGACAAATATACCACCGAGATTGTGTTAAACCGCTTTCGTGGTGAGTTACAAATGCTGGATAGTCGCGGCGAAGGCGGCGGTGGTGGTTCTTATGGCGGTGGTGGAGGTGGTTCATCCTCTGGCGGTTCCGGTGGTGGAAGCCAGCAAAGCGGCGGCAAGGAAGAAAACTTTGACCGGGATATGGATGACGATATCCCGTTTTAGGCCGATTTTAGAGAGGCATATGCCAGCAGGAAAAGGCCATGACTTAGCACATGCGTATTCTCGTCACTGGTGGGTATGGGTTCATAGGCGCGGCCATTTGTGCGCGGCTGTTTGCCCAGGGGCATGAGGTCATTGGCTGCGGCAGGAGAACAGGCTGGGCGCGGCGGCGCTTCCCTGCCTGGCGCTGGGTGTCTTGCGATTTCAATCAGGATACAAAACCTCAAGACTGGCTTGATAGGCTGCAAGACATTGATGCTGTGGTCAATTGTGTGGGTGTTCTGCAAGATGGTGGCCGTGACAATACCCAAAACGCTCATGTTACTGGCCTGCAAGCCTTGCTGACGGCTTGTGAAATGGCCGGTGTTGACAAGTTCATCCATTTATCAGCGATCGGTGCTAATGCGGCAGCGGGAACTAAATATGCCAAAAGCAAACATGAAGGTGCCAGCCTTGTCAGTCGCTCAAAACTTGAATGGGTAGTTTTAGAGCCTTCACTGGTGCTGGATCGGAACGTCTATGGAGGCTCTGCGCTCATACGTACCCTGGCGGGGTTACCGGGACTGATTCCACTGGTTTACGGCAAAACCAAATTCCAACCCGTATATATGGGTGACCTTACACAAATTGTGGGGCGGTTTTTATGTGAAGATGCACCTGTTCAGGTGCAGGTGGAAATTGCCGGGCCTGAAACCCTGACGCTGCAGCAGATTATCGATATCATCAGGCGTTGGCTTGGGTTTGGTGTCGCGAGATTTGTTAATGTTCCAGGCTGGTTGGTGGCCCCGGTTTTTGGTCTCGGGGATGCCCTGGGGTTCATGGGTATCCGCAATGCCTTACGCTCGACAGCAAAAAAACAAATGCAATTTGATGTGGGTGGTGATCCTGGCCAGGTTGAAAAATTGCTTGGCTATAAGAGCCGCCCCATCGAGGCCTGTTTTCAGAGCCAACCGGCCACATTAGGTGACCGTATGCAGGCCCGTTCAGGTTTGATTTCATTATTCGCCCGGATTGTCTTGTCTTTATATTGGTTGTTGTCTGGCCTGATCCCCCTGTTGTTTTCAAAACAAGGATCATTTGCCTTATTGGCTGGCGCAGGTTTTCCGCAAAATAGCTATTGGGCGATTTGGTTGTTTGGTGCTCTGACTGATATTTTGTTAGGCGGGATGTTGTTGTTTGGTGTGTATGTCAGGCGTGTTTGTGCGGCCATGATCCTTTTGACCATCGGTTATGTGGGAATAATATCGTACACCATGCCGACATTGTGGCTGGATCCGCTTGCCTCGGTGTTAAAGGTGTTTCCCATGATGGCGCTGGCGGCACTAATTGCGGCACTGGAGGGTGAACGATGAGCGTTTTCGAGATTGCCCGCCTGATCCATTTTCTTTCTGCGGCAATATTGTTCGGCACGGGTGTAGGCATTGCCTTTTTTATGCTGATGGCGTGGCGCACAAACAATGCACTGCACACCGCCTTGACGGCGCGCACGGTGGTGTTGGCCGATTATATTTTCACCAGCACAGCCGTTATCGTGCAACCAATAAGCGGTTATGTTTTGATCCGGTTGGCCGGACATGATCCTTTTGCGCCATGGTTGATCGCTGTCTACGCATTGTATGTGTTGACGGGCGCATTTTGGCTGCCGGTGGTGTGGATACAGCTGCGGGTGCGCCGGATAGCAGAGGATGCCGTTCAATCAGGCAACGCCTTGTCTGCCGAGTTTCATAAACTGATGCGTATCTGGTTTGTGTTGGGCTGGCCCGCATTTTTCAGCGTTGGTGGAATTTATATTCTGATGATCCTTAAACCTGATTTTTAAGGCATAAATATCTCAACTTTGGCAGATGTGCCTCTGCCGCTTGCCTGTGTCGCCCCACCGATAACGTATATTTTCTGCCCGATGGCAACAGCGCCAAGACCGTGACGCGGGGTTGGCATGGGGGCCATGGCTCGCCATTTATCTTTTGCCGGGTCATATTCCCAGGTTTGCTTGAAAACGCCGCCACCACCGGCACCAAAATACTCGCCGCCAAAGGCATAAAGCTTGCCTCCTACACTGGCTGCGGCCAGACCACCTTGGGCGCGTGGCATGGGTGCGCCGGTGCGCCATTTGTCTTCGTCCGGGTCATAAATCTCGGTCATGGCGATATTGCCTCTGCCAGCCTGACGGCCACCAACAACATAAAACAGGCCGTTTATCACTATACCCGCCGCAGAGTTGCGCGCCGTTGGCGCCGGGGTTGCCGTTTGCCAAAGACCTGTTCCCGGATCAAAAACCACATGAGCATTATCATCTTTATGGTCGCTCCATGCGCTGTTGCCAGCGCCTTTGGGTATACGTCCACCGACCAGATGGATGCGCCCATCCACAACACCGCCCGTGGTTTCCCCGCGTGGCGCTGGCAAGGCGGAGGCATCGTGCCACTGGTCTTGATCGGCATCATAACGCCAAACCTGCGACTGCATTGCCCAGCCTTGCCCGGCGCGAGTGAAACCACCAATGGCATAGAGTGCGTTGTTGGTGGCAATCAAAAACGGATGATGACGGGCCTCGGGCAGGGGCGCGGCATCGTGCCATCTGGTTTTGTCTGCTGCCAACACCACATGACGGTCACTGGCAGGTAATCCGGCAGACGTGCGATACATGCCGCCTGCAAGGTGTAGATTTCCATTAAAGGCGGCAGGATATATCTCCTGAACCTGCAAGGGCAAGTCGGGGCCGGTGCGCCATGTGCCTGGCAAGGTTTTTGTTTGCGCCGGCATGGCACCGACCACACAAGCTGCTGCCGGGACGTGTGCCAGCACCTGACGGCGTGAAAGTAAAAATGCCATGGCTTTCTCCATATTGGCGAAGATCAATCATAGCGTAAATATGATGCTTGATAGTATGAAATATTGGCAATCTTGATGGTAGGCTTCAAACGTAAAACACCCCGCTTTTTCCTGCCTCTGACACTGGCTCATCAGCTGTCATGCTGCTAGTTTATTCACTAGGAATTTGCCCGATTCGAGCATCATGACCGGGCCGTGTTTTTGTTAGGGTTTTAAGGGGATTATTTAGTGACAGAAGCGGGCGACAAGACACCTGATAACCCTGAAGATGATGGCCCCGGCGGCCCGGGCGATGAAGACGGCGTAGCGCCGATTTCCATTGTCGAGGAAATGCGCAAATCCTATCTCGATTATGCCATGAGCGTGATCGTCAGCCGTGCTATTCCTGACGTGCGCGATGGCTTGAAGCCGGTGCATAGACGCATCATTTATGCCATGCACGAGTCTGGTTATACCCATGACAAGGCCTATCGCAAATGCGCCCGCATCGTCGGCGATGTGATGGGTAAATATCACCCCCATGGCGATCAGGCGATTTACGATGCGCTGGTGCGTATGGCACAGGATTTTTCCATGTCGCTGCCGCTGCTGGACGGGCAAGGCAATTTTGGCTCGCTCGATGGTGATCGTGCGGCGGCCATGCGTTATACCGAAGTGCGCATGGGCCGCTCTGCCGAGGCGCTGCTGACCGATATTGGCAAGGGTACTGTCGACTTTATTGAAAACTATGACGGCTCCGAGAGTGAACCTGCGGTTCTGCCCACACGCTATCCCAATATGCTGGTCAATGGAGCGGGCGGCATTGCTGTGGGTATGGCGACCAATATACCCCCCCATAATCTTGGCGAAATTGTTGATGCCACTTTGGCGATGATTGATAACCCGGCACTTGATGACATAGCCTTGCTTGAGATGGTGCCCGGGCCGGATTTTCCGACGGGTGCGCAAATTGTTGGTCGTGCGGGGCCGCGCTCTGGCGTGACTACGGGGCGTGGCTCGGTGGTGATGCGCGCGTGCTGCAATGTCGAGGAAATTCGCAAAGGTCGTGATGCCATTATTGTCACCGAAATACCTTTTCAGGTGAACAAGGCCTCGATGATTGAGAAAATTGCTGAACTGGTGCGTGACAAGCGCGTAGAGGGCATTGCCGATCTGCGCGATGAGTCTGATCGCGATGGCTTGCGCGTGGTGATCGAGATCAAGCGTGATGCCAATGCCGATGTGATTCTCAATCAGCTCTATCGGTATTCGCAATTGCAGACCAATTTTAGCGTCAATATGCTGGCACTGCATCGAGGCCGCCCGCAATTGATGAATGTTCGCGAAATGCTGGAGGCGTTCATTGCCTTTCGTGAAGAAGTGGTGGCAAAGCGCACACGGTTTGAACTGGGCAAGTCGCGCGATCGTGCTCATGTGCTGGTGGCGCTGGCGGTGGCGGTGGCCAATATAGACGAGGTGATTGCCCTGATCCGCACTGCACCGGATCCGGCCTCTGCCCGTGATGTCTTGATGGGTCGCGCCTGGCCGGCCCGGGATATGGGGGCATTGGTGGAACTGATCGCCGATCCGCGTTCTCGTCTTGACGATAATGGCGATATACGCCTGACGCTGGAACAGGCCAAGGCCATTCTTGATCTGCGCTTGCAAAGACTGACGGCGCTGGGCGGTGAAGAAATTGGCCAGGAAGCCAAGAAAATCACCTCAACCATTGCCGATTTGCTGGACATTCTAAAATCCAGAGACCGGGTGATGGACATTATTCGCGAAGAACTTCGGACAAGCAAAGACCGGTTTGCCGTGCCACGCCGTACTGAAATTATTGATGCAGAGCTGGAAATTGATGACGAGTCACTGATTGTTCGTGAGGACATGGTGGTGACCATAACCTCTGGTGGTTATGCGAAGCGTACCGCGCTGGATACCTACCGGGAACAACGCCGCGGCGGCACGGGCCGGGCCGGCATGACGACCAAGGATGAAGACTATGTGACCGAGGTTTTTGTCGCCTCAACTCACGCGCCGATCCTGTGTTTCTCGTCAACGGGCATGGTGTATACCATGAAGGTCTGGCGTTTGCCCCAGGGCGATCCACGCACCAAGGGCAAGGCGCTGGTCAATCTTCTACCCTTGGACAAGGGTGAAACCATTACCTCTATTCTGGTTATGCCAGAAGATGAAGCAAGTTGGGGCGAACTGGATGTAATGTTCGCCACGCGCTCCGGCCATGTGCGCCGCAACAAGTTTTCCGACTTTGCCAATGTCATGCGCAATGGCAAAATTGCCATGAAACCCGATGAGGGCGATGGTATTGTTGGGGTGAAGGCCTGTTCGGCCAATGATGATGTACTGCTAACCACGCGTAATGGTAAGTGTATCCGCTTTCCTGTGGGTGCCGTGCGGGTGTTTGTCGGGCGTACCTCAACGGGTGTTCGCGGCATAAGACTGGCTGGTGATGACCAGGTGATTTCCATGGCCATCCTGCGCCATATGGACATCATCCCCGCCGAAGCGCGGGCCTATCTCAAACATGCCAGCGCCATGCGCCGGGCCATTGGCGAAGATGACGAGGCAGACACACCAGCCGTTTCAGATGATGAGGACGGTGTTGATGAAAACCTGGCCCTTGGAGTTGAACGCATTGCGGCGCTGGATGCGGCAGAACAGTTCGTTCTGACAATTTCGGATAATGGTTATGGCAAACGAACATCCGCCTATGAATACCGGGTTTCCGGGCGCGGCGGCAAAGGTCTGTTTGCTCATGATTTACGTTTGGCCAAAATGGATGGCGCACATTTGGCCGCCTCATTCCCGGTTAATGATGGTGACGGCATTATGCTGGTCACCGATGGTGGCCAGCTTATCCGTGTCCCCACTCACGGCATTCGTATTGCCGGGCGCGCCACCGCCGGTGTGACCATTATTCGCCTTAAAAATGATGAACACGTGGTTGCGGTGCAGCGTATTGTCGAAACCGATCAGGATGAGGATGAAGACAGCGATACGCTGAATACTGCTGACAAGACGGATCAGGCAGATGATTGATGTTGCTTTATTTTTTGGCTTTCTTGCGGCCAGCGCCATTCTGATTGCCATTCCGGGGCCAAATGTGCTGTTGATCGCGGTGCAAAGCGCAACGTATGGTCGCCGTGCAGGCCTGTTGATTGTTCTGGGTCTGACGACGGGTCAGCTTGTGCAGGTGTCACTGGTTTTGCTGGGGCTTTCGGCCCTGCTTTCCCTGTGGGGCGCGGCCTATATGGTGTTGAAAGTGCTGGGTGGCGGGTATCTGCTCTGGCTGGCGGTTCAGGCGTTCGTGCACGCCAAAAAACGTGTTGGCCAGACAAGTGCGCCCCCGATGCCAACATCATCTCATCTGTTTCGGCGCGGCATAATGGTGGCGCTGGCCAATCCAAAAACCATGTTGTTTCACGCGGCATTTCTTCCACAGTTTGTGTCCAGCGCCTATCCGGTTGTCCCGCAATTGATTGTATTGGCGATCAGCTTTTTACTGGTTGCCTGGTGCCTTGATAGCGTTTGGGCCGTGGGAATGGGCAGCATGCAACGCATGTTAAAGCACCCAGGCGTGCAAAATGGCTTGAACTGGGTGTCGGGTCTTGTGTATCTGGTCATGGGTATTTTGGTGCTGACCCGCCGCTCGCCCGGTTAACGCGACTATTACAGGCAAAGTTATATGAAAATCGGCCTCTATCCTGGCACATTTGATCCGGCAACCAACGGCCATATTGATATATTGAGCCGTGCAGTCAAGCTGGTGGACAAGCTGATCGTGGGTGTGGCCAGCAATGCCGCCAAAAAGCCTTTGTTCAGCCTGGACGAGCGGGTTGAAATGATGCGCACCGAGGCTGAACAATTCAAAGACATGGCAGACATAGAGGTGCGCCCCATGACCGGGTTGCTCATTCAGTTTGCACAGGACGTAGGTGCGCAGGTTATTATTCGGGGTCTGCGGGCGGTTTCTGATTTTGAGTATGAATTTCAAATGACCGGTATGAACCAGCGCCTTAATACGGACATAGAAACCGTGTTTTTTATGGCTGACCCACAGTATCAGGCCATTGCCTCGCGTCTGATAAAAGAAATTGCTCGTTTGGGTGGGGACATAACCCCGTTTGTGTCGCCCTATATCGCCGGGCAACTCATGGAGAAGATCAGGAACAATGCGTAAAATAATTCTTTTTCTGGCCCTGGTGCTTTGGGCCTGCGGTGCGCCCAGTCAGGTTGATACTGCCAAGGCACAAGAAAACAAAACCGATCAGAGCACGGTGAATAATACTGACGGTGTTGATGCATCGGTTGTTGAGGCCGATCCAAATCATCCACTTGGTGCTGCGTTACCTGAGGGTGTGCCAACGCCCATTGATGCTGCGCAGCTATGGCGTGAAGTTCTGCCAGAGAACTTGCTGTATATGAAAACCCTGCATGGCATAACCTTGATAGAAATGGCCCCGGAGTTTGCCCCAAACCATGTGCAACGTATGCGTGATCTGGCCAGCAACGGGTATTTCATTGGTCTGCCATTTCACCGTGTCATCAAGGGTTTTATGGCGCAGGCGGGCGATCACACACTTGTCCGTCGCCCAGACCCCACCACGCCGACTATGCCGGGGGAGTTCAAGTTTCGCCGTTCACCGGAACAAAAAATGGTCGTTGTGGGCGAGGATCGCAGTGCCAATACCGGCTTTGTTGACGGCTTTGCCGTGGCCTCTCAACCCGATGCCCTGGCGATGATGACGGCAGATGGCAAAGTTCGTGCCTGGGCTTTGCACTGTCAGGGCGCTGCGGCTATGGCCAGAACAAGCGATCCCAATAGTGCCAACGCACAATTTTATATCACCACCGGATACCCCGAATGGCTAAACGGGCAATATACTGCCTGGGGCCGTGTCCGTGCCGGGCAGTTGGCGGTTAATGAAATTAAACTTGGCGCGCCTGCCTATCCGCCGGACATGATTGACGGATTGACCCTTGGCAATGAAATGCCAGCAGAGAAACGGGCGCGGGTATGGGTTTTGCGCACAGACAGCACAGCTTTTGCCACATACCTGGAGCAGCAAAAAGATACGAGCGGGACATTGCCCGGGGTTTGCAAAATTGCGGTACCGGTTTATGTGCAATGGGCCAGCGAGTAAACACAGTCACAACAACAGGAAAACCAGGAATGAGTGATAACGATCAAACCCTGACTTTTGAGCTTTCTACCGGTGAGGTTAAAATCCGGCTGCGGCCTGATCTGGCACCTGGCCATGTGACACGCATCACAGAGCTTGCCAATTCGGGGTATTATAATGGCCTCACCTTTCACCGGGTCATTGATGGGTTTATGGCACAGGGCGGCTGCCCTGATGGCACCGGCATGGGCGGCTCCGGCCAAAACCTGAAGGCTGAATTCAGTGATGAGCCACATAAACGCGGTGCGTGCTCTATGGCGCGCTCGCAAAGCCCTGACAGTGCCTCGTCACAATTTTTTATCTGCCTTGATGATGCAACTTTTCTGGATAACCAGTATACGGTCTGGGGCGAGGTGATCGAGGGCATGGATGCCGTCGATGCGCTGCCCAAGGGTGAGCCACCGGCAGAGCCGGGAACGATCATCAGCGCCAGCGTGGCATAACGGAGACAGGTATGAGCTGGATCAAGCGAATATTATTCAACGAGTCTACGGGTCGTTTACGCCGAATGTATGAGCGCATTTGCGGCCCGTCCGGTCAGCTTGATAACATTCTTACCGCACACTCCCTGCGCCCGCATACGCTGGAAGGTCATTTGGCACTTTATAAAAATACGCTGCATCACAGTGCCAATACCCTGACCAAATCATTCCTTGAAACTGTTGGTGTGTATGTCAGTGCGCTTAATGGTTGCCGCTATTGTGTGGAGCATCATTTTTCCGGGCTAAAGCGTCTTCTTGAAGATGACGATCTGGCCGAGCGTATGCGCAAAGCCCTGGAAAGTAATATACTGGAGCCTGTGTTCAATTTGCGCGAGCAGGTCGCGCTTCGATATGTGCGCACCCTGACCCAGTCACCAAATGCCCTGATCGAGCAGGATATTCATGACATGCGCCAGGCCGGTTTTGATGATGGTCAGATTTTGGAGATCAATCAGGTTGCTGCCTATTTTTCCTATGCCAACCGCACCGTTCTGGGCCTTGGGGTAAAAACCGCCGGTGAGTTGCTGGGGCTGTCCCCGGGCGATGAAAGCGACCCAAAAAACATGGTGCATGAATAGGGTTTCAATTTTCCCACTTCAAAGTGAGGGGCAAATAAGGGGGTGGGAAAACCATTTGTTATCCCCATGTATGGTAGGATTGCCTATGTTGGAAGATTGTGGTGTGATACTAGAACACTGCGTTTATCGTAGATTGAGAAAAGGCGTATAACGGTGGAATCGAAAAAAGAGAAACGCAAAGTAGTGTTTGTGAGCGGCAACAGCCGACCAGTCGTTATGCATTTTTTTCGCGGGATGGGTGCGCCTGTAGAGTTTTGGAGTCACAGATTTTCACCCAAAGTTTACCCAGGAAACGACATTCAGGATGCCTGGTCTGAAGTTGGTGGCTTTCTAAAGGAAGCGGTGAGAGATTTTGACCAAAAAGAAAGCGCCTGACGTAAAAACACCTGCAAAATCAAAACCAAAAAACAAAAAAGGGCTGATAAAAACGACCAACAACGATCAGGATATTATTGATCTTGAAGGGCAACTTGAGATGGAGCTGCATCTCGAGCCTGCTCAGGCTGCGCAAGCAGTAGAAATTGTGCGCAGTGTCATGGTTAGTCGTCAATTCTCAGGGCCGCTTCCAAGCCCGCAGAGTCTTGCGCAATTTGAAAAAGCCCAGCCCGGCGCAGCTGATCGTATCATTTCTATGGCTGAAAAGTCTCAAGATCACCAGCACAACTGGAATGATCATGCTTTTAGCAGTGAAATTCACAAAGGCAATGTGGGCATGTACGGTGGTTTATTTGTCAGCATTTTGTTGGTTTCAGGTTCGGTAGTTTGTGCATTTCTAGGACAAACCGTGGTGGCTGTTGCTTTAGTTGGCACTTCCGCAATAGGACTTGTTGGGCGGCTGATTGATGGCCCTCGGGAAAATGCAAAAACGGATCAATTAGATTCACATAAAGATTCAGAAGAAAAATAAATGTTTGGGCTTGCAGCCTAAAAGGCAAAAGTTGTTGCAACCATGCGCGTTGACCTGTTTGATTTTGACCTGCCAGAGGCGCGCATTGCCCTGCGCCCGGCAGTGCCGCGTGATGCCTCGCGTCTTTTAGAGGTCATGCCGGGTCAGCCATTGGCAGACCGGATGTTTACTGATTTGCCAAATTGCCTGCGTCCCGGTGATGTGCTGGTTTTGAATGATACCAAGGTGTTGCCTGCCGCGCTTTACGGGCTTCGTGCGGCGCGGGCGAAGGGCGGCGGTGGCCCGGCACACATAGAGGTCAATTTACATAAACGTCAGGATGACAGCACCTGGCTGGCCTTTGTGCGCCCGGCAAAACGGCTGCGTATTGGCGATGTTATCCAGTTTGGTAGTGAGGATGAGGTTTGCCTGGCGGGTGTGCTGGATGCTCATGTCACAGCAAAAGGCGTGGGCGGTGAAATGGCCTTGGCCTTTGATTTTTCCGGGGCCATCCTTGATGAGGCCATTGCCCGGCACGGGCAGATGCCATTGCCGCCCTATATTGCCCGCAAACGCGCCGTGGATGCACGAGATGAGCATGATTACCAGACCATTTTTGCCCAAGACCCCGGCTCGGTGGCGGCTCCGACGGCCAGTCTGCATTTTACCGACGCCATGTTTTCCGCCCTTGAGGCGCGGGATGTGGAGCGCCAGAGCCTGACCCTGCATGTCGGGGCGGGGACGTTCCTGCCGGTAAAAACCGAGGACACAACCAGTCACAAAATGCACGGCGAACGCTATGAGGTAAGCGAGCAAACCGCCAGCGCCCTAAACCTTGCCCGGGCCGAGGGGCGGCGCATCATTGCCGCCGGAACCACGGCCTTGCGTACGCTGGAAAGTATAACCGACGAGGCGGGGATTATTCATGCCGGGTCAGGCGACACCGAAATTTTCATCACGCCGGGGTATAAATTTCGCGCCGTGGACGGGCTTTTGACCAATTTTCACTTGCCACGTTCAACGCTGTTCATGCTGGTTTGCGCGTTTGCGGGCCTTGAGGAGATGCACGCCGCCTATGCCCACGCCATTACGGGCAATTACCGGTTTTATTCCTATGGTGATGCGTCGCTTTTGTGGCGTAAAAGCGGGGGCTGATTTTAGCCCTCAACTGCTTTTCGCAATTTGGCAGTATGCTCATCCCAGCCTTCATCATGACCACACAGCATTTCCAGGGCGTCCGCCGGGCCATCGCCCAGGCCTTCGTGGGTGAGGGTCAATTTTGTTCCACCGGCGCATGGTTCCAGATCGAAGGTCACACGGCTTGGGTGTTCCTGTAAATGGTTATGGGTGAAGGTGTAAACCACCCGTTCTGGCGCGTTTATCTCCAGCACCTCGCCCCAGCACAGTTTTTGATCCGGATTATCATTCGACATCAAGGCATAAGGTTTTCCTTCGGCCAGATCAGCATCGGCGGCATGAAACCATGTGGCCAAAAGGTCGCTTTTGGTCAGAAACCTGAACACTTTTTCGGGCGTTGCTTTCAGCATCACCATTTTTACCAGTGTCATATTACCCATTGTCTTCCTCCACGGCCTGTTTCAAGGCCTCCAGTTTATTATCCCAGAACATGCTCATCTGCTCTAGCCAGTTTTGTGCGTTCTGTAATTTTTCAACGTGCAGATGGTGAATATGTTCACGTCCGCGCACCTCCATACTGACCAGTCCGCAGCGGCGCATAATCGCCAGATGCTTGGCAATGGCCGGGCGCGTTATGGGGAATTCTCGCGCGATTTCACCCACGCCCATGGCCCGGCGTGCCAGCATGCCGACAATTTCCTGTCGGGTGGGATCACCGATAGCCTTGAAAATACTAGCCGTTTCAACCATAGGGAACCCTTTCGTTTCTCTTTATAAGGAACCTTTAGGTTTCTTGTCAATATGTGCTTGCACTCGGTTTGATCGATGGCTAGAATTCTGGTCATGATCGACCATGCCATGTTTCGGGACATCGCCTTATCATTGCCAGGTGCGATAGAAAAACCACATTTCAACCGAACATCATTTCGTGTCGACGGCAAGGGTGGCAAAATTTTCGCGACCATGGGGCCAGATGCCAAAGATGCCAATCTGATGCTGTTACGCGACGAGCAGGAAATGTTGATGGGGGCTGAACCTGAAACTTTTACCCGTATACCCAACAAATGGGGGGAGAATGGCTGTACGACGATGCACTTTGCGTTTGTCGATCATGATACAGCCAAATCAGCTCTGATGATCGCCTGGCGCAACGCTGCACCAAAAAAACTGCTGGCCGAATGGCAAAGTTAACGAACCACTGACTGGCAGGAGCATAATAATGGCGATTAAAATAAATATGAAGCCAGTTCATCCGGGCGGGTTTATCAGACGTTCTGTCTTGCCCGATGGGCTGTCCGTCACTGCCGCCGCCAGGGCGCTCGGCGTCGGTCGCCCGGCGCTGTCGAACATTTTGAATGAAAATGCCTCGCTTTCACCGGAAATGGCGCTGCGCATTGAAAAAGCCTTTGGCGTAAAGATGGACACCCTGCTGCGGATGCAGACACGTTTTGATGCGCACCAGATGCGCGAACGGGAGGCGCAAGTTTGTGTTCAGCGTTTTGCGGGGATGTAGGGTAGCATGGTGGTCAAAAAACGACACATTATCGACCTTGATAATTTACCAGAACAATACCCTACAAATTACCATGAACCTTTATTCTGGGAAGCTTTGGGCCGGGCAGTGGCTACTTTTGGTTTCTTAGAGGAAGTCTTGGGACGAGCTATCTTCGCATTTTCTGCAACACGCAAGTATGCTCCCGAGCGCGTCGAAGAAGCATACGAAAAATGGCTGCCTACCCTTGAAAGAGCCTTAAGCGATCCACTGGGAAACCTAATTGATACTTACGCAAGTTATGTTCGTAAGCATCAAGATGCAAGTATCGAAAATTTAGACGATTTGATTGATGACTTGCGCAAAATATCCAAATTACGAAATGTTTTATGTCATGGTTCTTGGCGTTATCCTGACAAAAATAAAGCGTCGACCCCTTTTTTCTGTAATCGACAAAAAGAGCAATGGACTACACCCATAGATGTCAAATTCGTAAAAGATACACAGCAAGTTACGGCTAAATTAGCCTGTGTGGTAATCAATACCGTCACCCATATGGGCTTACGATTTCCCGGCTCTAATGGTCCTGGTAAACCGATATGATAATCTGTTCAAGGTATTGAATATCTAAAATATAACCTCTTGCCATCACCTCAAAACCATACTAGAACATAACATGAACAATGTGGATGTGATTCGTCATGGTCAAGCTAGCCACTCTTTATGTATGCCAATCCTGCGGGGTGTCCCATGGCAAATGGTCGGGGCGGTGCGAGAGTTGCGGCGGGTGGAACTCGCTGGTTGAGGAGACCATTGATACCGGACCAACGTCCACCAAACCCAGGGCACGCAGCAAAACATCGCGGGGTGTGGCATTTCATGATTTGCAAAGTAGCGAGCCACCTTTGCCTCGCATGCAAACCGGCATTGCCGAGTTTGACCGGGTGTGCGGCGGCGGTATTGTAGCCGGCTCGGCGCTTCTCATTGGCGGCGATCCGGGCATTGGTAAATCGACGCTGTTATTACAGGCGGCATCGGCGCTGGCCAAATCCGGGGCCAAAGTGGCCTATGTATCCGGCGAGGAAGCCATTGACCAGGTGCGTATCAGGGCACGAAGACTGGGCATTGCCGATACCCATGTGATGCTGGCCACGGAAACCGCATTGGGGCCGATACTGGATGCTTTGAAACATGAAAAACCGGACTTTGTGGTGATTGATTCGATCCAGACCCTGTGGAGCGATGCGCTTGGCGCGGCTCCGGGTACGGTTAGTCAGGTGCGGGCCTGTGCGCAGGAACTGACCCGGTTTGCCAAAAAACGCAACTGCGCTGTGGCGTTGGTCGGGCATGTGACCAAGGACGGGCAAATTGCCGGGCCGCGCGTGGTCGAGCACATGGTTGATAGCGTGCTCTATTTTGAGGGCGAGCGCGGCCATCAGTTTCGTATTCTGCGGGCCGTCAAAAATCGCTTTGGCCCCACCGACGAAATCGGCGTGTTTGAAATGTCCGATGCGGGTTTGCGTGAGGTCGCTAACCCGTCGGCACTGTTTCTGGATGGTCGCGAGGATTGCGCCACCGGCACCGCCGTTTTTGCCGGGCTGGAAGGCACGCGCCCGGTGCTCACCGAAATTCAGGCATTGGTGGCACCGGCGGCGTTTGGCACCCCGCGCCGCGCTGTTGTGGGCTGGGACAATAGTCGCCTGGCCATGGTTCTGGCCGTTCTTGAAACCCGCTGCGGGTTCAGCTTTGGCGGCAAGGATGTCTATTTGAATGTTGCGGGGGGGTTAAAAATATCTGAACCGGCCGCCGATCTGGCGGTGGCGGCTGCGCTTGTTTCTTCTGCCCTTGATGTTGTTTTGCCGCCAAAAGCGGTAGTTTTTGGTGAAATTGCTCTGTCAGGTGACATTCGCCCGGTGTCACGCATGGCCGCACGCTTAAAGGAAGCAAACAAGCTGGGTTTTACCACTGCCATCGGTCCTGTGAGCCGTAATTCTAAGGAAACTGAACGTAATTTCGACTGCACCATTGCGAAATTGGGCAAATTGAGCGATCTTATAGACTTGATCGACACCAGTGAATCGATTGCAGCCCGGGAGTAAGGGTGTGGACGGTAGTGTAGTAACCGCGTTTGATGCCTTTGCGTTAGGGCTATTGTTTTTGTCTGGCATACTGGCGTTAACGCGCGGCTTTATTCGCGAAGCCCTGTCTGTGACAGCATTTGTTGTAGCCGCCATGGCCACCATATTTGCCTATCCGGCGTTCAAAATTCCCATGCGCGGCCTCATCACGCCGGGCTGGGCAGCCGATGCGGCAACAATTGCGGGGGTGTTTATCCTCGTCTATATGGCCGTGACCCTGGTCACTCACCATTTCAACAATCAATTACGTGGCGGATCGGATGTAGGCGCGCTGGATCGCAGTGCGGGCTTTATCTTTGGCATTGTGCGCGGCATTGCGTTGCTGGGTCTGGCGCTGATCCTGTTTAATCAGCTAACCCCGCGTGAGCGGATGCCGGGTTGGTTGGTCAATGCCCGTCTTTATCCTGCTATCAATGCCACCGCTCGGGCGCTTCAGGCTCTGGCCCCATCTTCGGCGCCGGTGAATGATCGCCCGATCAGTGCCTCGGCAGAGGCAAAAACCACCAAGGCGACCAAGGCAGACAATTCAGACCAGGGCTATGATCGTGGTGAGCGTCAAAGCCTTGACCAGCTTATCTCAACCTCTACAGAAGAAGCAGATGGTGATTCCGACAAGCCAAAAGGTGATAAAAGGTGATGAGTTCAAAACATGATTCTTTGCCTTCATTACTGATCGACCCAACAGATGACAAACCCCGCGAGGAATGCGGGGTTTTTGGTGTCTATGGCTTGGCCGATGCGGCGCCGCTCACCGTGTTGGGTTTGCACGGCTTGCAGCATCGGGGACAGGAAGCATGCGGCATAGCCTCTTATGACGGCAAGCGGTTTCACTCAGAACGCCATATGGGACTGGTCAGTGACAATTTTGGCGGCACAGATGTGGCGACGCGCTTGCCGGGCAACGCAGCTATTGGCCATGTGCGCTATTCCACCCACGGCGAAACGGTGTTGCGTAATGTACAGCCGCTTTATGCTGACCTGAAATCCGGCGGTTTTGCTGTTGCCCATAATGGTAATCTGACCAATGCCCGCGCATTGCGGGAAATGCTGGTCACGGGTGGAGCTATATTTCAGTCCACCTCGGATACCGAAGTGGTGCTGCAACTGGTTGCCCGTTCGCGCCGTACAAATCTGGTACACCGGTTCATTGATGCCCTCAAACAAATCGAGGGTGCCTATGCAATGGTGGCGCTGACCAACAAAAAGCTGATCGGTGTGCGTGATCCCTATGGCATCCGTCCATTGGTGCTGGGCGATCTGAATGGCGCGCCGGTGCTGGCCTCGGAAACCTGTGCGCTTGATATGGTTGGCGCATGTTTTGTGCGCAATATCGAGCCAGGCGAAATGGTTGTCATCACAGAGGCGGGCATAGAAAGCCATCGCCCCTTTGCCAGGGTACGCCCACGCCCCTGCGTGTTTGAATTTGTATATTTTTCCCGGCCAGATTCTGTTGTGGACGGCAAGAGTGTTTACGAGGTGCGCAAGCGGATGGGGTTGCGTCTGGCACAAGAGCACCCGGCGGATGTGGATGTTATTGTGCCGGTACCGGATAGTGGCGTGCCTGCGGCCATCGGGTTTGCGCAAGGTTCAAATACACCGTTCGAGCTGGGCATTATTCGTAACCATTATGTTGGCCGCACGTTTATACAGCCCAGCCAGTCCATTCGCGATATGGGGGTGCGCCTGAAACATGCGGCTAACCGGGCGGTTGTGGCGGGCAAACGGGTGTTGCTGGTTGACGATTCGATTGTACGAGGCACCACGTCGCTGAAAATTGTGCGCATGGTGCGCGAAGCCGGTGCCAAAGAGGTGCATTTTCGATCAGCCAGCCCGCCTATCCGCTTTCCTGATTTTTATGGCATTGATATGCCAAATGCCGATAGCCTGCTGGCCGCCAAACATACTCATGAAAAAATGGAACAAATGCTGGAGGTGGACAGCTTGGGTTTTCTCTCTGTTGATGGGCTTTACTGGGCAATGGGCGAGGAACGCCGCGACGATGATGCACCGGTCTTTGCTGATCATTATTTTACCGGGGAATACCCGACACGGTTGCGCGATTATGATGAGCATAATGCCGACAAGGCCAAACAATTATCCCTGTTATCGGAAGTCGCCTGAACCATGACATCACCTGAACAAAATTTTGAGGGCAAAGTGGCCCTTGTTACCGGTGCCACACGCGGGCTTGGCCGCGCTGCCGCGCTGGCACTGGCGGCGCGCGGTGCGCACATCATTGCCCTTGGCCGCACGCAAGGCGCATTGGAGGAACTGGACGATGCCATTGGCGCATTGAGTGGTTCTGCCTCACTGGTGCCCGCCGATTTGAATGATCTGGAAGGCATAGACAGGCTTGGCGGGGTTATTGCCGAACGCTGGGGGCATCTGGATATTCTTATCGGCAATGCCGGCCAGTTGGGCATGCTTGGGCCAACCGCACATATTGATCCCAAAGTCTGGCATGAGGTGATGCAGGTTAATGTGGATGCAAACTGGCGTCTCATTCGCGCCATGGATCCCTTGTTGCGGGTGGCCCCGGCGGGGCGGGCGGTATTTGTAACATCGGGGGCCGCCCGTAATCAGCGACCGTTTTTTGCGCTCTATAGCGCCTCCAAGGCTGCCCTTGATGCCCTGGTGAGCTGTTACGCCAAAGAAGTTGAAAAACTGCCGCTTCGGGTTAATCTTCTAAACCCTGGCCCGGCGCGCACAGCCATGCGGCGCAAGGCCATGCCCGGCGAAGACCCTAACACCGTTCCAGCACCAGAAGACATCGTGCCGTTGTTTCTTGAATTATGCAGCGAGGATTGTACCCAACATGGGCAATGGGTGGATTTTCCAGACTGGAAAACGAGACAGATTTGAAACATTGCTGTCGGTTTTCATCCTTCGACAAGCTCAGGATGAGAGAAATAATATAACGACCTCATCCTGAGCTTGTCGAAGGATGAAGGTAAATTATCCATATGCTTAAACCGCCCGGGAATGGCGCCCTGCACTGGCCTGCCAATGGGTATCAAAACAGGCGGCGATATTGCGCACAAAAGTACGGCCCTCATCGGTGATCGTGATCTGCCGTCCGGCAATACGCACAAGACCATCTTCGGCCAATGATGCAAGTTTGGGCAGCACATCATCCAGGGTATTTTCCGGCGCACCAAAGGCGAGCGCATGGGTACCCAGATCAAGCATCATGGCGCTCATCAAAGTCATAATCGCGGCGCGGCGCATGGCGTCCTCACCTTCTAGTTTCACGCCGCGCACGACCGGTAATTTTCCCGCATGTATGGTATTGCGCCATTGATCCAGCGAGGGGGAGTTCTGCACATATCCCGGCTCCAGCGCGCCAATGGATGATGCGCCAAGCCCCAGCAATGTATCCGTGGTATCGGTTGTATAGCCTTGAAAATTACGGCGTAAAGTGCCGCCCTTCACCGCCTTTGCCATGTCGTCATCGGCGTGGGCATAATGGTCAAAGCCCACGGCAATATAGCCCGCATCCTCCAACACAGTGCCGACCATTTTAGCTTCGGCAAAGCGTTCCTCCATGCCCGGAAGATCAGAGGTGACAATCATTTCCTGATGTTTTTTGAACCAGGGTACATGGGCATAACCAAAAACTGCCAGCCGGTCAGGAGATAAGGAAAGCGCCAGCTCTGTGCTATGGCGCACATCTGCCACGCTTTGGCCGGGCAGACCGTAAATCAGATCAAAATTAATCGCTGCAATACCCGCACTGCGCAGCCAGTCTACGCTTTGTTTAACCATTGAGAATGGCTGAATACGGTTGATTTTCTCCTGCACATGGGTGTTAAAGTCCTGCACCCCCAAAGAAGCCCGGGTAATGCCGGCATTGGCCAGCGCCTTTGCCTTTTGCGCATTCATGGTGCGCGGATCGATCTCGACCGCAAATTCCATATTATCCCGAGCACCAAACCCCATCATGATTTTTGCACAAATTGCGGCAAAATCATCGTCGCTTAACAATGTCGGGCTACCACCACCAAAATGCACATGGGCCAGACCACCATGATGGTCTGGCAGTGCCGATGCCAGTAAATCGATCTCGGCAATTAAATCCTGTGCATATAGGCCAACGCGATCATAGGTGTGCGCAACACTGGTATGACATCCACAATACCAGCACATTTTCTGGCAAAAGGGGATGTGCAGATAAAGCGATAGCGGCTCGCCCACAGCAATATTTGACAGCCATTGGCGATAATCAGTCTCATCGATGCCATCATGAAACTGAACGGCGGTCGGGTAGCTGGTATAGCGCGGTACTTCGGCCAGAGCATATTTTTTATGTGCAGGTTTCATGACTTGTCTGGTGTGTAAATCTAATCCGGTTTCTTGTCTTCATAGGGGTTTTTACCGGCTTTGACGATGAGGCGTATCGGCACACCCAAGAGATCAAAATCATCACGCAGACCGTTAATGAGATAGCGTTTATACGCCTCAGGCAAGTGTTTGGCCCGGGAACACATCAATACGAAGGTCGGCGGGCGGTTTTTGGTTTGACTGATATAGCGTGGTTTGATGCGTCGCCCCTGCACCGCAGGTGGCGGGTGGCGCTGGGTCATGGCGTGTAGCCAGTCATTCAAATCACGGGTTTTTACCTTGGCGTTCCAGTCTTTATGCAACCCTTCAATGGCGGGCATAAGGCGTTTTAAGCCGCGCCCGGTCAGGCCAGACAGGGTAACCAATGGTGCCCCGCGTAATTGCGGCAACAGGCGCGTCAGACGCTCTTTCAAATGCGCCAGCAATTCGGCCTTGTCTTTTACCAAATCCCATTTGGTCACCGCAAAAACCACTGCGCGTCCTTCGCGCTCGGCGAGGTCGGCCAGTTGCATATCCTGCTTGTCCAGGGGTGATAGTGCATCCATTACCACGACAACCACTTCGGCAAACATAATGGCTTTCAGGCTATCGCCCACCGCCATTTTCTCCAGGTTATCAATGATTTTGGCTTTTTTGCGCATACCGGCTGTGTCGGCAAGGCGCACCGGGCGGCCATCCCATGACCAGTCCACAGCGATGGAATCGCGCGTTACCCCTGCTTGCGGGCCAGTGATGAGCCGTTCTTCACCGATCAAACTGTTTATCAGGGTGGATTTGCCCGCATTGGGGCGACCGATAACGGCAATACGCATGGGTTTATCGGCGTCGTTTTGCTCTTCCCCGGTATCCTCGGTTTCCAATCCGGCGGCTTTGGCGGCCTCAATGATGGCGGTAAATAACTCGCCCATGCCTTCATTATGCTCTGCCGAGATCGCCACCGGCTCGCCTAGACCGATTGAATAGGCATCCAGAATACCATCACGCCCGGCGCGGCCCTCGGTTTTGTTGGCGACCAGAACAACGGGTCGACCGGATTTACGCAATATGTCGGCAAATACCTCATCCAGAGGTGTTATGCCTGTGCGCGCATCGACTAAAAACAAGCAGACATCTGCATCACCAACGGCGTGCAAGGTTTGCGCCCGCATGTCGGCCTCCATGCCGGTTTTGGCCATTTCTAGTCCGGCTGTATCAACCAAAGACAAATCCAGATCGCCAAAGCGGCCAAAGCCCTCGCGGCGATCACGGGTTACACCGGGGCGATCATGGACAATGGCCATTTTTCGCCCGGCCAGACGATTGAACAGGGTGGACTTGCCCACATTGGGGCGTCCGGTAATGGCCAACTTTAACGACATAATGTATTCCACAGCGCCTGTTTGTGCGCATCTGCCTAGTGCAGTTTATAGAGCATCGCCTTGTCAGAAAGCAGATAAAAATTTTCATCAGCTACTATTGGTGCGATGAAAAAGGCATCCTTGAACCGTGTTTCAGCCATTGTCTCGCCGTTTGACGGCGAAAGGTGCAGGACATTACCCCGTGAGGAAACCAGCACCAGTTTGCCACCAGCCAAAACCGGCCCGGCCCAGGAAATACGGCCCTTGCGCTTTTTTTCTTTGCGATAACGTGGCAAATCACGCACCCAGCGTACCCGGCCATCATGACGTGAAAGCGCCGAAACCTGTCCGTCATTGGTCACCACAAACAGGTTGTCGCCGGCAAGCCATGGCATATTGATCCCGCCCACCTGTCGCGCCCAGATACGGGTGCCAGAACGCATATCAACGGCGGCCAGAAGGCCAGAATGGCTAATGGCATAAACTGTGCGGTCAAAAATGACCGGTGCGCCAGCAATATCATTCAGTTCCGCCAATGCGGTCATACCTGACTGGCGGGTTAACGAGTCTGTCCACATATTGCGGCCATTTTGCACCCGTAGAGCTACCAGTTCACCTGAGGCAAACGGAGCAACAATGATTTCACCGTAAACCGATGGGCTGGATGCGGCCAGAATACGTGCTGGCTCTGTAATGCCCTGATACGTCCATAATATCTCACCGGTATCGGCATCGAATGTATACAGCTCATCGTCCTGACTGACAGCAAAAATGCGCCCTTCTGCAATGCTGGGGGCACTGTGCATTGGTGTCGGGGTTTCGGTGCGCCAAATCTCTTCACCAGTGTTTACATCCAGTGCTGCCGCCAGAGCATAACCGGAAACCATGAACAAGCGTCCGCCGGATATGGCAAGACCACCGCCATATCCCTCGCGGGCTGTGCCAAGACCCAAACGCAATACACCTCGCCAGCCCGCGCCAAACCGGCCACGGCGATCTTCCTTGGGCAGAACTTTTTTCTCTGGCCGAACGACTTTTCGCCATTTTGTCCGCCCTGTTGCCGTATCAATGGCTCTGATCGTGCCTTTGGCATCCAGCACATACAGCATGCCGCCTGCAACAACTGGCGGGGCCACAATACGACCTTTTGTATAGCTGGATCTGCCAATTTTGCGTTTCCAGACTTTGGTAAGCCCGGCTTTGGCACTCAAATGCTGAGGCGCATGACTGGGAAAGGCACCTGATTGTACCCAGTCTGCGTTAACGTAAGACGGCGGCAAGGTAATCGGCGTGTTGGCAGCATCGGTATCAACCTGTAATTCCTGCTCGAAAGTGAGGATGGATATGCGCCGTTCTTCATCAGGCAAAATGCCCTGTTTGGCTTTTTTCTTTTCTTCACTATCCCCGCCGACAAAGGGGATGACCTTGCCAACGGTTGAGCAGCCGCCCACCAGGAGCATCAGGGCGCATAAGCCCAAGGCAATGCGTTTCATTGCGTGGTTTCCTCATTATCTGTATCAGCAATAACATCTTTTTGTGCGGTTTGTGGTGCTGGCCCCAATAGTGCCAAAGCCTGCCCCGCACGGGTGCGCGCACCTGCCGGGGCGTCAAGGGCCAGTGAAAGATAGGAATAGTCTTCGCGTGCGCGGGTGCTATTGCCTTCTTCAAAGGCTTTGGCAGCCAATAATTCTCTTGCGGTAAAGCGAAAGGGCTGCCCGGGCGCAGTTAATGCGGCAAGTCTGGCATCCAGATCTGCCAATGTCAGATCATCAACCACCACCAGCACCGCACGCAATGTTGCCAGATCCTTGTAAAGCGGGTCGGTAAATTGCTCTGCTGCACGGGTATAAAGCGCCGCCGCTTCGGCCATTTTTCCCGTTTGGGCTTGTCCCGATGCCTGTTGCATCATGGCTAGCCCTGCATAGCCCCTTGGCGCATTGGCAGCGAAGTCAGCAAAAGCTGCCTCGGCTCCGGCAAAGTCACCAGAATTCAGTAATTCAGTGGCCGCATCATAAGTTTCTGCTGCACGTGATTGTTGTTGAAGCGTATACCACTCCCAGCCTTTATAGCCACTGACACCAAGCACAATGGCGGCAGTCAGGATAATCATCAGAGGGCGATAACGTTCAAAAAGCTCACTGGCCTTGTCGCGGCGCAGCTCTTCATCAACTTCATTAAATACGTCTGACACGGATATTTACTCTGCGGTTCTAATAGGCGTCCGGTGGGATACCATGATTGGCGGGCGAACCTAGCCTTACGCTATCCAAACAGCAACAGTGTAAAGCGGTCAGGCCCGTCTGCCGGGCAGGATATAGACAAAAGTGGCGGCCATGAGGGCAAAGACAATGGCAACAATGCTTTGTCCGCCAATCATATCAAAAACCTGCGTCAGTATCGGGTTGTTAAACACCACCCCGTCTGCCAGGTTTTCCAGCTGGGTTGCGGCCAAAGCTGAACCACTGGCCCCGGCACCACCCAACACCATTGTGCGCGGGTTCATAACAGAACCAAGGCGGCTTTCTATACGCTGGGTAAAGCGTATATCCGGTGTGATCTCAGCATCCGCTTTTTCAAAGGCGGCGCTTAAGCGTGCATCAAATCCATCATCATAGGTCATCATGCCTTCACTGCCTCCTTGTCTTCCAGCAAGGCGCGCATTTTCGCCTTGCCTCTCATAATATGCGACTTAACCGTGCCCAAAGGCAAGCCGGTAACGGCGGCGGCCTCAGGATGGCTCATGCCAGAAGAAAAGCATAATACAATCACGGTGCGTTCCACCTCACTTAATTGCGCTAGCGCCCTATCCAGATCCATGGCATCGCCGGTATCCCAGTTTGTCTCGCGCGTTTCCACTTCTTCGTGGGCTTTATAACGCTCCATCGCCGCCTCGGCAGACTTTCTTTTACGCGCCGCCTGTAAAAACTCTGTATAGGCGATGCGGCACAGCCAGCTTTTGAAACTACCCTGACCGGTAAATGTGCCTATTTTACGATAGGCCTTGATAAAGGCATCCTGGGCCAGATCATCCGCCAGCGCATGATTGCCGGTCATTCGGGTGAGCATGGCCCGCACAAGTATCTGGTAGCGTTCAACAAGAACGCCAAAGGCGTGCCGGTCGCCCGTCGCGACGACCAGCCCCACCAGTTCCAGATCTTGCGCAGCCATCCCTCAATAACTCCGTAATGACTATTCGGACTTATCGTTCTTGATAAAGACATGCATGCCAAGCAGTGCCAGGCCAATAAAGCCCGGAATAGCCGCAATACCAGCAAAAATTGGCATAATTTCCTCGTCACCATCGGCATAACCAATACCAGTACCCATAACAACCAGGCCCAGGGCAACGGCAATCAGGATCAAGCCAGTACGTAAATCCCGGTGTGGATTGCGATCTGGTTGTACGCCAAGGGCTTTAACGGTTTCGGGTGTCAACTCAACACCTTTTTCAATGGCCTTTTGTACAGTTTTTTGTATCGCCACATTGGATTTTGCCTTTGCCTGAGACGCAAACCAGACAATGGCAATCACCATAACAAATGGTGCCAACGGCACCAGAATCTCAAAACCCATTTTTTATTCTCCATTATTTTATCGCGGCATAGATGCCGTCTAATTATAAGATGCAGGACACATCACAAATGGATGCATTACGGCCCTATATTATCTGCACGCCAAATAGAAAACTGTGTGCAAATAACAGAAAAACCAGATACACCAGCGCCCCACCAACAATGGCCATCAGGTCATGCACCGGCTTGAGTACATAAACAGGCGCATCCCCTCGTGCATTAGCCAAGACCATATCAACCACGCTAAAAGCGGCAAAACTGCCAAATAATAATATACTGGCCACATCGCCATTGACCAGCAAGTGTGCCGCCGCCCACATCAGCACTCCCAGCAACATCGGATGGCGGGTGATTTTGCGAATACGGCCTTTCATGTTTGCCGCCGCCAAAAGAATGAAAACTGGCAACATGAAAAGGTGCGGGGCGTGTCTGCCCCAATCGGGGGGCGCATAAACCGGATCATGCCCGGCACTTGCCCGGCCCCAGATTATCAAACCCAGACCCAACGCCGCAATTATTGAAAATAGCCCTCGATAACCCATCTCGCCAAAGCGCGTTATCAAGTTTGCCTTGACCCCGGCAAAACCAGGGACGAGATGCATCCCGAAAAAAAGAATGATGCCAGCAATTAAATATAGCAAAGCCCGACCCCCGCCTGTTTATGTCAGGGTGCCAGAACCGGTTAGTCAAAGCAATGCTTTAGAGACGATAGCGGATGTGGTCAGTCCAGAAACGCTCCAGGCGCATCAAAGCTCCGTTGAGATGATCCAGCTCATCACCGCCAAGATTGGCAACTGGCCCCAGACTTTTTAGCTGACGATCAAACAGATCAGATACCATGGTGCTTACCTTGTTACCCTCACTGGTCAGGCGCACCCGCACGGCACGCTTGTCTTTTGCCGAGCGTTGATGGCTGAGATAGCCACCATCGACCAGTTTTTTCAGATTATACGAAACATTGGAGCCAAGATAATGCCCGCGTGTGCGCAACTCTCCGGCAGTTAGTTCATCATCACCAATGTTAAACAGCAACAGCGCCTGTACGCTATTGATGTCATCGCGGCGCTCCCGTTCCAGTTCGTCTTTTACGACATCCAGCAATTGTCTGTGCAGTCGTTCGACCAGCATCAATGTGCTTAAATATCCTTGTTGTATGCCCTGTTCGTCTTTTCCCATTAGCGGTTGCGTTTTCTGCGCTAGCGTCATGGCCTCACCCTTATTTTTTTTCTTGTTGTCTGCACTATTAGCGCAGAAGATATAAAATCCTCTTAAAGTCAGGAAAATAATCACAATGTCCAGTTTTCGCCCCCGCGCCAATCTTGCCAGCCATGATGTCAGCAATCAGCCCGAGGCTTTGGGCGATGTGTCTCTTTATACTGATCCGGCAATGCGAGACGCCGTGGACAATGCCTTTGCAAGGCTCTCTCATGTTGACGAAAATTTTACGCTGGCAGCACGCACCAACCAAAGCGATCATATCGCTGACTTTGGCAGACGCGCCGGAAGTGAGGCGGCGCGAGAACTGGGTCGTCTGGCCGATGAGAACCCGCCCGGACTGCGCGCTTTTAATGCCCGGGGCCAGCGCATTGACGAGATTGAGTTTCATCCCGCTTACCATGATCTCATGGCATTGGGGCTGGAGAGAGGTCTGGCCAGCCGGGCGTGGACGCATGTTGATGGCGGGCATATCACTCATGGTGCACTCATGAGCATGATGGCCTGGACTGATGGCGGGGTATGTTGCCCACAATCGATGACCTATGCTGTCGCTTCGGTTCTTAAAGGCCATGACTGGACACGGGGTGAATGGTTGCCGCGTGTCACTATTGCTGGCTATGACCCCCGGGTGATACCGGCCAGCCAGAAAACCGCCACAACCATGGGCATGGCCATGACCGAAAAACAGGGCGGGTCGGATTTGCGCGCCAACACCACCAAAGCCCACGCCCTGAACGATGACGAGGTGGAACTAACCGGGCATAAATGGTTTTGCTCTGCGCCCATGTGCGATGCGTTTTTAACGTTGGCTTATGAAGGCTCTGGGGCCTATGAGGATGCGGGATTAAGCTGTTTTCTGGTGCCGCGCTGGCGTCCCGACGGCACACGCAATCAAATGGAGATACAACGCCTGAAAGACAAGCTGGGCGATCGTTCCAATGCTTCCAGCGAGATTGAGTATCGCGGCGCATGGGCACGAAGGGTGGGCGCGCCGGGGCGCGGTATTCCCACCATTATCACCATGGCCCACCACACCCGCTATGACTGCACCACCGGCTCTGCCGGGGCCATGCGCAAGGCGGTGGTCATGGCCGCCAATCATGTTCGCCAACGCACAGCCTTTCAAAAGAAATTGATCGATCAACCGCTTATGCGCAATGTATTGGCTGACCTGGCGCTGGAAACCGAGGCCGCACTGGCGCTGGCCATGCGCGTTGGGGTCAGCTTTGACGCCAGCGTCAAAAATGCTCACGAGGCCGCACTCTCCCGGGTGTTGACACCGATTGCCAAATACTGGGTTTGCAAGCGTCAGCCATCGGTTATCAATGAGGCACTGGAATGTTTTGGCGGCATCGGTTTTGTTGAGGAAATTGGCATGGCCCGGCTATACCGGGCGGCGCCGCTGAACGCCATTTGGGAAGGCTCGGGCAATGTGATTGCCCTGGATATTGTGCGCGCCCTTGGGGATGAAACAATTGCCTCCGCCTTTAACGAAGAAATAGACCGTATTGGCAGCGATGTTCCTGCCCTTAAAGGATTGACCGATTGGGTGGTGCAAACCAGGGATGCCGACCCGCGTCTGTTTGCCGAACGTGCTGCGCTGGTTTTCTCCGCTGATGCCTTGCCCGAAGGCCCGGTGCGCGATGCCTATATCACGCTTCGTCTTATGGCCCCTTCGCACCTTTGGGGTGCCAATGCGGCGCAAGTCGATGGCGATACTTTGATTGATAGGCTGACAAGCTGGGTTGAGTGCTAACGCGCCAGGACTTTGATTGGCCCGTCTTCGCTACCTGTTACGAATTGTTCGACATAAGCATTGCCGGAATTGTCCACCTCCCTGGCCAGACCGCGCCAGATGATTTTGCCTTCATGGATCATGGCTACATCATCGGCAATTTTGCGCACTGAACCCATGTCATGGGTAATGGAAACGGCGGTGGCCCCAAGGGCGCTGACCTGACGGCGGATGAGGTTGTCAATCACATCGGCAGTTATCGGATCTAGGCCGGTGGTCGGTTCATCAAAGAACAGGATTTCCGGCTTGGCGACAATGGCCCGGGCCAGACCCACACGCTTTTGCATGCCGCCGGAAAGCTCTGCGGGATTTAATGTGACGATCTCTGGCCCCAGATTGACCTGGGCGAGTGCGGCAATAGCCCGTACTTTGGCCTTTGCGCGGCCTACGCCATCGGCATAGAGAAGCCGAAAGGCAACGTTTTCCCAAACGCTTAAAGAATCGAATAATGCACCGCCCTGAAACAACATGCCAAATTGGGCCATGACCTTGGTACGCCCGCGCTCACTAAGTCCGGTAACTGCTTCGCCATCAATACTGATGGTGCCGCTATCGGGCTTGATAAGCCCTAAAATACATTTGAGTAAAACGGATTTACCGGTGCCAGAACCACCGATGACCACCATGGAACGCCCCGCCGATACGTCCAGATCAACGCCCTTAAGCACATGGTTGTTGCCAAAGGATTTATGTACATCACGGATGGAAATTTTGGGGGTTTCTAGAGTTTCAGTCATATCAAACAAATAATGTTGTGAGAACGTAATTGGCGGCAAAGATCAATATGGCGGCACTGACCACGGCATTGGTGGTTGCCCGGCCCACCCCTTGCGCGCCCCGGGCAGAGTTGTAGCCGTGATAACAGCCCATGAGCGCAATGATGAAGCCAAAAACGGCGGCCTTGATAAGGCCGGACACCACATCCCATTCAGTTACAAAATCTATGGAATTGCGTATGTAGGTGGCACCATTAAAGCCAAGTATCTGGGTGGAAACGGCCCAACCGCCCATCACACCGATAATATCAGCCACCAGTACCAGAATTGGCACGGAGATAACCGCCGCGAGGATGCGTGGCCCTACCAAGAACCGAAACGGATCGGTGGACAGGGTTTTCAAGGCATCAATTTGCTCGGTCACGCGCATGGCGCCAATTTCGGCGGCCATGGCGGCACTGACTCGCCCGGCTAGCATCAGCGATGCCAGCACCGGGCCTAGCTCGCGGGTGATGCCCAGTACAACGATATTGGGTACAAATTGTTCGGCGTTAAAGCGCGCGCCACCTGTGTAGATGTTCAAGGCCAGGGCGGCCCCGGTAAAAATCGCGGTCAGCCCCACAACGGGTAGCGAAAAATAACCAATACGCAAAAGTTGCGCGCCTAACTGGTTAAAATACCAGGGCGGGGCCAATGCCGAACTAACACCACGCCAGGCAAACATGGATATGGCACCGGCTTCACGGGTTAGCGCCAAAATAGTGTGTCCAATAAGTGCAAGCGGGTTCATGCACTGCGTCCTTTATATTCACGAACAAAACGGGGGCCGAGCCGGGTGAGCAATTCATAGGACAGGGTATCGGAGAGGGAAGCAAGCACTTCAAGGTCTTGGCCCAGCAGTGATAACATATCACCAGGTTGGGGCGGGCTGGGCAAATGGCCGACATCAAACACACATAGATCCATGGATACCCGCCCCAGGAGCGGGGTTTTCTGGCCTTCAATGCGCCCAAACCAGCAATTACTGGCGGCGACCGGTACGCCATCGGCATAACCAATGGCAGCTGTGGCTATGGTCATATCGCGTGGTGCAGTAAAGCTGGCTCCATAACCAATGTTTTGATTTTTGCGAAGATGTCGAACCTGTAATACCGGTGCCTCAATGCGGGCTACCGGGGTCAGGGACGGCCCGCCGGTATCCAGTGGTGCACCGCCATAAAGCGCAATGCCGGGCCGGGTCAGGTCAAAATGTGTTTCGGCCCCGTGTAATATTCCGGCAGAATTGGCAAGACTTGCCCGCACGTTGGGAAAGGCATTTCGGATAGTGGTAAATCGCTCTAATTGTTTGGTATTCAGGGCGTGTGCAGGATCAGAGGCGCAGGCAAAATGGCTCATGACTAGGCTAAGGTTCAACCCTTCTGCCATGGCCGGGGCAAAATTGTGCCAATCCAGCCCCAGACGGTTTATCCCGGTATCAATATGCAGGGCAGCCGGGTCATCACCTCCGGCCTCGCGCCATAGCAGAATTTGCTCATGGGTGTTTAATACCGGTGTCAGGTGTTTTTGCCGCAAAAGCGGGGCTTCGCCATAACTGACGCCACTTAGTACAAAAATCTCTGCGTCATAATCCAGCGCACTGCGCGCCGCGACCGCTTCGCTAAGATGGGCGCAGAAAAAGCTGGTGCAGCCCTCACGGGCCAGTACCGGGGCAATTCTCTCCAGCCCTAACCCGTAAGCATCGGCCTTGATCGCCGCGCCGGTTTTTGCCTTGCCAGACCGCTCCGCCATCAGCCGGTAATTTGAACGCACAGCATCCAGATCAACGATCAGACGGGGAGAGGAGGGAAGGGGGGCAACAGAATCCATAAACTTGCTATAGCGTGCGAGGCACGCGGCGTCATCACTTTGCTGCTCCTTCTCCCCCTTCTTTGCTTTGGGGAGGGAGAAGGTCGGGATGAAAATATAAATCTGTACCGTGTCACCCCGGAAATTTCGCCAGAAATTATCCGGGGCCTATAGTGAATATTTACTGCACAATGGGTCCCGGATAACCTACCGGTTTCCGGTATGACAAGGAGTAGAGGGTTTTCCGGGATGACACATAGAGGTGCATGGCGTGTTCCTAATGCGCGCTGTCATCATAGCGACCGTCCTGGGTGAGGTTGCCAAACTTGGTCAATTCTTCACGGAAGGAGAGGTCTACATTGCCAATGGGGCCATGGCGCTGTTTGCCAATTATAATCTCTGCCCGTCGGCGCACTTCATTCATCTGCACTTGCCATTCGGCGTGTTCGGGCGTGTTAAAGGGCGGTTGCGTCCGCCCCAGATAATAAGCCTCACGATAGACAAACATAACCACGTCGGCGTCCTGCTCGATCGAGCCAGACTCGCGCAAATCCGAAAGCTGTGGCTTTTTATCTTCGCGCTGTTCCACTTGCCGCGATAACTGCGACAGGGCAATCACCGGCACATCCAGTTCCTTGGCCAGTGATTTCAGGCGCTGGGTGATCTCGCTGACCTCTTGCACGCGGCCATCCTTGCGCCGCGATTCGGCGGTGACCAATTGCAGATAATCCACAACAATCAGATCCAGTCCCTTGGAGGTACGTTTCAGCCGCCGTGCCCGCGCTGCCAATGCGCCCACCGGCAAGCCACCAGTGTCATCAATATGCAAAGGAATGGCGTTCAGCTCTGCGGCGCTATCCAGCAGTTTGTCAAAATCACCCTCACCCAGCTCACCCCGGCGAATGGTCGAGGATGATATGCCCGAATGTTCAGCAATCAGGCGCGTGGCCAATTGCTCGGATGACATTTCGAGTGAAAAAAATGCGACCACGCCACCATCTGTGGTGTGTCGTTCGCCGTCCCTGACCTCGTATTTGTAATTGCGCGCAACATGAAAGGCGATGTTGGTGGCCAAAGCGGTTTTGCCCATTGAGGGCCGTCCGGCAATGATAATCAGGTCAGACTTGTGCATGCCGCCCAGTTTGTGGTCCAGGTCTTTTAAGCCCGTGGCAACGCCAGACAATCCGCCTTCGCGCTTGTGGGCGGCGGTGGCCATGTCCATGCTTTCTTTTAAGGCCTCATTGAAAGGGCGAAACCCGCGCGAAATACCGCCAGTTTCGGCCAGGCTGAACAATAGCTGTTCGGCATCCTCGATCAGTTCCGGGCCGGATTTTGGCTCCACCGGGTCAACGGCTTCTTTCAATATGCTGTCGCCAATACGCATCAGATCCCGGCGCAGGGCCAGATCATAAACCAGGCGGGCATATTCGGGTGCATTGGCCGAACTGGCCGCTTCGCTGAGCAATCGCGCCAGATATTCCAGCCCACCAATTTGCGCCAGCCCCTCATGGTGTTCCAGTGTGGTTTTCAGGCTGATGGCATCGGCCAGCAAACCCTTGCCTATGGTCTTGGCAATGGCGTCAAATATCTGCCCGTGAACCGGATCGTAAAAATGATCGGTGCGTAGATAATCGGCAGCGCGAAAATAAATCTCGTTGTCCAGCAGCAACGCGCCCAGCAGCGCCTGCTCGGCCTCAATATTGTGCGGTGCCGCGCTCGCAGCGTCCTGGGGAACTTCGTAATCTACAGCCATGAGGATAACCTAGCGAAGTGTGCGTATTACGGCGAGGGGTAAATGCCTTTCTTCTATCGTTTTTCACAGATCATTTGAATTTGTGAAGAAGTGACCTGAGCAGGCAGCTAATAACATGTGTATAAGTTGTGGATAAGCTGTTGGCATGCTGTGCGTATCTTGTTCATTATAACATTTCTTCTGTCTCTACAATTTACGCCACTATTAAAAATAAACTCCGATGTCATTACCCGGTTCATCCGGGTAATCCAGTATTTCATGAGAAAAGCCCGACTGGATTGCCGGAACAAGCCCGGCAATGACAAGCCTGAGCAGAAAATAAATTTTGATGATTGTCGCATGTGGTGCGACAGTACGCCCTCAAACTGGCGATAAAATTACTTTAGGGAAGGAGTATGATTATGGTCATGCACTCACCTGCACACCCGGGGCAATTGATTAAGGCAGACCTTGAAGAACTGGGTGTTTCAGTTGCCAGGGGCGCAGAGGCGCTAGGCGTTACCCGGTCTCAGCTATACCGCATTATGCGCGGGCAAAGCGCCATTTCGTCTGAAATGGCGGTCAGGCTGGAAGTGGTTTTAGGTTCAACAGCCAGCCACTGGCTAAGGATGCAAAACGCCTATGATCTGGCGCAAATCCGTAACCATAATGCGGGGTTGACCAAAGGTTTGAAACGTCTGAATGCGGCTTGACACAAGATTCTTTTGGGCTGCATACACGTGTTCAAAGCAGAGGAAAAATACATCAAAAGTAGAAAGTGCATATTTTGTGAGAACCCTGCAAATAGCAAGGAACACTTCTGGCCAAAATGGATGCATGACCTATTACCTAGCATCACTGCTCTAAGTACTCATGAACGTTTACAACATAATTTTCACCCAAGCACTGGCGTAGTTACAAAAGGCTTTTCAAAACGACCGGGTGGAGTGAAAAGCATACAAATTCGCGCGGTTTGCAGAAACTGTAACAACGGATGGATGAGTCTTCTCGAAAAGGAGGTTTCATCTATTTTAACGCCTCTAATTAAAGGTGAATCCGTCACTCATTCCAAAAAAAATATCGGCGTTTTGTGCCGGTGGATTGCGATGAAGTGTATGGTTGCTGAAAATGACAAACCTAATAGTAATTTAACACCGCAAAATGATCGTAGAGCATTAAAGAACCAAAATATTATCCCCGAATACTATAAAATTTATGTTGGTAATCATGTCACAGAATCTAAGATTTGGTATATTAGGCATTCTCATACCATAGCGTTTAGCCCTGATGGTCCAAACCCTCAGCTTGATGGGGTTAGTAAGAATGTGCAGACATTAACATTTATTATGGGTGCTGTGCTTATTCACATAAATGCAGCTCGGGTATGCGACTTTGAAATCGAAGAAAAAATAAATATTATACCCTTTTGGGAATCTACACGTGTGTTTCCCAAATGCGATAGTGAAATGACATGGCCAAGGCGGCCATTTGTTGGAAAAGATGGGGTATCTCTCATAACAAATTGTCTGCAAACATATTTTGACGACTGCAAAACCCATTGGTCTGATAAACCATTGTAAAAATGAGTTGGAGTTGGCGCACCAAACTAATTTATGGAATGGGTGCTTCCTCTTTATGGAAGAGAAATAAGGTAAGGGGCAAACAGTCGCCCCCACAAAAAAAGCGAGCCAGTAAGGCCCGCTTTTCGTGTTTTGGAAATGAAAAAGAAGATTCAGTCTTTTTTGGCGTCTTTAACTTCGTCTGCGCTGTCTTCAGCTTTCGCACCATCTTCGCTTTGGGCAGTGCTTTCCAGCTCAATTTCTGCATCCGGCTCAAACATGGCGGCGGCCTGTTCTTCGGCCACGTCCTTGTCGGCGGCACGATCTTCATCGCGGGCCGCGTCAATGACGTTTTCGCCCTTGTTCTGGCGCTCGGCTTCATCGGGGGTGCGGGCAACATTGATGCCCACAGTGATGAACACTTCGGGGTGCAGACTGATGCGCACATCGTGGATGCCAACCGATTTGATCGGGCTGTTCAGCACAACTTGCGCACGAACAATGCCTTCGCCAACGGCGTCGGCAATATCCTTGGCCGAAACAGAGCCATAAAGATGACCGGATTCGCCAGCCTGACGGATCAGGATATAGCGTTCGCCATCAAGGCTTTTGCCAGCGGATTGCGCGTCGGTACGCTTTTCAGCATTGCGGGCCTCAATGGCTTCGCGTTCACGTTCAAAACGGGCGATATTACCGGCATTGGCACGAAGGGCCTTGCCCTGAGGCAGCAGAAAATTGCGGGCGAAACCATCCTTGACGGTAACCACATCGCCGATGGAGCCAAGTTTTTCAACACGTTCCAGTAGAACAATATCCATGTTGGCCTCCTATTTCAGCGCGTAAGGCAACAGGCCCAAAAAGCGCGCGCGTTTAATGGCACGAGACAATAGGCGTTGCTTTTTAAGGGATACAGCGGTGATCCGTGAAGGGACAATCTTGCCCCGCTCGGACATATAACGCTGTAACAATTTGGGGTCTTTATAGTCGATCTTCGGTGCAGTGTCCGAAGAAAACGGGCAAACCTTGCGACGGCGGGCAAATGGCCGACGGGAAGGCAGGTTGGTAATGTTTGTTTTGACGGCTGCCATGATAACCTCCTAAAACCTTTCGTGACGACGTTTGCGCTCTTCGCGCTTGATAAGAATGGGTGACTGGTCTTCGTTGTGTTCGTCAACGCGGATGGTCAGGCTGCGCAAAACATCTTCATTGATGCGCAATTTACGTTCCATTTCCTGCACCACTTCGGATGGTGCGTCGATGTTCAGCAATGCGTAATGACCCTTGCGGTTCTTGTTCATGCGATAGGCCATGGAGCGCAAACCCCAGTATTCGACCTTGCAGACCTTGCCGCCGTTTTCCTCGATAAAGGTTTGTAGTTCTTCGGTAATGGTGTCCACTTGCTGCGAGGATATATCCTGGCGCGCAATAAGAACGTGCTCATATAATGGCATAGACTTCCCTTTGCTTTGGTGCGGCGCAGTGCGGACAGGGTATGTTCCGCGACCACGGTGGCTCTTGATAACAAGGTGAACCCTGTGTCCAGCTTTTGCGTTATAAAGACCGCACCAATAAGGCGGCGCACTATAGGCACAAAGCCTGTGCTGGCAAGGGCACGGGCGCATAAATCACACATGCACTGTGCGCGTTTGGCATATTCACACAAGCGCGGATTTGCTATAACGCTAAACGCTGGATTAACAATCAAGGGGCGCGCATATGGCGATCGCTTTCACCTTTCCCGGACAGGGCAGCCAGGCCGTGGGCATGGGCAAGGAACTGGCAGAGACTTTTGCCTCTGCCAGGGCCGTTTTTGACGAAGTGGATGAGGCGCTGGGCGAAACGTTATCGAAAATTATCTGGGAAGGCCCGGAAGATACGCTGACCCTGACACAAAACGCGCAACCGGCGCTAATGGCAACATCAATGGCGGTTATGGCGGTGCTGCGCGAAGACTTTGGTATTGGTGTTGAGGCGGCCTCGCATGTGGCCGGCCATTCATTGGGAGAATACACCGCCCTTGCCGCCGCAAAGGCGCTGACGTTTAGCGATGCAGCAACGCTATTGCGCCATAGGGGACAGGCCATGCAGCGCGCTGTGCCAGTGGGCGAAGGTACGATGGCGGCGTTGCTGGGTGCCACCGAAGAACAGGCGATTGATCTGTGTGTTCTGGGCAGTGTTCATGGCATTTGTGAGCTGGCCAATGATAATGCGCCGGGTCAGGTGGTGATATCGGGTGCAACCGCAGCCATAGAGGCTGCCGCCGCTGCGGCCAAGGGTCGTGGTGTCAAAAAGGCAGTTATCTTGCCCGTATCGGCGCCGTTTCATTCGTCCATGATGGGGCCAGCGGCGCTGGAGATGGAGGAGGCTTTGGCCGACGTGGCCATACGCACGCCCATTGTGCCCGTGGTGACCAACATTGCGGCGGCACCGACGATCAATCCGCAAACCATTCGTCGCCAACTGGTCGAGCAAATCACCGGGCGGGTGCATTGGCGACAAAGCATATCGTGGATGACCAGCAACGGGGTAGATACCTTTGTCGAGCCAGGTGCTGGCAAAGTACTGACGCTGCTGGTGCGGCGAATATCAAAGGAATCTAAAGGCATCACGCTCAACACCCCCGAGACGATTGAAGAATTTGCAAAAATGTACAATGCAGAGTTACAGGAATAGAGGCAAAACCTATGTTTGATTTAAGCCAAAAACGCGCGCTGGTCACCGGCGCAACCGGCGGTCTTGGCGGCGCCATTGCCCGGGCTTTGCATGACGCCGGGGCCAGTGTTGCGCTTTCGGGAACCCGTGCCGAGAAGCTGGAAACCCTTGCGGCCGAGCTTGGGGGTGAGCGCGTTGCAGTTTTGCCTGCCAATCTTGGCGATGCAGACAGTGTTGATGCCTTGCCGGGGCGGGTCACAGATGCACTGGGCGGGCTGGACATTCTGGTTTCCAATGCCGGAATAACCCGTGATGGTTTGCTCATGCGGATGAAAGACGAGGACTGGGATCTGGTTCTTAAAGTCAATCTGGAGGCATACTTTCGCCTGACCCGGGCGGCTATGCGCGGCATGATGAAGGCGCGCTGGGGCCGCATTATCGGTATTACCTCAATTGTTGGCGTGACCGGTAATCCAGGGCAGGCAAACTATGCGGCCTCCAAGGCCGGGATGATCGGCTTTACCAAGGCGATTGCGGCTGAAACAGCCAAACGAAACATAACGGCCAATTGCATTGCGCCCGGGTTTATAGAATCGCCCATGACCGATGCTCTGAATGAAAAGCAGTGTGAGGCTATATTAGGCACAATACCTGCCGGGAAGCTGGGCCAGGGTAGCGATATTGCTGCCGCTGCGCTTTATCTTGCTTCCGAGGAGGCAGGGTATATGACCGGGCAAACCTTGCATGTGAACGGCGGCATGGCGATGTTCTAGGGGCTTTTCGCACGTCCGCACTTGGCGTGGTAAAGAAAAGTATGATAGGCGTCGCGCAACCACATTAAATGTGTTTAATTAACCCAAGCGCCTTGACGGCGAATATAGAAACGAGAGAAGGCCAATAGCATGTCAGACATTTTGGATCGTGTTAAAAAAATTGTTATCGAACACCTGGACGTCGAAGAAGCCAAAGTCACCGAAAGTGCAAGTTTTATTGATGACCTTGGCGCTGACTCTCTCGACAATGTTGAGCTGGTTATGGCGTTTGAGGAAGAATTTGATATTGAAATTCCTGATGATGCTGCCGAGCACATTCAAAAAGTTGGCGATGCTGTCAAATTCATCTCCGAAAAGGCTGGCTGAGTCAGTCACCCTTTTGATCCCATGACAAAACGCCGCGTCGTCATAACCGGGTTGGGCCTCGTCACCCCTTTGGGGGTGGGTGTAGAGCCAGCGTGGGCTGCCTTGCTTGCCGGAAAGTCCGGTATTGGCCCAATTGAAAATTTCGACATTAGCGACCTGACCTGCAAAATCGCGGGCTATGTTCCTCGTATCGACGGGCGTGGTGGTGGCAGTGCAAACAGCCCGGGGGTGTTTGACCCTGATACGGTTATGTCTGCACGGGATCGCAAGCGTGTTGACGAATTTATTCTTTATGGTGTGGCCGCCGCCGACGAAGCCATTGCCATGGCCGGATGGACGCCGGAGGATGAAGCATCGCGAGAGCGCACCGGTGTCACCATTGGCTCAGGCATTGGCGGGTTGGAGACAACCTATCAGGCATCCCTGACCATTCGTGAGAAGGGCGCACGCCGCCTTAGCCCATTTGTAGTACCTTCAATGCTGGTAAATCTGGCTTCGGGGCAGGTCTCCATGCGTTATGGTTTCAAGGGGCCAAACCATGCGGTGGTCACTGCCTGTTCTACCGGTGCGCATGCGATTGGTGATGCCGCCGAGATGATCCGCCGAGATGATGCCGACGTTATGATAGCTGGCGGTGCCGAGGCGGCCATCTGCCGTTTGGGTATTGGCTGTTTTGCCGCTTCAAGGGCGCTGTCGACGGCCAATAATGATGCACCAGAAAAAGCATCGCGCCCCTGGGACAAGGATCGTGATGGCTTTGTTATGGGTGAGGGTGCCGGCATTATGGTTCTGGAAGAACTGGAGCATGCACTGGCACGCGGGGCTAATATCCTGGCTGAGGTTAGCGGCTATGGTCTTTCCGGCGACGCCTATCACATCACCGCACCGGCCCCGGATGGCAATGGTGGATTTCGTTCCATGAAAATGGCGTTAAACCGTGCTGGTCTTGAGCCAAAAGACATTGACTATGTCAACGCCCACGGCACCTCGACCCCGCTGGGTGACGAGATCGAACTTAAAGCTGTAGAGCGCATGTTTGGCGAAGCTGCGGATGGACTTGTCATGTCGTCCACCAAATCCTCCATTGGGCATTTGCTGGGCGCTGCTGGCGCGGTGGAAGCTGCATTTTGCGTTCTGGCCATACGGGATGGTATGTGTCCGCCAACCTTGAACCTTGATAACCCGTCTATTGAAACGCTCATCAATCTGGCACCAAAAAGGGCAGTTAAAAAACCGGTTCGTGCGACGTTGAGTAATTCCTTTGGCTTTGGTGGCACCAACGCGTCGCTGGTGCTGACTGCATATCCGTGAGCCAGGAAAAACAGGACATGGGGTCAGAAAAACAAGAGATACCCGGCCCAGCCAAGCTTCGGAAAATGATACTCTTTGTTATAGTAATCATGTTGCCCGTTATTGTTCTGCCTTTGGGTCTGCTCTTTAGCTGGGATATAACTCATAACAAATTGTCTTCGCCCGGCCCTTCAGCAGTTGAAAAAACCTTTACCGTGGCATCGGGAGCCGGTGCCGGTGCGATTGCCCGACAACTGGAAGCCGCTGACCTGATTACCCACGACTATCTTTTTCGCATTAAAACCAGACTTGCCGGCGAGGGCGTAACGCTAAAAGCCGGGGAATACCTTATCCCGGCAAAGGCCAGCATCAATGACATTTTTGAGCAGCTTCAGCGCGGTAAAATTATCCAGTACTCTGTGACCATTGCCGAGGGGCGCACGGTGCGTGAAATCCTGGACATTGTGCGCGATAACGAGATTTTGAGCGGCGAAGTCATTGAAATTCCACCTGAAGGCTCACTGCTGCCCGAAACCTATTTGGTTACACGGGGTGCCAGCCGTCAGGCGTTATTGGCACGCATGCAGACCGATATGGCCAACCTGCTGGAGAGCGCCTGGGCGGGGCGTGACCCGGATTTGCCGCTGGCAAGCAAAGAGGAAGCGTTGATCCTGGCCTCAATCGTGGAAAAGGAAACCGGTGTCGCGGGTGAACGCGCGCAAGTTGCTTCGGTTTTTATCAACCGTTTGAAACGTCCCATGCGTCTGGAGAGTGACCCCACCATCCTTTATGGATTAAACGGCGGTCGCGCTTTGGGGCGTGGGTTGCGGCGCTCTGAAATAGACCGCAAAACCGCGTGGAACACCTACCAGATTGACGGCTTGCCGCCGACGCCGATTTGCAATCCGGGCCGCGATGCGATTATGGCGGTTTTGCACCCGGCGCATACCAAAGACCTGTATTTTGTTGCCGATGGCTCTGGTGGCCATGTATTTGCCTCGACCTATCGGGCGCACCTGCGTAATGTAGCCAAATGGCGCAAGATTGAGCGGCAACGAAAGAGAGCAAGGCAATGAGCCTTTCCAGCATGACCGGGTTTGCCCGCATAGAAGGGTCGTATGAAGGCTGGACTTGGGCCTGGGAGGCCCGCAGCGTCAATGGCCGGGGTCTGGATATTCGTATGCGTCTGCCGGGTGGTTTTGAGGCGCTGGAAGCACAGGTGCGGGCGGTGGCAAAGTCCACCTTGCGGCGCGGCAATGTGCAGGTGAGTTTGCAATATGAGCGCGGAGAAGGTGGTGCCGAGCGCGTTGTCCATGAGGACATTGCCCGGCAAATGGTTGTTGCGCTTCAACCTTTGGTCATTGATGGCCTTGCCCGTCCGGCCAGTGTGGACGGACTTTTAGGGGTGCGCGGTATTGTTGATGTGCCGCGCATTGGCGATACCCCTGAGGCCTTAAGCCTTATACAAGAGGCTATGGCAGAGGGTATTGAGCCTTTGTTTGCGGCGTTAAGTGCTGCGCGCAATATCGAAGGCGATGCAACTGAGAAAGTCATTGCTTCTGCCCTTGATGAGATTGAAGCACTGACCCGCCGCGCCCGGGATTGTGCCAGCGCGCAGCCAACCGCTATCAAGCAAAAACTCCAGGATCAGATTTCCATATTACTGGACGGGCAGGGGTTCAATGCGGACAGATTGACACAAGAGGCCGCCCTGTTGGCGATCAAGGCTGATGTCCGAGAGGAACTGGATCGCCTTGATGCCCATATTACGGCGGGTCGGGCGCTTTTGGCCGGGGAGGGGCCGGTTGGCCGCAAGCTGGAATTTTTGGCTCAGGAACTTAATCGCGAAGCCAATACACTTTGCGCGAAGTCATCAGATATGCACTTGACCGAAATTGGTTTGGCGCTCAAAACCACAATTGACCAGGTGAAGGAGCAAGCCGCCAATGTCGAATAATAAACGCGAACGGCGTGGTTTAATGCTGATCCTTTCTGGCCCTTCGGGTGCGGGCAAAACTGCTTTAAGCAGACTTTTACTTAGTGAATACAAGGATATGGAACTGTCCATATCGTCGACAACCCGCGCTGCGCGTCCCGGTGAAGTCGATGGCGAGCACTATCACTTTATTGATGATGACACTTTTCGGGCCATGGCCAAAAATGGTGATTTTCTTGAATGGGCCGCAGTTTTTGGTGCCTTTTATGGCACCCCGCGAGCCGCCGTGGAAATCGCACTGGCTCAAGGCCGCGATGTACTTTTTGACATTGACTGGCAAGGTGCCCAGCAGCTTAAACAGGCCGCAGCGAGTGATCTGGTCAAGGTCTTTATCTTGCCGCCAAGTCTTGGGGAACTGGAAGCGCGCTTGCGCAAACGCGATCAGGATAACGATAGTGTCATTGCCGGGCGTATGGCCCGCGCCCGTGATGAGATTAACCATTGGGGCGAATATCATTACGTCATCGTCAATGGAGATGTGGAACATTCCATGGAAGATTTACGCGCGATACTCTCCGCCGAGAGACGTCTTCGTAAACGTCAACCCTGGCTGGGCGAATTTGTCAGAAACCTGATCCAGCCGTTTTAACCAGGTTTGCTGAAACCTTTATCCAAATTGCGTAATTATAATTGCTCCTGATCGGGTGGGTATAAGTTTTTCTAAGTGTGCTGGCGCTTAGCTTATGAGCACGTTATTTCTTAGGGACACCAAGGGACAATAAGGGTTAAATGAGGGGCGTTTGAGGGGCAAATATCACGTCATAAGGGTCAGTTAAGGGGCAGATGAAGGATACCCAAGGGTCAGCGGGGATAAGGGGTTGGTTATCCCCTTTTTCTCCTTTATTCGTCGCCCTCCGGCTTGACCGGAGGGGTCATACTGGAATGCTGTTTTATGTAGAATGTTCCCATGGATTCTTCGGTCAAGCCGGAGAACGACAAGATTATTTGTTGTGAATGTATACATTGCAAACACCCCAAACTTATCCAACCCTATGCGCCGCTGGGGTATAGTTATGGCTGGTTGGCCTGATCCATCCTCGAGGGCGTTGCGTGCCACAATAATATGAGTTCACGACCAAAAGGGCATTATTGATCTTCGGGTTCGGATGGAAGAACTTTTTTGCCGGTAAACATGGCTGAAACAATACCGCCACCGGCTTTGATCTCGGTATAGACCACCGCCCCGATGTGCAGGAGTATCAACCCCAGAACAATAAAAAATGCCCAGTAATGTGTTGTGATAAAGGGTTTACGAAATTCCCGCATTTCCTTGAAAGCCTCGGCATCAACATTGTCTTTGACGTAAGGGGCAATGTCCGCCGGATTTACCCCGGCAGCCGCCACCCATTCCTGTATCATTGCGCCAAAGGGAGGAAAATAAATATCAGTTCCGGCCAGCACTAACCCGGTAATTGCCATGGTCAGAAGTGCTGCAAACAGCGCACTAACCGCCAGGCGCCCCATGGGGTTATGGCCAAGATAGTATTGTGGTTTGTCGGCTTTTCCGGTTGCCAGATACGCTTTTAATTTGCCGTAATAATCTTTGCCAATAGGTAAAAAACTGTTCCAGCGCGCAAAGCGGTTACCGACAAAAGCCCAGAGCAGACGAATACCCAGATTGGTAACAAAAATATAGCCGACAAGAACATGAACTGTCTTAATCAGGATTTTTCCGTCAGTCGTCAGGCCCAGTGATTTGGCGCACAGGATAACGGTGCCAATGGCGATCATACTGAGCACACATGCAAAATTCACCCAGTGGAATAACCGGACTGGCACATCCCAAACCTGATAGGGTTTATAATTTTGCTTTTCCATGGCGTTGGTGCTCCCAAGAATGAATATGGTTATCACTTAACTATACAGAAACGTGGTAAAAATTACGAGGGTTCTTGCCTTTTCAAATGGAAAATATCAACAACCAGAACTATGGGTTTTCGTGTTTCAGTCAATCAAAAAAAGAGTGATTGACAGATGGGGAAACAAATAATAGTTTAACATTAAACAATATATCGTGTGTCGTATTATTACCGTACCCCTGAGGAGTTTGATTTGAACCCTGGCCTGAAACCGATACGACGCAGCCTGTTTCTGATCTCCATGCCAATGGTGTTTATTCTGTTCGGACTGCCATTGCGGGCAGAGGATCTTGGTGCCACCGGGTTTGAAATTGGTATTCTCTTTTCAATTTTTACCGCCTCACTGATTGTGTTGCGTCCACTGGTTGGTATCGGCGTTGATCGGCTGGGTCGCCGTTGGTTTTTTATTGCAGGGATGGTATTTTATCTTTTTGCCAATTCATTGTATTCGATCGGTGATACGATTACCGGGCTTTATATCGCGCGGGCTTTTCACGGTATCGGTTTTTCGATCCTCGCCATTACCGCCGAGACAATTGCCGCTGATTTAAGCGAGCGTGATGACCGTGCTGCTGCCATGGGGGCGAATATCGCCAGTCGGGCGCGCGGTGGCATGATCGGCGCGTTTGCCGGTTTCACAGTGGTGGGCTTTATGCCAATCTACGCTTGGTCGTATGCCTTTGGAATTTACGCTGCGATTGCAGCGATAGCCATTATTTTTGCCCTGCGTACCATTCCTGAAACACTGGATCGCAATCATTCTGCGCGCAGATTGACGAAATTCAGGTTTCCGGCAAAATATTATCCATTGCTGGTTGTTATTTTTCTGGCGGCTTTTGCCGGTGGCATTATCCAGCCATATTATCTGATTTATCTGCGTGGGCGGTTGGGGCTGGAAGTATATGCCCTGGCCGGTGTGTTCTTACCCATTGGCATCGCTTATGCGATATTGCCAGGCATGCTTGGCAGGTTGACTAACAAGCTCAACCGCGCCCTGACGGTCAGTATCGGCCTGCTCCTTGCTGCCGGGCTATATGCCAGCGTGCCACATATCAGCACCTTTATCTGGCTTATCGGTGCCTTTACCATCGCGGCGATCGGTAATGTGCTGATTGATCTTACCAAAGCGGCCTGGATTGCTGATATTGCCGGTGCCGATGCCACCGGACGCACATTTGGCCTTTCGGCACTGACCGCCGGTCTTGGCGCAGCACTTGGCCCTTTGGCCGGAGGCTTCATCTACGATGATCTTGGCAAAGATTATATTTTCTATGCCAATGCGGTCATATTGGTCATGGCTGTGCTCTTTACATTGGGATATATTAAAGAATTACGCCCGAAACCTGATTGTCCACAGACCCCAGGTTAGACTAGTCCTGGTTTATACCCAGCGCCCCGGCGAGTTTTTCAGCCCCCTCATTGGCATCGGCAAAGCCAAATGTATAGAGGTCGCACCCATCCAGCCAGTCATTCAACGCGCTGACTTGTGCACCAACCAGGCTTGCGCCTTGCTCGCCCGCCGCAGAGACCAAAATCGCATCAAGTGCCCGGTGGACGCTGGCCTTGTTCAGTGCCATTTTTCCTTGCTCACTTCGTTCCGGGATGATGATCGCTCGTAAGGTTACGGGTTGACCATTGGCGCTACAATCAAAAGCCAACAGCCGCCCTTGCCCCCCTGAGAGCCAATTCTGCATATAAGAGGGCAGTGTCGCATCCAGGGTTTCTTCGATCGTGTTGATGTCGTCTTCATTGATACGCAGGGGCAGGCCGATGGGTATTGCGGTTTTGTGCATATTCATATCCAGCCTGGCCCCGCCCGCAATACCTTGGCCGATTGAGGTGGAAAACTGCAATGGCAAGGCATCTTCCCATTGGCTTTCGCGCCCGGCGACAAACAATATCGCCTCGTTATTGCCAAGTAAAACCAGAGAGCCGGCAATTGCAATTTCGTGCTCGTTGGCGGGGGCTTGCTCAAAAAGGGCGCGGCTAACGATCTGGGCAAGATTATCCAGGCCAAGCCCGGTGGTGATAAGCTGTGAGCCAAGCGCCACGGCATACCCCACAGGCGCACGCTGTATGGCTATGGTCAGTTCGGGCTTTTTATTTGTTTTGAGCGGTGCAAACATCTCGCCAAGTCGAGCCGCAACCGCCGGACAGCCATAGTCAAGGGCAATGACGCGCTCTCCCACCAACAAGGTATCCGGTTTGATGCTGGTGAACGATTTTGTGGATTGTTGTTCAATGGGTTGTTCATTTTCACCTTCGCGGCGCAAAAGCCCAAGTTGTGCCCAGTTGGACAGCACATCCCAGACATTTTCGCGGATCATCCATTGTTCACCCTCGCCGGGCGTCCCATGGGCAGCTTCGTGCGAGGCGATAAGTTCAGCAGCGATCTCTTCGGGGTCTGCCCCGCCGGTGATTTTTAGCCATATCCATCCCGAAACCGGATTGGGTGTGTATAGCGTGCCGTTTTTCTCAAAATAAAGCGCCAGTTCGTCTTCGGATACAATTTCAGTGGTTCGATTTGGTACCAACCGCACCGGTTTTAGCGCGGCCCCGGTGATCTGGCGTGCGCTGACCATATCGGCATAACGCGGCACAGGAAAAAAGTTGAGATAATCCTCCACACTGTCTTTGGCTGGAAATAACCGCTCGAAACCACCGGCGCGGGAAAGTTCATCCGCCGCATCCCGGGCAATGCGCTCTTCCTTGCTTAGTTTGCCTGGATCGTCGCTTTGATGGCCGGGGTGTGTGTTGATCCCCAATAGCGATACCATGTCTGCCACCATGCCTTGCTTGATCGTGGTTTCCGTATCGCCGCCATCATCCGGCCCTGCACACACTTCCAGCGACGGGCTTAAATTACATTCCAGAATCCAGGGTTTCAGTTGCTCGTCCACCAGGCAATCAATACCCAGAAGCTCATAGCATCCGCGTGCCGAGGCCTTTTGTGCATTAACGCGCCTACGCATTCTTTCGCGAACGGCAATCACCGTTAGCGTCACCAGGTCGCGGATTTTGGCAAATAAAGCCTCATGATCATGGCCCTGATCGCGCAACCATTGGCGATAATCAGACAGTCCGACAAACACCACCGGTGCATCTGCGTCTGTATTGGTGGCGTTAATATCGGGATTGGTCAGATGGGCAAACGGGTTGTCCGGGTCTTCGATATTATAGGGTTCGGAGGCCAGTTTGGCGAAGCCCTCACGGTGAAGATAGACCCTTAATGGCTCCACAGAAGTCACCAGAACATAGAGGCGAAGCACGTATTTGCGCTCGTTCATCACATGCGGATTATCGATGTATTCCTGCACCATCCATTTGTTATCAAGCGGGATATTGGCAATGTCCTGCACCACTTCTATGCCGCGCCCGCGCGATGAGTTTTTGGGCTTTAATATCCATTTTTTGTCTGGGTTGCGGGCGGCACATTGTTGCAATTCATGATAATCATCGGGCATGGCATAAACGCGCGGGAAATAATCCATGCGCGCTATATTGTCCTTGCCGCTCAGGCGCATCCGCGCCGCCCGTAATGTCTCATGCAGATAGTCTTTTATTGTCAGGCCGTTATTGCCGGGAATGTGGTTGATGGTTTTATGATCGCCCAGTTGCTCGAAGACTTTTGGGTCAGGCATGCCGGTATACCAACAGGTATCCCAGTGCTCGGCGCTGCCGGGCTTCCATATGGTCTTGTCGAGCGCCTTAACAAAAAAAACGTCCTGTCCCGGTTCGCGATTGCCAGCCAGCCAGTAACGTAGCTGTTTCTTGCTTGTCGATGTCATTATCAACCCTTGTGTTTGTGTGCTGTGTCAAACTGGCATGGCTTGCAGGCGGTCTGTCAAGCGCAGGATTGCATTTGCAGCGCGTATCCTTGTGAAAATCCATATATTCATATGCCAAAGCTGCTCACCTCGCGAAAATGTTACCAGATTGGCGGGGTCTGTGCCTTGCTCCTTCCTGAGCATATGCCTAGTCTTGGGCTTCAAAGGGCCACGTGTGCCTGGAGTTGGTTACATTATTCAAATGCTGCCTCTGGCGGCCATAATTCCAAGGGGAAGACCATGCAGGATAAACGTCAGATATTGCTCGGCAAACTGGCCAAAGGATTGCTGTATTCCACACCATTGATGATTGCCAGCATTGGCATTAGTCAGGCGGTGAGTGCAGAAAATGCTACGCCTTCGGCCTATGAACAAGCTGCTGGTGAGGCTGAAAGTGAAGCCAAGAAAGAAGCCAAAGGTGAAGCTGAGGGTGAAGCCAAAGCCGAAGCTCATAAAATGAAAGGCCATGCCGAAGCTAAAGGCGAGGGTGAAGCCAAGGGAGAAGGCGAAGGCGAGGCCGAAGCTCATAAAATGAAAGGCCATGCGGAAGCTAAAGGCGAGGGTGAAGCCGAAGGCGAAGCTGAGGGTGAGGCCAAAGGAGAAGGCGAAGCTGAGGGAGAAGGCGAAGGCGAGGCCGAAGGTAACCCTGGTGATGTCAAACGTTCGATGTTTGACAAGAAATACAAAGGCGGCAGCACGACGCTGGCTGCCCGTGGCAAAGAACTTTATGACGACGCATCTCTGTCTTCCAACGGGTTAAGCTGCAATAGCTGCCACACAGACCTTGAAGGCTATAACGATACCTTCAAAAATCCGTACAAGCATTATGTTGCCATGGGTAAAGACCTTTATCGTCAGAAAAAGGTTACAGCAGAAACCATGGTTCAAATTTGTATGCAACAGCCTATGGAAGCCAATCCTCTACCCTGGGATTCCGAAGAACTGGCGGCATTGACCGCCTATGTCGATGTGCTGCAAAAGGAATACGCAGCCAAATAAACCGCACACGCCGGTTATTGGTATTTGTGACCCATCTCGCCCGCCTTTATGGTGGGCGTTTTGGTTTGCATAAGGTGAATTATTATGGAAAATCGGCTGTATTCATCTGCGGTTCAATATCCTGTTGGTATGATTGCATAATAACGCAGATGTGAATAATCGGGATTTGCTTTGTGACCATCTTCGGGTCAACACAGGTTTATGGATCGTATTGTGTTTGATTAGTCCATGAAATCTAGCCTTATATGTCCAAACAAGAGGAATTTATAATGAATAAAACGATCATGATGTCCATTGGTGCTGCCCTGGTGTTGGCCACAAGCGCACTGCCTTCATTTGCTGTTGATGGTGAGGATGTGTTCAAAAAATGCCGTGTGTGCCATTCCATTGAAGACGGCAAGATGAAAGTTGGCCCCAGCCTTTATGGTGTGGTTGGCCGGACACCTGGCACGCTTACGGGTTATAAATACAGTGCATCCATGATCGCCTTTGGTGAAACCGGTGCGGTCTGGGACGCAGCAACATTAAACACTTATCTGACCAAACCGCGCGATCTGGTGACCAAAACCAAAATGATTTTCCCGGGTCTTAACGATGAGGTTACGGGTGAGGCTGACCGGCTGGCCGTGATCGCATATCTCGATGGTCTGGACGACTAACCGGCCTCGGATACACGCTTTATGTTCGCACCCAGGGCACCGAGTTTGCGCTCCAGCCCTTCAAAGCCGCGATCAAGGTGATAAATTCGGTTAACCTCTGTCTGGCCTTGCGCAGCAAGGCCAGCAATAACCAGGCTTACGCTGGCGCGTAAATCCGTTGCCATAACCGGTGCGCCGTGTAGTTCTGGCACGCCGCGCACCACCGCCTCTCGCCCATGCACGGTTATGTCTGCGCCAAGGCGGGAAAGCTCCGGCGCATGCATAAAGCGGTTCTCAAAAATGGTTTCGCGAATAATAGACGCACCATTGGCACGGCACATAACGGCCATGAATTGCGCTTGTAAATCAGTAGGAAAACCCGGATAGGCTTGGGTTTCCAGATCGGCTGCACTGCAACGATCACCGTTCTGGATGATGCGAACGCTATCCACACCTTGTGGCTCGGTGGTAACGCCAATGGCTCGCATACGATCCCACAGCGCACCCAGGTGAGCCGGGTCACAGTTCTCGATAAGCACATTGCCGCCTGTTGCCGCCACCGCCAGCGCATAGGTGCCGGCCTCTATGCGATCTGGCATAACACGGTGTTCGGTGCCGCCCAGACTGCCAACACCTTTAATGCTTATGCTGGCGCTGCCTGCGCCCTCAATCTGCGTCCCCATGGCGTTCAGGCAGTTGGCCAGATCGGCAATTTCCGGCTCTCGCGCTGCATTGTCCAGTACCGTTTCCCCCTGGGCGAGGACAGCAGCCAGCATGGCATGTTCGGTCGCCCCGACCGAGACAAAAGGAAAACTGATGTGTGCGCCGTGCAGACCTGTGGGTGCTAGTGCGACCGCATAGCCCTCGACCAGATCGATCTGCGCGCCCATGGCCTCCAGCGCCTTGAGGTGTAGATCAACGGGCCGTGCACCAATGGCACAACCACCGGGCAGGGACACCCGGGCAGTTCCGTGCCGGGCCAGTAATGGCCCCAGCACATTAAAGGTGGCACGCATTTTACGAACCAGATCATAGGGCGCAAACGGCTCGGCCAGTTTTTTGGCATGCAATGTCATCTGCGTACCGTTTTTACGCGTTACCGCAACACCCAGGTGGGCCAGCAAATGCGCCATAAAGCGGGTGTCAGCAAGGTCGGGCATATTGGTTAGCGTCAATGGCTCATCGGTCAGCAAAGCGGCAGCCATAAGTTTTAGTGCCGAATTTTTGGCGCCGTTTATGCGTACAGTTCCCGTTAAGGGATTGCCGCCATTGATAAGTATACGATCCATAAAACCGGATTAGAGAGGTAAAATGGCCAGCGCAAGCACAAAACATGATAATTACAAGGCAATGTCTGGTTCAGGGCTATGACGGTTTACTTTTCCCTGCCTTGCGACGACGAAGATTGGCCCGCAAGGCTTCCGCCAGGCGCTCCTCACGGTTTTGCGGCCCTGACTTTTTCTGATCTTTACGCGTAGATTTCATAAAATCACACTCATTTGCAGATGGAACGGGGCTGCACCCTTTATCTCGCGCCGCCGCTGGGCTATATGCGCAGCCGATCAGGCCTTTGTCCATTGTACATTGCCCTGTCGGGCCGCAGTAGCTCAGTGGTAGAGCGCGTCATTGGTAATGACGAGGTCGGGAGTTCAATTCTCCCCTGCGGCACCATTTACCTTTAATTTTTCAATAGCTTAAATAAATCCAAAAATCAAGTAAAATTTTGATTTATTGCCAGTAAGCACATAGTAAGCACGGCTTTGCCTTTTTTGCTTCAATGGCCAAATTCAGGTGTAGAAGAATGTTGGCTTGAATATTCTTGTTCAAAGAGACATTGTTGACTCTCTTGTACGCTTTCAACCAAGCTAACACATAAAAGAGGGGTGCTGAGTGAAAATCATCGAACTGACGATCACACTTGAACATGTGAAGCCCACTGTTATACGGATTGTTGAAGTTCCGCTTGGAATCCGCCTCGACCGATTACATTTGACTATTCAAGCCGCCATGGGATGGGAGAATGCCCATCTCTATATGTTTATGGCCGCAGGTTCTCGCTGGGGAGTTCCCGATCCTGATTTTGGAGGTGACGAACTTCCTGCAAGCGAATCGACTCTTGAAGACGTGTTGGGCAGCACGAACATGAAAACCCTGCGATACCTTTATGATTTTGGTGATGATTGGATGCACCGGATTGAAGCGGGGGAAATCAGTGATGCCGTTTCAGGCGATTTGTATCCAAAACTGACCGAAGTCATTGGCCAATGCCCGCCTGAGGATGTGGGTGGTACACCCGGCTATGAGGCCTTCCTCGAAGCAATGGCCGATACAAAACATCCCGAGCACAAAAATGTCAAAGACTGGTATGGCGACATCTTTGATCCAAACAATCCCGAAACTGATAAGCTCAAACTCGACGTCCTGAAGCTGGCTAAAAAATAAGTCCCCCCTTCAAAGGTTGAGACCATAAGTTCAGGTTTTGCTGGTGCGCTATTTTTTCCAATACATAATTGTTTTCTGGTTCGCAACAAACTACAAAACTTTAGCAATTTGCTTTGAGCACCATTGGAACAAAGCAACTCAATGCTTTTTCGCCTCAGCAACTGCTCCGCTTAGCGTTGAATAGCTTTTCCATGATTTCCCATCCTTATAAAGATAGAAATCAGTCGTCCCCCAACTGTCGCTTCGATATATGTCGAATTTGGAATATTTTCCGTATATAGTCTCAATCAGTTTCTTGTCTGACATTTTTATAATTTCCTCAAATCAAATAAAAGTCGAAAACGCGCCTGAGGGAGAAGGAAGTCACAATAGACAGGTTCGCTACAGATTTGCCTCATTCAATTTTGCCACCAAATCTTGCGCCTCTTCATCACGCAGTCCGTATATTTGAACATTGCCTACATCAAGAATGTTCAGAACTGCGACAGCGCGCCTCTTCCATTCTCTGTGTATACCCAGAAGAAGGAATACAAATATGCCTGCCAAAATTGGGTTAATTCCGTATTCTAGCGAAAAAGCTACTATCAACATTGAAGTGGTCCTGGAAATTTGGACAGTCTGTTAAGGTGTATTCCTACACGATGAAGGAACACCAAAATGACGAAGAGACGGAAGTTTTCGGACCAGTTTAAGGCCAAGGTTGCGCTTGAAGCACTACGTGGGGACCGGACGATCCATGAGATAGCAGCGAAGCACCGGTTACATCCCACCCAGGTCAGCACCTGGAAGAGGCAGGCTGTGGAAGGTTTGTCTGGCGTATTTTCAGGATCAGGCAAGCCAGAAGGCCCAAGCGAATCCGAGATCAACGACCTGCATGCCAAAATCGGGAGGCTGGCGGTTGAGAACGATTTTTTAGCGCGAGGGCTCAAGCGATGAGCCCGAAGGCGCGCCGACAAATGGTCAACAAGCAAGTGGGTATCAGCCTGTCTCGTCAGTGCAAAATCCTCAAGATCAGCCGCTCTTCGCTGTACTATACCCCTGTCGGGTTTAGCCCTGAAACATTGGAACTGATGCACCAGATCGACCGGGTATTCACCCAATATCCGTTCTTTGGCAGCCGCCAGATTGCGGCCTATTTGCCGAGAAAAGGCTATTATGCAGGCCGTCACCGCATCCGTCGTCTGATGAAAATCATGGGGCTGGAGGCGATCTACAAGCGCCCGAACACAAGCAAGAAGCATCCGGAGAACCGAATTTATCCGTATCTTCTCAGAAACATGCAGATCACCCGTCCCAATCAGGTCTGGTGCGCGGACATCAGTTATATCCCTGTGAAACGGGGCTTTTTATATCTGGTGGCCATCATGGACTGGGCGACGCGTAAGGTGCTCTCGTGGCGACTGTCAAACACAATGGATGCGAGCTTCTGCAAGGAAGCACTGGATGAGGCCATTACCAAACACGGCCCGCCAGAGATCATGAATACCGATCAGGGCAGTCAATTTACCGGATCGGCCTGGATCAGCACTTTGAGCGAAGCCGAAGTGAAAATCTCCATGGACGGGCGGGGACGCTATCTCGACAACATCTTTATCGAGCGCCTCTGGCGGTCCCTGAAACAGGAGGCGGTCTATCTGCATGAATTAACCGACGGATTTGTTGCCGAACGGGTAATCAGCAAGTGGATCACATTCTACAACACCGATCGCCCCCACACGGCCCTTGCTAAACAAACCCCTGACGAGGCATACTTCGGCAGTGATGAAATGAAAAAAGCGGCATGATAATCAAACCGAATGCACCTTAACTCAGCCGCAAAACTGTGCAGAAAAACAGGACCACTTCA